>CAXPZW010000028.1:0-19192 GCA_964221845.1 Luminiphilus sp. | reverse complement strand
TTGTCGGTGAATACCACGATGAACTGCACAAACGACCCCAACGCAATGGGGGCCGCCACCTTCAGAATTCCGCGGTAACGAATGTCAATCTGGGCGTCCATCTCGGGAGTGGAATCGGGCTTCGATTTGGTCCACGTTCTTGATGCTGCGGCGGGTCCATTCCAGGCGCAACGCAGCAATTTCTTCTTCGGTCAGCTGCCAGTTGATGCCGGTTTTGCGCATACGTTCGGTGAGCTCGTAGAGGCACAGGGCGGCCGAAACTGAAATGTTGAAGCTTTCGGTGAAGCCGTACATGGGAATCTTGACAAATCCATCCGCCATTTCCCGTACGCGGTCCGATATGCCGCGCCCTTCATTGCCGAATACCAGGGCTGTGGGCCGGGTGATGTCCAACTCGCTGATGAGTTGGTCATCGGTGTGTGGGGTGGTGGCAAGGATTTGATACCCAGCGGATTTGAGGTCTGAGAAACAATCGACCAACGGATCAGGCCGCGTCTCAGGCTTGTATTGATGTAGGGTGAGCCACTTGGATGCACCCAGGGCCACGCCAGGGTTCACGTTGTATTCGGTCTCGTACTCTACAATGTGCACATCCTGCACCCCGAAGCAATCGCACGAGCGCAAAACCGCACTGGCATTGTGGGGTTGGTAGATGTCTTCCACAACTACGGTGAGGTGGCGGGTGCGCTGAGCCAATACCGCTTCAAAGTTGGCCGCACGCTCAGGGGTCAAGAACCCTTGGAGGTAAGTGAGCAGTGTAGAGGTGTCCATAATGGGCATAAAAAAAGGGCCACGCCAGGCGTGACCCTCAAATGTTTTGCGTTCAGTGCGATTACACTTTGGCAGACAGGTCAGCACCTGGCTTGAACTTCACCACCTTTTTGGCTTTGATGGTGATTTCCTTACCGGTTTGTGGGTTGCGGCCTTTACGAGCAGCACGCTCAGTTACTGAGAATGAGCCGAAGCCTACCAGTGCCACGCGATCGCCTTTTTTGAGGGCTTTGGTGGTGGTGTCGATGAATGCGTCGAGGGCGCGCTTAGCGTCTGCTTTTGAGAGGCCAGCGTCTGCTGCCATCTCTTCGATCAGTTCTGCTTTGTTCATGATGTGAGATTAATGGAGTTTAATACCTAGGCTGCCGAAGCAACCGAAACAAATATATAGGCGCAAACTCGCGGCAGGCAAGCGTTACAGGCAAAATGGGGTCGATTTGTGAATAAGTACGGCCGAATGTTGATAAACCTGGCCAAAAACGCCCTGAAATGCCCGTCAAATCACGGTTTCGGAGCGATTCTACTGCCGAAATATGGGTTCTCCGGCCTCCAAAGCGTTCACAATCCGCCCCATAAAGGTCGGTGTGGGGAGGTAGCGACGGTCTTTCACCCGATAGCTGTACAGCACCTGGCCGTCTGGGTCGATCACCAAGGCGTAAGGCACCCCTCCAGTCACTGCGCCGCCAGCCAGCAGAGGCAAGGCCGCCTGCAACAGTAATTCGCGGCTTTCGAGACCGGGGACATCGCTCACAGCAGTGACATGGGTGCTCAAGATTTCATCGGCGCCCACCGCAGAAGTGCGTGCAGCCCATTCACTTGCATTGAACGCAGCTACTTGTTGGCGGTAGCTCGGGTCCTTGGGAGATGTACCTATAAGTACAATGTGTTGCGCGGTGCCTGAGGTGTTCCAGGCGGCAGGCACGGCTTCTGGAGCTGACGTGCGTGGTGCGCGGTTGTAAAACTGGTCCCAAATCACCCAGCCCACCAGTACAAAGCCAGCCACAATCATAGGGATGGGGTCCGGCTCGTTGTCGGTGAACCACTGGCCAGCCACAATCAAGGTGCCTGCGCCCAAGCACCCCGTCATCACAACGCGCAGGGTAGGAATGTGTTTCCACCCGCGCCACCAGTGCACCGCAAAGAAGAAGCCCGAGAGGGTCACCACCAGCAAGGCGGCCACCCAGTAGATGTTCTTGCCCTCGCCAAGGATGCCTTGGCCCAACAACACCCCGCCGGCCACAAGGCCCAGGATGTAAACCGATTGAAGTACTGCTTTGATCATTGCCATACGGCGCGCAAAATTAGTGGTCATGGCGCAATCGGCCTCGATAAGGTGCCCGGTGGAAAGCGCTAGCTTAGCAACATGAGAATACCGCTTTTGTGCGCAGCACTTGTTGCCATTTCTGGATTGCACGCCCAGATCACCATCACCACCGAAGATTTGCCTTCGGCCGGAGACACGGTTCGCTACTCCCAAGTCTTCGGTCCCAGCTTTGACGACCTCGAGTTGGACAACACGGGAGCCGACGTCAACTGGGACTACACCTGGCTGGAAGTATTCACCCAAGATGTGGACACCTTCCTGCAAGTGGGAGATGCTCCGTTCTTGTACCAGTTTTTCTTCAACAACGCCTTTCTCTACCCAGACAGCTACTCCAACCTGGCCACCAAAACCCCAGACTTTGCCTTTGGCGACTTCTCTTTGGAAGACCCGTATACCTTCTACAATAACGACGAAGACAGCTACCGGGCTACCGGCTTTGGTGTGACTGTCACAGGCTTGCCTATCTCGGTGCCCAACGATGGCAATGAGCTCTTGTATGCTTACCCCATGGAATACGGCAACACCTTCTCCAGCGATTTCGAAACCACCTTGGAAGTGCCAGGGCTTTACACCTGGGTGCAAACCGGTACGCGCAGCGCCGAGGTAGACGGCTGGGGCACCTTGACCACGCCCTTTGGCACCTTTGACGTATTGCGCCAAGTAGCCCTACGTGAGGCAAGCGACTCCACATACATCGACTTTATTGAGTTGGGCACTAACATTCCCCGTTTGCCCGAGCGCGTGTACAGCTGGGTAGCTGAGGGCATGCAGGCGCCTGTGTTGGAAATCACCACCCAAGAGATTTTCGGAACTGAAACCGTCACTGCCATCCGCTACCAAGACGCCATCTTGGAGGAAGAAACGCCTGACAACGTTGAGGAACTCGCGCAGTTGGACGTGGTTGTTTTTCCAAACCCTTCAACGGGCACCATTCGCTTGCAAACCCCTGCTTCAGGGTTGTTGCACGTGACGCTCTACAATGCACTCGGGCAACGCGTGTACACATCGCAGGTGTGGGCAGGAGAGGAGTTGCACCTGGAACACCTTCCTGCAGGCAGCTATACCTTGCACATTGCAGGTGATCAAGGGCAGTCACGCCAACCGCTTCAACTGCGCTAAGATGAGCAAGACCGTTTGCTCCATCACCATTCGCTTTCGCGACACCGATACTATGGGTCACGTCAACAACGCGGTGTACCTGAGCTACTTTGAGCTCGCACGCATGGATTACTTTGACAAGATGATGAACAGCCGTTGGGATTGGACCAAAGACGGCATCATCCTGGCACGAAACGAGATCGATTACTTGGCGCCCATCTTCTTGCTGGACAAGATCCACGTCGAAACCGAAGTGGTGCACGTGGGCAACAGCAGCTTCACCATGGCCTACCAGATTTTCAAAGAGACTCCAGAAGGGCCTCAATGCTGTACACGGGCCAAGGCCACGTTGGTGTGTTACGATTTCTCGGTAGATAAGAAAGCGCCTGTCCCTGAAGCTTGGCGTGCGTTTATGACCGCTTAGAATACGCGGATCAGCGCATAGGACTTGCCTGGCAGGCTCACCGTGCCCCCTTCTTCAACTTTAGCCCCGTTGCTCATCAACAGACGGAGGTCGGCGTCTTCAGGCAGCATTTCGCTGTAAGGCTCCAAAGACAGCTCCACGTCTTTGTTTTGGGGGTTGAGGGCCACCATCACCTTGTTGCCCAAAGCATCGTAGCGGAAGTACACGTACACGCCGTCCTGTGGGATGAAGTGCATCAGTTGGCTATCTCCGAGCCAGGTCTGGGTCTGGCGCCACCACGCGAGCTCCTTTACAAATTCGAATGCGGCTTGTTCCTCAGCTGTGCGGCCGGCTTCTTCAAACTTGTTGACGGGGTCTTCCTTCCAGCCTCCTGGGAAATCGCTGCGCACCTTGCCGTCAGGGTCACAGAAGTTGGCCATCAGAATTTCGGTACCATAGTAGATCATGGGGATCCCTCGGGTTGTCATCAAAAAGACCAGCCCAACTTGGTACTTAGCGTAGTCTTCGCCCACCATGGAGTAGTAGCGAGACAGGTCGTGGTTATCCAAAAACAGGACATGATTCGGCTGCTCATCAAGCAACACGTCGTTGGCCAGGGTGATGTACCATTGGATGGCGCCTGACTCCCAACCGGTTTCTCGATTGAGTGCGTCGAGCGTTGAGAAGTACAGCGGGAAGTCGGTGATGCCATTGAGTCGAGTGTCAGGAAGATCACGGTAGGAAACACGTTGGGAAACCCAATTCAGTGCCACCGGATCGCGGATCCAGCATTCGGCAAACACAAAGCAATTCGGGAATTCCTGACGTACGCGGTCTACCAAGTTGGCCATGAATACTTGGTCAGGGTAGTAGTAGGTGTCGATGCGGAGCGCGTCTAGGCCGGCCTCTGCGACCCACCACAAGGTGTTTTGGATCAGGTAATCCGCCAACAAGGGGTTGCGCTGGTTGATGTCGGGCATGTGGTGATCAAACCAGCCGTCGGTCATCACGCCCTTATCGTGCTGGCTGCCGTAGGGATCAAACAGGGTGTAAGGGCGGTGGCTCGTGCGTGTAAACTCAGGCCAAGCGTTGACCCAGGTGTCGTCCGGCGGATCCAGTACAATCCAGTGTTGGTCGCCCCAGTGGTTGTAAATCACATCCTTGACCAGCTTCATGCCCCGGCGACGCAGCGAGTCGCCCAATGCGCAATAGAGCTCCACATCTCCATAGCGCGGATCAATGGCGTAACTGTCAGTGGTGGCGTAGCCATGGTAAGAGGTTTTAGGCTCGTCGTTTTCCAGCACAGGGTTGAGCCACAAGGCGGTCACGCCCAAGTCTTGCAAGTAGTCCAGCCGGTCCATCACGCCCTGCAAATCGCCTCCGTGACGGTCGTACATCCACTCCCGGTTGAGCTTGGTTTCATTCATGCCTTCCACCACATCGTTGTCGTAATCGCCGTTGGCAAACCGGTCGGGCATGAGCAGGTACATGAAGTCCGAGGTGTTCAGCGCATCGATGTGACCGGGTGTGCTCGGCAGGTCTTGAATCGGGTAGAGCACCTCTTGCCATTTGCGGCCTTGGCGGTAGCGCAGCTTCACCGCATCTCCAGCGAAAGCAGGAGCAAGAGTGAGGTACAAAAACCGGTAATGCGGGTTGTTTACCGTCACCACCGAATCCAGCACCACGCCCATGGAGGCGATCTCAAAAACGGCTTCGGCGGTCATATTCTCTGCATGAACCAACAGCTGGAACTGGGTGCCTTTCAAGTCCTTATACCAGTGCGGTGGATCCATGCGAAAATCACTGGGTGAAAGCTTTTGCGCGGGTGCCGCTGTAGCAAGCAAACCGAGGAAGGCCAAAATCAACGTGGCGTGTTGGTAAATGCGAGTTGTCATAGAACGGTAAGGAGGAAGAATTGATACTTTCGTACGGTGTGCAAAGTACACACAACCTTACGACGCAAACCCTTTTCACATGAAACACATTTTTACTTCTATTCTCAGTTTGATTCTGGCAGGCAGTCTGATGGCCCAAGCCAACGTCACCCTCGAGGTGGACATGAACGCCGAGATGGTGGACATGAACGGCGTACACGTCGCCGGTAACTTTTGGGATTGGGACTATGACGGTACCGTAGACAACCCCGCGATTTCTGACAACTGGCTACCCAACCTGCCCGAATTGATGCTCACCGACGACGATATGGACGGTGTGTACAGCATCACCCTAAGCTTGGTTCCCGGCAACTACGAGTTCAAATTTATCAACGGCAACGATTGGGACTACGCAGAGGATGTGCCTCCGACCTGCCAAGTTGAAGTGACTGGCAACGACAACCGCTTCCTGATGGTAGGTGAGGACGACGCTTCGTACCACGTGTGTTGGGCTTCATGTGCGGCATGTGGCGATTACGCCGTGCGTTTCCGCGTTGATATGTCTCTGCAGGAGGCGGTGTCGCCAAACGGCGTGCACGTTGCAGGTGAGTTCCAAGGCTGGTCTGAAAACGCTACCCCATTGATGGATAGCAACGAGGACAACATCTGGGAAGGTGTTTACACTTTTGACGCTTCGATCCTTGATGACGGGCTGTTGACCTTCAAGTACATCAACGGCAACGACTGGGCCAACCCAAATGAGTATGTTCCAGAGGATTGCGGTGACGGAACCGGCAACCGCACTGTAGCAATCACCGACCTGAATACCCCACTTGATATAGTCTGTTTCGACGCATGTGACGCGTGCACCCAACCTACTGCTGTGACCTTGCGCGTAGACATGAGCAACGAAGCTGAGGTGTCCACTAACGGTGTGCACGTGGCTGGTAATTTTCAAGGCTGGAATACTGGTGGCACTCCTCTGTCCGACATGGGTGATGGCATCTGGGAAGTCACTGTAAACATCGCGCCAGGTGTGTATGAATATAAATTCCTGAACGGCAATGCTTGGACTGAAGAACCAGACGAGTTTGGAAATATTGGCAACGAATCCCCGGTAGGCGATTGCACTTCAAATGGCAATCGAGCACTTACTGTTGGAGAAGAGCCCATGACGGACCAGTGGTGCTACAACCAGTGCAGCGAGTCGTGTGTGGCCGACCCTGATCCTGCGGAAATTACCTTTCAGTTGGATATGACTGAAATAGTCGACGCGGGTGAACTCAGTGCTGACGGTGTTTGGCTCATGGGGAACTTTACCGAGCCGAATTGGCAAGCAGGAGCAGTGCCCATGACTGACGCCGATGGCAACAACATCTTCGAGGCTACGGTTCTGGTAGACGGCAGTGCAGACATCCAATTCAAGTTCACCAACGGAGATCCGTATCCTGCAGGTGAAATTGATGCTTCAGTGGAGGAAAACAATGACTTCGAAGCCGGTGGATGCGGTGTAGGAAACGGCATTGGCGGTTTCAACCGCACCCACACCCGCACTGGTGAAGCTGAAGTACTTGCTGCAGTGTGCTACAACGCGTGTGAAGCCTGTGGGGTGAACATCGACGAGACCTTGAATGGCCGCATTTCTGCATTCCCAAATCCTGTAAATGAGGTACTGAACCTGCAAGCACCTGCGGGTGCTCAGGTGATTGTGTTTGACGTTGCTGGCCGCGAGGTTGCTGCGTTCAACACCACCACCTCAGTGGAGCAAATTGACGTACGCGGCTGGGACAGCGGTGTTTACGTGGCTCAAGTGCGCCACAACGGCGTTGCAGGACAACTCCGATTCGTGAAGAAGTAACCTTCCTACGATAGCCCCGTGAAAGCCCCGACACTTGTTGGGGCTTTTTTGTTCATTTCTCTCGGAAGAACTCCTACAAGCACTGGTTGTATATGGAATGGGAGCATTCTATATTTGACTGTCCAAAAAATGGAAACTTGAACGCACAAATCTCATTATGAAAAAGCTTTTACTTTTCGCTGCTGCGCTGTTCTGCTTCACCCTAGCACAGGCCCAGCTGACCGGCCTGGAAGTAGAAGAGGTGATTGTTCACCCTTCAACCCCCTACACGACTCCAGCTGGTGACCTCAGCCTGGAAGGTTACACTACTTACCGCATTTACGCTACTGTCGAGAATACAGACACCTTGTTTGTAGACTTGGGCGATATGGAAGTGGACACCATCTTGCCTGACTACGTTTCAGCAGTCTTTGGCGATGGTGCTCAGATTACCTCTGTACAAACCGAAGGCACCATGTGGCAATCGGTATTTGGTAGCGCTTTGGCCACCAACATCAACCCTGCATTCTACTCAGCGGATCAGTCGCTCATCTACGATAGCTGGCTGACCATTGGTCAATCAGACCAAGAGAGTCCAGCGGGTTCGGTAACCGCCATTGGTGGTAACGACGACGACGATGACTTTGCCGCTACTTTCGAAAGCACCGGTGGTTTCGAGCTGTCAGGTGTAACAGGTGGTCTGTGGTTCACCCTGAACGACGCCTTTGGTCTCGGGTCTCCAGGTGAGGACGGCCGCGTTCTGCTGGCGCAGTTCACCACTGACGGTTGTGTTTCAGGTACTTTCTGGATCCAATGTTTCGTCAACGGTATTGGTGCCAATGAGAACATCGCTGCATACGACTTCTCTACCTGTGGCAGCATCTTGGGTTGTACCGATGCGACTGCACTCAACTACAACGCAGACGCCACCACCGAAAACAACAGCTGTCTGTACGACTGTGCGATTGCTGTTGACGGTGAGATTAACTCAACGAACCCAACCTGTGCATACCTGAACAACGGTAGCATCTCTTTGGAGGTGACCGGTGCTCAGCAGTTTGCTGACTTCAGCATTGTAGGTTCAGGCGAGCCTCCATTGGCAGTAGGTAACTTTACCGGCCTGGGCAACGGCACCTACACTGTTCAAGTGGTGGATGCTGTTTGTGGTTCTGAAGCCTACCCAGAGTTCCCAGCGGTCACATTCGAAGTGGAGCTCTTCACCGAAGAATTCGTGATTACTGCCGAAGTACTGCAAGACGTTTCTTGCCTCGGCTTGGAAGACGGTATTGTTGAAGGTACTTACTCGGGCGGTGTAGCTCCTGTGATGTTCGGCCTCGACCCAGACATGCTCACCCAAACCGATGATGCACTCTTCAACGGTGTGGACAACGGCGTAACCATCATTTACGGCGAGGATGCTAACGGTTGTATCGCTGAGTCGGATGACGTAGTGGTAAACTCGCCATTCGGATTCCAGATCACTGCGAGCTCATCTGCAGGCGCTACTTGCTCTTACAGCGAAGACGGCGTGATCCTCTGCGACTGGAGCGGAGGTACCGGTGGTAACGGCGAAGTCTCCTTCTCGATTGACGGCGTGAACTTCCAAACCGAGACCTTCTTTGACATGGTGGGTGCAGGTACCTACACCGTAACCGGTCTGGATGCGAACAACTGTGAGGATACCGTCGATGTAACTGTAGACGGTCCAGAAGAAATTGGCCTCGACGAAGACGTAACTGCGACCACCTGTAACGGCGACGAAGATGGCGCTATCACCTTCAACGGTACTGGCGGCAACGGCGGTTTCGTCTACACTTGGGCTGGCGGCGAACTCACTACCACCAACGCTTATATGGATCTGGATGCCGGCACCTACACTGTAGTTGTGTTTGACAACCAAGACTGTGAAGGCACATTCGAAGTGACCATTCCTGAGCCAGACGCAATCACCTTTGAGGTGAACGAAACTGCGATCCTGTGTAACGGCGACACCAACGGTGCGATTGAAATCGTAAACGTTGCGGGTGGTACTACCATCGACGGCGCATACGAGTATGCCATCGACGGTTCGAACTACGATGAGAACAACATCTTCACTGGCCTCGGCGCTGGCACCTACGACACTGGTGTAACCGATGCCAATGGCTGTGAAGTAGTGATCCCAACCGAACTCACCGAGCCAGACGCCATTGCTGTGACTGTAGACAACATCTCCGCAGAAGTAGACGGTCAATGTGACGGTGCTATCGAAATCTCTGTAGAAGGCGGTACTGCCCCTTACGACTACACCTGGACTGGCCCGAACGGTTTCTCAGGCGACGCCGAAGACATCACTGATGCCTGCGACGGTGACTACTTCCTCAACATCGAGGATGCAAACGGTTGTACCTTCGAATACGCAGGTGCCATCGAAATTACCATCGGTATCGAAGAACTCGAAGGCGGTGTTGAACTCACCGTTTACCCGAACCCAAGCAACGGTCAAATCAACGTGGTACTCGAAGGCCTCACCGGCCAAGATGTGACTTACACCTTGACTGACGTTGCCGGCCGCATCATTGAGAATGTAGAGCTCAATGCTGCCAACGGTCTTTACACCCAGGTGGTAGACATCACCGGCGAAGCGGACGGCACCTACATGCTGAACCTCGTAGTGGGCCACAGCACCAAGACTGTTCGTCTGGTGAAGCACTAAGCTTACCTGCAACCTCAGGTTGCTTTCACATAGAAGGGCGCTCCAGTTGGGGCGCCCTTTTTCTTTGGACTACTTTTGCGGTGAGCAATCCGCCTCGTCGCTGCTGCAAGGCAGAGGAAAGTCCGGACAGCATAGGGCACCGTACTCTTTGAAAAAGGAGGCGTCTTTTAGGCGACAGACAGTGCTGCAGAGATTTAGACCGCCGATGGCCTTCGGGCACAGGTAAGGGTGAGAAGGTGGAGTAAGAGCCCACCAGTGCCGTGGGAGACTGCGGCAGCTTGGGTAAACCTTTCGGGCTGAAAGACCAAATAGGCCAGGGTGCGCTTCGGCGCTCAAAGCGGCCCGCTGGATCCTGGCGGGTAGGTTGAACAGATAAATGACGGGGCTTCCTTCTGGGAAGAACAGAATCCGGCTTACCCGGGTTGCTCACATGAAACCACGCCTATTGCGTGGTTTTTTGTTTTTGGTCGTTCTCGTGTCAAGGGCATTCGCAAAGTCGCGCCCACCATCCATAAAGTGAAACCGACAGTGGTTTGGAGGGCAGCTCTTGGAACCGGATCTTTCTCGGCGTTGATCGTCGTGAGACGACCGATGCGAGGTGGAGGCGGGGGCGGCAGGGCCGGCAGCCCACGGGAGGGAACCTGCGCGGCCGCCCTGAATAGCACAAAAAAAGAGGCCCCAAACGAGGCCTCTTTCCATATCCTAAATTCGTCCTTAACCCAAGAACGGGTAACGGTAATCAGTCGGTGGCACCAACGCCTCCTTGACGGTGCGGGGCGATACCCAACGCAACAAGTTCAAGTAAGAACCTGCTTTGTCGTTGGTGCCTGAACCGCGCGCGCCGCCAAACGGCTGCTGGCCCACAACGGCGCCTGTTGGCTTGTCGTTGATGTAGAAGTTACCTGCAGCATTCTCCAGAATCTCCATGCCCTGCACAACAGCGTAACGGTCGCGACCGAAGATGGCACCGGTAAGCGCGTAATCCGAAGTGCTGTCCACCAGTTCGCAGGTTTCTACCCACGCTTCTGGATCGTACACGTAGATGGTCACCACAGGACCAAAGATCTCCTCACACATGGTGCGGAACTTGGGGTTGGTGGTGAGTACCACGGTAGGCTCAATGAAGTAGCCTTTCGACTTGTCGTAGCCGCCGCCAACGAGGATTTCGGCGTCGTCCTGCTGCTTGATGTAGTCGATGTAGCTCGCAATCTTGTCGAATGCGCGCTCGTCGATTACGGCGTTGATGAAGTTCTTGTAGTCGCGCGGAGAACCCATGTGCATTGAGCGCACGTCTTCCACCACTTGGTCACGCACATCGTCCCAGATGTTTGAGGGTACGTACACGCGGCTCGCAGCAGAGCACTTTTGGCCCTGAAGCTCAAACGACCCGCGTGAAATGGCAGTGGCCACCTCAGCAGCGTTGGACGACTTGTGCGCGATGATGAAGTCCTTTCCGCCGGTTTCGCCTACGATGCGTGGGTACGAGCGGTAGGTATCGATGTTGGCACCGATGGTCTTCCACAGGTGCTTGAACACAGCGGTAGAACCGGTAAAGTGCAGGCCGGCAAAGTCACGGTGGTTGAACACCACGTCGCCTGCGTCTGGGCCGTCAACGGTCACCAGGTTAATCACGCCGTCTGGCAGGCCTGCTTCGCGGAAGATTTCCATCAGCACGTTGGCCGAGTAGATCTGGCTGTCAGCAGGCTTCCATACGCACACATTGCCCATCATGGCCGCAGAAGCAGGCAAGTTGCCGGCAATGGCGGTGAAGTTGAATGGGGTAATGCAGAACACGAAACCTTCCAGCGGACGGTACTCGAGTCGGTTCCAGATGCCAGGAACGCTGTCAGGCTGCTGCTCGTAGATCTCCTGCATGAAGAACACGTTGAAACGCAAGAAATCTGCATACTCACACACCGAATCAATCTCGGCTTGGTGCGAGCTCTTGCTTTGCGCCAGCTGAGTGGCCGCGTTGAGCTTGTAGCGGTATGGACCGCTCACCAAGTCCGCAGCACGCAGGAAGATGGCCGCACGGTGCTCCCATGGCATGGCTGCCCATTGCTTGCGCGCTTCCAAAGCGGCATCGATGGCCTGGCTCACATGTTGCTTGGTGCCAAAGTTGGCGTGGCCAATCACTTTCTGGTGATCGTGGGGAGGAGCAAGCGCACGCTTGTCATCGGTATACACCAAATCGCCACCAATGTACATCGGCACTTCGATGGGTTCTTGGTTGAACATGTGGTCGTAGGCTGCTTGCAGCGCCTCGCGTTCAGGCGTGTCAGGGGCGTAGTCGTAGACCGGCTCGTTGGTGGGGAAGGGGACGTTGATGACTCCGTTGGGCATGGACGTATGGGTTAAATTTCGGGGCAAATGTACGGGGATTCAATCCGGTTTGAGTCAAGCGTTACATAAACAGGATTCCGTAACTTGCTCGGCATGCATAACACCTCGCCCCATCCGTTGTACCCCCATGTATTCTCGCCTTTGCAAGTGGGGCACCTCACGCTGCCCAACCGCATTTTGATGGGGAGCATGCACACCGGGTTGGAAGAAGCCAAAGGGGGCTTCCACAAAATGGCCCGCTACTTCGCCGAACGCGCTGAAGGTGGTGTGGCCATGATGGTGACCGGAGGTGTGGCTCCCAACCGAGAAGGCTGGGTGTCGCCGTTTGCCATTCGCATGACCCACAGCGGGCATATACGCAAACACCAACAAGTCACCGGTGCCGTGCACGAAGCGGGCGGACGCATATGCATGCAAATCCTGCACGCAGGCCGGTACGGGTATCACCCCTTGAACGTAGCCCCATCGGCCATCAAAGCCCCGATCACACCATTCAAGCCGCGCGCGTTGAGTGGAGCAGGGGTGAAGCGTACCATCCGGCACTATGTACGCGCGGCCAAGTTGGCCCAAAAGGCGGGTTACGATGGGGTAGAGGTCATGGGCAGCGAGGGCTACCTGATCAACGAGTTTCTGGTGAGCGCCACCAATCATCGCAAAGACCAATGGGGCGGTTCCTACGAAAACCGGATGCGCTTCCCGGTTGAAATTGTCAAACAGATTCGCGCGGCCGTGGGACCGGAGTTTGTCATCATCTACCGCTTGAGCATGCTGGACTTGGTCCCTGGCGGCAGCAGCTGGGAAGAAATTGTTGAACTGGCCAAGCGCATTGAACAGGCAGGCGCAAGCGTCATTAACACCGGAATTGGCTGGCACGAAGCCCGCGTGCCTACCATTGCCACCATGGTTCCGCGTAGTGGATTTGCTTGGGTGACCGCCAAGATGATGGGGGAGGTGAACATCCCGCTCATCGCTACCAACCGCATTAACACCCCCGACAAAGCCGAAGCCGTGCTTGCCGATGGCATTGCAGACATGGTTTCCATGGCCCGTCCTTTTTTGGCCGACCCTGACTTTGTCAACAAGGCAAAAGACAAGCAGCCCGAACGCATCAATACCTGTATTGCTTGCAACCAGGCCTGTCTGGATCACATTTTCAAGCGCAAAACTGCATCCTGCTTGGTCAACCCACGCGCCTGCCATGAGACCGAAAAGATCATAGCTCCAACCACAGCACCTAGAAAGGTCGCCGTTGTGGGTGGAGGGCCCGCTGGTATGAGTGCAGCCATGTATGCCGCGCAAGCTGGACACCAAGTGAGCCTGTTTGAGCGCTCAGGGTCCTTGGGCGGCCAGTTCAACTTGGCGCGCGTGATTCCGGGTAAAGAAGAGTTTCACGAGACCATGCGCTACTTCAACCAAATGTTGGGAGAGCTCAACGTGGACATCCGTTTGAACACCGCTGCAGAAGTGGTCGCCCTGAAAGCGGAAGGGTTTGATCATGTAGTGCTGGCCACCGGTGTCACTCCTCGAAAACTCAACCTCCCAGGCGTGGAGCTCCCGCATGTCGTGGCGTACGACGCGTTGCTTAAAGGAGAGGTTGAAGCCGGAGAACGCGTGGCCATCATCGGCGCGGGCGGCATTGGATTCGATGTAGCCGAGTTCTTGTTGCACTCGGCAGAAGCGCCCATGCCTGTAGATGTATTCCTGGACCTGTGGAATGTCGATGCCTTGCTGGAACACAGAGGTGGGCTCAAAGGCAAGCCCCAACCGCAGCCCCCCAAGCGACAGATCACACTCATGCAGCGCAAGGATGGCAAGCTGGGTGCGGGACTGGGCAAAACCACAGGCTGGATCCACCGCGCAAGTCTGAAGATGCACCAGGTGGACATGCTGAGTGGTGTGTATTACAAGGCCATTGTTCCCGAAGGCCTAGAGATTGAACGCGAGGGCAATACCGAAGTGATTCACGCAGATACCGTCGTGGTGTGTGCCGGCCAGCTTTCGGTCAATGGACTTGCAGCTGAATTGGAAGCTGCAGGGTTGAAATTCGATGTGATCGGAGGGGCCAAAAAAGCGGGTGAACTCGACGCCAAACGCGCGATTTCAGAGGGTTTTGCGGTAGCATCACAATTAGACGTGGAAAACGCGAGCATGTAGGACGTTTGACTATAGGAGGGGTGATCTATCTTACATTACATTATATTCATATTTCACGCCCTTCTATTATGAAACACATTTTACGCGTATGTGCCGTGATGGCATTTTTGGCCTCAACTACATTCTCTCAGGCCCAAATGACCAACGGTTCGTTTGTTCCCAACTTCGAAGCCGAAGACATCAACGGGAACACCCACAACCTGTATGACTACCTGTCGCAAGGCTACAAGGTGATCATCGACGTATCGGCCACCTGGTGCGGCCCTTGCTGGAGCTACCACACCAGCGGTGCACTGGAGGATGTTTGGGAGACTTACGGCCCAGACGGTACCGACGACGTGATTGTCATCTTCGTAGAAGGCGACGATTCAACCACCGCTGCTGACCTCGAAGGTACCGGCACCGCTACCCAGGGCAACTGGATTGACGGTACAGGCTACCCCATCATCGACGACGCCGGTTGGATCGCTAACCTGTTGGAGATTGCTTACTACCCCACTATTTACACCATCTGTCCTGATGGCCGCATCTACGAGACCGGCCAGATCGAAGCTGCTGAGCACTGGGGGTTCATGGAAGACATGACCTGCTCTGCTGCCACTTCGGATGTTGCAGTAAGCGCTTACACCGGCACCACTGCTGCGTGTGAAGCTCCTTTCAACGCTTCTATTGAGCTGACCAACGTAGGTACCGATGAACTCACCAGCGCTACTGTAGTGATGATGGGTTGCGACGACTGTCCTATCGAGCAAACCTGGAGCGGTTCACTCGGCTGGTGGGAATCAGCCATCATGGACTTCGGCATGGTTAACGCCGACAGCGACACCGACCTCGAGTTTGTGATTGACGCTGACGACGACAACACCGAAAACAACGGCTGGCAAGCATCAGTGGCTGTAGGTGCTGTTGAAGCCACTACTTGGTGGTACGTAGACGTGAACACCGATTGCTGGCCAGGGGAGACCACTTGGAGCGTGATCGATGAGAACGGCGACGAAGTGATGACTGGCGGTCCTTACGAGGAAGCGCTGACCGAGTACAACCACAGCTTTGGCTTGCCTGCGACCGGTTGCTACACTTTTGTATTCCGTGATGCTTACGGCGATGGCCTCAATGGCTCTGCTTACGCATCGTGTGGTGTGGACGGCAACGCCATGGCTTGGACCGATGCGGGCACCGTATGGAGCACCGACGGTTCGGTTCAGTTCTCTATGGAGCAAGCCAACGCCAATGCGAGCACAGTAACTGTTAAGGAGCAAGACTTCGAGCAGTCGCTGAGCGTATACCCGAACCCAGTGCGTGACAACGCTACTGTAGCGTTCAACCTGATCAACGCTGAGGACGTGACCGTAGAGGTTTACTCACTGCAAGGTCAGCGTGTATTAAACGAGGACTTCGGTATTGTACTCTCAGGCGAGCACCGCTTTGACCTGGACTTCGGCGGTTTGACCGCTGGCATGTACCTGGTAAACATCACTGCCGGCGATGTGGTGATGACCCAACGCGTGACTGTAGCGAAGTAACCCTTCGCCCATCATAGAAAACGGCGCTCCAGTGGGGCGCCGTTTTTTTATGCCTTGTTGTTTTGCATCAGCGCTGCGACCGCTTCTTTGGTCGCCGCTGCGAACGCTTCAGGAGTGCGTTCGGGGAGGGAGCTGGGGTAGAGTGGTTGACCCACTGTCATGCGCACTTTACCGGGTTTAAGTACCCAACCGCCTTTGGGCAGCACGCGGCTCACCTTTTCAAGCGCAATGGGAACCACAGGAATGTCGCCTTCCAGCGCAATGATGAACGAGCCCCGACGAAACATCTGAAGTTCACCGTCCGCACTGCGCGAACCCTCGGGGAAGGTCAATACGTTCTTGCCGTTCTTGATGAGCTCGGCTGCACGCTTCATGCTTTGCATGGCTTGCTCCCGGTTGCTTCGATTGATGAAGATCATGCCCGTCACCGTGACATACCAACCGAGTCCAGGTACCTTCTTGAGCGATTCCTTGGCCACGAAGTACAGGGGGAAGCGCGTGTTGGCACAAATGGCCGGAATGTCCATCAACGAACTGTGGTTGGCGCAATAGATCGATGGTGTAGAAAGGTCCACCTGATCCATGCCGTGCACTTCCACGCGCATGCCGGTGATGCCGTTAACAAACGGACCCCAGACCTTATGACTGATGACCATCACCGTGATGTCGGTGGATGCTCCAAACAGGCGCATTAGCACGCCTACGGTGCCACAGATCAATGTGGCCACAAAGATCAGCAAGATGCGAAAGGGGGCAAGTAGGGTGTGGATCACAGCTGCAGCAGTCGGTAAGCGTCTTCGCGGGAGATGGCGCGCACTTGGCCCGAAGGCAAGTCACCCAACTCCAGGTCTTCAATGCTCCAGCGGATGAGTCGCAGGGTAGGGAAGCCGATGGCGGCTGTCATTTTGCGTACCTGTCGGTTCTTGCCTTCCACCAAGGTCATGGCAATCCAGCTGTCCGGAACTGTTTTGCGCACGCGGACAGGTGGGTTGCGCTCCCAAACTTCAGGTGGATCCATCAATACGCCTTTGGCCGGGCGGGTGCGGAAGGGTTTCTTTCGGATGGAGATGTTCAAGGGGCGCTCAAACGCTTTCAAATCATGCTCGGTAGGCGATCCTTCAACTTGCACCCAGTACGTGCGTGCATGCTGACGATCCGGATCCAGCAGGAGGCTATTTACCGCCTTATCGTTGGTCAGCAGCAACAGCCCTTCGGAGTCCGCGTCGAGACGCCCCACGGGGTACACGTCGCTAGGGACATTCAAGATTTGGCCAAGGCCTGGGCGGTTGCCCTCGTCGGTGAATTGGCTCAGATAGCCGAAAGGTTTGTTGAGTACGAAGTATTCCACAGGTACGAAGCGTTAAGCAAAACGCGAATATCGGGTGAATCTGGTAACGTACCTTGGCCCTGTGAAGCGGATTGTCCTTTTGTGTTTGCTTGCGTGGAGCGCTATGGCCCATGCACAGAGCGCCGACACCACTTCCCGCAAGGGCAGTTGGATCGGTGTGCCTGTGCTATTTCGCTTGCCTGAGACAGGCTGGGGAGCAGGCGCAGCGGCGATGCACACCCGTTTTTTGGGCCATCCGAGCACCACGCCACCCAGTCAAATCCAATTCGGGTTTGCTTACACCCAAAACAAGCAACTGCTGGTGTACCTCCCATTCCAGCTGTATGCCGCAGACGACCGATGGCGGGCCAAGGGAGAGGTGGGTTACTACCGCTACTCCTATTTCTACTACGGCCGTGGAAATGAGCTTCAAGACCCAGAGGGAGAGCGCTTTTACGTGACATTCCCCCGGTTGCGCTTGGATTGGCTCTTTCCCCTGAACACCGAGGGGCACTTTGCCGGGGTGCGTTATTGGTTCGAAGACTACCGAGTGGACACCGATCGGTACACTCCCGGAGGGTACTTCGACACGGGCCTTGTGCCGGGTGGGACTGGAAGTACCATCAGCGGTTTGGGCGGCGTCTACCTCATGGACCACCGCGATCACGTCATGCAGCCCAAACAAGGGTGGTACGCCGAGGCCAGCTACCAACACTTCTCCCTGGCGCTTGGGGGATCCAGCGGCTTTGATCGGTACCGCTTAGATGTGCGTGGGTACCGCAACCTGAAAGACACCCACACTTTGGCCTCACGCCTGTGGTTGGAGTATGGCACGGGAGATGTGCCGTTTCAGCAGTTGGCCCTTATGGGCGGCTCTCGGCGCATGCGGGGATTTTACGAAGGCCGTTTTCGCGACCGCAATGCCCTCATCTGGCAAGGAGAATACCGGTTGGATATTCGGGAACGCTGGGGAGCTGTGGCCTTTGCGAGCTTAGGCATGGTGGCAAGCGAACCGCAGGACTTTGCGCTCAAGCACCTGCGCAACACCTATGGTGTAGGCGCACGTTTTGAACTCGATCAAGCCTCAAGGCTCAACCTGCGTTTTGATGTGGGAGTGGGAGAGGGCAGGCTGCAGACCTACTTCACTTTTGGAGAGGCTTTCTAGCCTTATTCCCCTTCAGGAGCCGTACCAATTTCCTTCAGACGCTTGGGCGGTATAAACAAGGTCACGCTGTCGGGATCTTGCCTCACCAATTCCTCCAACGTGTTGCGGTTGTACCACGTTTGCACGCCGTCGCAGGTGTTCTTCTGCAGGTTGCACACCTCTTTTAGAATGACCGAATCAGCGTTCAAGTGCAGCGGTACAAAATCCACATAAAACGGAATCGAATCGGTGTGGTACACCGTGCCATCAGGGCGGGGCACTGCAATGGGTTTAACATGCGCATCCAAGTGCAGCGAGTCATTGCGCACTTCCCAGTTGTGGATGTACATGGTGTTGCTCAGGATGGATTGTCCACCGCGTGACACGTACCAGTGCCCGGTGCGATTGGGACGCAACTCAAGGTGTTCCAAGTCGGTGCCATCTATGGTACCAAACCCGGTATAGTTCTTCTCCCAAAAGCCTGCAACGGCTTGCTCCAGGGGAGTCAGGTCGTGCGTGGGCTCGGGTTTACAGCCAGCCAAAACCAACAGGCCCGCTGCAACCAGTATTAATCGACCCATTCTGCCAGGAATAAGTTGGTGTCGCGGGTGCGTCCGTTGTGGCGGTTGCTGCCCCACACCAAGTACTTCCCATCGTAAGAGAACATCGGGAAGGAATCAAATGATTTGTCAAAGGTTA
>CAXPZW010000027.1:0-25080 GCA_964221845.1 Luminiphilus sp. | reverse complement strand
GGCGCAGTCTGCGACCAAAGCCACCGTTCAAATCCGCAAAAGCGTGAACGGCCAGGAAGAAACCCAAACCCAAGAATTCGTCCTTGAAGAAGGACAAACCATCCAAGACATCCTTCAAGAGCTGGATCTGTTGGATGAGTTCGGGCAACTGAAGGGCGGCCAAGCCTTCGAGATCTCCATCAAGAAGACCGACGCCATGGGCGGCACCCAAGACATCGACCTCGCCTTCTCTCCCACTGTGGAGTTCAGCAATAAAGCATTCTTGGGCGTATATCTCCGCGAGTCCGACAACGATGTTACCGGCGCACAAATTACCTCCATCATTGATGACACTGCGGCCGAGGAAGTTGGCCTGCAGGAAGGAGACATCATCACCCAAATCAACGGCCAGGATATTGCCGGAGTCTCGGACCTGGTGTACATCATCAACAACCTCTACGCCGGCGACAAGATCAAACTCACCATCAACCGCGATGGCAAGAAGAAGAAGGAAAATGTCACCCTCGGCAACCGCCCGTACGAACCTGCTGAGCGCATTTTCTTCAACGGTGGCGAAGATGTAGTCATCGGCTTTCCTGGCGACGTACCTCCTCCACCTCCCGCACCGGTCTTCCCAGACAACGAAGACATTCGCTTCTTCTCGGACACGGTCATCTTTGCTCCGTTTGACATGGAGGACGGCCAGACCTTTGAGATCAAAACAGAGGAGCGGGCGTTCCTCGGCGTATCGCCGTCACATGGCTGGTACTCGGATGAGTCCCCCAACCCGCCGGTAGGCTTTGAGATTGGCCGCGTGGTAGAAGGCTCCTCTGCGGAAACCATGGGCCTGTTGGAAGAAGACGTCATGACTTCCTTCAACGGCGAAGAAATCCAGGACTTTGGCCACCTGGCCGACCTGATCGACGCTTGTGAGCCCGGTCAAGAAGTAAAAATCACTGTCCTGCGTGACGGCAAAAAGAAGAACATCACCGGTGAGGTCGGCATGCGCGAGTACTGCACCAGCACCGACCAAGACTTCATGATCTTCCACGACCTCAAAGGCATGGACGAGGACGGCAACCTGTTCTACAACTACGACTTTGAATTCGACGGCGACGCGATGGAAGAGCTGCGCCTGGGCCTGCAACAGCTCGGCGAAGGCATGGAGGAGCTGCGCGAAGAGTGGCCCCAAATCCAAGAAGACATCCGCCTCGAACTCGAAGGCATGGAAGAACTCGGATTCCTGTTCCAAGAAGAAGGCGAAACCATGGACATCTCCATTGTGATTGCCGATATCACCGAAGAGGAATTGGCCCGCATCAACGAAAACGCTGAAATCGCACTCCGTGCCGAGAACGACCTCGAGTTGGATGCCATCAGCTTCTTCCCCAACCCTACCTTGGGTGAAATCAACCTGGCCTTCACCGCACCCAGCACCGAAGCCCAGCAACTGGAAATCCGCCTATACGACCAAGCCGGCAACAGCGTATACCGCGAGAGCCAATCGGGCTTCACCGGTCGTTACGAAGGAGTGATCGACATCTCTTCTGAGGCCGCAGGCACTTACTATTTACAAATTGTGTGTGGCGACAAGTCGTACTCACGCAAAGTGATCAAGAAGTCCTGATCTTGCTCACGTCATTGTTTGTTGGAGAAGCCGCCTTGCTGGGCGGCTTTTTTCATGCGCCTACTTTTCGAAGTTGATCCAGCCGTCCACCACGAACTCAGGTGTTGCGAAGCTGAATGCACTGTAGTGGTAGCCTTTGGCCTTGACCTGATCGATGGTCACAAACAGGGTATCCATGATATCAGACTCTGGGGGCATCAACTGTTCCATGAAGTAATGCAGCGGCGTGTGTAGGATGTAGGAGCAGTCGCCTGTCCACTCGATGGTGAAGACGGACTTGAGCCCTGCGTCGGGCATCATTTCGATTTGTGCAGTGTCGCCTGCGCAGCAGGCGCATGTTGCGGAAGGCCTTTTCCTTGGTCTTCAACACAAATGCACCTGTGCGCACTGAAGTGCAATCGGGTTCGGTTTCTGGAGGTGCAGGCAAAACGGCGGAGCAAGCCAGCAGTCCGGCGCCCACAACAGAGAGGGCAGTGATTTTCATGAGGCAGTAGTTGCCTGCCAAGATACGCTCAGGATTCGGCGGTTTCCAAACGGCCGTGTTGCCGGGAGACCGCCCAGCGTTTGATGGATTTGCCAGCCACAACCAAGCAAAACAGCGTGCCGCTCACCGTGGCAATGGATCCTGCGATGCTGCTGTCCAACCACACCGCCAGGCCGTAGCCCAGCACAACACTCGCTACGCCAATGGTGCTGGAGAGCCAAAGCAACGTGCGCAGACGCTTGGTGAGCAGGTAAGCCGTAGCCGCCGGAATCACAAAGAAGGCCACCACCAAAATGGCGCCCACAGCGTCAAAGGACACCACCGTGGTCACCGACACCATGGACATCAATGCGTAATGCCACCCCAAGGTGCTGATGCCCAGAGACAAGGCATAGTTCTCATCAAAGGTGGTGATTTGCAGGCCCTTGTAGCCGAAGGTCACAAAGCCCAGCACAAGTACTAAAAGCCCGCCCAAGATCCACGTAGGAATGGGCCCCATCACCTGCCCTGCCCCGTTCACCCAAATGTCCAACGGCACATAGGCGATCTCGCCAAATAGGATGCACTCTTGGTCCAGCTCCACCTGATCCGCGTAAGCAGACACCAATATGACTCCGAGCGAAAACAAGGCGGTAAACACCACCCCAATGGCCGCATCGGTCTGCAGACGGAAGCGGTTTTGCAGCGCTTCAATCAACCAGGTGGTCAACACACCCACCAGCGCTGCGCCCAACAGCATGGGCACCGAATTGCGGTTGCCGCTGATCAAAAAGGCAATGACCAACCCTGGAAGCACCGCGTGTGACACCGCATCGGCCACCATGGCCATTTTGCGCAGCACCAAGAAGCTGCCTAACAGCGCGCAGCTGATGGCCACAAACGAACCGGTGAGAATGATCCAAAAGGCGTCCATTACGGGTGTTTGGGATAAGGGATGCGAGAATCGTGTGGGTCGGTTTCGGGGTTGTCCAAGAGTTTGACCAATTCAGCCTCTAGCTCAGGGGTAATGAGGTGCTCCATGGCCTCTGCATCATCGTGCACGTGGTCCGGTGCGATCTTGGCGTACTGGGTAAGGTACATCTCCCAAAGGCGGTGCAAACGGACGATGCGGGCGCCCTCTTCCAGTCCCTCGGCGGTCAAACGGAAACCATAGCCTTCTTGCTCCACAAGGTCCTTACGCTTCAGCACCGCCAACGATCTGGAGAGTTCAGCGGTGGCCAACTGGCGGCGGTTGATCATCGCATCTCGGGTTTGAAAAGCGGCGTGGTCTCCCCGCTCTCCCAACTGGTACAGGAGCTTCAGTACGTTTTCGCGCGAAATTTTCTTTTTGATGGCTTGGCCCTTCCACCAGCGCGGCACCAATCCTTTGCGGGTGCCAAACACAAAGGACACTACCGCTACAATGCTCATCACCAATACCATCCAGGGCCCAGTAGGCATGCGCGGTATGGCGTACGACACGCCTGTGCCCACCAATCCGCTTACCACACTGAACACCACCGCCAGCACGAGCATCAACGGCAAACGGTGGGTCCAAAAACGGGCCGCAGCTGCCGGCGTAATGAGCAAGGCTGCCATCAACACAACGCCTACGGTTTGGATGCCAATGGCCACCGCCAACACCGTCAATAACGACAAGGCAGCTTCCAACAAGCGTACGGGCAAACCGATGGCCAGGGCGTGTGCGCGGTCAAACAACATGAGCTTCCACGGGCGGTACAGTAAAATCACGGCGGTGATCAACACCACAGCAAACACGCCAAAGGTGACCACCTCGCGCCATTGCATGCCTGCAGCGTTGCCAAAAAGAAAGTGGTCCAACCCGCTCTGGTTGGGCAGTCCTGATTGCTGGATGGCCGTGAGCATCACTATGCCCACCCCAAACAACCAGCTGAGGGCAATGCCAATGGCTACGTCGGCTTTGAGTTTGGTGCGTCTCAGGATGGTGTTGATGAGCTGAATAGACAGCCAACCGCTGACCATGGCCCCGAGCAACAAAATGGCCGGGTGGCGCGATTCAAATACCACAAATGCGGCACACACGCCGGGAAGTGAGGCATGGGCTATGGCCTCGCCCACCAGCGAGGTTTTGCGCAAGAACAGGAAACACCCAATGAGCGCCGATGCCGCGGCAATCAGCACCACGCCCAGCACAACCACGCGTGCTACAGGATGGGTGAACAGTTCTAGCACAAGGTTCATGCGCCACCTTTTTCGCGAACCGGGAAGCCGCGTTCCTCCAACAACTCGTGGATTTGGGAGAGCAAATGCAGTTTGCCTCCATACGCTTCGGCAAGGAGCTCGTCGGTGAAGGTTTCTCCAATGGGACCGCACGCCACAAGGCGCGTGTTCAACAGCACAATCCAATCGAAGTAGCGGGCTGCACTTTGCAAGTCGTGGTGCACCACAACCAATGTGCGCCCTTCGTTGCGCAAGGTTTCAAAGACTTGAAAGATGGCGTTTTCGGTAGCTGCATCTACCCCGGCAAAGGGTTCATCCATGAGGTAGATGTCTGCCTTTTCGGCCAATGCGCGGGCCAGGAACACGCGTTGCTGCTGGCCACCCGAGAGCTCGGAGATTTGGCGCTTGGCAAACGGCAGCATGCCCACACGCTCCAGACTTTCGGTGGCAATGGCGCGGTCTTCGGCGGTGGTGCGGCGGAAGAGTCCACGGCGTCCGTAACGCCCCATCAATACCACATCCATCACATTGGTGGGAAAGTCCCAGTCCACCGATTCGCGTTGAGGCACGTAGCTCACCTTGTGGCGCACTTCGTCCAGTGGCCGGTCAAACAGTTTGACCCAACCGCTGCTCGGCTCTACCAAGCCCATGACCGACTTCAGGAAGGTGCTTTTGCCGCTTCCGTTGGGCCCGATGACGCCCACCAGGGCTCCTTGGGGCAATTCCAAATCCACATCCCACAGCGCCGGTTTGCGGTGGTAGGTGACCGTCAGGTCGTGGACTTCGATGGCGCGTTCCCCGCTCATTTGAGGGCGGCTACCAAGGTGTTGACGTTGTGTCGCACCATGCCTTCGTAAGTGGCTTCGGGGGTGCCTTCTGGGCCTACGCTATCAGCAAAGAGGGAACCTCCGAGCTTCACGTCGTGGCCTTGGGCTTGGCAGCCGGCCATCACGGCTTCAATGCTGCGTGAGGCCAGTGATTCCTCCACAAAGACAGATGGGATGTGGTTGGAGGACAGGTAGTCTACTAGGGCCGAAACATCTTGGATACCTGCCTCGCCCGATGGCGAAACCCCCATCAGACCGCGCACTTCAATACCATAGGCACGGCCCAAGTAGTTGAATGCATCGTGGATGGTGACCATCACGCGTTGGCTTTCTGGAACGGTGGCCAACTCTTGCTTGACCCAGGCATCCAACGCATCCAATTGCTGGCCCATGGCCACGGCGTTGTCCGCATAGCTGTCAGCATTGGTAGCGTCCACGGCGCCCAGCTTTTGAGCCACTGGGCCTGCTGCTGAAGCCCACAAGGGTACGTCAAACCAGAAGTGCGGGTCTACTTCGTCGTCGGTGATGTGGATCAGGCGCGAGGCGTCCAGCCCCTCTCCCAGTGAAACCACCGTCTTGTCAGCGCGCTTGCCAAAGTTGTCCAGGATGGATTCCATCTTGGCCTCCAGGTGCAAACCGCTGTACACCACCACATCAGCACCGCTGATCTTAGATACGTCGCCTTGGGTGGCCTTGTAGGTGTGTGGGTCGATGCCTGCTGGAATGATAAAGGTGACGTCGGCCGCTTCGCCCACCACGCCAGACACCATATCGGCCACCATACCGGTGGTGCAAACGATGTTGAGGCGGCTGGGCCCCGCTTCGGCGTTGTTGTCTGTTGAAGAATCTGGAGCGCTGCCACAAGCGGTCAGCACCAAAGCCACGACCAGTGCGGCAAACCAAGTAATACGTTGCATTCTAAGGGCGTTTGGAGCGTCAAAAATACAAGAGTTAGATGAATCTAACATACCGCGAACCGGGTATGTTCTGAGCCCCAGCATTGCTTACCTTGCGCTTCTCTAGCCCGCACCATGGCCAGCCAGACAATTGAGAATTACTTGAAAGCCATTTACCTGTCCGCCCACCCCGGCGGCACGGTCACCACCTCAGAATTGGCGGAAGCCCTTGGCGTGCGCTTGCCTACGGTCAATTCCATGGTCAAGCGATTGGGAGAAAAAGGCTTGGTGAAGTACGAGAAGTACAAACCGCTGATGCTCACCGAAGCTGGCGTCAAACAAGCCGCGCAGATCGTCCGTCGCCACCGCTTGACCGAGATGTACTTGGTGGAGCGCATGGGCTTTGGATGGGAGGAAGTGCACGACATCGCCGAGCAAATCGAGCACATCAAGGCCCAGCCGTTCTTTGACCGCATGGACGAGCTGCTGGACTTTCCCAAGTTCGATCCACACGGATCTCCCATACCCGATAAGGACGGCAACATCCCGGTGCAAAACCTGCACATGCTCAGCGCGATTGACGCGGGTAAGTCGGTGACTCTCAAAGCCCTGAGCCAGTCATCGGAAGAGTTTTTGCTGTACC
This sequence comes from Luminiphilus sp., assembly GCA_964221845.1. Classification (GTDB taxonomy): domain Bacteria; phylum Bacteroidota; class Bacteroidia; order Flavobacteriales_D; family Sanyastnellaceae; genus CAXPZW01. Next base: position 18,443 of record CAXPZW010000027.1, on the reverse strand, counting down.
TCAACAGCAAGAAACTCAGTCTGGAAACCACCTTGGAGGTGTTGGAAAAAGAGGCCTTCGACGGCAGCGTGATCGTGGCGTACAACGGCCAGCAAGTCACCCTCTCCAAGCAAGTCAGCGACCGCCTGTTGGTGGAAGCCTAGTCAGTCCTTTCGAGCCGGGATGGGAAACACCGCTTCGTGCCGGTCCAGCTTCACGTACTTGGGTTTGACCACGTATTCGCCTTCTTCAAAGAACCACACCTTGAAAGTCCAATCGAGCGCATGGCAACAGATACACGCGCAATGCATACCGTAGCCCACCGCTCGCAGCACCAGCGTATCGCCTTCCAAATGACAATCGCCCAGAAAGTCGTAGCAGCAATTCTCGTTGAACACCGTGTGGAACACCAAGTGCGTGCTGTCTTGCCAATGCGCTTCGATCTCTGGCAGAGCACCCAAATGGTATTCCCCGTTGTGGTCGCATCCTGCTCCCCTGCCCAAGCGGTCAAAGGCCAACCGCGCTCCTTCGGAGTTGATGAACACGGGGCCTTTCGGAAGCTTTTGGGTGCCTACGAGTATAGGTGCTTCGGCCAGGCCTTGCTCGTAGTAGAGCGTGTCTACCTCGATGCCGTGGTCGCGGGACTTGTGGACGAAGATGGTGTCTTGCTGCGCGTTGGCTAACACAGGCAGCACCGCAAGAAGCAGAAAAAGACGCACAGAAGTTTTCCCCTTCCAATGCGCCTTTTGCGTTTCGGAACAGTGCACCTATTCCGGAATGGTGAATTCGATGTCTTGTGCGCCGGCCACACCAAAGAACCCAAGCGCGCCGCCGCTGATGTTGGTGGCCACGTTTGCGGGCGGAGCGTCAAAGAGCCCGCCGTTCCACTGGGTTTCGTTCATGATGCCGTTGAGTACCTCAAAACCGTCGCGGCCGATGTTGAGCTGTTCGATGCGTACCGCGTCTCCAGGCATGGCTTCGCCTGGCGACTCCAGGTATTCGATGTCGGCTTCTTCGATGTAGAGGCCGTCGTAAAACTGGTCTGTGACAAAGTAAATTTCGCTCAAGGTGTCGCGCAAGGGCTCGTCGTTGATGTAGGTGAGCCACATGTAGTCGTCGCCCAAGCCTGGGAGCTCTTGGGTGTTGATGTGGACCACGTACCACCCGTCACCTTCGATTTCTTCAAAGTCCACCATCACCGCGTCAATGGGTGCACAGTCGCGCATGAAGCCACTGGCGGTGTACGTTTCGCCGTCGTGCTCGATGGTGAGGGTGTAGGTGTTGCCTACAGTACCCGCGATGCTTGAGGTTCGGTACACACCGGGTTCCTCTTCGATCAGGGTTTCATCCACATCGGGGCCGGTGATTTTGACCATTGCACCAGACACCTTGGGTGCTTCTTCAGGGGCGTAGAAGCTGGTGGTTTCGGTCAGGCGAACTTCGTGTTGTTTGGTGATGCTGGTGAACCACGCATCGACTACCAAACGGCGGTTTTCGTCGTCGTTGAGTTCGAGTTCAATGCGTTCGGTGCAGCTGTACATGGCAAGCACTGCGAACAAAGGAAGGATATAGCGTAGGGCTTTCATGGTCAGAATTTGAAGTTGTAAGTCACTGCGGGAATCACTGGGAGCAGGTAGGTCATCTCGGCATAGGTCTCGCTGGGATTGTCCTGGTCTTGGACAAAATTGATGGCGTACGCATTGTGGCGGTTGTACGCGTTGTACACGCTGAATACCCATTCGCCTTGCCACTCGCGGTCCTCGTTCTTTTTGGGATTGAGGGTGGCGCTGAGGTCCAAGCGGTGGTAGTGTGGCATGCGCTCTGCGTTGCGGTCTGAATAGACTGGCACCAGCTCTCCGAAGTACTCAAAGCGCCCGGTTGGGAAGGTGACGGCGTTGCCGGTTTGGTACACCCAGTTGGCGCCAAACATCCACCGGTCGTTGAGCTCATAGCTGAGTACGATGCTGACATCGTGGGTGCGGTCGTACGCGCTGGCGTACCAATCGTCGGACACCTCTGGAATGAGGCGTTCAGCACGTGCCAAGGTGTAGCTGGCCATGCCCGAGAGTTTGCCCACTTGTTTGCGGAGGAGGAACTCCAGTCCGTAGGCGCGGGATTCCCCGAATCGGAGCTCGCCTTCCAGCAAGGGGTTGAGCAGCAGTTGCGCGTGGTTGGCAAAGTCGATGGTGTTTTGCATCTCCTTGTAATAGGCCTCCACGCTGAATTCCACTTGGTCGTCAAACAGGTTTCGGTAGTAACCGATGGCCCATTGATCCGCAATCTGAGGTTGCACATTGGGGCTGGCGCTGAACCACACATCCAACGGAGAGGCACTGGTGGTGTTGGTGGCCATTTGCACATACTGACGCGTGCGGTTGTAGCTGGCCTTGATGGCGCTTTTGTTGTTCAACTTGTAGTTCACACCTACCCGCGGTTCAAAGCCGCCGTAGGTTTGGTACACCCCCTTGGTGTGTGAGGTGGTGTCGGTCACGTTGTAGGCTTCGTCAAACGAGTACACCGTGCCGTCGGCCACGTTCTGAAGCATGGAGTAACGCACGCCGTAAACCGCCGATAGTTGGTTGGTGATTTGGTGCTCGTTGCTGACGTATGCGCCGTATTCCATGGACTTGGTGGGGTCCATGGTGATTTCGAAGGTATCCTCCCCGGCGTTGGCGCGGGCAAATCCGGGGTTCAAATCCCGGTAAGTGGCCGAAGCACCAAACTCGATGGTGTTGGCCGGATTGAAGTAGTAGGTGTAATCCAGCTTTCCGGTCAGGTCGGTGATGTCGGATTCCCAGAGGAAGCCGAACTCCCCTGTGTCCGCCAAACGGTAGTCGTAGTCCGAGTAGGTGACCGTGAGGTTGGAAAACAGCTTGTCGTGGTAGATGTGGTTCCAGCGGGCCGTGGTGGTGGTGTTGCCCCAGCTGAATTCAAACTGGTCGCCAAAGCCAAACACATCACGCCCGGTGTAGCCCGAGATGAAAAAGCGGTTGTTGTCGTTCAAGCGGTAGTTGCCCTTCCAGTTGAAGTCGTAAAAGTACAGGCGGCTGTCGCGTGCGTCCTGGTCTTGAGAGAAGAGTAGGAATACATCTGCATATGTGCGGCGTCCGGCCAAGAGCAATGAGCCTCTGTCCTTTTGGATGGGCCCTTCCACCATCAGGCGGGAAGAAACGGTGCCGATACCGCCCTCTGCGCCCCAACGTTGGTTGTTGCCTTCCTTCATACGAATGTCCAGAACCGAGGCCAAGCGCCCGCCGTAACGGGCAGGGATGCCGCCTTTGTACAGCTCCAGCTCTTTGATGGCGTTTGAGTTGAACACCGAGAAGAACCCGAGAAGGTGGCTCGCGTTGTAGACGGGCGACTCGTCGAGCAGGGTTAAGTTTTGATCCACAGCCCCACCGCGCACGTGGAAGCCACTGCTCCCCTCGCCTGCGGCCATGACCCCGGGCAGGAGTTGGATGGCCTTGATCACGTCCACCTCGCCCATGAAGGCTGGGATGCGTCGGATCTGGTCCATCTGCATGTTGACCGAGGACATTTGCACGTCGTTCACGTGGGCCTCCGCCGTGGTGGAGCCTTGGACGATGGCCTCCCCGATCTCGATGCCTCCGGTCTCGAGCTTGACCTCCAGTTTGGCAGACTCCTGCAAGTCCACCTGTTGGCTGAAGGTTTTGAAGCCCATGTAGCTGACCTCAACGGTGTGGGTGCCTTGCGGGATGGTCAGGGAAAAGAAGCCGTATATGTTGGTGACGGTGCCATAGTCCGTGCCGGGAATGTACACGGCGGCGCCAATGAGGGTTTCTCCAGAGGATGCGTCCGACACGGTGCCGGAAATGGTGCCTTTGGATTGGGCCAAGAGCCCGGATGTTGCGGCAAGTGCGGCGCACAACATCCACATTCGCGGGGCGGCAAATGTGCAGTTCAAGTTTTTCAAATCGACAGTTACGTTTGGTGCCAGTATGACGCATGAACAAGGCCGATTGTTACTTCAAACGACTACGATTTCCCACAATCCTGTAATTCTTTACCAGAGCATAAAAAAAAGCCCGGCGCTGTGGCCGGGCTGTGGTCAAATCTCTTCGTGTTTCCAGTGCGGGATCACATGCGCACACCCATCATTTCATCGAGCTCGGCCAGGGTGACCGGCTTGAAGGAGTCGAGGGCTAACGGCTCCCCATCGATGTTGAATTCCAGGGAGGCGACCTCGGGGCCATTTTCGCCGTAGCGGATGCCGTAGAGGGTGACACGCTCGTTTTCGGGTACGTTGCCGAACACCAAGCGGTTGTTGACGTGCTCGGGCGCCATCACTCCGTTGAAATCCTTGAAGGCCAGCATCAAGCGCGCGTCCGGTTGGGCCGAGGTCACGATCAAGTCGGTTTTTTGATCTTGGGGGATGCTGTAGAAGCGGTCGCAATTGATCCACCCCAAACGCCCCGTGCGCAGCATGTAGCTCTTTACATCGCTCACCGAAGCGGTGGTCAAGGTCTCGTAGCGGTTGATGCCGTGCTTGGCGGCAAAGGCTTCCCGGTACATCTCTTCGTTCAGGATTTTCCAAGTGGTGAAGCCGAACTCGTAGGTCTTGCGCGCCTTGACGTCGGGCATACGTCGCATGTCCAAGCGCGGCATTTGCTTGAGCACTTCGCGCACGGCCAACTCATATAGTGGCAAATCGTTGGACGCGAAATGGACTTCGCTGATGGCTCCTTCGGCGTTGAAGGTGATCTCACAATCCACGCCGCACACGCCGCCGCGCAGATCCGCGATGCTTTGGCACGCCGTGGCATCGCCCAGGTCCACTTCTGCAGCCAAGCGATCAAACTCTTGGTTGAACGTAAGCGTAGTGCCCAGCAGCGCCCAATGTGTGGGATAGTCCCTGTACTGCGACATGTAGCGCCCCACGTGCAAGCGGCTGTCGTACAACTCTGGGGTGAGCAATGTACTGTCGAGGTTCATCAAGTCCGGTGCCATGCGCACTCCAAAACTGCGGTAGGATTGGGTTTGATTCACACGTCGGGGGCGCGGGTTGCTTTCGGCGGGAATCCAGTCCATGCTTCCGTCCGGGGCTTCGACGCCGTAGAAGGTCTGCATGTCGGCATAGGTGGCGGCCGCCGAGGCAAAGTTGAGTCCCAACTCCACCCCGTCGCGCAGCTGCAATTCCTGCCCCTCGCAAAAGGCCGAAACGTGTATGGTACCGCCTGACTCCAGCAGCGCATCTCCACTTTGAGTATGGAGGCCTTCAGACAGAAAATCGGCAAGGGTGTAACACTCTTTGACGCGGAGCTCTACCGGGCCTTCGGGAGCAGTGCCGTCTTCAAACACGAAGGCATTTACCGGCACATGTACTTCAGTGCCTTCGCTGAAGCGCACGGTTTGGGCTTGGTCCAGGGTGACTTGCCGGGTTTCGGCGGGCGCACCCAAGTCGCGTTGCAAACAGGCATCGGTGCTTTGGAGCTGTTCCAGCGCCGTGGTGCCGCTTGTGGCTTCGGCATCTGCGGTGGGGCCGGGTTCACAGGCCACGAGCCACAGGGCGCATACACCCAGCGCGATCCAACGCACTTGGGCAAGCATTCGGAAGGGAGGATTCATGGTTTCGAGATTTAAAAGGTCCTTGCTCTAAAGCAACGCGGCGAATTCTTCACGAATTGCTCAAGCCTCTGCATCAAACACCTCCATGCGCACGTCTCTACGCGGGAAAGCACCGGCCCAGATCCAGACCATCCATACCACAGCGCCAACAAGCAATAGCACAGACGCCAAGGGCCAATGCTGAATCTTAAACACCGTACCCAACACGGTCAGCGCAGTCCCCAGCCCGAACAAGGCCAAGGTCAACGAAGAACTGCGTTGCTTGGAAGCTTCGAGCGCTTGGGCCATGTGTGTCGCGCCACCGAGGGCCGCAAATCCCACCACTCCAACCACAGTCAGCACCTGCAACAAACTCGCTCCGGGCCAATGCATGAACTTGAACATCCACCCTGTCACCCCAAAGGTGAGCATGCACCACTGGGTCAGGGCCAAAGACGTGATGGGACGTGCTGTGGCCAGCTTGGCCGAGAAATACACCACCGCCAATACCCAGGCAGCCAACAGCAGCATGGAGGCGCCGGGGCAATGCAAAATCTTGAACAGTGAACTGGCCACAAAAGCCGAACCGGAAAGACGAAGAAGGATGTGCATGTTGTTTTCCAGTTCAATGCTCCTCCCCAAAAAAGGGAACAGCCCATGCGACAGCCTACACTTGACGCGTTTCCTGTAGACCAAGCTTACAAGCCGTCGATCACCTTTTTTTTGGGGTACTTGACCACAAAGCGGAGGTCCAACGTGCGCATTTCGCCCGGTTGGAGGGTGAAGGTCCAGGTGACCAGGCCTGATTCCCCGTCGTAATCTGCGCCGGAGAGTTCTTCTACGCTGACTTCGATGCTGTTGTCGCTGGTGAGCGGCACTTGATCTTCAACGGTCAAGGTCACCGGCACCGACTTGTTGTTGCGGGTTTCGATGCGGAAAGCCTTGGTGGTGGTCTTCTTGCCGCCGAAGGTGGTGGTTTTGCAGAGGTCGGTCACTGTCTCGCGCTTGATGGGCACGCTCTTGTCGCGACCAAGGGAAATCTGAAGGGTGTCACCAGTTACAGCGGGATCGATGAAGCCCTCTCCCACGTAAGTCCCTTGGAAGTAAATGTTAGACACCCCCGGCAGCAACGCGTATTGCTCCCACTCGGTCACACCCGCCAGCAGGAAGGCGTCCTTGTCCAGCTTGGGCACAGCGTAGTGCTCGTAGTAGCTGTTGAGGGTGATGCGGCGCATTTCCACATCGTAGTACTGGTTGTCGGCAGGGATGTCGTATTTGACCGGGATTTCGAATTCGGTGGTGAGGGTGTTGGTGACCGTGGAGACGGTCATGGAGGCGTTGGCGACCTCGTCTTTCATGATTAGAGGACTGCTGTAGTATAGCGCCGCCGGTTCATCGGCACGTCTTTCTTCGTCCTCGTAGCCGCTGGCTTGATTGGCATATACCTGCCGATTGTACGAGCTCTGGCGCTTGGCTTTGTAGGCCTGCAACTCCTGCAGGTACAGGTACCACGGGTTGAGCTCGGGCGCTACGCCGCCTGCTGCGGGGTTTCCGGTTGAGAGGGTGAGGTTGACGTCGCTCCAGTCCACTTCGGTGTATTGGATGACACGACCGTTGTACACCAGGTCCAGCGGGCTGTCTACGTCCTTGGCACGCACGTCATAGGCGGGTACCCAGGCAGCGGCGTTGACCATGTAGCTCACCTCTACGAGCATGTTGCCTGCCTTTGAAGCGTCAAGCACCACGTCCACAAAGGAGGAAACCAACTTGGTGTTGCGACCGAGTTTTTCCAATTCGCGGTTAACCTCATTGATATCGTGGTTGATCTGGTGTTCTTCTTGTGAAATCTCGGCGAGCTTGTATTCGATTTCGGTGAGGCGCTCGCGGAAGAAGTCGGCCACTTCTTGGATGTCTTCGGCGAGCAGGACGTCGTCGCTGCCGCTGATCTTTTTGTTTTGGAGGATCAGGTCTTTCTCCTGTTCGTAGACCTGGCGCAGGCTCTGGCGCAGTGTGCGCTTCCACATCAAATCATCGCGGTCCTGTTCGAGCATGAGCACGCGTTCGTTGGTCTCGATGTTGTCCAAGTAGTTGAGCTCGTGCTTGACCGATTGGATGACGTAGTTGGGATTGCCGGTCACCTGCACGCTGTTACTGCGCACGTGGCGGGTGAGGCCGGTGATGCGGAGCTTGTTCTCCCCTGCCTTCAAAGGCACGCGTACCTGGCGGGTGACTTGGGCACCGCTGAGGAACACGGTCACATCGGTGATTTCAGAATTGTCGACCTTGGTTTGGGCCGAGAGGGAGGTGCAAAGCAGCACCGCAAGGGCTAGCAAAGAAATGCGCATACAGGCAAATGGGTTGATCCGCGCTCAAGATGCGGGAATTTCTCAAATCCACACCTGCCGTTAAGGCTGGCAGATGATGGTGTCATTGAACACGCCGTATCCAACAAACGCGCCAAGTCCGCCTTGCACGTTGGTGGGGATGTTGGCGGGCACGGCAAACGGGCTACCTTGGTTGGCCACTTGGCTTTCCACGGCGTAAATGTGCAGGAAGGCGTCGTAATCGATCACGCAGCCGCGCACGGCCACGGTGTCTCCCACTTTGTAAAAGCCACGCTCTTCGTTGAAGTCGTCTTCCTTATCGGAACCGAGGGACACCCCACGGAAGTATGCGAACTCAAAGCTGAGCCCGTTGAAAAACTCGTCGTCACCCACCGAACCTAGCGGAGCAATCATGCCCGCATCTTTGATCTGGCCTGCGTTTTCGCTCCAGGGTTCGTATTGGTTGAGGCGTTGGGCAAACCAGCGGTAGGCGTTGCCGATGGTGTCGGGGTCGGTGAGCACTGCGTGCAGGAACCCGAGGGAATCGCTGTTGCCGGCGAGTTCAAACCAGGTCGAATCCAAGGCCACCACCTCGTTGATTTTGGTGGACGCGGTCAGGTAATGGTCTTCGTATTCAACAGTGAGCTCATACGAGACGCCTTCTTCGCCCCAGATGTCGGTGTTAAACAGGCTGGTGTACGCACACAGGTCCACTTCGGCCAGTATTTCTGGTGGAAAGCCGAGGATGCCGGCCACTTCTTCCAAGAGTTCTTCGGGCAATTCGGAGGCGCAGATTTCCTCGAGTTCGACGGTGGTTGTGCCGTTGGAGAGCGTGCAGGTGGCGCCTTTGAGGTAAAGGCTTTCAAGCGAGGTCAAATCGGTGGGCTCAAAGTACCCTTGGCTGGTGGAAAGCAGGATGACCGGCGGCTGGCCGGGTTCGATGGTGCCTTCGATCACGACCTTCTCCTCAACGGTGGGCAGGTCTACCGTGATTTCCTTTTCGCACCCCATGATGGCCAGGCAAGCCAATAAGAAGAGTGCAGTTCCAAACAGGGTGTAACGCCGATTCATGCGGCCAAAGATACACGCTGCTCTGCTGCCCCACACCCTGTTTGTGCTAAACGAATGCTAAAGTGAGCTGGCCGCAAGACCTGGGCAGAAATTTGATTTCGTTGGCCCTAGGCTGCAGGGGCTTTTGTGTACTTTTGACATGCTCAATGGAGTACCCCAACAACCCAAGGAATGATTGACGTGAACGAACCGGCAACCGCTGTGCAAAGCAATGTTCTTGCACAACTGGCAAGCCTTGACCACGAACAAGTGGTCTTCTGCAACGATGCCCGCACCGGGCTCAAAGCCATCATCGCTGTCCACAACACCGTACTCGGCCCCTCATTGGGTGGTACCCGCATGTGGAACTACAACCACGAAGCCGAAGCGCTGGAGGATGTCCTCCGCCTCAGCCGTGGTATGACCTACAAGTCGGCCCTCGCAGGTCTCAACCTCGGCGGCGGCAAGGCAGTGATCATCGGCGACTCTCGCAAAGACAAATCCGAAGCCCTCTTCCGCCGCTTTGGTCAATTCGTAGACTCGCTCGGCGGCAAGTACATCACCGCTGAAGATGTGGGCATTTCCACCAAAGACATCACCCACGTTTCGCAAGAAACCGACCACGTAGCCGGCCTGCCCGAGCATCTGGGCGGTAGCGGCGACCCCTCTCCCGTGACCGCTTACGGCGTGTACATGGGCATGAAGGCTGCGCAAAAGAAACTCTCGGGCAACGACAGCCTGGAGGGCAAGAAGGTCGTTGTTCAAGGTGTAGGTCACGTGGGTGAGTACTTGGTGTCGCACCTGGTAAAGGAAGGCGCACAAGTGGTCATCACTGACATCTTTGAGGATCGCGTGCGCGAGGTGTGCCGCAAGTACGGCGTCACCGCCATTGCCCCCGAAGACGTGTACACCCAGGACATGGACATTTACGCGCCATGTGCACTTGGCGCCACGGTGAACGATGCTACACTCGAGCAACTCCGCTGCAGCATCATCTGCGGCGCGGCCAACAACCAGCTCAAAGACGAAGAGGTCCACGGACGCCGCGTGCGTGAAATGGGCATCCTCTACGCGCCCGACTATTTGGTAAACGCCGGCGGCATCATCAACTGTTACTGGGAGAAGGTGGGCTACAGCCGAGAAGCGGCCATGAGTGGCACCGAAGCCATTTATGACACGACCCTGAACATCTTCAATCTGGCAGATGCGGAAAATATCCCGACATTTCGTGCCGCAAACAACCTCGCTGAAGCGCGGATCGCGAGCATTCGCAACATCAACGCTTCGTCCTACTGATAACACCCGAGTGGCCTAGAGAGGCTCCACCGCTATGCTAAACAGGAGACAACTCCGTATCAAAATCCTGCACATCCTCTACGCGTATTACATCGACGAGGAGCCGGACATGGGTGCGTACGAAAAGCAGCTCTACACGAGCATTGAGAAGGATTACGAGCTCTACCTGTACTTCCTTTCCCTGGTATCTGAAATGCAGTTCCGCGCGATCGACAAGATCGAGGCCGGCCTGCAGAAGAAACTGCCCACCAAAGAAGACTTGCATCCCAACACCAAGTTCGTCACCAATGCGCCGCTGCGTGTGATGAAGAATTCCAAGGTGCTGGAAGAAGCATGCAAGGAGCACGCGGTGAGTTGGAACGGCCACGAAGACGTGCTCAAAGCCATCTTCAATGCCCTGATCGAAACCGAGGAGTACAAGGAATACATGGCCTCCGAGGAACGCGGCCACGAACACGATCGCACGTACTTGTTGCGCTTCTTTAAAAAGCACCTGGTCAACGAGCAAGTGCTCCACGATTGGTTGGAGGAACGTAGCATCTTCTGGAACGACGATGTGGACATCATCGCCTCCATGGTGTTGAAGACCATCAAACTCATCGACGAAGACGCAAAGGACATTACGCTCCTCCCCCTTTGGCGTGACGAAAAGGACGAGAAGCACTTTGTGGACACCGTATACCGCAAGACCTTGGCTTTGGGCGAAGAGCACGGCAAACTCATTGCCGAACACGCTTCCAACTGGGATATGGACCGCATTGCCCTGATGGATTTGATTCTGATGAAAATGGCACTCGCCGAGGCGCGCCACTTGAAAACCATTCCATTGAAGGTCACCCTCAACGAGTACATCGAGTTGGCCAAGTACTACAGCACACCTAAATCCAGCGGATTCATCAACGGTGTACTGGACCAACTCTTCACCAAACTCAACGACGCAGGCGAGATCAAAAAGCTCGGCCGCGGCATGATTCAAGGATGATGAAGCGCGCGTGGATGGGTTTGGCGCTGGGCCTGGTGGTGCTGGCAGGTTGCAAGGAGGAGTCCAACGACGTCTCCACCGACCTGATCAACATTGCCCCCTCGGCGTCCAACAACACCTCCAGTACCGAGTTGCCCGGCGTGCAGTTCACCGACACGGTGTTCGACTTCGGCATCATCACCGAAGGTGAAAAAGTGCGCCACACCTTCTCGTTTGAGAGTGTGGGCGATGCACCGCTGATCATCACCAAGGTGGAGCCTTCGTGCGGATGTACTGCCATACAGGACTGGAGCTCACGCCCTTACAGCGTGGGAGAAACCGGCACCATAACCATTGAATTCGATTCCAACAAGCGGCCCGGCCGCCAACAAAAAACCATTTCGGTGATTACCAACGCTTCGCCCTCTGTGCAAACCCTGCACTTGCAAGGCGACGTGATTGGACCCGATGCCCTTTAGATTCCTATGCAACTATCTATTCTGCTCCAAGAAGCCCCTCCTGCTGGCGGCGGTTACGGCACCCTGATCATGCTGGGTGGTATGTTTATCATCATGTACTTCTTCTTCATCCGCCCCCAGCAGAAGAAGCAGAAGGAAGCCCAGAAATTCCGCGAAGCCATTGAGAAAGGCGACAAAGTGGTCACCATCGGTGGCATCCACGGCAAAGTCGTAGAAGTGGCCGATTCAACCCTGGTGATCAGTGTTGAGCAAGGCAAGCTGCGCATCAGCAAGTCGGCGGTAAGCCCCGCTGGTGGTGACGAGCGCGAGGTAGAAGCCCGCAAGTAATCAGGCAGGCCGGCGAAACGCCAGCATGCTCCACCCTTCTTTTTCGGTTTGAAGTTCCAGCTGCCACCCGTGAGGTGCTGTGGTCTGGGTCAGATGTGGCACGTCCACAGGGTAAAATCCGCTGAACAGAATCGTACCTCCTGGTTTGAGTGCCCGGGCGTAGTCGCCCATTTGGGCCAGCAGGATGTTGCGGTTGATGTTGGCAAAAATCACGTCAAACACGCCGGAGATCAGGTCGGCCTCTCCTTCGAGGATTTCGATGCCTTCTACCCCATTGCGCTCAGCGTTCTCACGGGTGTTTTCGACGCTCCAGTGATCGATGTCAATGGCTTGCACACGTGCAGCGCCGTGTTGTTTGGCCAATATGGCGAGCACGCCGGTTCCGGTGCCCATGTCCAACACGTCTTTCCCGTTCAAGTCCAAGTCCAACAAGGCGTCCGCCATTTGGAATGTGGTGGGGTGATGTCCTGTACCAAAGCTCATCTGAGGCTGGATGATGACTTCGGGGATGCCCGGCACAGCAGGGTGAAACGGCGCGCGGATGCGCAAGCGTCCATCCACATCAATGGGATCAAACTGCGACTCCCATTTGGCGTTCCAGTTCTGGGGTTCCAGACGTGAAGTTTTATACGCCACCTCCACCTCCGGTAAAGCGAATACTGTGGTGGCTTCCAGCGCTTGGGCGTCAAAGTCCCCTTCAAGCACAAAGGCACGCAACCCGTCCAGGGTTTCCTCAAAGGAATCGTAGCCGAGCTCGGTGAGTTCGGCCAGGAGTACGTCGCGCCACGGGATCAACGGCGCCACGCGCAGGTCCACGATGGTGTAGACCTGATCAGCCATGAGCCTGGATGATGGCTTCGAAGTCTGCAGACTTGAGTGATGCACCTCCGACCAGGCCGCCATCTACGTCAGGCTGAGCAAACAATCCGGCTGCGTTGCCGGGCTTGACGCTACCGCCGTAAAGGATGGGGATCAACACGGCCAAATCCATGGAGTGCAACTCGGCCACCAATTCGCGGATGTGGGCGTGCATTTCTTGGGCTTGCTCGTCGGATGCGGTGAGGCCGGTACCGATGGCCCATACGGGTTCGTAGGCGATGATGACCTTGGCCATGTCTTCAGCTGAGAGGTGACCCAGGGCTGCTTTGACCTGACCACCCACCACTTGGTTTTGGGTGCCGGTTTCGCGCTCTTCTTTCACCTCGCCGCAGCAGTAGATGGGCACAATGCCCGCGGCCAAACACGCGTTCACTTTTTCGGCGATCAGGGCGTCGGTTTCACCAAACATGGCGCGGCGCTCACTGTGGCCCAGGATGCAGTACTTCACCCCTGCCGAGGCCAACATGGATGCGGACCATTCTCCGGTGTATGCGCCCGAGTCTTGCGCGTGGCAGTTTTGGGCGGCGATCCCAATGTGGTCAGAGGCACGCTCGGCCAACACAGCCAAGTACGGTGCCGGTGGGGCTACAATGACAGTAGTATCGGGATTCCATTCGGCGTCGCCGAGGTTGGCCAGCAAGGCTTTGGCTTCCTCCAAAGAGGTGTTCATCTTCCAGTTGCCGGCTACGGTATTTCGTGAACTCATGTGTGCAATTTGAGCCGTCAAAGGTACCATCCACAAAATCCCACGCAACTCTGGCCCCTTGGCTGTTTCGGTTGTGGCATATTTTGAGGACTTTCGAAGTGCCATGGAACACCCGCGGGACATACTCAATCGCGTCTGGGGCTACCCTGATTTTCGCCCGGGCCAGCTGGACATCATCCAAGCTGCGCTCGACGGCAAGGACGCGTTGGCCCTGCTGCCTACTGGAGGCGGCAAGAGCCTGTGTTATCAGGTGCCCGTGTTGGCTCAGGAAGGCATGTGCGTAGTGGTATCTCCGCTGATTGCCTTGATGGAAGACCAGGTGCAACGCCTGCGTCAATTGGGCGTGGGAGCTGCCTCGGTCACCAGCGCACTGCGCGCCAATCAGGTGGACACTGTGCTGGATAATGCTGTGTTTGGCCGCTACAAGTTCCTCTACGTCAGCCCTGAACGACTGGGCACCACGTTGTTTGTGGAACGCTTCAAACGCATGAAGGTCAACCTGATTGCCGTGGACGAAGCCCATTGCATCAGCGAATGGGGGCACGACTTCCGCCCGGCCTACCGGGAGATTGCTGCCATCCGTGCACACCACCCGGATGTGCCCGTGTTGGCCCTGACTGCAACGGCTACACCCGAGGCTGTTGCCGATATCCAAGACCGTTTGGCGTTTGGCGCGCCGCTGGTGTTTCAGCAGTCCTTCCACCGCCCCAACGTGGGGTACATGACCTTGCAGGAGCCCGACAAGTTTGGGATGCTGCTGCGCATGTGCCGAAAGAACCAAGGCTCAGGCATTGTGTACGCCCCTACCCGGCGTCAAACTCAACAAATCGCGCACTTCCTGTACAAGAACGGGGTGACTACCGCAGCTTACCACGCGGGACTAGATGCCCGCGAACGTAGCGCCATTCAGGACGCTTGGGTGCACAACCGGGTGCGCGTGGTGGTGGCCACCAACGCCTTTGGCATGGGCATCGACAAGCCGGATGTGCGGTTTGTGGTGCACTTGCACATCCCGCCTTCGCCCGAGGCCTACTTTCAAGAAGCAGGGCGCGGCGGGCGCGACGGTTTGCCCGCACATGCGGTGCTGCTCTGGGACCGCGGCGACTTGGACCAACTGGAAACCCACTTTCAAGAGACCTTCCCCGAGCTCAAACGCGTGCGTCAGGTGTACGACGGCACGTTGGGCTTTTTGCGCATTGCCTACGGCGCAGGCGCAGGCACTAGCCACCCGCTGGAGTTGGGTGAGCTGGCCAAACGCTACAACTGGAAATCTCGCGAAACCTACCGCGCCCTCCAGTTTTTGGAAACAGCTGGTTACCTCACCTTGAGCGACAGCTTCCACCACCCCACCGCCTTCCAGTTCACGTGCCACCGCCAAGGATTGTACGACTTTCAGGTGCGTTACCCCGGCTACCAACCCGTGGTGGACGACCTGCTGCGCGTACACGAAGGCATTTTTGAATGGCCCGCACGCGTGGATGTCCGCGGCATGGGCAAGCGCCTGAGATGGACCGAACCGCGCGTGTTGGAAGTTTTGCAACTCCTGCAAGAATTGGACTTGGGCGTGTACACTCCGGCCTCCAACGCACCACAACTCACCCTGGTTCACGAACGTTTGCATCCGGACAACCTGGGATTTGACACCGCGCAATACGAACGTCGCAAAACCACTGGCCGCAAACAGCTGGAGGCCATGGTGCAACTCACCGAAGGCGGTGGATGCCGCAGCCAACGCCTGCTGGCCTACTTTGGCGAACACGACTCCGAACCCTGCGGCAAATGCGACGTGTGCCGCGGCCTGCACGAGGAAGCACCTACCGCCGAGCAACAAAACCAACTGCAAGCCGCCATATCCGACGTATTGCAAGACCGTCCCATGCACGCCACCGAAGTGGTGGACGCCTTGCGTGACGACCACTCCCCTTTGCACATCACCGGCGTGTTGCGTGAGGGCGTGGAAGCCGGGCTGTGGGAACGCAATGCCTCGGGCTTGTTTTTCACCCCCGGGGATTCCTGAGTACTTTCGCGCCCGTGGAATACCCTCGCATTTACCTCAAAAGCAAGAAAGACCAATCAGTACGCCGCTTTCACCCGTGGGTGTTTTCCGGCGCGGTCAAGTTGATGGAAGGCGATCCGCAGCCCGGCGACGTGGTGGCGGTGCACGCCAACAAAGGCCAGTTCCTAGGCCTTGGGCATTACGCCAACGGCAGCATTGCCGTGCGCTTGTTTGCCTTTGAAGAGGTAAACCCGGATGTGGACTTCTTCATTCACAAGCTTTCCCTAGCGGCTGACCGCCGCAAGAGCATTGGCCTGTGGAACAATCCCGACACCACTTGCTTCCGCCTGGTGCACGGCGAAGGCGATGGCTTGCCCGGACTCATCATCGACATCTACGGCGGCGTTGCGGTGCTGCAAGCCCACAGCATTGGCATGCATCACTTCCGCGAAGAACTGGCCGAAGCGCTGGTGCGCTTGTTCGAAGGGCGACTGACCTCAGTGTACGACAAAAGCGATGCAGCCTTGCGCAAATCGGGGCATTCTTCGGAAAACGGCTTTATCCACGGCAGTGGCGAATCCTTTACCGTGGCCAAAGAGTACGGCCACAAGTTTGAGGTGAACTGGGAAACGGGGCAAAAAACCGGCTTTTTCATCGACCAACGCGAGAACCGCAAGCTGCTGGGCGACTACGCCAAAGACAAGGTAATCCTCAACACCTTCTGCTACTCCGGTGGCTTCTCCATTTTTGCCCTGAACCAAGGCGCCAAGGAGGTACACAGCCTCGACAGCAGCCAAAAAGCGCTAGACCTGGTGACCCGCAATCTGGAGATCAACGGGCTGGAAAACGCCGCCCACGAAAACATCAAGGCCGATGCGCTCGAGCACATCAAAGCCTTACCAGGCGCATACGACATCATAATTCTGGATCCGCCTGCGTTTGCCAAGCACAAGAGTGCACGCCACAACGCGGTGCAAGGCTACAAGCGTTTGAATGCCCACGCCATCCGCCAGATCAAGCCCGGTGGGATGATCTTCACCTTCTCGTGCAGCCAAGCGGTGGACAAGGCGCTCTTCAACCACACGGTAACCGCTGCAGCCATTTCAGAAGGACGCAGCGTAAAAATCCTACACCAACTGCACCAACCGGCCGATCACCCGGTGAACATCTTCCACCCCGAGGGTGAGTACTTGAAAGGTTTGGTGATTCAGGTCGAGTAATGGCGTAGGCCGTATCCCCCTTGTAGTGCTTCCACATCTGGTGCCCTGCTGAATTTCTAACTTCGCTGCCCAACCCAACACCATGCAAGCACTGCTTGACCGCGTCGCCCGTGAAACGCCCGCCCAGTTCGATTACGAATGGCTGGGGCAGTTTGTGCGGTCGATTGACGTTTCCGCCCTGGATTACAAGGCCCACCTGCCCGCCCTGGGTGAGCCCGGCAAATACACCCGCAACATCTTGACCTTGGAGCCCTTTGAAGTGGTGCTGCTGCATTGGCCTCCTGGTGTGGCGTCGGCGGTGCATTTGCACAAGGGCTTTTGGGGCTACGTGCTGTGTTTGGAAGGGCAGATCGACAACGTCACTTACCAGTTTGACGGCCCCGAATTGCACGAAGGCGTGATTTCGCGGGCCACCCCAGGCGGCATCATTGCCGAGCCCGACGGCACCATCCACAAGATTATCAACAGTTCGGCCACCGAGTCGCTGGTGACCCTGCATTTCTACTATCCCGCCTTGGACACCTTGGACGGGTTGATGCTCTACGACTTGGAAACCGGCACTGTGGGTGAGCTCAACGCGGAGGCGCAAACGGCTTCCTTTGCCGAGCCTGACGCGCATTTCCGCCGTTTGGACAAAGGGGCCTTCACCTTTCAGCCTGCGGGGAGCACCGGCAAGTCGCACCGGATCTTCCCCATTCTGCCCAAGCCCAGCAGCGCGACCATCCGCAAACTGATCTCAGCCTATTACGCCGAGCAAGCCGCAGAGTACGATTCCTTTGACCTGAACCACGCCTCACGCAAGCGCTACACCGAAAGCATCAACCAGCTGATTGCCGGCAAACTGCGCCAACTGGATACCTTGGATACCGTCTTGGACATTGCCTGTGGGACCGGCCGACGTTCGGTGGACATCCGTGCTCTGAGCGGCAAAGAATACGCCCTGCACGGATTGGACCTCAGCAGCGCCATGGCCGAAGTGGCCGAACAACGCGGCATTGAACCGCATGTAGGTGCTTGGCAAGACGTGGATCTGGAAGGACTCCAAGTGGACGCCATTACCTTCCTCTACGCATACGGCCATATCCCAACCGAAGCCGAGCGCGCCGAGGCCTTGGCCAAAATCTACCGCCACTTGCGCCCCGGCGGGTTCCTCTTCTTTGACGTCTTCAATGCCCGCGACCAGTTTGAGTGGGGTCCCAAAGCCATCGCGTACTACGAGCGCCACGACCTGGCCCACCAAGGCTACGAGCGCGGAGATGTGTTTTACCGCAAGACCGGCGGCAAAGAAGTGGCCTTCCTGCACTACTGCGAAGAAGCGCCCATGCGCGCTTTCGTGGAGGCGCAGGGCTTTGAGGTGGTGTCGGTGACACACATCGGCTACACCGGCAAACCCGGACAAATTCTGGACAACCCCGACGAAGGTTCCTTGTTCTTTCATTGTCGCAAACCGCACGCATCATGAGCAAACCCTTGAACGACGTCCGAAAGGACTACGCCAAATACCGCCTATTGGAAAGCGAGGTCCTCGCCGATCCGTTGGCCCAACTGCAAGCCTGGCTGGATGAAGCCAAAACGTCCCTGCCCGACGATTACAACGCCATGGCACTGAGCACCGTGGATGGGTCTGGCGTGCCACACAGCCGCATTGTGTTGCTACGTGG
>CAXPZW010000026.1:0-67953 GCA_964221845.1 Luminiphilus sp. | reverse complement strand
ACCATCTACAACGTCAACGGTACCTTGGTGCGTCAGTTCCAAAAAGGCGATCCTCTCACCTCGCTCGACTGGGACCTCAAAAACCACCGAAACGTGCCGATTGCTTCTGGGGTGTACATCATCCACGTCGAAGTACCTGGCGTTGGTGAAAAAGTCCTGAAGTGGTTCGGCGTGATGCGCCCAGTAGATTTGGACAACTTCTAGCCCTCGACCGGAACGGCCTCTAGGGGCTCGGTGTAGAGCACGTATCCGTGCACAGGCTGGGTGTAGACCTCGCGCAGTACCTCCATGTATTGGCGCACTTGCTGGTGGTCTGCCGGCTTGGGCTTGCCGCTTTTGTAATCGATGACTTCTACGGCATCGGCGTGCACAACCACGCGGTCCGGACGCAGCGCTTCGGGCTTGCCCGCAATGCGCGTGATCAACTCTGCTTCACAGAACACCTGTGCTTCGGGTGCAAACCAGCGTTTGGCCTCGGGAAGTGCGTGGATACGATCCAGCAACCCGTGCAGGGTATCGCGTTCCTCTGGCGCGGCCAACCCTTCTCGTAAATGGCGGTCGATGGCTTGATCGGTCGTGTGGCGTCCATCCAAATGGGCCAACAAACTGTGCAAACGCTGGCCCTGCCAACGCGCAGCGTGATCGGCCTCCCAATGCTTGCGGTATTCATAGGCCACTACAGGTCGCTCGCCTTGGTTGTACTGCCAAGTCAGTGGGCGGGCATCGGCCACATCCTCAGGCGCCTGGCCAAAGGGCTCTTCCACACCGGTGTGCCACTGGGTTTCGTCGCCGGTGCCTTCCAGTTGGCCCAGGGCAGTCCACAAGCGGTCGTTCCAATGGTCGGCGGGTCGGGTGGATAGCTCAACCCCCATGTACAGTCGGCGGCACGCGCGGGTGGCGGCCACGTACAATACGTTTAGCGCATCGAGCTGTTGCAGCTCGGACTCTTGAGCAAAGGCCGGCACCACACTGGTGGCCTTGCTCTGGTAATTGGTGAACAGCTTAAAGTCGCCGGGCCAATCGGCGGGTGCACCCACCCACAAGTCCGCGGTGTTGGGCCCGTTGTTGAGCCACAGGGGTAGCAACACTGCTTCGAACTCCAAGCCCTTGCTTTTGTGGATGGTCATGATTTGGATGGCGCCACGGGCCCCTTGGGTCGCGGCGCTTGCCTGGTCTTTGTGCGCGTCCCACCAGTCCAACAAGTGTTGCACAGAGGTGTCGCCGCGTTCAGCCAGGCTGCGGGCGTTTTCGAAAAGGAACTCCAAGTAAGGGTCAGAAGTGCCTGCAGGCAACAGGTGGGCATGCAGCCATTCCAACTGCTCATACGCGGTGCGTGAGCGCCAATGCTGCAGCGCCTGTGGGCGGCTTTGCTCGCCAAAGACATCCTGGAGAAGTTCCTTGGTTTTGAGTTGCTTTCCGCGCAGGCGGTACCCGCGCACGGCATCGGTCGCTGCCGTGTTGCCGCGCAATTGCTGCAGTCCCATAGCCACACGCACGCCGGCGCCTACTTGCTCGGGGTCTTGCAACCAGCGCAGGGCATCTACCAGCAACACCACCTCGCGTGAGCTGGCCAGTAGCAGTGTTTCTTGCGTGGTAAATGCAAATCGTCCACGCAGCACCTCGGTCATGCGCAGCGCTTGCTTTTTGGTACGTACCAGCAGTGCACACTTTTCGAGTGGGAACTGGTCACGTTCCAGTGCTTGGAGTGTGTTCAAAATGAACTCGGCGCGCAGGTCGTCGGTGGGGTCGTCTTTGCCTGTGGGGAGTCCGGAGACTTGCACGTACCCGCGCTCGTGGTGATGCACCTCTTGGGCCACCGAGGCGTAAATGGGCTTGTAGGTGTTCAATGCACCCGACAGGGCCTGAAACAAGCGGTTGTTAAAGGTGACCACATCCGAATGTGAACGCCAGTTGGTGCCCAGTGTTTCGGGTGCGCGGGCGCGGTCAATGGCGCGCTCGTCGTCAGTGGATTGAGGCAGCGGAGCATGTTTGTCTGACAGGGCTTGGAATTGCTGCGCCTCGGCGCCGCGCCAGCGGTAGATGCTCTGCTTGCCATCGCCCACAATCAGGCTGTTGCGTCCTTGGGAGAGTGCACCGGCCACCAGCGGCAAAAAGTTCTGCCACTGCGAACGGCTCGTGTCCTGGAACTCATCGATCAAAATGTGCTGGTAGCGCTGCCCAATGCGCTCGTAGATGAAGGCCGAAGGATCCTCGGCCAACACCCGACCAATGCGTTGTTGGAACTCGGCCACGGGCAGCAGGGCGTTCTCTTGGAGGAACTCCTGCCAGCGCACCTGCATCTCGCGCAGGAAACTGAGGTTCAGCCACTTTTTGCGGGCCTCGCGGACCACCACGTAGTCGCGCACGACGCCATCGGGCAAGCCAAAAAGGCGTTTCAAGCAGGCCACCAATTGCGGGCCTGCAGCGTCAAAGGCCTCTTGGACTTCGGGCGGTGCGGTTTTGGGGTACCAGTCGGCGCCTTCAAGCAGTTTGGGCAGGGTCTTATTTTCGTGGAAGAGCGTTTTGCTCAAGGAGGTATTGTGGTCAAACTCACGCATGGCCACAATCGGGCCGGGCAGGTCCTTGGGCTTGCGCGCCATGTCGGTGGACTTCAGCCCGAAGTGGGTGAACAGTCCATCGAGTTCGGCCACGGCCTCGCGGATGCTTTTTTCGAACCCTTCAGTGAATTCCTGCATGGCGGCCTCCAGTGCGCCCAAGGCGTCCAGTGGCATGGCGGTGTAGGCTTCGAGTCCTTGGCGCACGTCTTCCTTGAGCAGGTTTTGCTGGACGAACTTCAACAGGGCCTCGCGCACTTGCCAGCTCTTTTCTTCTTGGGTTTGGGACTCGGCGAGTCGGCGCATGATTTCAGTCAGGCGTTCGCTGCCCGGGGTGCCGATGTTGGACAGGAAATCGTCCAAGGCAGCGGCCAACTCAGTGCGGGTGTCTACCAAGACTTCGAACTCGGGATCCAAGTGGAGATCTCGCGCAAAGCCGCGCACCAGGGTATGCATGAAGCTATCGATGGTGCGGATGCTGAGGTCTGGGTAGTGGTGGAGCATGTGCAAGCGCATTTCGCCGCAGCGCTTGCGGAGTGCCTCCTCTTCCATGTTCAGGCGCTCAGCCAAGGTGTGGGCCAAGTGCGCTTGCTCCCCCTCGGCGAGTTGCTTGAGGAAGGTGAAGACCCGTTCCTTCATTTCCCCGGCGGCCTTGTTGGTGAAGGTGATGGCCAGGATGTTACGGTACCGGAAGGATTGCTCGCCTCCCCCCTCTTGCAAGGCGAGTGCGATATATTCCTGCACCAGCCGGTAGGTTTTGCCAGAACCGGCCGAAGCACTGACCACGTGAAGTTGAGCGGATTGCATGGTAGAAATGGGGTTGCGCTTGGCCTAAAAGTACGCGCACCGCGCACACTTCAAAACACGGTGTGCATAAGTTCCGGCGTTGACCGAATCACAGGGGTGCTTTCCCCCGAATTTCACACCCAAACCGAAACCCCATGTCATCCTTCATCATCCGTGGCGGACATTCCTTGAAAGGCGAAGTGGTCCCTCAAGGCGCCAAGAACGAAGCCCTGCAAATTCTGTGTGCTGTGCTGCTCACCGCCGAGCCGGTAACCATTTCCAACATCCCCAACATCGTGGACATCAACAAGCTGATTTTGCTGTTGGGTGCCATGGGCGTGACGGTGGAAAAGCTCGATTCGGATACCTACCGCTTTACCTCCGACGATGTCAATCTCGACTACCTCGACAGTGCTGACTTTGCCCAACGAGGCGCCAGCCTGCGCGGTTCCATCATGGTGGTGGGCCCCATGCTCGCACGCTTTGGCAAGGGCTACATTCCCAAGCCGGGAGGTGACAAAATTGGCCGCCGCCGTTTGGACACCCACTTTGCCGGCTTCAAAGCCCTCGGCGCCGAATTCACCTACGACGCTGAGTCCTCCTTCTTCCGCGCGGAAGCGCCAAACGGACTCAAGGCCACCTACATCCACTTGGACGAGGCCTCGGTGACCGGTACTGCCAACGTGGTCATGGCCGCAGCACTCGCCGAAGGCACCACCACGATTTACAACGCTGCCTGCGAGCCTTACCTGCAGCAACTCTGCAAGATGATCAACCGCATGGGCGGCAAGATCACCGGTATCGGCTCCAACATGCTTACCATCGAAGGGGTGGAAACCCTGGGCGGCACCGAGCACCGCTGCTTGCCGGACATGATTGAAATTGGTTCGTTCATCGGCATGGCCGCCATGACCAAAAGCGACATCACCATCAAGGACGTATCTTACCCCGACCTGGGCATCATCCCCACCATTTTCCGCCGCATGGGCATCAAAATGGAGCTGCGGGGCGACGACCTCCACATTCCTGCTCAGGACCACTACGAAATCGAAAGCTTCATCGACGGCTCGATCATGACCATCAGCGATGCCCCTTGGCCGGGTTTCACGCCTGATTTGATCTCGATCGCCTTGGTAACCGCCACCCAAGCACGTGGCAGCGTCCTCATCCACCAAAAAATGTTTGAGAGCCGCCTGTTCTTCGTGGACAAACTCATTGACATGGGCGCGCAGATCATCCTCTGCGATCCACACCGCGCCACCGTTATTGGCCTGGACCGCAAAGCCAGCCTCAGAGGCGTCACCATGACCTCGCCTGACATCCGCGCAGGGGTATCACTGCTGATCGCGGCCCTCAGCGCCCAAGGCAAAAGCACCATCCACAACATCGGCCAAATCGACCGCGGATACCAATACATTGATGATCGCCTCCGAGCTCTCGGCGCAGACATCGAACGTGTTGAAGGCTGATAGGTATAGTGCAAGTTTTTAGTGCAAGGCTGCGTTTGGCATGATGTAGCTTGGGCGCGCTGCGCGATTCTCCTCCATCTGGTGTTAAGGTTTACTTAAGACCCTCAGGGGAATGGTGCTTCTTCCCTTTCTTTACGTGTTGGTAGCCAAGCGCTGCCATTTGACACCCCGAAACTGATAGTTCCAGTCCCATGAAGACGATCAAGATTACCCTCCTCGCTGCAGCTGCAGCGCTGGTGACCCTCAACTTCACCCTCGACCAAGGCCCTGCCAAAGCGAAAATGGCGTACGACGCTCCTGTTGTCGTTGGCACCAACGTTGGTGACAAAGCCCCTGAAATTGAAATGGCCGATCCGTCGGGCAAAACCCTCAAGCTGAGTGACCTCCAAGGGTCCATTGTGCTGATCGACTTTTGGGCGTCGTGGTGCGGTCCTTGCCGCCGTGAAAATCCCAACGTGGTGAACGCTTACAAGAAGTACAAGAAGGCCAAGTTCAAGACAGCCAAAGGCTTTGAAGTATTCAGCGTGAGTCTCGACGGCAACACCGAGAGCTGGAAAAAAGCCATTGATCAAGACCAACTCACCTGGAAGTGGCACGTGAGCGACCTGAAGAAGTGGGACAACGCTGCGGCCCGTCTCTATGGCGTGCGTTCGATCCCTATGGGTCTGCTGCTCGACGAAAACGGTGTGATTGTGGCCAAAGGCGGAAGCATCCGCGGCATTGGCTTGCACCAAGCGATTGACAAACACGTCAAGAGCCTGTAAGCCAGACTGACAAAATTGACCCCTAGCCTCCCGCGACTGAATGACAAATCGGTCGCGGGATTCTTTTTTTCTGACATTTTGGCGAGTCTGCCCGCGTGGCACTGCCTTTGACCTGCCCCATCCGAACGCCATTGCGACAACATGAACAAGGAAGAAAACCGCGAGCAAGCAGCCGAAGCCGCTGCTGCTGAGCACGACGAGAATACCCAAGACCAAACCGCTCCCGAAGCGGAGTCCACCGCAGAAGCCCCTGCACAGGAGGAAGCCCCTTCTGCCGAGCAGGAGTTGGCCGTTTGGAAAGACAAATACCTGCGCTTGCACGCCGAGTTCGACAACTTCCGCAAGCGCTCGCACAAAGAGAAAGCCGACCTGATTGCCAACGCCGGCGCAGGAGTCATCAAAGACCTGCTCCCTGTGGTGGATGATTTTGACCGCGCCATTGCGGCCAACGCCGACAACCAGGACATCGACGCGGTGAAAGAAGGCTTTGTCCTCATCCAACAAAAGATGCTGAACCTGCTCCAGCAAAAGGGCCTGACCCCCATGGACAGCCTCGGCAAACCGTTTGACGTGGACGAACACGAAGCCCTCACCCAAATCCCTGCACCCACCGAAGATCAAAAAGGCAAAGTGGTGGATGTGATCGAAAAGGGGTACCTGCTCAACGACCGCATCCTGCGCTACGCGAAGGTGGTCGTGGGCCAATAAGCACAGCATGGCAAAACGCGATTACTACGAGGTACTGGGCATCGCCCGAGGTGCGGACGCTTCTGAAATCAAGAAGGCGTACCGCAAACTCGCGCTCAAGTACCACCCCGATAAAAACCCCGACAACACCGAGGCCGAAGCCAAATTCAAGGAGGCCGCCGAAGCGTACGAGGTACTCAGCGACGGCGACAAACGCGCGCGCTACGACCAGTTCGGTCACGACGGCATGAAAGGCGGCTTCGGCGGCGCCGGCGGTGGCATGAACATGGACGACATCTTCAGCCAGTTCGGCGACATCTTTGGCGGTGCGTTTGGCGGCGGAGGATTTGGTGGATTCGGTGGCGGCGGCGGTGGTCGCGGACGCCGACGCACCAAAGGCTCGAACCTGCGCATCAAGGTCAAACTCAGCCTGGATGAAATCGCGGCTGGGGTGACCAAAAAGGTCAAAGTCTTCAAGCTCGTACAAGCCGAAGGCGTGGAAACCGACACCTGCTCTACCTGCAAAGGCCAAGGGCAAGTGCGGCGGGTCAGCAACACCATCTTGGGCCAAATGGCCACCACCACCACCTGCCCCACCTGCCACGGCTCTGGCCAGCAGATCAAGAGCAAACCCCGCGACGCGGATGAGCACGGACTCAAGCGCGAAGAGGAAGTGGTGAGCATCGACATCCCCGCAGGCGTGGAAGAAGGCATGCAGTTGCGCGTGAGCGGCAAAGGCAACGCCGGACCGTTTGGTGGCATTCCCGGCGACCTGCTGGTGGTGATCGAGGAAGAACCGCACGCAGAACTCCAACGCAACGGGCAAAACCTGCACTACGAGTGCTACATCAACTTCCTCGATGCTGCCCTGGGCGGCGAAGCGGAGATTCCGCTGGTGGAGGGGCGCGCAAAAATCAAAATCGAACCGGGCACCCAGTCGGGCAAGATTTTGCGCCTTCGCGGCAAAGGCCTACCCAGCGTAGAAGGCTACGGCAGCGGCGATTTGCTGGTCAACATTTCGGTGTGGACCCCGCAGAAATTGAACGTCGATGAGAAGGCCCTGCTGGAAAAGCTGCGCACCTCGGAGAGCTTCATTCCCAAGCCCACGAAAAAGGACAAAGGATTCTTCCAGAAGGTCAAGGAAATGTTCTCGTAAAGGGTGCGGGTTTTCCGTTAATTTCACGACGTGTCCAAACCTGCACTTACCACCCAGAACGTAACCAAGATCTACGGGGAACACCGCGCGCTGAATGAGGTCAGCATTACGGTAGAACCCCAACGCATCTTTGGCCTGCTCGGCCCCAATGGCGCCGGGAAAACCACTCTGATCCGCATCATCAACCAAATCACCGGACCCGACACCGGAAGCGTGTCGTTCTTTGGTGAGTCGCTCCGCCCTGAGCACGTCCACGACATCGGCTACTTGCCCGAAGAACGTGGCCTGTACAAGAAAATGAAGGTGGGCGAACAATGCCTGTATTTGGCGCGCCTCAAAGGCATGTCCAAGCGCGAGGCCAAAACCAAGCTCAAGGCCTGGTTCGAACGGTTCGAAATCGAAGGGTGGTGGAACAAGAAGGTGGAAGAACTCTCCAAGGGTATGGCCCAAAAGATGCAGTTCATCACCACCGTGCTCCACGAACCCAAACTGCTGATCCTGGACGAACCCTTCAGCGGGTTTGACCCCATCAACGTTGAACTGATCCGCCGAGAAATCCTGCGCCTGCGGGACGAAGGCGCCACCATCATCCTGTCCACCCACAACATGAACAGTGTGGAGGAACTCTGCGACGACATTGCCCTGCTCAACCAGAGCAACGTGGTGATCTCCGGCGGGGTCCAGGAACTGCGCGATCAATACCGCAACGCCACCTACAGCTTGCAGTTCACCGGCAACATGCTGGCCTTCACCAATGCGCTGTGGACCAACTTTGAATTGGTGGAAAAAGACAGCGAAGAGCACGACCACGACGTGGTGGTTCGCCTGCTCAATGGCCGCAGCTTGAACGACCTGCTCAACACCATCCTTCCAGTGGTGGAGGTGCACGGCGTGCAAGAGATCATCCCTTCGATGAACGACATCTTCATCCGCGCGGTGCAAGAGAGTTCTCAACCTGAGGCCGCGGCCTCGCAAACCGATGCGTCATGAGTAAGATTGGACTGATCATCGGACGGGAGTATTCGAGCCGGGTGCGCAAGCGCTCGTTCATCATCATGACCTTTTTGGGGCCTGTGCTGTTTGCCGCGGTGATCATTGGCGCGGTGATGGCCGTGACCAACGACACCACCTTCCACCAAGTGGTGGTGGTGGACGAAACCGGCCTGGCCGAAACTTACCGTGAGCAAGGCCGCCTGTTCCAAGACTCCGACCAGTTGCGCTACAGTTTTGCGTCCGAAATGCAGGACTCCACCTTTGCCTCCAGCCCGTACACCTTGTGGCTCGAGATGACTCCGGTGGCCCTGAAAACCCCTGATGTGGCCGTGTATTACAAGGGCTATCCCTCGCAAAACGTGCAGGACAAAATCCGCAACGATGTGGAGGGCGTGTTGGAACGCAACCGCTTGGAAGAGCACGACATCTCCTACGAAGACTACCAAGCCGTCAAGGTGCGCGCCTCGGTGCGTTTGATTGACATCGAAGACGATACTAAAAGCGACTCCAACTTGGGAGCTCGCGCCATGGTGGGGATCTTCTTTGCGGTGCTGATCTACATGTTCATCTTCATCTACGGCGTGCAAGTGATGCGCGGGGTGATCGAGGAGAAAACCAACCGCATTGTGGAGGTGCTGGTGAGCTCGGTCAAGCCCTTCCAGTTGATGATGGGCAAGATTGTGGGCATAGGTCTGGTGGGACTCACCCAGTTTTTGATGTGGGTGATTTTGAGCTCCATCGTCATGGCCGTTGCCCAAGGGATTTTGATCGATCAGGTTTCGGCCGGTGCCATGGCAGACGGCAACTTGCCTGCGGGCACCGCTGACATGGCCGTCATGATGGACCAATACCCCATTTTGGCTGGCATCCTGAGCATTCCCTGGGGACAGTTCTTGGGCACGTTTGTGTTCTACTTCCTGGGAGGATTCCTGCTGTACGGATCGATCTTCGCCGCCATTGGTGCGGCCGTAGACAGCGAAACCGACACCCAGCAATTCATGCTGCCGGTGACCGTACCGCTGATCTTTTCCTACATCATTGCCATTGCCATGATCGCCAACCCCGAAGGCAGCGCGGGCACCATCTTCTCGATTGTGCCGTTGACCAGCCCCATTGTGATGATGGTGCGCATGGGCATTGGCCTGGAGGGCTCGTACTGGCAACTGGGACTCTCGATGGCACTGCTGGCCGCGACCTTTGTGGCGGTGGTGTGGTTGGCCGGACGCATTTACCGCACCGGCATCCTGATGTACGGCAAAAAGGCCACCTACAAGGAACTCTGGAAATGGCTGTTCTATAAAGGATGAGCAGGAACCTGGCCATCATCGATTGCGGCACCAATACATTTAACCTGTTGGTGGCTGGCGTGGGCAAAGACGGCTCATGGGAGACGGTGTTGAACACCAAAATCCCAGTCAAACTCGCCCCGAGCGCCACCACAGGCAAGATCGGTTCCAACCGGTTTGGACGTGGATTGGACGCCTTGCACATCCTCAAGCAAAACCTGGTCAATACCCGCACCCGCTCGGTGTTTGCGTTTGCCACCTCGGCCATCCGCGAATCGGTGAACGGGCGGGATTTTGTGGAGGCCGCCCGCAATCAAGTGGGGCTGGACCTGCGCATCATCACCGGCGAAGAAGAAGCCCGGCTCATCTACCTGGGCGTGCGCCAGTGCTTTGACATGGGCGCCGACAAGAGCCTGATCATGGACATCGGCGGAGGCAGCGTGGAATTCATCATTGCCAATGCCGAGGAAGTCTTTTGGAAGCAGAGCCTGCAAATTGGGGTGAGTCGCCTCAAAGGCGCCTTCATGCCCGACGACCCCATCACCGAAACGCAAGTCACCGAGATCCAAGCCTATTTGGCCAACCACTTGAGCGGATTGGCCGCAGCCATTGCTGAACACCAACCTTTGCGCTTGTTGGGGTCGAGCGGCACCTTTGACACTTTGGTGGACATGCTCAGCCTGCGCCACCCGGGCCGGTACCCTTCGCCCTTGGACTGCGCCAACCCCATTCCGGTGGACGACGTGCGCGCCATTTCCAAGGAAATTTCGGCCATGACCCTCGCCGAACGCCTGCAAGTGCCCGGATTGCTGCCCATGCGTGCAGACATGATGGTGATGAGCTTTGCGCTGATTGACGCCCTGCTCACCCTCCACCCGTTTACCGAAATCCACCAAGTTTCCTACGCCTTGAAAGAGGGTGCGCTCGCGCATTTGTTGGCCCAGGAAAACGGAATGGAACAAGATTTGAATACCTCAGCCTAACACCATAAACCACTCGCCATGTCCAAAATCCTGATCATCGACGACGAAGCGGCCATCCGCAGCTCCCTGAAAGAAATCCTCGAATACGAGGACCACACCGTTGACACCGCCGAAGACGGCAAGGAAGGCGTGGTTGCCGCCGCCAAAGGCGCATACGACATCATCTTCTGCGACATCAAAATGCCCGGACTCGACGGCATCGAGGCGCTGGAAATGATGCAAGTCAAAGGCGTAGAGGCCCCGGTGATCATGATCTCGGGCCACGGCACGGTAGAAACCGCGGTAGAAGCGCTCAAAAAAGGCGCCTACGACTTCATCCAAAAGCCCTTGGACCTCAACCGCATTTTGGTGACCCTGCGCAACGCCACCGAAACCAAAGAGCTGGTGGAGGAAACCAAGGTCCTCAAGAAGAAAATCAACAAGAAGCTCACCAGCACCATCGTGGGTGAGTCAGCAGCCATTGGCGAGATCAAGCAAATGATCGAAACCGTGGCCCCCACCGACGCGCGTGTGCTCATCACCGGCGGCAACGGAACCGGTAAAGAACTCGTGGCCCGCCAACTGCACGAACGCTCCGGCCGCAAGGACAAGCCGTTTGTGGAGGTCAACTGCGCCGCCATTCCATCAGAACTGATCG
This sequence comes from Luminiphilus sp., assembly GCA_964221845.1. Classification (GTDB taxonomy): domain Bacteria; phylum Bacteroidota; class Bacteroidia; order Flavobacteriales_D; family Sanyastnellaceae; genus CAXPZW01. Next base: position 56,637 of record CAXPZW010000026.1, on the reverse strand, counting down.
AAAGCGAGCTGTTTGGTCACGAGAAAGGCGCGTTTACCAGCGCCATCAAACAACGCAAGGGCAAGTTTGAGCAAGCCAACGGCGGCACCCTGTTCTTGGATGAGATTGGGGACATGAGCCTCAGCGCCCAAGCCAAAGTGCTGCGCGCGCTGCAAGAAAACCGCATCACCCGCGTGGGCGGCGACAAGGACATCAAGGTGGACGTCCGCATCTTGGCAGCGACCAACAAAGACCTGCGCAAAGAGATCGACGAGGGCAACTTCCGCGAGGATTTGTTCCACCGCTTGAGCGTGATTTTGATCCACGTGCCTTCGCTCAACGACCGCAAGGACGACATCCCACTGTTGGCCGAGCACTTCATCGGTCAGATCTGTCGCGAGTACGGCATGCCGGTCAAAACCATTGAGCCCAAAGCCATCAAAGCACTGCAAGAGGTGAACTGGACAGGAAACATCCGGGAGTTCCGAAACATCATCGAACGACTCATTATCCTGTGCCCAGATACGATTACTGCGGACGCAGTGACGACCTACGCAAATCCCGCTGTACCAAGGAGTTAGATGATGTTCGAGTGATTTTGACGCTTTTTTAACAGAATGTTGGAATCCATCGGAGGCAACCCTCCGGGATTGGCTACGTCAATAATGTAGTTACGACACTCTCCTGAAAAGGTTTCAAAATTTTACACTATGAGCATTTTGGACACACTCAACTACCTCTGGGAAAACCACACTGGATACATTTTCATGGGTGGCTTTCTGCTCATCATCGGTGCTGTAGCCAAGTGGCGCATGTTTGTAAACTGCGACCAGCCTGGTCTGGCGGCCATCGTTCCTGTATGGGATCTGATTGTCACCCTGCGCATCGTAGGACGTCCTGCCTCTCACGCATGGTACTTCCTCATCCCTGTTTTCAACGTGTACATACTTGCTAAGCTCTTGATCGAAGTCGCTCAGAGCTTTGGTAAATACAGCGTATTGGAGTACGCACTAGCCCTGATTTTGGCGCCACTGTACTTCCTCAACTTGGGCCTTGCATACAACGAGGTTTACTACGGACCGGTATACGGTCTCCAGCGCGAAGAGATGGTGAGCCGCTCGGCTCCCTCGTTTGCGTAACCTTACGATCGGGGTCACCCCCGACGAGACTTTAACAGATTAACGCTCTAAAACGCGGTCAACTCACGTAGTTGGCCGCGTTTTTTATGGCTTGGTCCAGCCCGTTCACATCCTTGCCACCTGCGGTCGCAAAGAAGGCTTGACCGCCACCGCCGCCCTTGATCTCTCGGGCGAGCTCACGGACAATGGTTCCGGCGTTGAGGTCTTTGTCAGCCACCAAGTTCTCGGCGATGATGCAGGAGATGGTAGGCTTGCCCCCAGCGTCCGAACCAATCACGGCAAACAGGTTATCCACCTCTCCGCGGAGTTGGAAGCAGAGGTCCTTGACCTCGCCTGCACCCAGGCTCACGCGTTCGGCCAAGAAGCTGACGCCGCCGACTTGCTGGACCTTGCCCAACAGTTCACCTTTGACTTGTTTGGCTTGCTCACGGGCAAAGGCCTCTACCTGCTTCTGCAGCTCGGCGTTTTTGCTTTGGAGATCGCTCACTGCTTTGAGCAGGTCTTGCGGCGCCTTCAACTGGGCGCGCACGGCGTCCAACTCGGCCAGGCGGCCATTGATGTGATTCTCAGCACCGGCGCCCGAAACCGCTTCGATACGACGAATGCCGGCGGCTACTGCGCCCTCTGAGGTGATTTTGAATTGGCCGATGCTTCCGGTGGCCGGTACGTGGGTACCGCCACAGAGCTCAATGCTGTCGCCAAATTTGATGACACGCACTTCATCGCCGTACTTCTCGCCAAAGAGCATCATGGCGCCCATCTCTTGGGCTTGGGCCATGGGTGTGTTGCGGTGCTCTTCAAGCGCGAAGTTGGCACGGATGCGCTGGTTGACCAGCCCTTCGACTTGGGCCACTTCCTCCTCGGTCATTTTAGAGAAATGCGAGAAGTCAAAGCGGAGGTAGTCGGGGTTCACCAGTGAGCCGCGCTGCTCCACGTGGGTGCCCAGCACTTCACGCAGGGCTTGGTGCAGCAAGTGGGTGGCGGTGTGGTTGTGCTCGGTGCTGGTGCGCTTGGTGGCGCTCACCACACCGTGGAACTGGGCCGAAGGATCCCCCGGCAGTTGCTTGGCAAAGTGCACAATGAGGTTGTTCTCCCTCTTGGTGTTGATGATGGAGGTTTTGGCGCCCCCTGCTTCGATGAAGCCGGTGTCGCCCACCTGGCCGCCGCCTTCGGGATAGAAGGGTGTGCGGTTGAAGACCAGCTGGTACAATTCCTTGCCCTTGGCGTTGATCTTGCGGTAGCGGGTGATTTCCAAATCGGCTTCGAGGTGATCGTAACCGAGGAATTCTTCGCCGGCGTCCTCGCGGACCACCACCCAGTCGTCGGTTTCAATTTTGCCGGCCGCGCGCGAGCGGTCCTTTTGCTTCTTGAGCTCGGCGTCGAACCCTTCCAGGTCCACGCGTTTGCCGTGCTCGGAGGCCACCAAGTCGGTGAGGTCCACAGGGAAGCCATAAGTGTCGTAGAGTTCGAATACACCGGCGCCGTCGAGCACGTCGCCCGCTGTGTTTTTCATCATGTCTCCCAAACGGCGCAGGCCCTTGTCCAGGGTGCGCAGGAAGCTTTCTTCTTCTTCGCGGATCACGTTTTGGATCAGGTCCTTTTGGGCCACGAGCTCGGTGAAGTAGCCGCCCATTTGATCGGCGAGCACAGGCACCAAGGTGTGGATGAAGGGCTTGTCCAGCTCCAAGAAAGAGAAGGCGTAGCGGATGGCGCGACGCAGGATGCGGCGGATCACGTAGCCGGCTCCGGTGTTCGAAGGCAGCTGGCCGTCGGCAATGGCAAAGGACACAGCACGTACGTGGTCGGAGATCACGCGGATGGCGATGTCCTGCTTGCTGTCAGTGCGGCCGTAGGTTTTGCCTGAGACTTGCTCAATGCCCGCAATGAGCGGGGTGAACACGTCGGTATCGTAGTTGGAGGTTTTGCCCTGCAGGGCCACCGCCAAACGCTCGAAGCCCATGCCGGTGTCGATGTGGGTTTCGGGCAGGGGTTGGAGGGAACCGTCGGCCATGCGATTGAATTGCATGAACACCAGGTTCCAGATTTCAATCACCTGTGGGTGGTCTTCGTTGACCAGCTCCTTGCCTGGGGTTTTGGCCTTTTCTTCAGCGCTGCGCAGGTCGATGTGGATCTCCGAGCAGGGGCCGCACGGACCGGTTTCGCCCATTTCCCAGAAGTTGTCCTTTTTGTCGCAGTGTAGAATGCGCTCGGTAGACACCCATTCCTTCCAAATGGTCTCAGCCTCGGTATCCGCATCGAGACCGTCTTGCTTGTCACCACCAAACACGGTGATGTAGAGGTCTTCTTCCTTCAGCCCGTAGACCTTGGTGAGCAGCTCCCACGCCCAAGCGATCGACTCCTCCTTGAAGTAGTCACCAAAGGACCAGTTGCCCAACATCTCGAACATGGTGTGGTGGTAGGTGTCTACCCCTACTTCCTCCAAGTCGTTGTGCTTGCCCGATACACGGAGGCACTTTTGGCTGTTGGCCACACGGCGATCGTTGGGCACCGAGTTGCCCAAGAAGATGTCCTTGAACTGGTTCATGCCCGCATTGATGAACATCAAAGTCGGGTCGCCTTTGACCACCATGGGGGCCGAAGCCACGCGTTGGTGTTGCTTGGATTCGAAGAACTCGAGGAACTTTTCGCGGATCAGTTTGGATTCCATAAGGCCTTGAAAAAATGCGTGTGCCGGTTGGGTCAGAATTGTGTTAAAACGCTCTAACCGTGCCTTGCGCGCGGGCCGAGCGATTGCAAAAGTACTCGAATTTGGATAGCTTCGCGCCTGCTTCGAGCGGCGCCTGGCCGCAGAAACACCATGGGCAAACAACAGTACCGCATCAATCCTCAGACGCTCCAGTTTGAGACCGTAAAACGCACCCGCCGCGAACGGTGGATCCGTGCGCTGCTCTTTACGGGCGTGGTGGCTGTGGCGGGCTTTGTTTCGGTGATGGCCTTCAACGCCTTCTTCGAGAGCCCGCGTACCCGTGAACTCACCCGCGAAAACGAATTCCTCCAGAAACAGCTCAGCGAGGTCAACGCCCAACTCGACACCCTGACAGTAGTCATGGACGACCTGGTGCGCAAAGACGAGGACATCTACCGCAACGTGTTTGGCGCGGAACCCTACCCCGAGTACCTGCGTCAATCCGGCATCGGCGGCGCGGACCGTTACAAGCACCTCAAGGGCTACGGCAGTTCGGATCAATTGATCGAGACCCGCAAGCGCATCAGCAAGCTGGAACGCTCCTTGGTGGCCCAAAGCCACTCGCTGGAAGAGCTGTTTGACCTGGCGCGCAACCAAGAGGAGATGCTGCAGGCCATCCCGGCCATCCAACCGGTTTCCAACGAAGACCTGACCCGCATTGCCTCAGGCTTTGGCTACCGCATCCACCCCATTTACCGTGTGCCCAAGATGCACACCGGCGTAGACTTTACCGCCCCCATCGGCACCGACATCTACGCCACCGGAAACGGCGTGGTGGAACGCGTAGAAAAACGGCACTCCGGCTACGGCTACAACGTGATTGTGAACCACGGCTACGGCTACAAAACGCTGTACGCCCACATGAGCAAGATCTTGGTCAAGCAAGGCCAGCAAGTGACCCGTGGCGAAGTCATTGGTCTGGTGGGCAACACCGGACGTTCGGTAGGGCCACACCTCCACTACGAAGTGTTCAAGGACGGCACAAAGGTTGATCCTGCGAACTACTTCTTCAACGACCTCTCTCCCGAGGAGTACGAGCAGCTTCTCACCCAGGCACGTGAAGGTGCCAACCAATCGTTTGACTGACATGAAAGTTTTAATCCCGGCCTTGGCCCTGGCAGTGTCTACCGCTGCTTCGGCCCAACCCGACACGCTGTCCATCATGGGCGTGGGCGATGTGATGCTCGGCACCAATTACCCGAGCGAACGCTACCTGCCCCCGGGCGGCCAAAACATGATGACCAAAGCCGCTACGCTCTTGCAGTCGGCCGATGTGGCCTTTGTGAACTTGGAAGGCACCATCCTCGATGAGGGCGGAAAGGCCAAGCAGTGCAATGACCCCTCCAAGTGCTACGTGTTCCGCATGCCGGAAGCGTACGGTCAATACCTGCAAGATTGTGGGGTGGACTGCGCCAGTTTGGCCAACAACCACTCGGGAGACATGGGCAGCTCGGGGCGCATCAAAACCCAAGAGGTCCTGGGCGGCTTGAACATCCACTATGCGGGGCACACCAACTGCCCCACAGCGGTGTGGACCCAAGACAGCATCACCTACGGGTTGGCGGCGTTCTCCCCCAACAACGGCACCATGCGTATCACCGACATTGCCGGTGCCCAAGCCATTGTGGCTGAATTGGACAGCCTGTGTGATGTGGTAATTGTCTCCTTCCACGGGGGCGCAGAAGGTCCAGACCACCTGCACGTGACCCGTCAAACCGAGAAGTACTACGGCGAGAACCGCGGCAACGTGCACAAATTCTCCCACGCGGTGGTGGACGCCGGTGCCGACATCGTCTTTGGCCACGGCCCCCACATTGTGCGCGCCATGGAGATCTACAACGGGCGTTTGATCGCCTATTCACTCGGGAACTTCTGCACGTATGCGCGCTTCAACCTGACCGGCAAACGCGGCAACGCCCCGGTACTGGAAGTCCGCGTAAATGCGCAAGGAGAGTTTTTGGAAGGGCAAGTGCACTCCTTCCTCCAACAGGGAGAAGGCGGTCCGTTTGAAGACCCCCAAGGCCGGGCCTACGCCGAAATGCAGCGTTTGACCGAAGCCGATTTTCCAGAAGGATCAGGAATTACATTCGAAGCAGGAGGCCTGTTCCGAGCGTCGGAATGACCTCTGAGAGGCGCTCCAAGGCATCAAAGTCCACCATGCGGCCTGCGTGCAGGTACCGCTTGAGGTAGTACGACTCCTCTTGGTACACGTCTTCCACCACGCCCCGGTTGGTGGCGTGGATCATGGTGATGTTGCCCGTGAGGCTGTCCACCCCAGTGACCAAGGCGATATGCCCAATGCGCGAAGAGCGCGTGTTGCGGCCCTTGAAGAACAAGAAATCTCCGGCTTGCAACTGGCCGAGCTCGATGCGTTCGCATTGTTGGTCGATGGCGTAGGCGCTGCGGGCCAAATCCAGGCCGTGGGCTTCAAACACCACATTCATCAGTCCGGAACAATCGATGCCGCGGCGGGTCATGCCGCCGTAGCGGTACGGGGTGCCCAGCATGGTGCGTGCGTAGGTGATGATGGATTCAAGGGAGTACGGCTGCAGGGCCGCGGTTTCGACTTGCGGGGTGGGGTGGCCTGAGGCAGTTGCCGACCAACCCGCTACGCTTGTCAAGAAGAGCAGTACAAAAAGCAAAAGGCGTTGGGCGGAAGCTTTTCCGTTTGGCACTTTTGTCTGTATTTTGTGTGTATTCACCGACATCCGGTAAAAATTAAGCCGCAAAGGTACAAAACGCCCAGCACCCGTGCCCTACAAGGAAAAGGAGATCACCAAACTGTACTATTCCATCAGCGAAGTAGCGGCCCTATTTGAGGTCAACACCTCGCTCATCCGGTTCTGGGAAAAGGAGTTTGACATCATCAAACCCAAGAAGAACAAGAAGGGCAACCGGCTCTTCACCCCCAAGGACATCGAAAACCTGCGCGTGATTTACCATCTGGTGAAAGAACGTGGATTTACCCTCGATGGTGCCAAGCGCAAACTCAAAGAGAATCCGGAAGACACCGTCCAAAACGCCGAGATCGTCAAGCGCCTGCGCGACATCCGCGCCTTCCTCATCGACCTCAAAGCCGAACTCGATTGACCCGGCAAATGATCGCCTTCATGCTGCTGTGCAACACGGTTGTACTGGGCATTTGCGTGTACTATCTGCTGAGCGACGATGTGATTGAGCTCGGGGGTGAAGAAGGAGTGGTGATCCGTTTTCCCGGCACTGCCACCGGCCGCATGCTGGGCACCTTGCCGTTCATCCTGAGCTTCTTCTACCTGGCCCTCCAACTCTGGAAAGCCCGCCCTGACAAGGCACGGCTCGACACCCTTGACGCACCCGTGCATCAAGACGAATTCAGCCCGCCGGACGACGCCGACGATCAGTAAATCGCGTTCTGCGAGAGGTAGTTGCGCACGTAGTCGTTCACCCCATCTTCCAACGAAGTAAACGGTTTGTCGTAGCCAATGCTGCGCAGCTTGGACATGTCCGCCTCGGTGAAGTACTGGTACTTGTCGCGGATGTCTTCCGGGGTATCGATGAAGCCAATCTTGGGCTCCAAATCCAACGCGCGGAAGGTGGACGCCGCCAAATCATAGAAGGTACGCGCCTGGCCGCTGCCGAGGTTGTAGAGGCCGCTGTTTTTGCGGTGGCGCATCAGGAAGTAGCAGACGTTCACCACATCCTTCACGTATACGAAATCGCGTGACTGCTCGCCGTCCTTGAACTCAGGCTTGTGCGAGCGGAATAGGTTCATGGCCCCGGTCTTGCCGATTTGGTTGAAGGTGTGGAACACCACCGATGCCATGCGTCCTTTGTGGTATTCATTCGGGCCATAAACGTTGAAGAACTTCAAGCCGGCCCAGAAGTACGGCTGACGCTCTTGCGAGAGCGCCCATTTGTCGAAATCGTTCTTGGAAGCACCGTACGGGTTGAGCGGGGTGAGTTGGTCGACGATGTCGTGGGAGTCGACATAGCCGTGCTCGCCCAGACCATAGGTAGCCGCTGATGAAGCATAGACCAATGGCAACCCAAATTCGATGCAGAGGTTCCAGATTTCTTTGGTGTAGTTGACGTTGAGCTTGTCGAAGATCTCGCGGTCGAACTCGGTGGTATCGGTGCGGGCGCCGAGGTGGAAGATGAACTCCACTTGGTTCTCGTTTTCGCGCAGCCACTGGGGGAATTCCTCGCGGTCCACCAGCGCGGTGTACTGCTTGTCTGCGTAGTTGCGCACGCGGTCCTCGCGCGAGAAATCGTCGACCAGGATCAGGTTGAAAAAGCGCTCTTCGTTCAGTTTGGCCACCAGGGCACTGGAGATGAAGCCGGCGGCTCCGGTAATGACAATCATGCCAGACAAATTGGGTGTTGGGGTGTGAACCTCTGGTGCGCAAAGATAGTTGTACTCGCAGCCTTCCACCCGGCTACCTCTTATTTTTGACCCGGAAAAACGCCCCCATGAAAACCGTGTACGTCACCCGCCGCGAACGCTTCAACGCCGCCCACAAGCTCTGGAACGACAACTGGAGCGAGGAAAAGAACTTTGAAATGTTCGGCAAATGCGCCAACCCCAACTGGCACGGCCACAACTACGAGTTGTTTGTGACGGTCAAGGGGTCGCCCAATCCCGATACTGGGTACTGCATGGACCTCAAGGTGCTCAGCGACATCCTCAAGGAATACGTGATCGAAAAACTCGACCACAAAAACCTCAACATGGATGTGGATTTCATGAAGAATGTGCGCACTTCCACCGAGAACCTGATCATCGCGATCTGGGAAGAAATCGAGGAGCCCATCAACGCCACCGGCTGCAAGCTTCACGGACTCAAGCTCTACGAGACCGAGAACAACATCGCCGAGTATTTTGGCGGCGAATAGGGAAACCCCGAACTTTCCCGGTCCATCAACCTCACGATCCCGTGCCTGGATATACCCGGACCGACCAATACGACGATGAACTCACCGGAGCGCTCAGCGAGCGTTACCTGGAGATCCTTCACAAACTCGGCGAAGACCCTGACCGTCAGGGCCTGCAAAAGACCCCCGAGCGCGTGGCCAAGGCCATGCAATTCCTCACCCACGGTTACGACCTGGACCCCGCTGCCATCCTGAAATCGGCCATGTTTGCCGAGGACTACAGCCAAATGGTGGTGGTCAAGGACATCGAGCTCTACTCGCTGTGCGAGCACCATATGCTGCCATTTTTTGGAAAAGCGCACGTGGCGTACATCCCAAACGGACATATTGTCGGTCTTTCGAAGATTCCGCGCGTTGTGGACGCATTTGCACGCCGTTTGCAGGTACAAGAACGCCTGACGAATGAAATCCGCGACTGCATCCAGGATACCCTGAACCCTGCAGGCGTGGCGGTTGTGGTGGAAGCCCAACACCTGTGCATGCAAATGCGCGGGGTGGCCAAGCAAAACTCGGTCACCACCACCTCGGCCTTCACCGGGCAATTCCTGAGCGACGAAAAAACGCGCAAGGAATTCATGCATTTGATCGCACAACACCTAAGTTAGAAGCACACACATCAAACTCACTATGGAACAACAACCCTATCAACCCTTGGACCACGCCCAGCCCATTGACCTGACGGCCGAATCGAGCCGCCTGTTCATGGCTCGCGTGTTCACCTGGATGACAGTAGGCTTGGTACTCACCGGACTGGCCGCAGTCTTTTTTGGCACCACAGAACTTTCCGAACTCGTCCGCCAACCAGACACCTTCCGGCCTACTATTCTGGGCTGGATCGTCATGTTTGCACCATTTGGATTCATTTTGGGTATGAACTTCGGGTTCAATCGTATGTCTGCCCGGACACTCATTATGCTTTTCATTGCCTTTAGCATTGTGATGGGGATGAGCCTCTCAAGCATCTTCCTTGCATACACTGAGAAGAGCATCATGCAGGTTTTCTTCATCACCGCGGGTACCTTCGCGACCATGGCCTTCCTGGGCTACACCACCAAAACCGATCTCACCAAGCTCGGATCCATGCTGTACATGGCCTTGATTGGCCTGGTGATCGCCATCGTGGTGAACATGTTCATGGGCTCAGACTCCATTTCCTACATCATTTCCTGCGTGGGCGTACTGATCTTCACCGGCCTTACCGCGTATGACACGCAGAAGCTCAAGCGCATCGGCGCGGGTGTAGAGTTCGGCTCAGCCACTGCAAGTAAGCTGGCGATCATGGGGGCCACCTCGCTGTACCTGGATTTCATCAACTTGTTTTTGTTCTTGCTGCGCATGCTGGGCAGTCGAGACTAAGGACATTCTCTCATTCAAAAAGGCGCCGTGTAGGCGCCTTTTTTTATGGAAGAATATCTGGGTTGGAAGGAAGCCATGGGGGTTGAGTGTTTAGTGGAAGGCAAACGGTTGGTGCAAGGAGGGGGAGTGCTCGCGAGTGCGAGCGCCCCACTTTTCACTCTTAACTCCTCACTCCCCTCCGTGTTCCCTTGCACTAAACCCTTGCACTTCCACTAACCCCTAAGTAGCCACCTACACTCCTCACGTTAGCGCACAAAAAAAGGCCGCTTGTTAGCGGCCTTTCGAATATCATCCAACCTTGAAGGCGGCTACTCCACCACAAGTTTTTGAACCAATCGCGACTTGTCAGTAGAGAGGACCACGTTGTAGGTGCCTGACTCCAGCAGCGAGGCGTCGAAGAAGAACTTCTTGGCGCCGAGCAGGAAGTTGCCGGTGTAGACGTTCATCACCTCGCGGCCGAGTTGGTCGATGATGGTGATGGAGCCGGTTTGTTCTTGTACGAAGTTCAGGGGCACCACGGTAATGGCGGTGGCGGGGTTGGGGTAGATGGCTTCAAACACAGCCACCTGCTCCTCGTATACGCCCACGCTTTCGTCCAGTACGCGGAAGAAGTGGTAGCCTTCTGGGGCCACCATCGGGCGGGTTTGCACCTTGCCGTCGGTGGCCTCACCGCGGATGTAGTAGTACACCTTGGTGCCCGCAGCTTGGGCGGGAATGTAGGCCTCCCACATGTCGTTGTCGGCGGCGGTCATGGTGAGCTCCTGGTACGGATCGTCGATGCCGGTTTTCCAATAGAGCTTCACGTTGTCGATGCCTTCGCGGTGCTTCACGTATGCGTCCACGAAGTAGTCGTTGGTGGTGTCGTAGGTGTCCTCGAGGATGTTGTGTGAGATCAACAGCGGATCCTCCACGCCCACCGAGTGGGTGATGCAGTGGATGGCACCCGAGGCAAAGATGATGGGCTCGGGATCGTCGTCGCAGTCGATGGAGACCACGTTGTACCCGGGCAGGTTTTCTTCGTAGATGCGGACCGCAGTGGTGTCAAACTCGGTACGGTAGGTAGGCAGGATGACCGTGTTGTTAACAAACACTGAGTTGGTGTAGGTACGGTAGGCTGCGCTGTTCCAGCCGCCTGAAGGGAAGTCCCCCGCTTCAGAAGGACACATGGGAACCCACACGATTTCATACGGCTCGCCCCACTTGTTGGTGAAGTTGTTGAGCACGTACTCCATGTTGGCTTGGATTTGTGGACCGTCCGACTCATCGCCAAAGTCGCCCACGAGCAAGGTCTCCTCGTTGAGCAGCTTCATGTGCATGTCGATGTGGTGGATGAGGTCAAACGGCAGGTTGTCCATTTTGATGTAGGTGTCTACACCCAACCAGTCCTGCACGATCTGGTCGATTTCTTCTTCGGTTTTGACCGTCACGCCGTACTCGTTGCCCGAGTCGTTCTCGTCCAGGATGAGTTCCGAGGCGAAGGCGGTGCCAAAGCCGTCGGTCATCCAGTTGCCGCCGGTGTTCACCAGGTCGGTGGGGGCTTCGGTGATGCAGTAGAGGTCCAGGCCCAAGTGATCGGCGATGACTTGCGGAGAAGCGTCGTCGTTCGGGCGGGTGGGGCGGTTGTAGATCCAGTCCACCATGATCAGGTCGTCTACCTCGGAGCCGTACACAGGGTTGCCCGCGTAATCGCGCATCCATACGCTGTCCACTTCATCCACCTCGATGACGGTGATGTTGTCCAAGTTGTCGATGATATTGCCGGGGCCTGAGGCGCCAAGCAAGTAGGTTTCGGTGTTGGAGGCGTTTTCGGTGATGATGATGACCTCGCACTCGGATTGGGCGGCGGCTACAATTTGCTTGAGGATGCCGGGGTAGCTGATCCAGGCGATGCTGAGGGCTTGAATCTCCTCCCACTCGGCCATGTTGCGCAGGGCGTCGTACTCAGGCGGGGTTTCAATGCCGCGGGTGGGTACGCCGGTGATTTGTCCCGATTCGCGTTGTGAGGTTTCGGCTTGGGTTTCCCAAGCGGGCAGGGTGGTTTCAACCTGGGCTTGAGAGGCCACTGTAAGCGCAGCGGCAAAAAGGGAAAACATCAATCTTTTCATCCGTTCAGTGATGGGTGCCCCAAGATACAACCGCTCGCCCGAACCGAACCCACAAATAAGGTTACGATTCCATCACAGCTACCCCCATTTGGCGTGCAACTCCGAGAGGACCTGGGGCGGAATGTCGTGGTCCCCGTCGAAGCGGTGCAGGGTGTGGTGCAGGTCGTGGGCCGCGAACCACTCTTCGGCGCGCAGGATGTGGTCCTCGGTGATGAATTGATCCCGGGTACCGATCACCACTTGCATGTCCATGGCGTTCAGGCGGTCCCGCCCGGTTTCGAGGTTGACGTCGTTGGGGAAGGAACCGGCCCACACGATGAATTGGCGGATGTCCACTTGGGTTTGGCTCAACCAACGCGCGGCAGTAGCAGCCCCTTGCGAGAACCCCATAACCCGCCATTGCGCTTCGCCCACTTGGGCTGCAATGTGGCCGTGGAGGTCGTTCAAGAACCCAACATAGTCGGCAATGTCGGACAGGCGGTCTTCTTTGGTCATCCAGCTGGCCCCTACCCGGCCGCTGTAGCCTTCGCGGTAATAGCGGTGCAAGCCTTCGGGGGCCACCACCAAGACCTCATCGGCAAACAAAGGGTGGAACTTGCGCAGGAAAAACTCGGCGAGTTGGCCGTAGCCATGAATCACCACCCACACCTGTTTGATGTGTGCCCCCGGGGCCTGGGAGGTGAAGTAGCGCGCGGTTTTGGTGATGGGCAGGTGGTGCTGCATCAGTACGCCAGCAGGATTTGCACGTCTTGCTGCGGTTCGGTGTACACCGAATCCAGAATGGTGTAGGTGCCGCTGATGCGGTCTACGGTGGCAAAGTAGCGCAGCCATTTGCCCGAGTGCTCAATGCACGTGCGGGTGGAATCCACGGCGTTGCCGGTGATGACCACCTCATCGTTGTTGCAACACACGCAGGGCGAGGTGGCATTCAAAAAGCGGAAGGCGATTTGGTCTTCAACCGTTTCTGGGTTGCTGTTGACCAGGACGGTGACCACGTTGGTGGCCTCGGGGATGCTGAGGTTGACGCAGCGCGGGGTACCGGGCACCACCAATTCAGGATTGATGAACACCGAACCGTCCACCAAGCCGCTGCCGCTGTAACGGATGTCGTACTCAGAGGCGTTGCGGCGTTCGAAGGTCATGCTGTACGCCCCAGTGGCATCGGTGGTGGCCGAAGCCGCCAACTCTGCGGTGTTGCTGAGCGAACCGCCCTCGAGCACTTTTTCCCACAGTTGGATTTGCACGCCAGGCAAAGCGGAGCCGTCCGCAGAGCTAGTGGTCATGCCAATGATCTCGAGTTCAAACACCGGGTCTTTGCGGCAGCCGACGATCAGTACAGCTGCGGCAAGCACGGCACAGAACAGGCCTGTTGTCTTCATGATTTGTCCAATATGCTGGCGTAATGCCGGTAGTGACTGGCAATGTTACGAACATATCGGGTGGCAGATGTCCCGCGACAATAACCGTGCTCTACGCATTCGCGGCGGTAGAACTCCGATTCACTCTTGCGGGCGAGCATGCTTTCCACCTGGTCGAACCAGATGTTGGGGTCCAGCCCTTCCATTTCGGCCAGGCATTGGGCGTCCAACACGTGACCGGGCCCCACGTTGTAAGAGGCCAAAATGAAGTAGGTACGCTGCTCAGGGTCGGCAATGCGTTTTTCCCAAAAGCGGTCGAGGTACTTGAGGTAACTCACCCCGGCGTGGATGTTGCCCACGGCCGAGGCGGTACTGTCCACCCCAAAACGAGCGGCGGTACCCGGCATCAACTGCATGAGTCCAGAAGCTCCGGCCCACGAGCGGGCTTGGGGGTTGAAGCGGGATTCGTGGTAGATCAACGCCGCCAGCAAGCGCCAGTCCCAGCCCAGGCGCTCGGCCTCTTGCTGGATGGTCTCGTCGTAGGGCGAAATGCGTCCGCCGGCCAACGAGGAATAATCGCTCATGGCACGGTCGTGCTGCTGCTTGGGGGAGTCGAAATACTTGCGGGCGAGGTAGTTGCGTTTGCGCTGCACGCGTGCTCCAGCCAGCCAAGTGTTGAGCGTGTCCTGCAAGGCGATGGAGGTGGTGCGCATGGCATACCCTACGGGCTCCAATGGCCCCAGCGGCACGTCAATGTTGAGTCCGCGGTGGTAGGTGCGGTTGACCCGCGCCATGTTGTCGTCGGCCAAGGTCAAGGGCACCAAGCCGTCGGCCACCGCCGCAATGAGGGTTTCGCTGTCCAGCAGGGTGTCGGCAGGTTCGATGATCACGCCCAGCGCGCTGTCGCGGTTGAGCACTTCCAAGCGGCCATAAAAGCTGGAATGTGGGTGTACCACTACGGTTTTGCCCGCCAGTTGGTCCCAAGATTGGATGCGCGTGCCTTCAGGCGCGTCCTCGGGCACGTGCTGCACCACCACCATGCGGGTGTGGTCAACCGGGTCCGAGAAGAGCATGTGCTCTTGGCGCGCTTCGGTGATGGTGAGGTTGCAAGCGATCACATCGCCCTCCCCGCTATCGAGCGCTTCAAACATTTCCGAAGGGCTGTGTTTGATGATGACCTCGAGCTCCACGCCCAACTGGCCGGCAAACGCCTTCAGCAGGTCGTAATCGAAGCCCATGGGTTGGCCGCGGTACAGGAAATAACTGGTAGAGGTGTTCTCGGTGATTACGCGCAAGGTGCCCCGCTCCAGGATGGCGTCCAGATCAATCTGAACGGCCTTCTCGGGTTCCTCCACAGGGCGCGGAGGCGGGCTACTGCAGGCCATCCAGCCGCAGAGCATCAGTATCCACCAAGCATAGCGCATGCTGAAGGAGATACGTAAGACGGGGGTCAAATGTTATTTGTGCGAGAATTTGCCCGTGGTGGAGTCGTAGGAGATGTAGTAGTCTCCCTTGGGCAAATTGGACAGGTCGGCGGTGGTGCCGAACCCACGTTTGATGATCTGGCCGTAGGCGTTGTAGAGCTCGTAATTGGTCTCAGCGCTGAAGGTGATTCCGGCGGTACGGCGGTCGTAGATGAAGCTCACCGCATCGCGGCTGCTTTCGTATTCGACAGCGTCTGAGCTGCGGAGTTTGCCTTCGGCCGATTTCTGCACCACGCGGAACTTGTTGGTGCCCGACACTTGGGTGGTCTGGAACGAGTACGAGTTCTTGGTAGAGGTGCCTTTGCCCATGACCTCGCCTACGGTGACCCACTTGTTCCACTTGAACTGCTGGATCAGGTAAGGCAGGCCGCCTTGCTCGTTCACGGTTTCCCAGGTGAGCAGGCCTGCGTCCGATACGCGGATGTCCACGGCGTCAAACGACGGACGGGGCTCCAATGCGCCGGGGTTGAGTACGCGGGGGGCGCACCCGTCTTTGTACTTGATGGCGATCACCACATCGTCTCCGAGCTTGAGACCGAAGATGGACAGGTCGATTTCGAAAGCAGAGGAATTGATTTCGTCGCTGGTGACGTCTCCGTTGACGGTGACTTCAAAGACACAAAAGCCCACACCCTCGGGTGCAATGCCGTTGATCACGTAGAGGTTCTTTCGCTGGTATTTGCCTTCCAACACAATGGTGCCCGCTTGGAGGGCGGAGAAGGTGAACAGTCCAAAAACCAGCGCGAGTGCAAATTTCATCTCGTAACAGCGTTCTAATCAGGCAAAGCCAAATTTAGCCTTTTTGGAGGAGAGCTCATTTGGGGCCCTCGTCCTCCCGATTTTCGTTGTCCGCAAGTTTACGCAAGTGCTCCCGTGCGGCCAACTGCAAATGGGGGAAATAGCGGTGAAATCCCCGTGCGATCACGTCGCGTTCGCGTGCCAGTACTTTCCTACTCGCCTCAAACCCCGTGTCGTGAGGGATGCGTCCTTTCATGCCATCAAACACCCGCGCAATTCCCTCAGGATCGGCGTAGTGCTGCATGAACCGGTGCCCGTAAATCACCCGCCAACGGTTGTAGGCCCGCGCCGGGGTATCCCCTTTCCGCGCCTCAAAATCCGCATCGCAATCCTCCAAGAACGCCACCAAGGTCAACTCCGAATGCTGGGCCCACTCGCCGGCCAAGATGTGGTCGTAATACATGTCCAACGCCACGCCCGCCCATTTGCCGAAGTACGGCTGCAACACGCGCCGGAGCTCAGCATTGACCGGGTGCTCATCGGCGTGGGCATCGATGAAGCGGTGCAGCAGAATGCCCCGCCCAATATCCACCGGCGCCTCCTGCCATTGCCGACCCTTGAACAAGTCCCCAGCGAAGTTCCCAATCCGAACGCCGGGTTCGTTGTTGCTGAGCAAGAGGTGCGCGAGATAATTCACGGGAGGAAGATACTTTATCTCGTGCAAGGGTTTAGTGCAAGCTTCGCCAGTGCAAAGGTTTAGTGCAAGCGGATAGTGCAAGGCTGGCGGAAAGGGGGGCAAGTGCGAGGTCAGTGCGTGAACAGTGCTCGGCGTCGAGTATACTCGACGCCAACAGATGGAGGAACAGTTTCGCCTTCCCATCCCCCAGCAAATAGCCACTTCTCACTTTTCACTCTTCACTTTTAACTCCCCTTGCACTAACTACTTGCACTTCCACTTGCACTCCCACTCAACCAGCTCCGCTGGTTGTTAATCCGAAGTTAACCCCCTTTCACACCCGCAACGAGCGCTGTACCTTGCCGGTTGTGAGTCGCAAGCGGATCAACATCATCATTCTTTTGGCCATCCTGACCTTGGGGGCGGTTGTGGTGACCCAGATTTATTGGGTGCGCCGGGCGTACAACATCCAGGAGCAGCAGTTCAACACCTCGGTGGTGAGCGCCATGACCACGGTGGTGGACCGCATTTTGGAGATGAACAACGACTCGGCGGTGGTGGAGCCGGTGCAGATGCAGAGCAACAACTTCTTCATCGCCAACATCAACGACACGCTCCACCCTTACTTGCTGGAGGCACTTTTGCGGGAGGAATTTGGACGCACCGATGTGCGGCGCCCGTTTGAGTACGGCATCTACGATTGCTTCACCGATTCCATCGTGTACGGCAGCCGGATTGCGTTTGACGCGAACGATTCGCTGGTGCGCAGTGAGGCGCTTGGCATCCAGCAACGCTTCAACAAAGACGGGCATTACTTTGGGGTGTACTACCCTTCCAAAACCACCTTGATTCTGGGGGAAATGCGGTTTTGGGCCATCTCCTCGCTGTTGACCTTTGCGGTGGTGATCTTCTTCAGTTACCTGGTGATCATGCTGCTCAAGCAAAAGCGTTTGAGTGAGGTCAAGACCGACTTCATCAACAACATGACCCACGAGTTGAAGACTCCGATTTCCACCATCCGACTCAGCGCGGAGGTGCTCAAATCCGACGGCATCTCGGCCCAACCCGACCGCTTGCACCAGTATGCGCGCATCATCCATCAGGAAAACGAGCGGCTGCAAAACCAGGTGGACAAAGTGTTGCAAATCGCCACCCTGTCGCCCGAAAAAGTCCAACTCAAACAAGAGAGCCTGGACGTCCACGACATTCTGCACCAGCTGGAAGAGGCCTTTACCGTGCGGCTGGAAGCCCAAAACGGCGCCATCGCCACCGACCTCACCGCACAGGCCCACCACCTGACCGGCGATTTGGTACACATCACCAACATCCTGGGCAACCTGCTGGACAACGCCGCCAAGTACACCCAGCGCGAACCGCAGATTGCGGTGCGCACCTCCAACCCGAACCCGGACACCTTGCAAATTGAGGTGACCGACAACGGCATCGGCATCGAAAAGAAGCACCAGAAACTCATCTTCGACCAATTCTTCCGCGTGCCCACCGGCAACCGGCACGACGTGAAGGGCTTTGGACTCGGACTGTATTACGTGAAAACGATTGTGACCGCGCACAACGGCACCATTGACGTGAGCAGCACTCCAGGCGAAGGATCCACCTTCACCCTGCAATTCAAGACCACATCTGTATGAGTACCCCATCGGCCGCCCGCATCTTGCTTGTTGAAGACGACACCAACTTGGGTTTTGTGATCCAGGACACCTTGCGCATGCAGGGCTACAAAGTGCACCTCTGCCCCGACGGCAAAGAGGGCCTGATGCAATTCAACAAGGAGAAGTACGACCTGTGTTTGCTCGATGTGATGATGCCCAAGAAGGACGGGTTTGAACTGGCCAAGGACATCCGCAAGATTGACCCCGATGTGCCCATTGTGTTTTTGACCGCCAAAGGCATGCAGGAAGACAAGGTGGAGGGCTTTTTGAGCGGTGCCGACGACTACATCACCAAGCCCTTTTCAAGCGAGGAGTTTTTGCTGCGCATCAAAGCGATTTTGCGCCGCACGGGCAACCGCGAACCGGCCACGCCCGATGTATTTACCATTGGGGAATTCAGCTTTGACCACCAGAACTACCGCCTCAAGCGTGACGGCGAAGAGCAAAAGCTGACCAAGAAGGAAGCTGAGATTCTCAAGCTTTTGTGTGAGCACATGGACCGCGTGCTCGAGCGGGAATTGATCGCCAACCTGGTGTGGGGCGACGACAGCTACTTTGTGGGCCGCAGCATGGACGTGTTCATCACCAAGCTGCGCAAGTACCTGCGCCCAGATGCGCGCGTGGCCATCACCAACATCCACGGGGTGGGCTTCAAGTTGGAAGTCAAGGATTGAACCTCTTCCTCATCCAAAGTTGATGGACAATTCAGAGTTCTTCAATTGAATCGGTGTGAGCACAGTTCAAACGAAAAAAATGACCTTAAAAAAACGGGAGACCACATCGCTGCAGTCTCCCGTTTGGTACCCGAGACGGGAGTCGAACCCGTACGGGCCTACGGCCCACAGGAGTTTAAGTCCGGCGTGTCTACCAGTTCCACCACTCGGGCATGGAGGTGGGCTAAAATAGCCGACAAATAAAAAAGCCGATGTTGATTCATCGGCTTTTGTTGGAGCGAGAAACGGGACTCGAACCCGCGACCCTAACCTTGGCAAGGTTATGCTCTACCAGCTGAGCTATTCTCGCGTGTCGCTTGCGCCATTGCGCTAACGGGAGGGCAAAGATAGGCATTCGTCTGAATGCAAAAAGAAAAATCAAAAAAAGTTTCGAGCCCCTATTCGGCAGCGAGGGTGGCGCGGATTGCGGCGGTGGCGCCGGTGCCAGCTCGCACGTACTCGCGGGCATTGCGCCCGGCTTCGGCGCGCACGTGAGGGTCGTTCAGCCAGGCGATGACTTCGCCGGGAACTTCTCCCGGGCTGGTCAACGCATGGGCACCTCCTGCGGCGAGCAAATCAAGTGCTTCTTGGAACTTCTTGTGGTTGGGACCAAAGGCCACCGGCATACCAAACACGGCGGCTTCCAACACGTTGTGGATGCCCTTTCCAAAGCCTCCTCCAATCAAGGCCACATGCCCATACTGATACAGCTGGGTGAGCATGCCGATGTTGTCGATGATCAACACGTTGCTGCCCGCGGCGCTGCCCAAACTGAGGTTGCTGTAGCGCACCGCACCGGGAAAGACCTGCTCAATGGCCGAGATGTGGGTGTCGTGCACTTCGTGCGGGGCAATGATCAGCTTCCACCCTTCGGGCGCCATGGCCCACAAGGCAGACAGCCATTGCTCGTCTTTGGGCCAAGAGGAACCGGCAATCAGGGTCCATGCCCCGTCCAAAAACGACTCCACCATAGGGATGCGGCTGGCGTTGGCGGCTACGTCACTCACCCGGTCAAACCGCGTATCGCCCACCAACGAAACCTGCTCCACACCTATGCTCTGCAGCAACTCCACCGACTGGGCATTCTGCACAAAGATGTGGCGGCAGCTGTGCAGCGCTTTGCGAAACAACCCGCCGTACCACTGGAAGTAACGGTGATCGGGGCGGAAGATGGCTGAGAACAGCACCACCGGAATGCCACGTTGCTCCAGTGCGGCAAACAGGTTGGGCCACACTTCGTACTTGACCACAAAGGCTTGGGCGGGGCGGTAGCGGTCCAAAAACGCCGCCATGCGACCGGGCAAATCCAAGGGCAGGTACACCACGGCATCGGCCAAGGCGTAGTCCTTGCGCACCTCGTATCCCGAAGGTGAAAAGAAGGTGAGCAGCAGTGGGGTATCGGGCTGGTCCTTGCGGATGGCTTCGATCACCGGGCGGGCTTGTTCAAACTCGCCCAAGGAAGCGCAGTGGAACCACACGCAACCGTGCATGGCCGAGAAGTCCAAGTCCTGCTTGCGCTGGGCACTGCGTCCCGAAACGGCTTTGCGCGCCTTGGGATTCCAGAGCGAGGCCCAACGCAGTGCGCCGGCAAACACAGCCATCAATGCGGTGTACAGTGCCCGCATCCTAGTCGAAGAAGTATTCGCGAGGAGGACGCTTGTAGAAGTGCACCACCCAACCACCGCGTACGCCCAACAGACCGTCGAAACGGCTGGCAGTGCCCGGCAGGCCGGTGTCGAAGTAAAGCTCGCGGCGGCCTTGGGTCCAGCCTTGGATGGCCTCTACTCCGAGGTAGAAATTGATCCGGCGGTTGTTGCTCATGTGGAAGTACCCCACAAACTGGTTGATGGCAAAACCATTGGTCAGCCTGTCGTAGCCTTGCAGGTAGGGTTCTTCCAGTTGTGTGATGTCGTGGAATTGGTGCTCCAAGCGGATTTTGTGGTGCAGGTATCCTACCCCGCCTTTGACCAGGATGCCGCAGTTGGGATTGGGGCCAACCACGTTGAATACGCGCCCGCCTTCCAGCCCGAGGTAGTACCCGCGCATGCCTACGTTGACCTCGGCAATGCGCCCGTCGTTGGCCAAGATGTGGCCCTCGTCGTTGAGCAGGTTTTGGAGCAGACCGGGTTCGGTAACGTCCTGACCGAAGTGGTACCCGAAGTTGAGTCCGTAGTACCAGCCCTGCTTGTTCTTGCGCGCCAGGTTGACCCCGAGTTGGGCGGTGCTGCCAAAGCGGTCTTGCAGGTCACCCAGAGGGACGTAGCCACCAAAGGTCACCGCCACGTGGGTGGTGGTTACAGTGGAATCCTGGACGTTTCGTTGGGCGAGGGCCGGAGCCAAGCACCCAAAAACAAGCAGCAGAACCAAGGTCGTTTGACGCATGTGGGGGGATTGTAAGCGTTGGTGTGACAAGTATACGCCTTCACACGCAATCGCGCTTCCAAAAAACCTAATGGTAACAAGCCTTAGCGGCCTGAGGCGCACGGTTTTGGCTATATTCGCGCTTCCATTTTAATGTCGTCCAAATCCATGGGTAAAATCCAGATGGTTGACCTGCTTGGCCAGTACAAGCACATCCAGGAAGAAATCGACCAAGCCGTGCTCGAGGTGATCCGCTCGAGCGCCTACATCGGCGGTCCCGAAGTCAAAGCCTTTCAATCGGAACTCGAAGAGTACCTGAACGTCAAGCATGTGATCCCGTGCGGCAACGGTACCGACGCCCTGCAGATCGCCATGATGGCGCTGGGGCTGCAACCGGGCGACGAGGTGATCGCACCCAACTTCACCTTTGTGGCCACCGTTGAGGTGATTGCCCTGCTGGGGCTCAAGCCCATTTTGGTGGACGTGGACCCGCGCACCTTCAACATCGATTTGGAATCGGCGCGCAAGGCGGTGACCCCGCGCACCAAGGCCATCGTACCTGTGCACCTGTTTGGCCAATGCGCCGACATGGAGCCCTTGCTGGCGTTTGCCAAGGAGCACGATTTGAAAGTGGTGGAGGACAGCGCGCAAGCCATTTCCTCGGAATACACCCTCAGCGATGGCCGCAAAGCCAAGGCCGGTACCATGGGTCACTTTGGCACCACCTCGTTCTTCCCTTCGAAGAACCTGGGTTGCTACGGCGACGGCGGCGCCCTGTACACCAACGACGACGACCTGGCGGCCATGGCCCGCGAGGTGGCCAACCACGGCATGAAGGTGCGTTACTACCATTCTTCGGTAGGCGTAAACTCGCGTTTGGACTCCATCCAAGCGGCCATCCTGCGGATTAAACTCCGCCACCTGGACGCTTACTGTGATGCGCGCATCGCTGCTGCGGATGCTTACGACGCTGCCTTTGCAGATACCCCTGCGCTGCTGACCCCGCTGCGCGTGGCCAACAGCACGCATACCTTCCACCAATACACCCTCATCACCCGCGGGGTGGACCGCGATGCGGTACGCCAAGCGCTGATGGACCAAGGCATTCCGGCCATGGTGTACTACCCTGTACCCCTGCACGCCCAAGAAGCCTACCGCTCAGACCGCTACACGGACGCCGACTTCCCGGTGACCATGGCGTTGAGCCACAGCGTGATGTCGTTGCCGATGCACACCGAGCTCACTTCGGACCAACTGGCGCACATCACCGAAGCCGTTTTGACCCAACTTCATCAACCCGCATAGATCATGAACATTGCTGTAGTCGGCACCGGATATGTAGGCCTGGTCACAGGAACCTGCTTTGCTGAAACCGGCAACGACGTCACCTGCGTGGACATCGACAAAGCAAAAGTCGAGCGCATGCGCCAGGGCGAAGTGCCCATTTATGAGCCGCACCTCGACGTGTTGTTTGAACGTAACATCCGCCAAGAGCGCCTGCGCTTCACCACCGATTTGGCCGAAGCTATTGAGGACGCGGAAATCATCTTCCTGGCCCTGCCCACCCCTCCTGGGGAAGACGGCAGCGCCGACCTTTCTTACGTGCTGGGCGTGGCCGACGAGCTGGGCCGCATGTTGAAGGAATACAAAGTCATTGTGGACAAGAGCACTGTACCCGTGGGCACCGCCGACAAGGTACACGCCGCTTTGGCCGCCAACGGCTACACCGAATTCGACGTGGTATCCAACCCGGAATTCCTGCGCGAAGGCTTTGCAGTCGACGACTTCATGAAGCCCGACCGCGTGGTTATTGGCACCAGCAGCGACCGCGCCCGTGGGGTGATGGAGCGCCTGTACAAGCCGTTCATCCGCCAAGGGAACCCCTTGATCTTCATGGACGAAAAGTCCGCGGAGCTCACCAAGTACGCCGCCAATGCCTTCTTGGCCACCAAGATTACCTTCATGAACGAGATCGCAAACTTCTGCGAGCAAGTGGGGGCCGACGTGGACAAAGTGCGCATTGGGATGGGTACCGACACCCGCATTGGCAAGCGCTTCCTGTTCCCGGGCATCGGGTACGGCGGCAGCTGCTTCCCCAAAGACGTGCAAGCCTTGGCCCGTAGCGGCAACGAAGAAGGCTACCCGTTCCAGATCCTGGACGCGGTGATGCGCGTCAACGAAGCCCAAAAGACCATCCTGTACCCGGCCATCCGTCGCCACTTCAACGACAACTTGGACGGGGTGAAAATTGCAGTCTGGGGACTGGCCTTCAAGCCCGACACCGATGACATTCGCGAGGCTCCGGCCTTGTACATGATTGAGCGGCTGTTGGCCGACGGCGCCCAAGTGGTGGCGTTCGACCCCGAGGCCATGCCCAACGTGGAAGGCCGACTGGGCCACCGCATCAGCTATGCGCCCAACATGTACGACTGCCTCGAAGGCGCCGATGCGCTGCTGATCTGTACCGAGTGGAGCGTGTTCCGCAACCCCGACCTGGACAAGGTGGGCGACCTGCTGAACAACAAGGTGGTCTTTGACGGCCGCAACCTCTACGAAGTGGAGCAGATGGCCGAACTCGGCTTTACCTACAAAAGCATTGGCCGCTCCGAGGTCAACCAACCTGTTAACGCCCCGAACGCATGAAGCCCCGTGTGCTGATTACCGGCGCCGCCGGCTTTTTGGGCTCACACCTGTGCGACCGCTTCATTGCGGAAGGCATGGAGGTGTTGGCCATGGACAACCTCATCACCGGTGACTTGCGCAACATCGAACACCTGTTCGGCCGCGACGATTTCACCTTCTACAACCACGACGTATCCAACTTTGTGCACGTCAGTGGCAAGCTGGATTACATCCTGCACTTTGCCTCACCGGCCAGTCCCATCGACTACTTGAAGATTCCGATCCAGACCTTGAAAGTGGGGTCACTCGGCATCCACAATCTGCTGGGTTTGGCCAAGGACAAAAACGCCCGCATTCTGATTGCCTCTACCTCTGAGGTGTACGGTGATCCCACAGTACACCCGCAACACGAGGAGTATTGGGGCAACGTGAACCCGGTAGGCCCCCGCGGGGTGTACGACGAAGCCAAGCGCTTCCAGGAGGCCATGACCATGGCCTACCACACCTACCACGGTGTGGAGACCCGCATTGTGCGCATTTTCAATACGTATGGCCCCCGCATGCGTCTGAACGACGGCCGCGTATTGCCCGCCTTCATCGGTCAGGCCCTGCGCGGCGAAGACCTCACGGTATTCGGCGACGGTTCACAAACCCGCTCGTTCTGTTTTGTGGACGACTTGATGGAAGGCATCTTCCGCCTGTTGATGAGCGACTGCTCGGACCCGGTGAACATCGGCAACCCCGACGAGATCTCCATCCGCGACTTTGCGGAAGAAATCGTCAAACTCACCGGCACCGACCAAAAAGTCATCTACAAAGACCTGCCTGTGGACGATCCCAAGCAACGTCAACCAGACATCGCCAAAGCCAAGGCTCTGCTCGGCTGGGAGCCCAAGGTGAACCGCGCCGAGGGATTGAAGATCACTTACGAGTACTTCAAGTCCTTGCCTGAAGAAGAGCTCTACAAGAAGGACCACAAGACCTTCGACAAGTACGTCAAAGCCTGATGGACTACTTCGCACACGAAACCGCCGTTGTGGACGACGGCTGCACCATTGGCGCAGGCACCAAGATTTGGCACTTCTCTCACCTGATGCCCGGGTGCGAGCTGGGTGAAGGCTGCAACATTGGGCAGAACGTGGTGATCTCTCCTGAGGTCAAACTCGGGCGTAACGTGAAGGTGCAGAACAACGTCAGCATTTACACAGGAGTGGAATGCGAAGACGATGTGTTTTTGGGCCCCTCGTGTGTGTTTACCAATGTGACCAACCCCCGCAGTGCAGTCAACCGCCGCGACCAATACGCCCGTACCCTGGTGAAGAAAGGCGCCTCGATTGGGGCCAACGCCACCATCGTTTGCGGCCACGACATTGGCCGCTACGCTTTCATCGGCGCCGGCGCTGTGGTGACCAAAACTGTTCCTGACTTTGCCCTGGTGGTGGGCAACCCGGCCAAGCAAATGGGCTGGATGAGCACCCACGGGCACCGCCTGGAATTTAACGATGAAGGAATTGCCCAATGCCCAGAATCGGGAGAATCCTACAGGCTCCAAGAGGGCACCGTTTCTAAAATCGACTAAGTTCGCCCATCCTATTTAAGCGATATGATCTACGATCGACTCAAAGCCAAGGAAGACAAGCTCGCCGTTATCGGTTTGGGCTACGTGGGTCTTCCCATTGCGTTGGAATTTGCCCGCGACATTCGCGTGGTGGGTTTCGACATCAACCAGAAACGCGTGGACATGATGCGCCGCGGCGAAGATCCCTCGCAAGAGTTGGATCCAAGCGCCTTTGACGGTACAGACATCCACTTCACCGCCGACCTCGAAGACCTGCGCGATTGCAGCTTCTTTATTGTTGCGGTACCGACCCCCATCAACGCCAGCAACCAGCCCGACTTGGGTCCTGTATTGGCTGCCTCGCGTACGGTGGGTAAAGTCCTCAGCAAGGACGACTACGTGGTGTACGAATCTACCGTATACCCCGGCTGTACCGAGGACGACTGTATTCCTGTGCTGGAAGAACTCAGCGGCCTGAAGTTCATCGAAGACTTCAAAGTGGGCTACTCGCCTGAGCGCATCAACCCGGGTGACAAGAAGCACACCGTGCGCACCATCACCAAGGTGGCTTCTGGTTGCGATGCAGAGTCCCTTGAGCAAATCGCCAAGACCTATGAAATTGTGGTGGATGCCGGTGTATACCGCGCTGCCAACATAAAAACCGCCGAAGCTTCGAAGATCATCGAGAACACCCAGCGCGACGTCAACATCGCCCTGATCAACGAGCTCTCGATCATCTGCAACCGCATTGGCGTGAACACCTACGACGTGCTGGAATCGGCGCGTACCAAATGGAACTTCTTACCCTTTACCCCCGGTTTGGTAGGCGGCCACTGCATTGGCGTGGATCCCTACTACCTCACCTGGAAGGCCAAGAAACTCGGCTACCACGCCAAAGTGATCAACTCGGGCCGTTACGTGAACGACTCGATGGGCTTTTACGTGGGCAAGCAGTGCGTGAAGAAAATGCTGGAACAAGGCAAGAACGTACTCGAAGCCAAGGTGCTCGTGATGGGCGCCACCTTCAAGGAAGACGTGTCGGATATCCGCAACTCCAAAGTGGTGGATGTGATTCGTGAGTTGGACTCCTTCTCGGTACAAGTGGACATTGTTGACCCGCACGCAGAGGCCGCAGAGTTTGCCCACGAGTACTCGTTCGACTTGGCCCCTGGCCCTGCTGAAGGCACGTACGATGCTGTCATCGTAGCGGTCAACCACAAAGAATACCTCGACCTGGACGAGGCCTACTTCAAGTCACTCATGGCAGATCCCGACAAGGGCGTGGTGATGGATTTGAAAGGCATGTACGCCGGTCGCATCAACGACATGGAATACTGGAGCCTTTAACGAGCGCTCGCAACTACACGAGAAAAGCCACTCCATTTGGGGTGGCTTTTTTGCTATCGGTCAAAGACAGGTGTACATCCATGATCCCTGAGCTACCAGCTACAAAGCGGCGCGTTCAGGGCTTGGCGCATGGCCATGCTGCGCTGCAATTTTGAGGCATCGAAGCTGGGGCCTGGAACGTCGCGAGACGTGCCGGGAGGTGGTGGAGGCGGGACGGGGGCTACGGGGGGCCCACGGGTGGGGTCCCGCGCCGAGCACAAGGGATTACTCCCGCAGCAAGGTCAAATCCTGGCTGCGCGTCACCTCCTCACCCGTACACAGGTTGGTAAAGGTCACCACGGCGTAGTACACCCCGGCTGGCGAATCGTTGCCACCGGTAGTGCCGTCCCACCCAATCGAGGCTGAGCTGCTCTCAAATACCAGGTTGCCCCAGCGGTTGTATACCTGGAGCTCCATGTTGGTTTCCTCACGCAGTCCGAGCAGGTACTCGTCGTTGTAGAGGTCGCCGTCAGGGGTGAACACGTTCGGGAAGATGGGGTTCAGCTCCTCTGGGGAGATCACCTGTACATCAAAGTCGTGGGTCGACGGACAATCGCCGTTGACCGCAGTTACGCTGTAGCTGCCGGGCGTGTCAATGGTAATGGCGTAGTCGTCCTCGCCGGTGCTCCAGTCAATGGACTCGGCGGCAGCAGGGTTGACCTCGATGGCCACAAAACCGTCGCACGAGAAGTAAATGTCCTGCAGGCCCAATACGGGTGAGAAGCCCATGACCACGTCGATCTCTTCCGAAGTATCGCATTCGCCGTTGGCCGCGGTGACTTCATAAGTGTCCGAACTGCTAACGGTAATGTCCGCAATGGTTTGGCCCGAACTCCAGTTCACGCTGGTGGCGTTGGTGGTGATGTCCAGCAACACCGTGGCTTGGTCGCACACGTTGATGTCGTCAGGGACGGTCAGGGTTGGGGTGTCTTGGAAGAAGACTTGCACGGCGTAGGTCTGCACGCAATCCTCATTGCTCACTTGCAGAGTTACGTTCTCTTGGCCAGAAGCGGTATAGGTGCTGCCGCCTTCCACATTGTTCCACACGTATTGGTCAAAGCCAGCGCCTGCGTTGAGGGTCAGGCTGGCCACGTCGCATGCGGTGGTGTCGGCCGGCCAATCGATTTCGGGCATTTGCACGGCCGAGACGAACAGGGATTCCTCCACAGCGCAGTCGGCGTTGTAAACAGTGATGGTCAGGGTGCCGGGCTCGTCCACGGTGACCGTGAGCGATTCGGTTTCGCCGGTGCTCCACTCGAAGGATTCGGCGTTGACCGTGGCGGTGATGTCGATGCTTTCGCCTTCGCAGAAGCCTGCGCTCGCCGGAAGGTCGGCGGTGGGGGCTTCGGTGAAGTCTACGACGATTTCATCGGCCAATTCACAGGAAGAAACCGTTCCGCTCAGGGTGATGGTTCCGGGGTCGTCCACGTAGATGGACTGGGTGTCCTCGCCAGTGCTCCATTCGATGTTCTCGAGGTCTTCGGGGGCTTCGATGAGCACCTCCTCGCCTTCGCAACCGGTGATGGTTTCGGGCAAGAGGTCCGAGTCAGGGTCGTAGATGGTGATGGTTTCCTCCACGGTTTCGGTACAGTCTGGGAGGTAAACGGTGAGGCTGATTTCGTACGTGCCTGCTTCGTCGGCAGGGAATTCATACAAACCGGGGTTGGTGAGGTCTTCGGGGTCGAGAGGCTCGCCGTTGACCTCCCAATCGATGTTGAGGTCGCCGGCGTCGATTACCGAGAACACCTCCACAGAAGCAGTCTCGCCCACGCAGTTGCCTGATACGTTGACCGAGAAGGCCGAGAACAGGTTGGACTGGATGTGGTCGCTGAGGCCGAGACCCGAGGTTTGCCCCAGGTCGAATTCGGTGATAGTGGGGTCGTCGGAGTCCGGGTCTTCGATGACCAGGAGATCGTAGTCCCACGAATAGTTGGCGGCGATGTACAGCTTGCCGTCGGGGCCGAGCTCCACTTGTCCAAGACTGCTGTAGCCGTTGATGAAGGACTTTTCACCGGTTTCAAAATCGTAAACCATCAGCGCGTTGGGGATGGCGGTACTGCCGTTCCAGCATGAGAACCAGTTGGTGATGTACGCCTTGTTCCCGGTGAGCGAGAAGTCGATGCCGTAAGAACCTGCGATGAAATCAAACGGGCCGCAGCCCCAGGTTTCGGTGAGTTCTACCGGGTTGGTTATGGTGTTGTCTGCAATGCTGTAGTCGGCCAGGAAAGTCTTGTCGCTGTAAGCAAAGGCTTGACCGATACGACCGTTGTGGTAGTCCAACTCGCCACGCCCGTCGTACGAACCGCCCGAATCAAAGGCGTACAGCAGCACCTGCTCGCCAAAGCCTTCCTCGGTGATTTCAAACGACACAAAGCCCTCGTAGCACTCATTGGCCAGCAGACGGTAGTCGTCCGAACAGGGAATGTTGACCACTTCCAACCCTTCGGAGTAGCTGCCGGCAATCAGCAATTCGTTGGTGGTTTCGATGCCTCCAAGCCCGTCGTTGAGAGACATGTCCACGATGGAATAGTAGAGGCTACTGCAGGTTTCTGCGTTGTAGATCACGTAATACTTGAGCGGCTCCCCGGGCATGGGGCAGATGTTCATCTCGGCCGAAGACGAGTTGGCGAACATCACATTGCTGCCAGGCATGATGTCAAAGTTCGAGTCGTAGACCCCGTCGGAGTTGACCCAAAACAGGATGTTTCCGTTTTGGTCCTCGGCGTGGGCCACCGATTCAAAGCTGTAGATGTTGGAGGTGATCAGACTGGGCGGGTCTGAGGTAAAGTCCATTTGCACGGTGTTGTCGGCAGTCACCATCAGGTTGGTGATGGATTGGGCTGAAAGGGCGCCACAGACGGCCATGCCGAACAGAGAAAGCAGCAGACGATTCATTGCAGTTGGTGCTAAGCGAATTTCAAAATAGCGAATCTGCCGGCACATCTGACGGCAGCAGCACTCCGATTGCACGTTAAAGGTGGACGGTGTTTGATACCTTCGCCGCATGGCAACCATTCTCATGACCGGAGGCGCCGGATTCATCGGCTCCCACGCCGTTCGCCATTGGGTGACGCGGTTTCCCGAGCACCACATCGTCAACCTTGATGCGTTGACCTACGCCGGCAACCTCGCCAATTTGGACGACCTGCGCGGTGCGGCCAACTACACCTTCGTCAAAGGAGATATCTGCGATCGGGAATTCGTTGCCTCGCTGTTTGAAACACATCAGGTGCAACATGTGATTCACATGGCAGCCGAAAGCCATGTTGATCGCAGCATCCAAGGTCCCTTGGCCTTTGTACGCACCAACATCGAAGGCACCCTAAACTTGCTCGAAGCCGCCCGCGGACGCGGCGAAGACTTCGGCCGATTTTACCACATTTCCACCGACGAAGTATACGGTTCGCTCGGTCCCGTAGGCGCCTTTACCGAGTCTACCTCCTACGACCCCCGCAGCCCTTACTCGGCGTCCAAAGCCTCCTCGGATCACTTGGTACGCGCGTACTTCCACACCTTTGGGTTGGATGTGGTGATCTCCAACTGCTCCAACAATTACGGCCCGTTTCAATTCCCTGAGAAGCTGATTCCGCTGATGATTCGCAACATGCAATTGGGCCAGCCGCTGCCGGTCTACGGCAAGGGTGACAACATCCGCGATTGGATCTGGGTAGGCGACCACGTGACCGCCATGGAACACGTGTTTGAAAAGGGGCAATCCGGGGAAACCTACAACCTCGGCGGGCAGCAAGAATGCACCAACTTGGATCTGGTTCACCGTCTCTGCGACATCGTGGACGATGCGCTGCGCCGCCCGCAAGGCACCTCACGCGCGCTGATCACCTTTGTGACTGACCGCCCTGGGCACGACAAGCGCTACGCCATCGACCCCACCAAAGCCCGCGAGGAGCTTGGTTGGGAAGCCACCGTCAAGCTCGAGGAAGGCCTGCGCCAAACGGTGCAGTGGTACCTCCAAAACGCAGTGTGGCTGGAGTCGGTCACCAGCGGCACCTACCGCGACTACTACGCCAAACAGTACGGCGGTTAATCCGCGGGCCTTACCTTCGCCGTTGTGCGTCGTCTCTTCAAACGGTTTACCCAAGACAAACCCCGCCGCGAGCCGGTTTCGCTATCGGCTTTGGGGGTGGACATGCATTCACACCTGATTCCCGGGGTGGATGATGGCTCCAAGGAAATGGACGAAACTCTGGCCATACTCGAGGGCATGGCCGAGCTCGGGTACGAAGGGGTGATCACTACCCCGCACGTCATGAGCGACTTTTACCGCAACAGCTCCGACACCCTGCGCAAAGGCGCCGACCAAGTGCGCGAAGCACTCCGTGTACGCGGCATCCATATGCCTTTTGCGGTAGCCGCCGAATACTACTTGGACGAGTGGTTTGAGGAGCTGTTGGCCGCTAAGGACATCCTGACCTTCGGCGACAACTTTTTGCTGTTTGAATTGGGATTTGTGACTCCGCCCGAGATTCTGGGGCGCGCACTGTTCAACATGCAATTGGCGGGCTACAAACCCATCCTCGCCCACCCGGAGCGCTACCCCTACTGGCACCACGACTTTGAGAAGTACCAAGACTTGCACGACAAAGGCGTGCTGCTGCAAGTCAACCTCAATTCATTGACCGGCGTGTATTCGCCACAGGTCAAAAAGGTGGCCGAAAAGTTGTTGCGCGCAGGCATCGTGAGTTTCATCGGCACCGATTGCCACAACGCCAACCACCTCAAAATTTCACGCCAGGCCCGCTACAACCGTGCACTGGCCGAGTGGTTGGAATCCGGACAATGCCGCAACCGCGAGTTGCTGCAGCACTTCGGCTAACGCACCCCTTCCACAGCGCCCATTCCAAACAGGGCAAAATCGTACTTAACGGGATCCTCAGGGTCGAATTTGGCCAAGGCTGCGGTGAGTTCTTCAACGGCCTTCCAGTCGTTTTGTTTGCGGGTGAGCAGGCCCAGGTGGCGGGCTACGTTGCCCGTGTGCACATCCAACGGCATGCGCAACGCCGACATGGGAATCCCTTTCCACTGGCCAAAGTCGACTCCCCCTTGATCGCTGCGGACCATCCAACGCAGGTACATGTTGAGCCGCTTGGCCGCAGACCCTTTGCGCGGATCCGAGAAGTGCTTGCGCGTGCGCTCCAAGTGGGGCGCATCAAAGAACACGTCCTTGGCCGCGCCGATGGCCTCTGACAGATTTCCGCACTGGGCAAAGCTGGAGGTAAACAGGTCCTCCAACCCGCTCCCGCTCCGGTACAATTGAGCCAAGCGTCCGATGAAGAACAAGGCGTCGTCGCCGTTGAAGGTGCGGTGCACAAAGCCTTCAAAACGGCGCAGGTCTTGGGGCGAGTGTTCCAGCAAAAATTGACGCGGTGCGTCGTCCATGAGTGCGCACAGTTTGGAGGCGCTGTTCAGGATGGTTTTGCGGTTGCCCCAAGCGATGGTGGCCGCCAAAAATCCGCTCACTTCTCGGTCCACAGGATCGGAGTAGCGGTGGGGCAGACTCACCGGGTCGTCGGCAATGAAACCGGGTTGGTTGAAGGCCTGGACTTTGGCGTTGAGCAAGGCACGCAACTGGGCTTGGGTAGGCATGGAGCAAAGGTAGGTGCGCGCGTTCACACTTGTTGTTAGCCGGGGGCAGGAACCGGGGGGCAAATCCGATATCTTTGGCGGTCATGCAATTTCTCCATCCGGAAATACTGTGGGCGCTCTCGGCGGTGACCATTCCCATCATCGTCCACCTGTTCAATTTCCGGAAGTTTCGCCGCGTGAAGTTCTCCAACGTGGCCTTCCTCAACGAGATCAAGCAGCAAACCCAAAGCAAGAGCCGAATCAAGCACTTGCTGATTTTGATTGCCCGCATGCTGGCCATCACCGCAGTGGTGTTTGCCTATGCCCAACCCTTCTTTCCGAAAGAAGACGCCGCAGTTTCCGACGACGCCCAAGCGGTGAGCATCTTCATCGACAACTCCTTTTCCATGGAGGCCGAAAACGCGGACGGCCAACTCTTGGAACTCGCCAAGAACAAAGCGCTGGAGATTGCGGAGGTCTACGCCCCCACCGATCAATTCCAATTGCTGACCTGCGATTTTGAAGGTCGCCACCAACGCCTGGTCAACCAAGAAGAAGTCATCGAATGGATCGAGGAGGTGCAGATTTCGCCGCAGGCCCGTCCTCTGAGCGAAGTGATGCTGCGCCAACGTGACGCGCTGGCTACCAGCGAAAACGCCCGCAAATCGGCGTACATCCTCAGCGATTTGCAACGCAGCACCCACGATGTAGAAGCCATCCGCCCCGACAGCACCGTAGCCGTGCGCATGGTGCCCAGCGCCGTCGAAAACGCGGCCAACGTTTACATCGACTCGGTGTGGTTTGACACCCCGGTGCGCCAACTCAACCAGAGCGAGCGCTTGAACATTCGCCTGCGCAACACGGCCGAAACCGGACTTGAAAACATCCCCATCAAACTCACGATTGACGGCCAGCAAAAGGCCCTAGGAAGCTTTGCGGTACAGCCCGGACTGGTGACCGATACCGCCCTGTACTTCTCGCACAGCGAACCCGGCTTCAAACAAGCCCGCGTGAGCATCGACGACCACCCCATCGTGTACG
This sequence comes from Luminiphilus sp., assembly GCA_964221845.1. Classification (GTDB taxonomy): domain Bacteria; phylum Bacteroidota; class Bacteroidia; order Flavobacteriales_D; family Sanyastnellaceae; genus CAXPZW01. The sequence continues at coordinate 23,250 of CAXPZW010000026.1, read as the reverse complement.
ACGACGACTTTTACTTCTCGTACCGCGTGGCCCGCCAGCTCAAAGTGCTGGAGCTCACCGGAACCGAAGCCGGAGGCTACTTTGAGAAGGTCTTTGCAGACGACCCTTACTACACTCACAAGCGCATTGCCGCCAACCAGGTGGACTACAGCGAACTCGCGGATCAAAACCTGCTGCTGCTCAACCAGCTCGGGCGCATCTCCAGCGGGTTGGAAAACGAATTGCTGGCCTTCCTCGACGGCGGCGGTTCGGTGGCTTTGGTTCCCGCTGAAAATGCGGACCTGACCACTTACAGCCGTTTGCTCACGGCCATTGGCGCTGCCCCCATTGCTGGCCGCCAAGCCTCGGAAACCAAGGTGGCCTCCATCAACTTGGATCACCCGCTGTACCGCGGCATCTTCGAGGCCATGCCTTCGAACGTGGATTTGCCCAAGGCCCGCATCTGGTACGGCCGCACCCCGGATAGCCGCAGCGGTGAGCAGCGCCTGTTGGACTTGCAAAACGGCCAACCGTTTTTCAGCCGCATTCCGCGCGGTGAAGGGCATTTGTATTGGATTGCCTCTCCGCTTAGCCCCGCCGGCGGGTCGTTTGCCCAGCACGCCTTTTTTGTGACCTCAGCGCTGCGCATGGCCGAGTTCAGCCAACCTTCGTCTCCGCTGTATTACACGATTGGTGCTGAGAGTGCCATCACCCTGCGCAACCAACAAGCCCCGGGCGACCAGGTTTTCCGCATGCAGCACGCCGGCAACAACCTGGAATTCCTTCCGGAAAACCGTCGCGTGGCCAGCAGCACTGAACTCTTCCCTCGCCAACAGGAACTGGTGGCGGGCAACTACAACATCGCCCTGGGCACCGACAAGGTGGGTGTGGCCAGCTTCAACTACTCCCGATCGGAGAGTGCGCTGGACACCTATTCCAAGGGCGATTTCCGGGAAGCCCTGGACGCAGCCAACCTCGGCACCTTCAGCATCTTGGACGGCGACCTGGAAACCCTGCGCAAGCAAGTGGCCGAATTGGACAGCGGATTTCAGATGTGGTATTCATTTATCATCTTAGCGCTGATTTTCCTGGCCATCGAGATCCTGTTGATCAAGTTCTGGCCCCGGTAGTCCAACTTCTTCGGTATGAAACAGCTCATCCAAAGCGCGGTCATCGCCGACCCGCGCTCGCCCCACCACGGCAAAAAACGCGATCTGCTGATCGCCCGCGGACGCATTGAGGAAGTCGCCGCCAACATCACCGATGTGCCCAAGCACGTGGTGCGCGAAAAAGGCCTCCACGTGTCTCCCGGCTGGGTGGACATGGCCGCCCAATTCCGCGATCCAGGCGAAGAGTGGAAAGAAGATTTGCATACCGGATTGGACGCAGCTGCCGCAGGTGGTTTCACCGGCGTGGTGGCGATGCCCGCCACCCACCCCCCGGTCTCCGGCAAAGCCGCCGTCGAGTATGCCCTGCGCAAAGCCCAAGGGCACCGCACCGAACTACTGGTAGCAGGCACCCTCTCAGCCGACCGCGACGGACGCCAACTCTCTGAGATGGCCGACATGCACCGCGCAGGCGCTGTGGCCTTTACCGACTACAAACGCCCGGTCAACCGCACCGAACTCATGACCCGTGCGCTGGACTACGCCCGTGGCTTTAACGGACTCATCCTCAGCTTCCCGTGGGACGACGGCGTGGCCACCAAAGGCGTCATGCACGAAGGCCCCATGAGCGTATCGCTCGGCCTGCAAGGATTGCCCAGCTTGAGTGAAGAATTGCGCCTCTCGCGCGATTTGGATTTGCTCCGCTACACCGGCGGACGCATGCACGTACTGCTGGTGAGCTCGGCCCGATCGGTGGCCCTGATCAAGGCTGCGAAAAAAGAAGGATTGCAGGTGACCTGCGGCGTATCGGCCCACCACCTCTACTTCAGCGACGAGGCCTTGGGCGGGTTTGACACCCAACACAAAGTATTGCCCCCCTACCGCGGAAATGCGGACGTCAAAGCGCTGCGCAAAGCGGTGTTGGACGGAACCATCGATGTGGTCTGTTCGGACCACTCTCCGCAAGACATCGAAAGCAAAGCCCGCGAGTTCGAACACGCGGACTGGGGATTTGCCAGCATCGAAACCACCTACCCTGCGCTGCAAGCCGCCCTGGGCGACAAATGCACGCCCGAGCTGGTGGCCGAACGTTTGGCACTGGCACCGCGCCGCATCCTGGGGCAAGAAGCTCCGGTGATTGAGGCGGGCGCCCCGGCCAACCTGACCCTCTTCAACCCCACAGGCAGCACAGCGGTCAATGCCGCCAAACTGGCTTCAAAATCCACCCTCAGCCCCTTTGATGGGCACACCCTTGATGGGCACGTGGTGGATGTGATTCGCGGTTAAGCTTCGCCTTTGGGCCCGCCAAAGTGCATGGGCATCTTCACCTCCGGTGAGGCCACGTCTTTGATGGGGCCGTGCTGGCTCTCGTACTTGTTCAAGTTGTCGTTCAACGCACGCATCAAACGCTTGGCGTGTTGCGGAGTCAGAATCATGCGCGACTGTACCCGCGCCTTGGGCATGCCCGGCATCATGCGGATGAAATCCAGCACAAATTCGGTGGGAGAATGGGTGATCACCGCGAGGTTGGCGTAGGTGCCTTCTGCCAGTTCTTCCGGCAGGTCGATGGTGAGTTGGGGTTTCGTGTTTTCAGCCATGGGGCGAATTTACGGGTTGAGTACAATGGGCAACAGCTCTTGGAGGTGCTGCACTTCATAACGCGGCTTGCTTTTGTGCGGGATGGCCTTGGGGTTGAAGTACACCCCGTGGATGCCCACTTTTTGAGCGCCTAGCACATCCACTTGCAAGTCGTCGCCCACCATCAAGCACTCCTCGGGGCGGGCCCAATGGGCGTCCATCACCGTGGTAAAGGCATTCGGGTGGGGCTTTTTGACCCCGAGGGTTTCGGGGGAGTAGAACGTGTCGAAGAAGCGGTCCAATCCGGAGCAGGCCAGCTTAATGACCTGCACTTCTTCAAAACCGTTGGTCAGCAGATGCAGCTGCACGCCGCGATCCTGCAAGGAAGTGAGCATGTCCACGGTGCCTTCGAACAAATGCGGTTGGCGGGGGGCGCGATCCAGGTACGCATCGGCCAAGTCAGGAATCAGGTCCAAGCGTTCCTCTCCGATGTCCACAAAGGCGCGTCGGAAGCGCTCCACACGCAGGGTTTCCTTGTCCATGTTCCCTTTGCGGTAAAGCTGCCAGCAGTTGTTGTTGTGCCGCTGGTAGCGTTTGAAAAACACCTCAAACGGCGTTTCGCTGGACGTGTCCAGTGCAAACTCAGTGTAGAGTTCACCCAGCGCAGCCCGGGAGTTGCGCTCAAAGTCCCACAGGGTGTGGTCGAGGTCGAAAATGACGTGGGGGTATCGGGGCATCAAAACAGCAGTTTAACCAGGTAAGAGAGTCCGGTGAGTACCACAGCCCAAGCAGCAAAGGCCATCACCAGCAACGCCATGGTGGTGTTGGCTCGGTAATACCGTGCGGCCAGCAAGGAAGAGATGGGCACCGAAATCAGTCCACAAATCAACAACAAACCCGTGAGCCCGTACCGCCCTCGAATGCGCGCAATGAACCGCGACCCGCGCGAAAAGCGTTTGCGCGGCTTGGTGCGGTTGGAATCCAAATAGGCAAACAACCGTTCACCAAAGGAATAAAACAGGAACACCCCCAAGGCCGCACCTGTAGCGGTGATGCCCACAATTTCAAGAAAGGACCAGTCGTGGCCCAGCCAGCTGTCCTGGTCTGCTGCCGTGGAGGCCATCATCAAACTGGGGGTGAATAGGAACTTCACAATGCTCATGCCCCACCATGCCAATATAAGCAGCAGGTATTTGGTCATCTACGCGTCTTTGGGTCCAAAGGCCAGGTCGCCGGCATCGCCGAGGCCGGGCACGATGTAGGCCTTGGCGGTGAGTTCATCGTCCACGTCCCCCACCCACATGCGGGCGTCGCCGGGCACGTGTTGGCGCACATACTGCAAGCCCTCGCGGCTGGCAATGGCCGACACGATGTGCACGTGTAGTGGAGTCCCTTTAGCCAGCAGCGCCTTGTAGGCCAGAATCATTGAGCGTCCTGTCGCAATCATGGGGTCCACCAAGATCAACGTCTTGCCTTCCAGCGAAGGGCTGGAGATGTATTCCACATGGATGTCAAATTCGTCGTCCTCGGTGTACTTGCGGTAGGCCGAGACAAAGGCGCTTCCCGCATCGTCGAGCACATTCAATACTCCCGTGTGCATGGGCAATCCAGCGCGCAGGATGGTGGCCACCACCACATCGTTTGAAGGCAGGGTCACATCCGCACTGCCCAAAGGCGTGGTTACCTCGAGAGCGCCTGTGGCAAACGTCTTGGAAATCTCGTAGGCCGCCACTTCTCCAATGCGCTCCAAATTGCGTCGGAAACGCATGCGGTCGCGTTGGATGTGTTCGTCGCGCAATTCGGCGAGGTAACGGTTGAGGACAGAAGAGTGCTGGGTGAATTGATGTACCATCTCGACAAGGGGAAAGTAAGGCAGCCGGGGCTGCGCGCGGGTTAATGCTTGCAAAAAACAGAAATCAGGCGTGCTGGCCTACTGCGGCGAGCACCTTTTCGGGCACATGACTCCAGCCTTCCCAATGTTTCCAGTTGCTCCACGCCTCGTTGTGCCAGAGCAATTCCAGTGTACCTCTTACGGCGCGTACCTCCTTGGCCAGTGCTGCAGCTGCTGCAACGGTGGCTTCTGGATCCAAGTGCAAATAGCGCACCGCGGTGGTGTCCATGAAGGCCGTTGGATGCAACAGCAACGGGGTCAACACCTCTGCTTTGAGGTCAAAAAACGGCAGGGGCGTGCAGCTTCCGGTGCGGAACCCAAAGGCATCGGCATACCCCATGGTGTGGTCGTGGCGCAGGCCTTGGTGCGCCAAACGGACAAAGGCCTCGGGAAAACGGCCCCGCAGGTAATGGTAGCGCGTGTAGTCCACTTGTCCCAACTTCAGATCGGCCACGCGCCCAATTTCCAACGCCAGGCGCTCGGCACTTTCAGCAGCGTGGTAACCGGGATGCACCCCCACCTCGGCGCGGTCGGCGAGTTCCAGCACCAATGCACGCAATGCCGGTCGGCGGTGCGAAAGGTTGATGTCGTGCGGACGGTCAAAGTCGGCCACCAAGAAGAAAAACAGCGGCGGGATGCTGTGGCGCGCGTGTTCTTGCAGAATGGTCTCGTACGTGTCGAACGGATCGGACTGCTTGCCGCGGAGCACTTGCCAACGCAGGCGTCGGTTGGCTGCATCGCCCCGCTTGAGGTCTCCCAAGAAGCCGCCCAAGGTGCGCTTGAATCCTTTGCCGCGGTAGGCATAGGCGCTGTCCACGTCTACGGTGCTCACCACGTTGTACGCGCGGGTTGGGAAGGTCAGGTCGGCAAACCGTTCACGGAGCTGTTTGGCGAGCGCCTGCGCCCAACCGTCAATCAATGGGCGCTGCAAACATCCGTGGCGCCCCATCCAGCTTTCGGAGGCCGAGAAACGCCCGTGCTCGTCGAGCTTCGGGTGGCCGTACTCCTCCATGCGGGCGGCCAAAAAGACGACCGCACCGAGCAGATCAAACCCAATGCCGCCCTCGGTAGGACCCAGGGTGGGCCAGCCGTGCCACAACGGGCCGGGTGCGGGGTCGGAATCAAACACACCCATTTGGCCCAGTGCTGTGGGCATGATGTGCAATCCCGGCCCTTCGGGGTTGGTCGCGTAGCAGAGGTGTGCTTCGTCAGGTTCGGTCACCCAAGTATGCTCTACCTCCAACACGTGCGTGAACACGCAGGCTGCGGCAAAGCGCAAGCGGTGGTTGACATCTGGGGACCAAAGGCGAATCATACGAGGCTATCCAGGATGCGTGCGGCAATGAATTCAGCGGCGTGACCGTCGCCGTAAAACGGCGGGTAGATGAGCGCCTCTGCACTGCGCAGTTGGGCAAACGCTTCGCGGATACGCACAGGGTCCGCGCCTGCAAGCAGGGCGTTGCCGTTGTCCACGATTTCCACCCATTCGGTTTGTTCGCGCAGGATGACGCAGGGTTTCTTGAAGAAGAAGGCCTCCTTTTGTACGCCACCAGAATCGGTCATGACCAGGGCACAGCGGGCCTCGAGGTCGATCATTTCCAGGAACGACACTGGGGGAATCAGGTGCACCGTATCCGCAGCTTCCAACTGGGCCAACAGCTCCGGAGCGAGGGCTTCTAGCCGGGCACGTGTGCGTGGGTGCAAGGGCAAAACCACCGGCAGTTGTTCTGACACTTCCAGCAGAGTGCCTAGCACGCTGTGCAACGCCTCGGCGGTATCGGTGTTGGAAGGGCGGTGGCAGGTGGCCAAAATGTAGTCGCCCGTTACGCCGTGGCTTTGGGCCACTTGCAGGTGGGCAGCTTGTGCTGCAAAATGCAGGCTGTTGTCGTACATCACATCTCCGCAGTGGAACACCCCGGGGTGATCTGCGTAGAAGGGAGCCTGGGCCTCGGTGTTGAAGCCTTCGGCCTTGAGGTTGTCTAGCCCGGTGACTGTAGGCGTGAACAGCAAAGTGGACGCGTGGTCGGTCAGGATGCGGTTGACCTCCTCGGGCATGGCCTTGTTGAACGAGCGTAGGCCCGCCTCTACGTGCACCACTGGAATGCCCAGTTTGATGGCGGCCAAAGAGCCGGCCACCGTAGAGTTGGTATCGCCATACACCAGCAGCGCATCCGGACGGTCATCCAGCAAAATGCGCTCGATGCCTTCCAGCATGCGGGCTGTTTGCGCACCGTGGGAACCGCTGCCCACCTCCAGGTTGTGCTCAGGCGCAGGCACACCCAACTCCTCGAGGAACACCTGTGACATGTTGGCGTCGTAGTGCTGACCGGTGTGCACGATGGTTTCGCGCAAGCGGTCTGCGTAGTGGTGGCGAATGGCGCGGCTGAGCGCGGCGGCTTTGATGATCTGCGGCCGAGCGCCGATGACAGTCAGGATGTGCTTCATGCTAGAGTATTCCTTCATCGGCAAAGCTAAAATATTGACCGTGTCCCACGATGAGATGATCGGTCAAGGGCAAATCCAACATCGCACCCGAGGTGGCAATCCGTTCGGTCACCTGCCGGTCGGCCTCGCTGGGACGGATGTTGCCCGAAGGGTGGTTGTGCACCAATATCAACGAAGTAGCCCGGTGCTCCAGTGCAGCTTGGAAGACCAATTTGGGGTCAGCCACCGTTCCCGAAGGGCCGCCCGAGGTGAGCACTTGTTGGCGAATGATGCGGTTGCCGCGGTCCATGAGCAGCACGCGCAGCTGCTCCACTTGCAGGTCTTCCATCTCGTGGCGGCACGCCTCAAAGGCCTCCAAAGAACTGCTGACCACGGTGCGTTGCAGCGGTGGTGCATCCCGGCGGCGACGCGCCAATTCCAGCGCAGTGCAAATGCGCAGGGCCTTGGCCTCTCCTACCCCTTCAAATTCCATGAGGCGTTGGGGGCTGCGTTTGCCCAATTCAAACAGGCTGCGGTCTACCGCGTCCAAGATGCGCGTGGCCAGCGCGAGGGCAGACTCACCTACCCGCCCGCTGCCCAGCAGTACGGCAATCAATTCAGCATCGGTAAGCGCATGGGGGCCGCGCAGGAGCATTTTTTCGCGGGGACGATCGGCGGCGTGGAGGTCGTGAAGGGGGATGTGCATGGTGTTTTTTGCCTGCAACATGCCACTGGCCAGTGCGACTAGCCGGGAGTTAAACGCGTATACCCGGGTAGAAACGGGTATACGCGGATGTGGGGCACAAAAAAAGGCCGCCCAACAGGCAGCCTTCTTCCCAATTTTCTGAGAATGTTGTTAGAGCGAGTTCACGTGGAGCTGGAGGCTCGACTTGATGTTCGCTACTTTGTTTTTGTGGATGATGTTGCGCTTGCCCAACTTGTCGAGCATGCTGAAAACTGCGGTCAGTTGGCCTTCGGCCTCTTTGCGGTCAGTGGTTGCACGCAGTTTACGAACTGCGTTGCGGGTGGTCTTGTGGTAGTAAGCGTTGTGCGCCTTACGCTTGGCGTTTTGACGGATGCGCTTGAGGGCAGACTTGTGGTGAGCCATGGTTGTCTTTCAAAAAATTGGGGTGCAAATATACACAGAGTTGTGGAAAACCACAACGATTCGCACATTGAAACCGAAATCCATCTTCTCCGTAGAAGAAAAGGACCATCCTGATAAACCGTGCAGCATTTGCGGACCATATCCACCTTTGTCCTGCTGCTGACTTCATGCCTCACGTATGGAGCCGGCGGTGCGGAATCTATCCGTCAGGACAGTTTGCGCCAGCAACTGGCCGTGGCCGAGAGCGATACGTCCCGTTTGCGCATTCAGGTGGAGATCGCCGACAACCTCATTTTCGTCGACCCCGATTCTTCTAAAGTGTTCTGCGACCAAGCCTTGATCATCGCCGAAGAAGCGGCAGACACGGTACGTCTGGCCAAGATCCACAACTTGCTGGGCATCCGCTCCTACGTACAATCGCATTACATCGACGCCATTGAGTCCTTCCAGGAAAGCTACCAGCTCTCGCTGGCCTGCGGAGACGATCACGGGGCCAACCGCGCCATCAACAACATTGGGGTCATGTACGCCACCATGGAGGAACACGAAGCCTCCATCCAACACTACAAAGAAGCCTATGCGCTCTCGCTGCGCATCGAGGATTACCCCACCTGTGCGCTGAACCTGTTCAACATCTCCGGTGCATACCTCGCGCTGGAACAGACCGACAGCAGCTGGCATTACCTGCGCAAGCTGGAGGCCTTCCAACGCACCCACAACACCGACCAACGCTACGCACCGCTCAAAGCCGTGCTGTTTTTGGAGACCGAACAACTCGACTCCGCCGCCTTCCACGCACAACTCGGGCTCACCGAATTGCTGCGCGACGAGGAACAAGATCTGCTGCAGGTCTGCGACGTGCACATCACCCTGAGCGAGGTGTTCCGTAAGCAAGGCGACTTTCCCCGCGCCCTGCAAGAACTCAAGCAAGCCGAAAGCCTGGCCTCCGAACTCCAATACGGCGAGGTCATCCTTTCGGTCTACGACCAGCGCGCCCAAATCCACCAAGAACGCGGCGACTTTGAAACCGCTTTCACCTATCAACAAGACTACCTGGTGCTCAAAGACAGCCTCGATGCCAAGAACAACTTCAACCGCATCTCCGAGCTGAACGCCCGCTACGAAAAGGAAAAGCGCGAACGCGAATACGCCGAGATCCAAGCCAACATGGTGGAGCGCGAAGCCCGTGCCCGTCAAAAAGACCTGATCTACTTGGCCATCGGCATCCTGATTCTGACCCTGATCTGCATCCAGGCCTACCACCTGCGTCGCAAAAAGCGCATCAACCGCATCCTGAACCGCCAAAACGCCGAGATCAAGTCCCAGCGTCACAAGATCCTGTCTTCGATGAGCTACGCCAAGAAGATCCAGCGCTCGATTTTGGTGCCCGAGGATCAGATCCGTGCTAAGCTTCCTGAGACCTTCATTTACCTGCAGCCCAAAGACATCGTCTCGGGCGATTTCTACTGGTACGAGCAACTCGGCGACCGCATCCTGCTGAGCACCATCGATTGCACCGGACACGGCGTTCCAGGGGCCTTCATGTCGCTCATCGCGCACAACAAACTCAACAAGGTGGTGCACGAACTGGGCATCACAGATCCGGCAGAAATCCTCTCAGCGGTCCACCACGAAATTGTGGATGCACTCCACCAGGAAGGGGCCGGCGAAAGCGCCCAAGACGGCATGGACATGAGTCTTTGCATCATCGACGAAGCCACACGTACCATTGAATTTGCAGGGGCACAGAACCCGGTATTCATCGTGCGTGATCAAGACGTGCTGGAATTCAAAGGCGACTCGCTGTACATCGGCGGCTCGTTCTCAGCCCGTATGGATGTGGCCTTTCAGTTCAAGACCCAGACCATCTCCTACGAGACCGGCGACCAGCTGTACATGTTCACCGATGGGTTCATGGACCAATTTGGCGGTCCGCAAAACAAGAAGCTCAACAAGAAGCGTTTTCAGCAAATCCTGCTCGACTGCGCACGCGATACGGTGGAATCGACCTCCGGCAAACTTGCAGCGGCACTCGATCAATGGAAAGGGCGCAATGCCCAGTTGGACGACATTCTGGTGTTGGGTACGCGACTCCGCTAATCAGGACTCCAGCGCCTTGACCTGCACGGGAATCTTCAAGAGCTGGCGGAACTCCTCCCCTTTTTCAAGCATGATATCATCATCGGCATCGGCCTTCCAGAGGATGCCTACGTTGCTGGTGTTGCTGCGCTCTTCCAAGGCCATCATGAGTTCCATGAGGTAACGGCCGGTGGAGGAGTTGTAGTAATCCAGGTAGAGTTCCAGTTCCAACTGACGGCCCGGGGTCTCGAGCAATTGGACGAACCAATCGATGAAGGGCTGGTAAAACTGGTGGGCATTTTCGGGGAGGGAACGGCCTTCAATGCGGTACACGCCTGCACTTGCGTCGAGGGTCACGGCCGGAGTTTCGGCGGTGGCAGCTATGTGGTAGGCTTCTGGCAGCATGCAGGCAGTTACAACGTCACCCGGAAGGTGAAGAAACCGGCGCCGTCCTCAGGCTGAAGGTCGAAGTCGAACGCTCCACCGCTGAGGCGGGCGATCTCCATCAGCCCCAATCCCGAGTTGGTTTGCTGCTCAAGATTACGAACATTTCTCAAATGATTTCGGTAGGCCTCTTTGAGTTCATCCTCACTCATGTTGTGAAGAACTTCCAGACGCTCCACCAGCGCTTGTCCTTGAGCCAATTCTAGGGTGTTGCCCACTTCAATGAGCATTTTCTCTTCCACGCGGTAGAGCTTGAGCACACCGCGGTTGAGCCCGTGTTTGGATGCATTCTGAAGCATCTCTATCATGGTGATGCCGGCGCGTTTACTCAGCAGGGCATTGCCGTCGGTGTTCTTTTCCAAGAGCAAAATCAGGGGCAGGATGGCCTTCTGGGACAGGTCGCCTTTGTAGATGAGTACCACATCCTCGGATTCGACCTTGGCCTGCATGCGTTCGAGGTCGTCGAGGGTATCAAGCGTGGCGTTGTAGCCGTTTTGCGCCATGGTGATCTGTTGCCAAAACGCTGAACGGTCGCCGTCGATGGGACGGAAATCGTAATGGAGTTTTTGGCCTGACTTGCGCGCCATTTCAATCAACCCGAGTCCGGCGCCGCCTTTGTCGCTGAGTTCGTTGGCCACCAGGCGGTCTTTGTAGAGGGCCTTGAGCGAATCGGCGTCGAGGGCGTTGATTTCCTCTACGGCTTCACGCAGACCGGCTTCTTCAGAGCGGGAAATGGTGTTGATGGAATTGATGCGGAAGTAATCCGGGTGGAACCGGAAGTGGAACAAGGCATCCGCGTGCTCGCGGATGTCGATGTGTTCGGAGTGGGTGTGCTTGAGCATGTTCTGGAAGCACTCCACCAGCAGGAAGGACGCCTTGCGGTTGACTTTGGTCAGCCCAAGGGTGTCTACCACGGTGTTTTCCGAGATGTCCAGAAAGGTGCTGGTGAGCTCATCGGAAATGAAGCCACGGTAAACCAGGAACATGTCGTCGAGGCGGTGTTCCCGGTAAATTTCTAGGGCGGAATGTTTCAGCTTGTCCATGCGCGTTGGCCGGTGGTGCCCGGCAGTTCCGGACGACCACACGACGTTCTACGTAGCCAACGCAAATTAGTTGTTAGAGTCAGACTAAGCCGCTTGCACAATCAAATTTACCACCAAGGCGTGGGCCTCGTGGGTGACATCGTTGAGCCAGGTGCTGCCCACATAATGCAGGACCTTTTCGCCGATCTTCTCCTTGGTGAAGGTGTCGCGCAGCACGAGCAGGACTTTTTCCTGGTGCCCGTCCTGGAAGAACTTGACCTTCAGGGTAAGCGGAGATTGAGAATCGATGAAAATGCGGTCTTGCCCCAGGTGGTAACGCAGGGAGACTTGCAACGCCTCGAGATCGGCGTGCAGGCCGGTGTCGATGAGTTTGAGTTGTACTTGGATCATAGGTGGAGGAGGTTAAAGCACTGCCCCCAAAACCAGAAGGCAGTGACTCAAAGTAGGCATTCCTTTCCCAATGGGAACTCAACATTGGTAAAGTCCCGTGCAAGACATGACATTTATCACACCCTCCTACTGGGAGCGTAGAAGCCCCCGATTCAGCGATTATCCTTGAAAAAGCGGACGGCCTGACATCCAATCGCGCACTTCGCCATGGATGCGATCGAGGGCTGCGTCGTCTTCGTGGGATTCCAACGCGGCGTTGATCCAAGTGGCCACCTGACCGCACTCCTCGGCGCGCACGCCACGGGTGGTAATGGCCGGGGTACCGATGCGGATACCGCTGGTCACAAACGGGCTGCGGGTGTCAAACGGCACCATGTTCTTGTTGACGGTGATGCCGGCCTTGCCGAGCGCAGCTTCAGCCGCCTTGCCGGTGATGTTCTTGTTGGTCAGGTCGATGAGCATGCAGTGGTTGTCGGTACCGCCTGAGATCAAGTGGTAGTCCATGTCTACCAGAGCCGAGGCCAGGGCTTGTGCGTTGGCCATGACTTGCTCGCCGTACACCTTGAAGTCGTCCGACAGCGCCTCACCGAAAGCGACCGCCTTACCAGCGATCACGTGCTCCAACGGACCGCCTTGCATGCCCGGGAATACCCCCGAGTCCAACAGGGAGCTCATTTTGCGAACCACTCCTTTCATGGTGGTTTTGCCAAATGGGTTGTCGAAGTCCTCGCCCATCATGATGATGCCGCCGCGCGGGCCGCGCAGGGTTTTGTGGGTGGTACTGGTGACGATGTGGCAATGCGGCAACGGGTTGTTGAGCAGGCCCTTGGCGATCAGACCCGCCGGGTGCGAGACGTCGGCCAACAGCAATGCTCCTACTTCGTCGGCGATGGCGCGGAAGCGCGCGTAGTCCCAATCACGTGAGTATGCCGAAGCGCCGCAAATGATGAGTTTGGGCTGGCATTCGCGGGCTGTGGCTGCCACCTTGTCCATGTCGATGGTGCCGGTTTCTTGCTCCACACCGTAGAAGTGCGGGCGGTACAGCAGGCCGCTGTAGTTGACCGGAGAACCGTGGGTGAGGTGCCCGCCGTGTGCGAGGTCGAAGCCCAAAATGGCATCGCCCGGCTTGAGCACCGCGAGCATGACCGCAGAGTTGGCGTTGGCTCCAGAGTGCGGTTGCACGTTGGCCCACACCGCACCAAAGAGTTCCTTGAGGCGATCGATCGCGAGGTTTTCGACCTGGTCCACCACTTCGCAACCGCCGTAGTAGCGTTTGCCGGGCAGGCCTTCTGCGTATTTGTTGGTGAGGATGCTTCCTGCGGCTTCCAGCACTTGGTCGCTCACAAAATTCTCAGAGGCAATCAGTTCGATGCCTTCCACCTGACGGCGGTGCTCCTGGCTCACCAGGTCAAACAACTGGGTATCACGGTTCATGGTCGCAAATTGAACCCGCGAAGGTACGACCCCGATCGCCAATCCGCAGTGCAAGTTTTCCGCAAAGTGTTCCCGCGGCGTGCACAAAGTGTACTTCAAACACCTACCCCCCGTTTTCGGGCCCACTCGGAACAATACCTTTGCCCCATTCCCGACCCCCTCCCATGGCCGACACCCACACCAACCGCCTCGCACAGTCCTCCAGCCCGTACCTGCAACAACACAAGCACAACCCGGTGGACTGGTACCCCTGGAGCGACGAAGCCTTTGCCCGCGCCAAGGCCGAAAACAAACTGGTGTTGGTGAGCATCGGCTACTCGGCGTGCCACTGGTGTCACGTGATGGAGCGCGAGACGTTTGAAGACCACGCAGCAGCTGCGCTGATGAACCACCATTTTGTCTGCATCAAAGTGGACCGCGAAGAACGCCCCGACGTGGACCAAGTCTACATGACTGCAGTGCAGCTGATGACCCAACACGGGGGCTGGCCGCTGAACTGCTTCACCCTGCCCGACGGACGTCCCGTATATGGCGGCACCTATTTCAAGCGCGAGGCCTTTATGGAAGTGCTGGAAATGCTGGCCAACCTCCACGCCGAAAGCCCCGACCGTGTGGCCGCATACGCCGACCAACTCACCGAAGCCATCGACCTGCACGAACGCATCCAAGCCGCTACCGGCGCCGGTGACCTTCCTTCAGACCTCACCACACAGCTAGTGGACCGCTGGCGCCCGCATTGGGACCGCGAGCGCGGCGGGCTGGACTACGCCCCCAAATTCCCCATGCCCAACAACTGGGCGTTTCTTTTGGAACACGGCGCATTGCTGTCCGATGCCGACGCCATGGCCCACGCCCACCGCACCTTGCTGGCCCAAGTCCGCAGCGGCATGGCCGATCAAATCGGCGGTGGCTACGCCCGCTACAGTGTAGATGCGCTGTGGAAGGTGCCCCACTTTGAAAAGATGCTGTACGACAATGGGCAGCTCCTTTCAGCCCTATCGCGTGCGCACGCGAACGATCCTACCGAAGAGTATGCGCGCGCTGTGGCCCAAACCGTAGCCTGGCTGGACCGCGACCTGCGCCGCCCGGACGGCTGGTACCAATCGGCCTTGGATGCCGACAGTGAGGGGGAGGAAGGCAAGCACTACACCTGGACCCAAGCCGCATTGGAATCGCTTTGGGACCAGGACTGGGCATGGGCCCGCCAATACTTCTCCATCGACACCGATGGGTTTTGGGAACACGGCCAGTACATCCCCTTACGTACCGCGAGCGACGCGCAGTTTGCCGCCCGCATGGGCTGGACCTTGGAGGCCTTCTACCCCAAACTCGACGCACTGATGGAGCGCACCTTGGAAGCGCGCAACGCACGGGTATTCCCCGGGCTCGACCACAAAGTGCTGGTCAGTTGGAACGCCTATGTGGTGCAAGGACTCGCCGTGGCGGGACGCGTTTTTCAAAACACGCAGTTCTCTGAGCGCGCAGCGGATCTGGCCTTGCTCATGGAAGACCTCTATTCCGCCCGCAGCAGCTTCCCACACACCTTGGACAGTCCGGACATCGGGTTCTTGGAAGACCACGCGGCCACTGCGCAAGCGTGGTTGGAGGTGTATCGCACCACCCAAGACGAGCAGTGGATCACCCACACCGGCAAACTGCTGAACCAAACCTGGAAGGACTTCGCAGACCCCGAAGGCGGCATGCCTTGGTTCACCGCCCACAGCGGAGAGCACCTGGTGAGCCGCAAGCAAGAGAACTTCGACAACGTGACCCCGGCCTCCTCGAGCATGCTGGCGCACGCGTGTTTGGACTACGGCCTGCTCACCGGAGACCCCACCTGGACCGACCGCGCCCGCGCACTCATGGCCAACATGGTGGGCGAAATGGGCTCGGCGCAAAACACCTCGCATTGGGCCTTGCTGCTGAACCGCTTGACCCGTCCATACCACCATGTGGTGATTGCCGGTGCGGGGAAAGAAGCAGCGCTGGCCGACTTTGATACCCAACTGCACCCCAATACGCTAGTGAGCCTGGCCCACTCCGGCACAATCTTGGCTCCCGTGCAGGGCAAGGAGTCCGAGAAACTGACGTTCTACGTGTGTATCGAAGGCGCCTGCCAGCGTCCCGTGCACACCCTGGAAGACGCACTGGCCCAACTCGCATGAAGCGCACCCTGACATACCTGATGCTGCTGACCCCGCTCTGGGGAGGGGCGCAAATGCTGAACACTTCGGCCCCGCTCGACCTGCAGTCGTGGTACCAATTTGACCCCGCCTTCCTGGCCGAGGCAGGCATCGATACGATTGAAGTCCGCCTGCAAACCAAACGCGACGGCCGCCCCATCAAAAACTGGAACGACGTACAACGCATGGCTTTCGACGACCAAGGCCGACTCACCGAGCTGTTCCAAACCAAAGCCGTGGGCCCCATCACCGACACCACCCACTGGCTGCTGACCTACGGCGCCCACGACCACTACCTGCACAAAACCGAACACAACCGCTCGGGGTACTATGTGTTGGAGCCCGAGTTGGATGCCGAGGGCCGCGCGGTAGAAATGCGGTACGACAAGGCACCCGCCCCCCAACCCGGTCAACCCGTGACCGGCCGCACCCGCATCAACACCGAGACCTTTGCCTACAAAAGCACCGACTCCACGGAGGTGTGCACCGCGTACAACAACTACGGACTGCCCTATGAAAAGCGTACGCGCACCTTCAACACCCTGGGCTACACCACCTCTTTGCGCACCGAATTCCTGGTGACCCGCAGAGTCAAGACAGAGCGCTACGCTTACGACGAGCGCGGGCGACTGGCCGAAGTACGCTTTGCTTCCTCCCATTCCGAGCGTACCGAACGGCACGTGTACCGCTACGACCTGGCTGGAAGCGTGACCCAAATCGAGGCCTTTGAAAACGGCGAACTTGTCAACACCTATGAAGTGGTGTACGACAACGCTGGGCGCATCGACGGCATCTTGGTGCTGAATGCCGCCAAGGGTTCGCTGAAAATCCTGAACTTCTCCTATCCGAAATCCGCGAAGTAATGCGTCCACCCGTCAAACTCCTGTTGTTGCTGTTCACCTTCACCCTGGCTGCAGGTGTGCCCGAAGTGCGCGCCCAAGTCAAGCAGCAAACCGCTGAAGAACAGATCAAAGAGCAGCAAAAAGCCAAGAAGGCCCGCGAGAAGAAAATCCAGGGCGAGATGGACGCCAAGCAGGAGCACCACCGGGCGATCCAAACCAAGAAAACCCGCCGACGCATGAAGCGCAACAAGCGCAAGTCCGAACGCATGCGTATGGGCAAAGGCGAACCCTTCTACCGCCGTTGGTTCCGCAAGAAGCACTTCAAGTAGCCCCTCCCTTTTTAGACTGACGTGTATAATTTTCCCTGCCTTTACCTGCGGTATTGTGCGGGGTGCGTGCCTTTTGGGATACTTTTACAAAATGCCCGTGGGAGGAGCCGTTCGCCTCGGGTCATTTTTCTCTCAAACGCTGACGCCATGCGGCTTTCAGATGATGGGGGCTGATAGGTGGATATTTCTATCTTTACGCCCGCTTGTTGAGAAAATTCGGTTTTGCTAACGTAAACCTTAGTGGTATGCTACGGAAGTTGTGCTTCGCACTTTCCCTGATTCTGTGTAGTGGGTTCATCAGTGCCCAAATTGGTTCCGGAACGCTGAAAGGCACCGTTACCGATCAAGAGAGCGGTGAACCGCTCCCCTTTGTAAACGTCATCGTTCGCCTGAACGGGAACACGGTCACCGCCGGCCAAACGGATTTTGATGGTAAGTACTCCATCAAACCGATCGAGCCCGGCTCGTATGAGATCGAGTTCACCTTCGTGGGATACACACCCAAGAAGTTCACCGGCGTAAAAGTGACTTCAAACAAAATTGCCTTCCTGGACGCCAAACTCGGCGCTGGCCTTGAGCTGGCAGAAGCCGTCGTGGTGGAGTACAAGGAGCCGCTCATCGATAAAGATGGGGGTGCCTCCGGTGGTACCGTAACCCGGGAAGAGATTGACAAGATGCCTGGCCGATCGGCCGGCGCGATCGCACAAACCGTAGGGGGTGTGGCCGATACCGGCAACGGTATTTCGGTACGTGGTGCCCGCTCGAACTCGACTTGGTACTACATCGATGGTATCAAGGTGCGTGGTTCGGTAGCACTGCCCAAGTCTGCAATCGAGGAGATTGCGGTCATCACCGGCGGTATCCCTGCATCCATTGGTGATGCAACCGGGGGGGTGATCAACCTGTCGCTGCGTAGTTCTTCTGCGAACTACTCGGGCGGTCTGGAGGTGATCACCTCAGGCTTCCGCAGTGGCGACGGCGCTGTTGGTCTGGACGCGTACGGGTACAACCTGGTAGAGGGCTTCCTCTCAGGTCCACTCCTGTCGAAGAAAGACGAAGAGGGCAACCGCATGGAGCCCATCCTCGGCTTCTTCCTTTCAGGTAACTACCAAAACGTGGTGGACAGCCGTCCGACCTTTGGTGGTGTTTACCGCATGAAGGAAGACGTACAGCAAGGCCTGCTCGACAACCCGCTGCGTCGAAACGTAGCTGCCGACGGTACTGTTAATGGTGCACTCTACAACGCCGACTTCCTCACCGCTGATGACTTTGAGAAAGTAGACACCCGTCAAAACGTAGGATCCACCCAAGCCAACTTGGTCGCCAAGATCGACGTCA
The DNA here is from genome assembly GCA_964221845.1 of Luminiphilus sp. Lineage (GTDB taxonomy): Bacteria > Bacteroidota > Bacteroidia > Flavobacteriales_D > Sanyastnellaceae > CAXPZW01. The sequence continues at coordinate 5,082 of CAXPZW010000026.1, read as the reverse complement.
ACACTGGCAAGAACACCAACCTCACCATTGGTGGTACCGGTGCCTTCGCCCAGCGCGACGCCTTCAGCTACGGCAACATGCTGATGAACTACAACAACAACCTGCAAGTCACCGAATTTGACTGGCGTGGTTACGTGAAGTTCTCGCAGCGATTTGCCGCTCCTGAGGATGCCGAGGAAGTGACCTCTGCCTTGCAGAACGTCTTCTACTCGGTCATGGTCGATTACTCACAGACTTACGATCGCACTTGGAACAAAAACCACGAAGACAACTTCTTCCGCTACGGCCACGTGGGTACGTTTGACCGCGCCCTGGTGAACTCGTACGACGTACAAGCCTCGAACGACTTCGGCGGTCTGGTGAACGAACACGTAGGTTGGGAGGACACCCTGGTGACCTTCACCCCTTCGCAGTACAACCCAGACTTGGCGGCGATCAACAACCAGTACTTCGGTCTGTTTGACATCGAGCCTTACAACCCAGACGATCCCGGTCCCTACGCCAACCTGTTGGAGGTCCAAAACGGCAACGCACTCCTGAACGGAGAGTCGCCTGACGGTACTTACAACCTGTGGTCACACATCGGTACCCAAGGAAACACCTACGCTGTGGCGCGCAACAACCAGTTCCGGGTATCGGCAAACGGTTCTGCCGACATCGGCGACCACGCCATCCAACTCGGTTTCGAGTACGAGCAGCGTCGTGACGCTTCTTACTCGCTCGCTCCGATTGGCCTGTGGACCCAAGCACGTCTGCTGGGCAACTCGCACATCAAAGAGATCGACGAGAACGACTTCTCGATCGACTACCAGGACGGCACCCTGCCTTGGATCACTTACGAGCGACTGATCGGTGACGGCCAGTTTGAGTTTGACTACCGCCTGCGTGAAGCGCTCGGTTACGATCCACTCGGCAACGACTTCATCAACACCGACGCCCTCGACCCAGACCAGTTGACCCTCGACATGTTTGGTGCAGACGACCTGCTCAACCAGGGTAACCAGCTGGTGGCCTACCGCGGCTTTGACCCTTACGGTAACCGCGTGACTGGTCGCCCAACTCTGGACGACTTCTTTAACGACACCAACGAACTCGGCTACCGCACCCGTGCGATCGGCGCTTACGAGCCCATTTACATGGCCGGTTACGTAATGGACAAGTTTGCGTTTGACGACATCATCTTCAACGTAGGTGTTCGTGTAGACCGCTTTGACGCCAACCAGCCTGTTCCCAAAGATCCTTACGTGATCGGCGAGGCACTGAGCGCTGGTGAGGTGAGCGAAGTGGGCGACAACGAAGTGATCCACCCGACCAACATCGGCGACGACTTCGTGGTATACGTAGACGACGTAGACAACCCCAACTCAATTGTAGGTTACCGCGATGGCGATACCTGGTACAACGGCACCGGTGCGGTGATCGAGAACCCAGACCTGATTGCCTCGACCAACGGTTTCCCTGCTCCCCTCCTGTTGAACGGTTCGGACGCCGAGCTCTCGAGCGACGCATTTGAGGATTACACCCCTCAGGTGAACGTGATGCCACGTATCTCGTTCTCGTTCCCGATCTCAGACGAGGCGGTATTCTTTGCGCACTACGATGTACTGACCCAGCGTCCGACTTCGAACAACATCTTCCTGCCTACCGACTACCTCTTCCTCGAGGCGCGTAACTCGCTGATCAGCAACCCTGCGATGCGACCTTCACGCACCATCGATTACGAGCTCGGTTTCCAGCAAGTACTCTCGAAGACTTCATCGCTGAAGATTGCAGCCTTCTACCGCGAGCTGCGCGACATGATTCAGGTCCGCAACTTCGCCGGTGCTTACCCACGTCCTTACCGTGCATACGGCAACTTGGACTTTGGTACTGTCAAGGGCATGACCCTGGCCTACGACCTGCGTCGTACCGGCAACGTGCGTATGAACGTAAGCTACACCCTGCAGTTTGCAGACGGTACCGGTTCAACCGCCAACACCGCCCTGGCACTCATCAACGCCGGTCTGCCTAACCTGCGTACGGTAAACCCATTCGATTACGATCAGCGCCACCGCATCGTAGCCAACATCGATTACCGCTACGGCGAAGGCCAAGCGTACAACGGTCCAGTATGGTTCGGCAAGCAGATCCTCAAGAACACCGGTTTCAACCTGATCGGCACCCTGGGTTCTGGTACGCCTTACACCGCGTCAACCATTGCTTACCCAGTCACCGGCGAGATCTCGCCAAGCACCGAGGGTTCGATCAACGGTTCACGACTGCCTTGGAACTTTACCCTGAACGCGAACATCGATCGCAACTTCACCATCAAGTACGGTTCAGAGGACAACCCCAAGACTGCTAACCTGAACGTATACCTGTGGGTATCCAACATCCTCAACAACCGCAACATCCTGGGCGTTTACCGCTTCACTGGTGTGGCTGATGATGATGGTTACCTCGCGGCCTCACAATACCAGCCTCTCATCAACTCGCAGAACAACCCCGATTCGTTCCGCAACTACTACAGCATGTTCGTCGACAACCCGTTCAACCTGGCTGCTCCTCGCACCGTGCGTTTGGGCGTTCGATTCGATTTCTAACCTGATTCTGTGATTGTCAACATGAAGCAACAAAGCATGAAAATCGCAACCACCTTCGCCTTCTGCCTTTTGATGGCGTCATCGGCCTTCGCGTACAAGTACGTGGGCCCTGGCGTGCACGGCGGACACGAAGGCCAAGCACAGCAAAACACGCAACAAGACGCCTCCCGCGCGGCGGCTTGTTCACCCGCTTCTGCCCTGGTGGACCTGAAGTACAACAACGTCAAAGCCCTGATTGAAACCGGGGGTAGCATGTGGCAAGACCGCGCGCAAAGCCAGGCGTCGTACGAGGTACCCATCAACGGCGGTGTATCGGTACTCTACGCTGGTGCACTCTGGATGGGTGGTCTTTCACCTGACCAGCAGCTCAAGCTGGCCGCGGTACGTTTCCGTGCAGACGGTAACGACTACTGGCCAGGTCCGTTGACCATCGACGGCGCGGCTGAAGTGGACGAGACTGTATGTAACGAATACGACCGCTTCTTTGAGTCGTTCCGTGAGGATGCTCAGCTGCACCGTCAGTACTGGGATTGTGTAAACGATCCTACCTGTGATGTGGCCGACGACGAGCAACTCTCAACCTACGTCATGCCTCCGTACTTCGAGAACTACCCCGCGCAAGGAAACACCGCGCTGGGCCAGTCGCAGTACTTGGCACCGTTCTACGATTACGACGGTGACGGTTTCTACAACCCTTCGAACGGTGACTACCCGCACTACGACTTCCTGCAGGAAATCGATTGCTCAACCCGTCGTCGTGAGGATCCTGTGCCCTTGTTCGGTGACATCACCTACTGGTGGGTGTTCAACGACAAAGGAAACGTGCACTCGGAGTCACAAGGTGAGCCCATCGGTATGGAGATCCGCGCACAGGCCTTCGCCTTCGCGACCACCGATGAGATCAACAACATGACCTTCTACAACTACACCCTGATCAACCAGGGTACCCAAACGCTCACCAACACTTACTTCGGTCAGTGGGTGGATGCCGATGTGGGTACCGCGATTGACGATTACGTAGGGTGTGATGTTCAGCGTGGTCTGGGTTACTCCTACAACGGTGACGCCTTCGATGAGCCTTCGAACTCTTCGAACGGTTACGGTGAGTTCCCACCAGCAGTAGGTGTGGATTTCTTCGAAGGTCCTTACCAGGATGCCGATGACATCGACAACCCGCTGACCACCAACTTCAGCAACGCGACCGACTCACTCGGTATTCCTTACCGCGGTATCGGTATCGGTTACGGTGACGGTGTGATTGACAACGAGCGCTTTGGTATGCGCAAGTTCCTGTACTACAACAACTCACTTGGTATCAACGGTGAGCCACAAACCGCACTGGACTACTACAACTACATGCAAGGCTTCTGGAAAAACGGCCAGCGCATGGGTTACTACGGTGACGGTCTGAACCCACTGTTGGGCACCGACCTGACCATCGAGACCGACTACATGTTCCCCGGCGACACTGACCCCTTCAACTGGGGTACCCAAGGTGTTCCTGTTGAGGAGTGGACCGAGGTGTCTTCAGGCAACCCGCCCAACGACCGTCGTTTCATCCAGTCCGCAGGTCCATTTACCCTGGAGCCAGGTGACTTCAACAACATTACTGTTGGTGTGGTGTACGGACGTGCAACTGCCGGTGAGCCATTTGAAGCTGTTGAGCTTGTGCGTCAGGCTGACGACAAGGCGCAGGCCCTGTTCGACAACTGCTTCGAAATTGTATCGGGTCCTGATGCACCAGACGTGACCATCCAAGAGCTGGAGAACGAGCTGATCATCTACCTGACCAACGACAACCCAGTATCGAACAACTACCTGGAGAAAGCCTACGACGAGAACCTGACCGGTTTCGATCCGATCATCCCTGAGTTCGACTCAAACGGCGCCGCATTGGACAGCACCGCACGTAGCTACCAGTTCCAAGGTTACTTGATTTACCAAGTGGCTTCTGCAGAGGTATCGGTATCTGAACTCGACGATCCAGACAAAGCCCGTTTGATCTTCCAATCGGACATCGAGGACGGCGTGACTCAAGCCATCAACTACGAAACCGATCCGGACTTTGAAGAGCAGATTCCGATCCCGACCCTGATGGTAAGCGGCGAGAACGAAGGCATCCAGCACAGCTACCGCGTGGTGAACGATGCATTCGCTTCTGGCGACAACGCCTTGATCAACCACAAGACCTACTACTTCATTGCCCTGGCCTACGGCTACAACAACTACGAGGAGTTCGATCCGAACAGCGGTCTGGGACAAGATGTGCAGTACCTGCAGTCACGTAAGGGAGCCTCAGGCGCCATCCGTGTACAAACCGGTATTCCACACAAAGTGAATCCTGAAGGTGGCGGTACGCAGATCTTCACCTCTTACGGTGACGGTGTGGAGATGACCAAAATCGAAGGACGTGGTAACGGTACCAATGAATTGGAGCTGACCGAAGCCACCAAGGCTACCATCTTGGCCAACGGCTTTGCCGACGAAGTCACCTACGTGG
>CAXPZW010000025.1:0-97596 GCA_964221845.1 Luminiphilus sp. | reverse complement strand
GTGCACTGACAGCTTGGCTTATCCCCATTGATAAGAAAGCAGCGAAAAGAATCTTAGCGATGTGTTTCATGATGTGTGTTTGTCCGTAAAACGAAAGCTGATAGCAATTGCTCAGGGCTTTTATTCTGTCTAGCAGTCTAGCTACTTCTGAATGATCAAAAGCTTGATGATCACCGACTCTTAAGAAAATGATCGTGAAGGTTCATAAGGATGATAAGAGTGCAAGTAGAGACAATACCACGGAGAGGATAGTAATGACACCAAGAAAGTTCATCCATTTCTTAATTACGTTAAGCTCACTATTCGTCTTTATTTGCTGCCTTACCATTTTAATCAAGGCATATTCAGTAAGCGTTTCTGGCTTCTTCTTACCGAAGTCTTCTGCTGGCTTCTTCTTAGCGAAGTCTTCTGCTGGTGTCTTCTTACCAAAGTCTTCTACTGTGTTCTCTTTGAGAACTTCGGTTTCATGCATTGGTGAAGCGCTTCGCGAAAAGAAATTTTCAAGACCTACAGGAATCGAGTCTTGTTTAAAATTCCTGTGAGTATTCCAGTTATAGCCTCCTTGTTTAGACTCAATGAACTCTCGTGCTTTTTTGTTGGGAATGTCATAACTGCCTCTAGGATGTCCGTTTTTGTTTGGCGAACATTGAATGAACAAAGAGGCACTTGGGTTTGAGATTAATTCTTCGTAATCACCTTGTGTTACATAGAACCTTGTAGATTCTCGTCTTACTGTAGATTTCATTCCTGGATTTTCTATGGTGTGCATTTTGGCGCACAACCTGTACTTCTTAAATCACTGATTCATTGCTTGCCAAAGATCATTTCCTGAACAGCATCCTGGTCACCTTCAGCAGCAGAAACCATCTCTGACCAAAGGTCATTCATTTGTTGGCTAAGCTGCTCCTTCGCCTTTTCAGATAATCCTGTAGTCCACTTTTTTTTGTTCAGGTAGCTGTATATCTCTGCAAGCCTATTCAAATACTCTTTACGACTCTTAGTATTAACCCAAGTGGACCAATGAAGGTGTGACTCACCATAAATGTGAGCATGTATTGGACTATAAACTATTGAGTATAATTCATCGACTGTAAGGTTATGCTTGTTTGGTATATTATCATAGGGCCACCACTCTTGTGGGCGGCGCACATGTTCGAGACGGCTCTTCACGCGTTGAAGCGACTTTTTATCCTTGTCAAGCTCATTTATCCTTTCGGCAATACTGTTCAGCCGCTTTACGATCCTTCGGCCCTGCGTTATATGTCTGGTTAAATCAGGATAATCCAAAGGTGAACTATTCTGCTCTTCAACAATAAATCTGACAATCTCCGCTAAAAAATCGTGGTCTCCACCAGCAGCTTCGGCAAGCTCTACCCCAAAATCATTCCATTGTTGTTGTAGCTGCTTTTGTTCTTCTTCAAGTGCCTTGATCTCTTCGGCAATAGTGTCCAACTCATCAGCAATACCATCGCTGCTGAGCCAGACGTGTTCGGGTTTTATTTTTGCTGGTCCTATCTGCATCTGCGCTTCTCTTTTACGATTAAATTTCCGTTCTACTGCAAAATATCGTCTACTTGAAGCCTGCCTTGTTAGTGAAGACGATAACATCCCCTTTTCCGATTCGGACTTTCGAGATGACGAAGAGGTTCTTCTCGATTGGTTGGGTGTTTTGGACTTTTGAGGTCATAGGTATATGTTGTTGAATTACGTCTCTAATATTATTTCACCCTCGTAAAAACTCTGTTCGTTTGGCCTCTCCAATTGCTAATAATTGCAAAAAAGGAATCGACAGAGGTTGTACGCTAGGCTCTGACCACCACCAAAACACAGGCAGCACGAGCGCTTAAGATATGCTAGTACCCATCCAGATATGCATGCATCAGATCCTTGGGGTAGCTATGGGCTGGGGGTTGAACATTACCCGAAACAGGAAACATACATGGTCCTAGATGCCTGGGGATGTGATTGGGTTTCCTGGAAGGAAAAAAAAGAGTGGTCTCTGATTGATTAGCTGGGAATTCAACGCTGCCACACTTACTGCCACACTTTCGCCCACTCCCCACCTAATCCTCGTTCAACCACCGCAACAATTTGTTGTAGCCAAATTACTCGCAACGCCGTCTGCGTTGGGACCCAAAGCAATCCCTAACTTTGCCCCATCTGTTTTGGTCCCATAGCTCAGCTGGATAGAGCATCTGCCTTCTAAGCAGACGGTCCGGGGTTCGAGTCCCTGTGGGATCGCAAGAACTACGCAGCCCTCCGCACCTCTGAGCGGAGGGCTTTTATTTGGAACGACATTGATCAAAAACGTGCTTCAGAACCTTCAGTATGAATGGATTGCACTGCGCAGTGATGCGCAGATAAAGGTAAAATCATGCGCAGGCCAACAGATGCAGCCGGAAGTGTTTTGTGCGTATTTTACCGCCAAAACCTTAAATCATGAAAGTAACATATGTAGTGGTAGCGATCGCACTGGGACTGGCCTCATGTGCCAGTGAGCCTGCGGAGATGGATGCTTTGAATGACGCTCTGGAGCAGTTGCAAGATGCGGCAGAAGACTTGGAAAACCTCCAAGATTTGCAGGAGGCTGCAACCGAAGAAGAAACGCTTGAAGAGGCCGATAATGTGGCTGAAGAAAACACAACCACAGGTGGTGACGACATTGATGCCATGCTTGATGACTACGAAGACTTCATGGACGATTACATCGATCTCATGAAAAAAGCGCAGGCCGGTGACTTGAGTGCAATGATGGAATCAGCAGATGTGATGAGCAAAGCAGAAAAATTTGGACAGTCGCTTGCAGAAGTTCAAGGCACCATGTCGCCTGAACAAGCAGCTCGCTATTCAGAAATCGCCATGAAGGCGACCTCTGCGCTTGGGCAGTAAATTTCAACAGTACAGGCATGTCTGGCATGCCCATCCTTTTAAAAAGCCACGTCTTGATCATTCAAGCGTGGCTTTTTTGTTCAGAACCCCTTCAATTCCGCATACAAACGGTGCAACGGCAAGCCCATTACGGTGAAGTAGCTGCCTTCGAGTTTTTCTACGCCCACGTACCCCATGAATTCCTGCGCACCGTAGGCACCAGCTTTGTCATAGGGCTCGTAGACGTCGACGTAGTGTTCCAGTTCCCCGGGTGTCATCCGGGCAAAGGTGACGTGGGTGGCATCGGTGAAGACCACTTGTTTTTGGGTGGTGGTGATGCAGACCGCGGTGTACACCGTGTGGGTTTGACCATTCAACTCACCCAGCATGCGCAGGGCATCCGCGCGGTCGACGGGTTTTTCCAAGAGTTCTCCTTTAAGGTAAACCGTGGTGTCTGACGTGATCAACACCTCTTTCGGTTTCAGCTCTCCATCAAACGCGGCGGCTTTCTTTTTGGCGATGTACTCGGCCACCTTCGTGCGGTCCATGTCTTGGGGCCAGGATTCATCGGTATCGCGGGTACGGATTTCAAAATCTACTTCCAGGCCCTTGAGCAGCGCTTGGCGGCGGGGCGATTTGGAAGCGAGGATCAGGTGCTTGTCTTGGAGGTTGGGCAGCAGCATGGGCAAGTCGGAAATCTTGGCCGAAGGTGCGAAGAACTTCGGAAAGATCGGCAGACCAAATCTCCGAAACCTGACAAAATTTCCAGGTTTGACGCGGGATTGCGGGATGGAACGCCAATTGAAGAGGGGGCAGGGAACACGAACAACTTCCGTTATGGATCTCAATACATTCACCATCAAATCCCAAGAGGCCATCCAACGCGCACAGCAAATTGCGGTGGGGCACGGGCAGCAGTCTATCGAGACCGCGCACTTGCTCAAAGGCCTGTTGGAAGTGGACGAGCAAGTGACCCCACACTTGCTCGGTAAACTCGGGACTTCGCCCGACCGCATCGGTTCGGCATTGGACCGCATCATCGACGGGTACGGCAAGGTGGAAGGGGCCGCGTTGCACCTTTCTCGCGAAGCCAATACCGTGCTTCAGAAGTCGGCGGCTTTTGCGCAAGACATGAAGGACGAATTTGTGTCGCTCGAGCATTTGCTGCTCGCCCTCTCGGCCCAAGGGGACCAGACGGCGCGCCTGTTGAATGACAGCGGAGTGTCTGAAAAGCCACTTCGCAAAGCCATCAAGGACATGCGCAAAGGCCAACGGGTCACCTCCAACTCCCAAGAAAACACCTACAACGCCCTCGAGAAGTTTGCCAAGAACCTCTTGGACTACGCTCGAGAAGGCAAGCTCGACCCGGTTATTGGCCGCGACGATGAAATCCGTCGCGTGCTTCAAATCCTCACCCGCCGCACCAAGAACAACCCGATTTTGATCGGCGAGCCAGGTGTGGGTAAGACCGCCATTGCAGAAGGCATCGCGCACCGCATCATCAACGGTGATGTGCCTGAAAACTTGCAAGACAAAGAATTCTACTCGCTGGACATGGGCGCCCTGATTGCCGGTGCCAAGTACAAGGGTGAGTTCGAGGAACGCCTGAAGAGCGTGGTCAACGAGGTCAAGTCTTCGGACGGGGGCATCATCTTGTTCATTGACGAAATCCACACGCTGGTGGGCGCTGGAAAAGGAGAGGGGGCCATGGATGCTGCCAACATCCTCAAGCCCGCACTCGCCCGTGGAGAGCTGCGTGCTATTGGCGCCACCACACTGAATGAGTACCAGAAGTACTTTGAGCAAGACAAAGCCCTCGAACGTCGCTTCCAAAAAGTCCTCGTAGACGAGCCCGACCGCGAATCGGCCATTTCCATCCTTCGCGGGTTGAAGGAGAAGTACGAGAACCACCACAAAGTGCAAATCAAGGACGACGCGATTATTGCTGCCGTGGAACTTTCCACCCGCTACATCGCCGACCGTCACTTGCCCGATAAAGCTATCGACCTGATTGACGAGGCCGCTTCGAAATTGCGCATGGAAATCAACTCCAAGCCCGAAGAACTCGACGAAATCGAACGCCGCATCATGCAGTTGGAGATCGAACGCGAAGCCATCAAGCGCGAGGACGACACGGTCAAACTCGCCGAACTCAGTGCCGAGCTAGGCGGGTTGCAAGAAGAACGCAACGGCCTGGCCGCCAAATGGAAGGCCGAAAAGAACGTGGTGGAGCGCATCCAAGGCGCCAAGAAAGAAATCGAACGCCTCAAGCTCGCCGCCGAACAAGCCGAGCGCGAAGGCGACTACGGCAAGGTGGCCGAGATCCGCTACGGCAAGCTCAAAGAGCAGGAAGCGCAGGCCGAACAGGCCCGCGCAGAACTCGCCCAAGTGCAGGCCGATTCCAAGATGATCAAGGAAGAGGTGGATCCCGATGAGATTGCCGCCGTGGTGTCCAACTGGACCGGCATTCCAGTGACCCGCATGCTGGAAAGTGAAAAGGCCAAGCTCTTGCGCTTGGAAGACGAACTCGGCAAACGTGTGGTGGGACAGGACACTGCCATTCAAGCCGTATCCGATGCAGTCCGCCGTTCACGCTCAGGTCTCGGAGATGCCAAGCGCCCGATTGGAAGCTTCATCTTCTTGGGCACCACCGGCGTGGGCAAGACCGAGTTGGCCAAGGCCCTCAGTGAGTTCTTGTTCAACGACGAGTCGGCCATGACCCGCATTGACATGAGCGAATACCAAGAGCGCCACGCGGTGAGCCGACTGCTGGGATCCCCTCCCGGATACGTGGGCTACGACGAAGGCGGGCAACTGACCGAAGCCGTGCGCCGCAAACCGTACTCTGTGATCCTGCTGGACGAGATTGAGAAGGCGCACCCGGACGTATTCAACGTATTGCTCCAAGTGCTGGACGACGGACGCCTGACCGACAACAAAGGCCGCTTGGTGAACTTCAAGAACACCATCGTGATCATGACCAGCAACGCCGGCAGCGAATACATCCAAGAGGCCTTTGACCGGGCCGACGGACAGGTGGACCCGGGTATGATGGAGGCCACCTCGGAATTGGTGACGGGTGAACTGCGCAAACGCTTCCGTCCTGAATTCCTGAACCGCGTGGACGAGATCATCACCTTCCACCCACTGACCCGTGTGCAGATCAAGGACATCGTGGGCTTGCAACTCGCGCAGTTGAACGAGCGCCTCTCGCAGGCCGAGGTCAAACTCTCGGTGACCCCAGATGCATTGGACTATCTGGCCGAGCGTGGCTACGACCCACAGTTTGGTGCCCGTCCGGTGAAGCGCGTCATCCAACGCGAGGTGCTCAACAGCCTGTCCAAAGCCCTGCTTTCGGGCGACATCGACAAGCAGCACACCGTGGTTTTGGATGTGTTTGACGGCGAAATCGTGTTCCGAAAGCCCATTGAGGCCGAAGAATTGGTGGCCGTCAGTTAATTTTTTTGAACTGATAATCAGTTGGTTACATGCTTTTATGCCACTTTTTTGTGGAAAAGCGTAACCATTCTTTTGGAAGCGCGGTACAACATAGGTGTAGAATGGAACGCATCACTCACTCTCCCATTCGCATCTAGAGAAAAGACATTATCGACTTATCAGCATAATCAAGCAGTTAAGGTTAATATTAAGGTTAAGCAAACGAGAAGGCCCCCAATGCATTGGGGGCCTTTTCATGTTTAGGTCCCAAGCCCCCATCCACCACTCGTAAATCACCTCCAAAATCCACGCAGTAAACGGGAGTGAAGCACGTATACCCGCGTAGATCCGTTTCTACCCGGGTATACGCGTTTGTGCTCGGGTCATGTGAAAGTGGAGGTGGAACTTTTGGGTAGGAGGGAGGTTTGGGCGGCGGGAGGAACGCGTGGGCGCGTGTTTAGTGGAAGTGCGAGGGCCTAGTGCAAATGGTTGCGCCCCCTCACTTCTCACTTTTCACTTTTCACTCTTAACTCCCCTGTCTACCTTGCCCCCATGAAACGCACCCTTCTCCTCTTGGCCGCAGCGGCTGGACTTTGGTCTGCTTGCGGCGATGCACCTGCCGGTTTGTCTGAATTGCAACCTACGTTTGTGAGCCCGAGCATGACGCCGGATTCCCTGCGTGCGCTGCTTTCGGATGCCTACGACGCTGGTACTTTCAACGGCGCTGTGGTGATTTGCCGCGATGGCGACATCGCGTTTGAAGAGTACTATGGGGTGGAAAGCGCTTCTGGGGACACCCTCACGCGCACCAGTGCATTCCGCTTGGCTTCGTTGAGCAAGGCGTACACCGCTGCAGGCATTTTGCGCTTGTGTGAGCAGGGTAAGTTGGACCTGGATGGACCGGTTCAAGCCGTGATGTCCGACTTTCCCTATGCCGACGTGACGCCGCGCCACTTGTTGAACCACACCTCGGGCATTGGGGATTTGTACTTGGAGTTGGCTACCGTTTATGAGGACAGCCTGGGCCCTGTACTCACCATCGATGAGGTGGTGGGTTTGGTCAATGCCGACCTGATGCCCAAACGAGCAGCCGGCGACACCATGGTGTACAGCAACACAGGGTATGTGTTTGCAGCCGGATTGATCCAACATGTCAGTGGCCAATCCTTCGAGGACTTCATGCGCACGGAGTTGTTTGAACCTATGGGCATGACGAACACCCGTGTTTGGAATTTGGTTTCTGCCGACAGCACTTTTGCTGGCAAGACCACTGGTTTTGAATGGGTGCAGGGCCAGCGTGTGGCGGTTGAGCCCGTGTGGATGGACGGGGTGGCCGGCGACGGTGCGGTGTTCACCTGTGGCGCTGATCTGCCCAAGTGGGAGGCCTTTTGGCGAGGGAACGGGTTTATCAACGACGGCTTGCTTGCCGAGGCCTTTGCCGAGGTGACCACTGCTCAAGGCGACACCACTGGCTACGGCTTTGGATGGGATTTGGGCGAAGGCGTGCAGTTCCACACCGGAGGTTGGCTGTCTGCGTCTACCTACATCCTGCGCATCCCGAGCGAGCGTGTGATGGCCGTGGCTTACTCCAATGCAGGTGAAGATGCCATGAACGACATCATTCTGGCCATCGACCAAGCCTTGGGGGTGGAAGAATAGGCCGCCTCCAAATAGTTGGTAAATCCACGCGTTGTTTCAGGGGAATTCCGCACCGCGGACTACCTTTGTCCCTTTGAAACCCACTATGGATTTTCCAAGTCTCTACGCCACTTCTCCGGTGGACGGCCGTTACCGCCGCCACACCGAAACCCTGGTTCCTTACTTCAGCGAAGCTGCACTGATCCGCTACCGCGTACGCGTGGAAGTGGAGTACTTCATTGCGCTGTGTGAATTGCCGTTGCCCCAGTTGGCCGCGTTCCCACACGACCGCTTCGAAGACCTGCGCCGCCTCTACCTCGACTTCAATACCGAATCGGCCCAATGGGTCAAGGACAAGGAGCGCGTCACCAACCACGACGTGAAGGCCGTGGAGTACTTCGTCAAGGACAACATGGACCGCATGGGCTTGGGCGAATTCAAAGAGTTTGTCCACTTCGGACTCACCTCGCAGGATGTCAACAACACCTCGGTACCGCTGAGTCTAAAGGAGGCTTGCTTTGAAGTGTACCTCCCAATTTTGGACGACATCCTGGCCATCCTCAAGGCCAAAACCGCCGAGTGGAAGGAGGTGCCCATGCTGGCGCGCACCCACGGTCAACCGGCCTCTCCCACCAAGTTGGGCAAGGAGGTGCAGGTGTTTACCGAGCGCTTGGAAGAGCAACTGCGCCAGCTGCGCGACATTCCGTTCAGCGCCAAGTTTGGTGGGGCTACCGGCAACTTCAATGCCCACCAAGTGGCCTACCCGGAGATCAACTGGGTGGAGTTCGCCAACACGTTTGTGGGGCAGTACCTGGGCCTGACCCGACTGCAAACCACCACTCAAATTGAGCACTACGACAACATGGCCTCGCTCTTTGACGCCATGAAGCGCATCAATACCATCCTGGTAGACCTGGACCGCGACATGTGGACCTACATCTCCATGGATTACTTCAAGCAGAAGATCAAAGCCGGCGAGGTGGGCTCTTCGGCCATGCCGCACAAGGTCAACCCCATCGACTTCGAAAACTCCGAGGGCAACTTGGGCATCGCCAATGCCATCTTTGAACACCTGGCTGCCAAGCTCCCGATTTCGCGCTTGCAACGTGACTTGACCGATTCTACCGTGCTCCGCAACATTGGGGTGCCCATCGGCCACACCGTCATTGGCCTGAAGTCACTCGAGCGCGGCCTGAACAAGGTCTTGCTCAACGAAGACCGCATCCGCCGCGACTTGGAAGACAACTGGGCCGTAGTGGCCGAGGCCATCCAAACTGTGCTTCGCCGCGAAGGCATTCCCAACCCGTACGAGCAGCTGCGCGACCTGACCCGCACGAACGCCGGCATCAACGCCGAAACCATCGGGCAGTTCATCGACAGCTTGGACATTTCTGACGCGCTCAAAGCAGAGCTGCGCACCATCACTCCGTGGAACTACACCGGGGTAGAATTGGTGGGCTAGGATGAAGAAGTTCTGGGACATATTCCGCCTGGCGGGCAACCACAAACCGCAGCTGTGGGGCAGTTTGATTTTCAACCTGCTCAACGCGGTGTTCAGCGTGTTCACCTTTGCCGCGCTGGTGCCCATCCTGCAGGTCATCTTCAAGACCAAGGGCGAAAACGTGCAACCTCCCGCTGAGGACGCCACTTTCTTCCAGTACTGGTACGAGAAGATGAGCTACGAGCTGGACGTGTACGTGCAAGCCGAAGGGCCGCTCAATGCGCTCATTCTGGTGTGCATCGTGACGGTCATTCTGGCGTTCTTCAAAAACCTGTTCAACTACCTGGCGTTGCGCAACGTGGCGGTCATCCGTACCGGCGTAAGCTACGACCTGCGCCGCATGCTTTACGAGAAGCTCTTGGGCCTCAGCCTGTCGTACTTCACCAACGAGCGCAAAGGCGATTTGATGAGCCGCATGAACAACGACCTGATGGAGATTGAGTTCTCGGTCATGGGGTCGCTGGTGGTGCTGTTCAAAAGCCCGATCATGATCCTGGTGTACCTGGTGACCATGTTTGGGATCTCGTGGAAGTTGACCTTGTTCGCCTTGATTTTCATGCCGATTTCGGGCATCCTGATTTCGCGCATAGCCAAGGTGCTCAAGCACGCAGCCAAGCGCGGAAAAGGGCAGCTCTCGGACCTCATGAATGTCTTGGAGGAAACCCTCGGCGGCATGCGCATAGTGCAAGCCTTCAACGCCCAAGATGCCTTCAACCAGAAGTTCGACCACCACAACCGCACCTACCTCAAGGTGATGACCCGCCTGTACAAGCGCGAGTTCTTGGGGTCGCCCATGAGCGAGTTCATTTCGATTGTGGTGATTGCGGTGCTGTTGGGCATTGGAGGGGCGATTATTTTCTCGGACGGTAGCTGGATGGACGGCGAGCTTTTCCTGGGCTACTTGGTGATCTTCTCCCAAATCATCCAACCGGCACGCGCGCTGAGTGATGGCATCCTTCGCCTCAACAAAGGCGCCGCCTCAATTGACCGCATCCAAGAAATCCTCCACGCCGAGAGTGGCGTCAAAGAAGCCGAGCAGCCTGTACCGTTTACCGCCTTTGAAAACGAGGTGACCTTCGACAACATCGGCTTCAGCTACGGCGACAAGAAAGTCATCGACGGGGTGAGCTTCTCCATCCAAAAAGGCCAGACCGTAGCCTTGGTGGGCCCCAGTGGGGGAGGCAAGAGTACTTTGGCCAACCTGCTGGCGCGCTTTTACGATGTGGAAAGCGGATCGGTGGCCATCGATGGCAAAGACCTCAAGAGCATCTCGCTGCAAGACTTGCGCCGCCAACTCGGCATCGTGACCCAAGACAGCATCCTGTTCAACGACTCGGTGCGTAAGAACATCGGGTTGGGGCATACCGAGATCGACGATGATCGCGTGGAGCAAGCTGCGGGCATTGCCAACGCACTCGAATTCATCGAGCAGCTCGAAGGGCGCATGGATTTCAATGTGGGCGATGGCGGTAACAAGCTTTCAGGCGGCCAAAAGCAGCGCATCAGCATTGCTCGAGCGGTGTACGCCAACCCGCCCATCCTGATTCTGGACGAAGCCACCTCAGCACTCGACACTGAAAGCGAAAAGCTGGTGCAAGCCGCCATCTCGGAGCTGATGAAGGGGCGTACCTCACTGGTGATCGCACACCGCCTCAGCACCATCCGTCAGGCCGACAACATCCTGGTGATCGAAGGTGGAAAAATCACCCAAAGCGGCACACACGAGGAGTTGATTCAACTCGGCGGTACCTACAAGAAGCTCGTGGAAATGCAGGCCTTCGACTAAGCCTGCTTGGCGCGCTCTTCGGGGCGCTTGTACTTCACAAAGATGTTCAGCCAAATGATGCGCGACCCGCGGTAGAGCACCGGCAGCAGCGCAAGCAAGGTGATGATGCCCGTTACGAGAAGCGTCACAGGATTCTCGTAGAACCCGTATTCAATCCACCCCAAGGCATCAAAGGTGAGCAAAGCCACCAGTACGGCAACCCACAAAGCCACCGTCAATCCATAGCTCACGTAAGCCGCCCCAAAGTAGAAGCCCGGCTCGCGCTCAAAGCCTTCCCCGCACACGTGACACGCCTTGTTGATGTGGGTCATCTTGCTCAGCTTGTACGGGTTCTTCTCCACAAAGAAATCCCCCTCGTGACAGCGCGGACATTTGCCTTTGAAAATCGAATAGAGCTTTGTGCCTTTCATGCCTGACGGTTTTCAAGCAAAGGTAATGCGCAAGCCGAGGCCATGGGTGTGATTTGGGTAACTCAGGAGACTGACAATGGTCAGGAAATGAGTTAAAAGTGAAGAGTGAAAAATGAAGAGTGCTATTTGCATGGTGAGTTCATGGCGGGTGAGACACAGCGGTCCCCCCACTTTTCACTTTTAACTCTTCACTCCCTCCGCAGGAGGATTCCGTCAACGACTGTTAAAATCAAAAGGTCCCCGTAACACCCTCCAAGTAAGGTCGTCTTTGGCCCAGCTGCACCGCAGCACAACTCTGTAAACACACCTAGAGAAAACGACCATGAAACACCTGACCGCCGCCGCAGTCCTCGTGCTCGGCACCACCGCTGTCTTTGGCCAGAAGAATGCCATTGAGAAGTACTACCAGAACTACCGCAGCAACGACACCTTTTCCAACGTGCAAATCACCGGGAAGATGTTTGAGTTGACCACCCACATCGAGGCCGACACCCCCGAGGAGCAAGAGCTGCTAGACGCCCTTTCCAAAATCGAAGGATGTGCCTTTACCGGCACCGACTCCCTGCCCAATGGCGCAGCCGAATACAAGTTGGCCCTGCAAAAGCCCGGTTCGGAATTCGAAGAGCTGATGAACGTGCAAGACAAGGAGATGGAAGCCACCTTCTTCATCCAGGAATCCAACGGCATCGTGAGCGAACTGCTCGTGATCTTCGGTGGCAACGACGGCTTTGGCGTGGGCACCATTTGGGGCGAAATCGACCTGAAAACCGTGTCTAAAATCATGCAGAAAGTCGACATGGGCGGCATGGACATGTTTGACGAAAAAGCCGTGGAATACAAAGGCTCGGTCAACTACTACCCCAACCCTGTGAAGGCCGGCCAGAACGGCACCCTGCAGATCCCTGAAAACATGAAGGGCATCCAAATGAAGGTGTACGACTTGAAGGGCAAAGAGGTGATCAACCGCCAGATCAACGACCTCCAAACCCAGGTTCCCCTGTCTAACCTGGCTCCTGGCACCTATGTGCTGAACCTGTACAAGGGCAACACCCGCTTCTACATGGAGCAAATTGTTGTCGTGCGTTAAGCCGGCACCGTTTTTTGGATCCAGCGCCCCGGTCTGTTTCAGGCCGGGGCGCTATGGTTTTGGGCAGGTCAGAGCTGCTGGGATTGGAGCGGGCAGACGGCCGCAAATTTTGAAGTCTGACGGGGAGGTGTAGCTTCGTAGGCATGAAGCTGTACCCCATCCTCAACGGCATGTTCAAGCTGGACGGCGGCGCCATGTTTGGCGTGGTGCCCAAAAGCCTCTGGCAACGCACCAACCCGGCAGACGAAAACAACATGTGTTCGTGGGCCATGCGCTCGCTGCTGGTCGAAGACGGCGACCGCCTGATTTTGATCGACTGTGGCATCGGCGAAAAGCAGAGCGAGAAGTTCTTCAGCTACTACTTCCTCCACGGAGATGCCAGCCTGGACGGCAGTTTGGCCGCCCACGGCTTCCACCGCGACGACATCACTGATGTGTTCCTGACCCACCTGCACTTTGACCACTGCGGCGGGGCCATCGAACACAACGCAGACCGCACCCACCTGCAGCCGGCGTTCAAGAACGCCCGCTTCTGGAGCAACGACCGCCACTGGAAATGGGCCACCGAGCCCAACGCCCGTGAGAAGGCTTCCTTCCTCAAAGAAAACATCCTGCCCATCCAAGAAAGCGGCCAGTTGGAAATGGTGGCCCGCACCGGCGACTTCACCCAAACCGACCTGCTGCCGTTTGACCTCTTCTTTGCCGACGGCCACACCGACGCGCAGATGATCCCGCTCATCAAGTACCAAGGCCAAACAGTCGCGTTCATGGCAGACTTGCTGCCTTCCACAGGCCACATTCCCTTGCCGTACGTCATGGGCTACGACACCCGTCCCTTGCTGACCTTGGCCGAAAAGGAAGTTTTCCTCAACCGCGCCGCTGATGAAAACTGGGTGCTCTTCCTGGAGCACGACGGGGTCAATGAATGCTGCACCGTGAAACACACCGAGAAAGGCGTGCGACTTGATCGCGCCTTCTCCTTCAACGAACAGTTCGGTGCGTAGGGCAGGGCTGATGATCGGACTGTTGGCGCTTGCTCTTGCGGCGCAAGCCCAAGGCAAAAAGCTGCGCTATGAAGCAGAGGTTGAGCAATTTGCCGATTTGGAAGGCGGATGGCTGCTCGTACCTGTGGATTTGGGTGGAGGAGGCATTGCGGCCAGCAACGCCCAAGCCGCTGCCCAACGCGAAGACCGCCGCGCGTTTGAAAAGGCTTTTGCCCAAGGCTTTACCCTGGCTACCGTACTCTTCTACAACGCTGCAGATACCGCCGACCTCCACCGGGGCTTGACCGAACTGGCGGTGTGGGATGCATCCGGCACCCCATCGGCCAACTGGCCACCCGACCCGGATCGTGTTTTCCTGCTCGAGCTCAAACCCGCAGGCGAAGTGGCCGGCCCGGATGTGATTGTGACAGACTCCATTGTCCAACGCCGGGAGGCCCGCGCCGAGATGCTCAGCGAGGCCAAACGCGCCCGACGGATGAAACGCGCCAAGCGCCTGCGCAAACGCATGCAGCATGGCGCCGCCCTCTGGGACCACCCCAAACTGGTGCGCAACGTCCGCCGCCTGAACCGCCTCGAAGAAGGCCGCGACACCACGGCCTTTGAATTCACCACCTCCAACTTTGACCCCAACAACCAAGACGCCCCTGGCTTTGTCCTGCACCGTTACACCCCCAAAGTGGTCATACGCCACGAGGACTTGCGGTACGATTTTGACTACCACTACTTTGTCAAGGTGCACTACCAAACCCCTCCGGAGATCCGATATCCGGACGCGGTGGCGTTTTTAGAACGGAAGTTGAAGGGGCGGATGACCTACCTGCGGGAGAAGTACTAATCCCTTGCACCATAAACTTCCTCTTGTAACAAAGCCTCTTTGTTAGCCAATCAACCCTTTACAAATCCGACGAACCATGCCTGGCCCTTCGTAGATAAAGCCGGTGTAGACTTGGACCAGGTCTGCGCCTGCGTCGAGTTTGGCTTGGGCGGTTTGGGCGTTGCGGATGCCGCCGACGCCGATGATGGGGAAGGCCTTGCCGCTTTTTTCGGCGAGGTAGCGGATGACTTCGGTGCTGCGGTCTTCCACGGGTTTGCCGCTGAGTCCGCCGTTGCCCATGGCTTCTACCTCCGGGGCTGGGGTGTTGAGCCCTTCACGGGAGATGGTGGTGTTGGTGGCAATCACTCCGTCAATGCCGGTATCGGCCACAATGGCGATGATGTCATCGAGCTGGCCTTCGGTCAAATCCGGAGCGATTTTGAGCAGCATGGGGCGCGGTGCGTCCAGTGCGCGGTTGCGTTCCATGAGGGTGGCCAACAATTGGGTCAGGGGTTCCTTGTCTTGCAAGGCGCGTAGGCCTGGGGTGTTGGGCGAGGAGACGTTCACCACAAAGTAGTCCACATGCGGGTGCAGGGCGTCAAAACACTTGACGTAGTCGGAAGTGGCCTCTTCGTTGGGGGTGACCTTGTTCTTGCCGATGTTGCCGCCGATCAGCACGCGGCCTTTGTTGCCCTTGAGGCGTTGGATCATGCCTTCCAGCCCATCATTGTTGAAGCCCATGCGGTTGATGAGTCCTTCGTCTGCAGGCAGGCGGAACAGGCGCGGTTGTGGATTGCCGTCTTGAGCCACCGGGGTCACGGTGCCCACCTCGATGAAGCCAAAGCCCAAGTTGCCGAGCTCGTTGTAGAGCATGGCGTTTTTGTCAAAGCCTGCGGCCAGTCCTACCGGGTTGGGAAACTTCAGGCCAAACAACTCGCGTTCCAGCGAAGGGTGCTTGACCACAAAGCGGCTGCGCGCAATGGCACCCGCGCCGGGGATGGCCATCAGCAGCTTGAACGCGCGGAAGGTGAAGTGGTGCGCCCGTTCGGTGGGCATCTTGAACAGCAGGGGCTTGATGATGGATTTGTACATACCGGAGCGCAAAGGTACGGCGGCCGCTCAGGCGGTGTATGCCCGTGGGGAAAACTTTCGTCCTTCTGTTACTGAATCAGAATGCGTTGCACGTGAAGGCCCGTGCTGGTCTCCAGACGCAGGAGGTACATGCCCGGATGAGCAGGGGCTTTGAGGCTGCCGGCTTTTACATTGGGCAATTGCCGGCCATCCGCATAGTGCCAACTCCAAGACTGCACGCCAGAAGGCACTGCAAACACGTGACCTGTAGAAACCGGGTTGGGTGAGAGTTGTGGGAGTGCGGAAAGATCGTCCACCGACTCAGGCAAGGGTTCACAGTCGTCGGAGATGGTGAGGGGGTTGAGTTCCAGTGGCTCCCCAGGCTCCAAATCATAAGCCTCCAGACCCGGGAAGCCTGGAAGAATACGATGTACCCGGAATGTGCTCACGGCCAAAGCCCCGCCTACAGGGGGATCCACGCCTTGCTCCACGTAGTCCCCCGTGGGATACACCGGGTTGCGGTAGCGCCAGAGCACCTCTCCTTCAGCGTTGATTTCCCAGAACATGCCTTCTGCGGCCTCACACATCAACGTATTCCCGTTGGGTTGGCGCTCAGCCCCGGACATAAACGAAGAAAACATATCGGGGTGCTCCCAACTCCAAACCCGTTGATCGGCTTGGGGGGCATCCAGAATGTAGTTGCCTTCGCTGTCCATGGCTGGTAGGACTTCTTCCACTTGGGATACTAGCCCCGTTAGGTTGTTGTCAAAGATGGTCAGGTGACCGGCACCGGGCATGCCTGGTGGAATCCACCGGGCGTCGTGTTGCTCTGCGAGTTGGGGAGCCTCAGTTCCTCCCAGGTTAGCCGGTTCTCCCCAACGCCACAAGTAGTCACCCGCGGGGCCGGTGGCCTCCTGGGTAGTCAAGGCATGATCGATGATGACGACCTCATTGATGTAGCGCAGACTGAGGACGATCTCGTCGCGTTCAGGATGGTAGTCAACGCTGTTGGCATGCAGCCAATCGCCGGAAGTGGGGCCCGCATTGATGTCCAGTTTTCCCGAGAGTTCGGCCGCAGTGCCGTAGTTGGGAAGCTCAGGGTCCACCGATTGCATCACGTGATCAATTTGGTGCCATTCCCAAACCACCTCAAAAGTGTCGTTGGGTGCGGGTTGGACTTCCCAAAGCATTTCCACGAACAAATCGCCAGTAGGGGGCAGCAACTCCGGTGAACGCCCCAGTGCCAAAGCCTCAGCTTGGGTGACCCGCTCCCAAAGCAGCACTAAGTTGTTACCATTGGGCAGGGGCTGAATGTCGTGGTGGGCATGGTGGTCAGGGCCAGCGAAGTTTCCTGACCAGATCACTGTCCCGTCGGGGGCAATTTGTTCGATGCCTCCCCCTTGGCTGCACCCAGCGCACAATTCTGACTGCAGGCGTTTGGTGCGCAACAAATCTCCCGAAGGCAGCATGTAGACGCTCAAGCCAGGGTAACTGTCGTGGGTCCAGTCGTGGATGCGGCGCCCACAATTGTCCACCAGGTGGGTGGACACCCCATTGGACCACAGGTTGTAACCTGGCTGCGTTTAAGGACTGGCTTCGAGGACCCCTACGGTTTGTCCTGCTGACGAACAGCAGGCGACACTTAAAGCAAGGCAAAGGATCCAATTGGTGATGCGCATGGCCCAAAGATAAGCACCCACCAAAGGTGGGATTCGAGTTTCCACGTTCAATCCGTGTCCCAAACACACTTCTGCTTGTCACTGGGGCAAGCAACGTGGAAAACTTTGTTGATAGCGCCCCCGCCCAATCGCGTCGAACGGCGAAAACCGGCCATTAGCTTTGTTAAGCAAGAACCCTTCTTGTCAACTATGCTTGGAATCCTTGCAAAAAAGCGCATTACAGACGCGCAGGTTGCTAACCTCTTTGTGAACGCCACCCTCGAAGCCGTGGAGAAAGGCTGGCCCGTTGTGGCTCAGTACATCCAGGACTGTCCCGAGTTCGTGATTCGCCCAGAGATCGACGACCAGGATTTCGGCAAGTTCCTCATGGTGGTCGTCTCGGCCAACTTCGAATACATCCCCGCTTACTTTGACGCAGGCCACGATCGTGAGATCATCCGCCAGTGCATTGTCAAGTTCGCCCACGTGTTTGACATTGAGCCCGAGAAGTTCGCCTGCAAGGTCAAAGAGTACCGTTCGCTGCTCAAGCGCATCAACACGCCCAGCAAGAACCCACTCTACAGCATGGCCAAAGGCATCTTCTGCAAGTACGAGCTTAACCAGTACCAAGAAGAGTACTTCCGGACCCTTAAGTCCCCCAACCCGATCTTCCTGAAGAACATGGACGACCTGGTGAAGAACTTTATCTGGGACTGGGAGAACTTCCGTGCGAAGTACAAAGTCAAGGATTTGGTCTAAGCGGAGCTTAGACAGTGGAAGTGCAAGGGGTTAGTGCAAGGACTTCTGCGCAAGCCAAACATTTTCTGCATTCAGACATTCCTCCCGCCGCCCGTACCTCCCACCAACCCAAAAGTTCCTCAATCTCTGGCACAGCAATCCGTGTTTAAGCGTTTATACCCGAGTATAAATGGGTATACGCGTTTCTCCAGAGGTAGTAGTGGGGGAGTTAAAAGTGAAGAGTTGGGGGGCTAGTGCAAGTGGAAGTGCAAGATTTTAGTGCAAGGCCCTTTGCGCTGAGCCAAGCATTCCCCAATTCATCATTCCTCCATTTCTTGAGACCCAAGGGTTTGGTGGTGCTCAAAACGCAAGTGCCATTTTGCATTTCTACGCCACCGTGGCGCTGCAAATGGGGGAGGGATGGGCCCTAAGACTCGTTGCCTTGTTCCGGCTTTTTCTTGGGGGTGATGACGTAGTGCACCGGCACCTCATCGCTCTCGTCCGAGGTATGGTGCGACTCCGGTGGTGAGGTGTACTCCTCCAGGATTTCGGCATCCGAGATGCCCATGCGTGCGTCTTCTGCGGCTTCGAGTTCCTCGTCGATTTCCCACTGGTACTTCTTGCGTTGAGGGCCTTGTTTGCGCAGAAGAAGGGCCATCAAAATGCCAATCGCCAGTCCTGAGGCGTGGCCTTCCCAGCTTTTGGTGGGGTCGATGGGGAAGATGCCCCACACGATGCCGCCGTACCAAAAGGCGGTCAACAGTGAGATGCGCATCGACTGCTGGTCGGTGCGGAAGATGCCGCTGAAAAACAGGAAGCCCGCAATGCCAAAGATCACCAGCGATGCGCCAATGTGATTGGACGGCCTGCCCCACAGCCACAGCAATGCCGCGCCGGCGAACATGGTCCACAGCAGGACCTTCCAGCCGACTTTGCGGTAGAAGTAGAACAGCATGGTGTTGAGCACCGTGAAGCTGAGGGTGTTGTTCAGGATGTGCTCAATGTCGCGCGTATTGTGCAAGAAGTGCATGGTGCCAATGCCCACCAAGCCACGAGGGTCGCGCGGACGCAGGCCCCAACGGTTGATGGCGTAGCCGAGTTGGGTTTGGAACAGCCACAGCGCCCAACACACCAGCAAGAAAGCGGCGGTGATCAACAGGGCGTCGTAAATGCGGGACCATTCCGCGCTCCGGTTTTCAAGGAACTTCAACATGGATGAGCGAAGGTCGTCAAAAGCTGCAGGCGGTTTGGCATCTTTGGGCTTTATTCGAATTCCATGCATCCCGTCCGCACTGTTCCTTCTGGCCCCTTGGCCCCGTCCGAGCTCATCCTCAACGCCGATGGCAGCGTATACCACCTGGGACTCAAGCCGGGTGACGTGGCGCAAACCGTGGTCATCGTGGGTGATCCCGACCGGGTGGACACCGTGGCCCAACGGTTCGACTCCGAGCGCGTGCGCACCTCCAACCGGGAGTTTGCTGCGGTCACTGGAACCTTGGACGGCAAGGAACTGACGGTAGTCTCCACCGGCATTGGCGTGGACAACATCGACATCGTCCTCAACGAACTCGATGCGGTGGTCAACATCGACTTTGACACCCGCATGCTGCGCCCCGATCCGGTGCAGTTGGACCTCATTCGCCTGGGCACCAGTGGCACCTTTGGGCCCGAGATTCCGCTGGGCACCATCGTGGCTTCGGCCTACGCGGTAGGCATGGAAGGACTCGCCTGGCATTATGACTTGGAAGAAACTGAAGAGGCAGCCAAGTTGAGCCGTGCCTTTGCGTCCCACACCCAATGGAACCCCAAACTTGCTCGGCCCTACGCTGTGGCGTCTGATCCAGACCTGCTTGCCCGGTTTGGCGAAGGGGCGTTGCCGGTCATCACCCTGACTGCAAATGGCTTTTACGGTCCGCAGTTGCGTCAAGTGCGCCTGCCGGTGACCGACTTGGGCCTGCTTGGGCGCTTGCAAACCTTCAAACACGGCGGAGTGCTCATGGGCAATTTTGAAATGGAGTGCGCCGGCATCTATGCCCTTGGATCGGCCTTGGGACACCGGGTGTTGACCCTTTGCGTCTTGCTGGCACAACGTGCTCAAGGACACTTCGTTGAAAACCCGCCAGCACACGTGGATCGCTTGCTGGATCACTTCTTCGACCGATTCACACGACCCTAGTGTTAACAACCCTTGAGCAGGGTGTCAACCGCGCTAGGGCCTGCGGCTAAATTTGGGTTGCTGCACATTCAGAACCGTTTAGCACCCATGAGTCACAGCCAAATCAACGCCCTGATCACCCTGATCGAAGATCCCGATCCCGAGATCTTCTCGCACATCCGCACCGAGCTCACCAAAAAAGGAGAGACCATCATTCCGGACCTGGAACGCTACTGGGAGCTGAATGCCTATGGGGATTTGTTTCAGGACCGCGTTGAGCAACTCATCCACACCATCCAGTACGAGGCCATCGAAGGCCACCTGTCTACTTGGAAGGAGGATGAATGCAACGATTTGTTGGACGGCGCGTTGCTGGTCAACCGCTACCAATACCCCACCTGCGATGTGGCCGACTTGCGCGATCAAATCAACCGCATCCGCCAAGACATTTGGCTGGAGCTGAACGATTCGCTCACTGCGCTGGAAAAGGTGAAGGTGTTCAACCACATCATCTACGAGGTGCACGGGTTTGAAGGCAACAAGCAGAATTACTCGTCGCCCCAGAACTCGTACCTGCAAGACGTACTGACCTCCAAAAAAGGCAACCCGCTTTCGCTCGCGGTCATCTACCGCATCCTGGCTGAGTCGTTGGATGTGCCCATTTTTGGCGTCAACCTGCCCAATCACTTCATCCTGGCTTATGTGGATGAAACCGCCATCATGAACTTGGGCGACGGGGGTGTGCCTTCCGACAACGGCATCTTGTTTTACATCAATCCCTTCAGCAAGGGCGAGGTGATCCACAAGACCGAAATCGACGAGTTTCTGGACTACTTGGATTTGCCCAAGCGCGTGTCCTTCTACCACCCGTGTGACAACAAAGCCATCTTGCAGCGCATGCTGAACAACTTGGTGTACTCGTACTCACAAATGGGCAAGGAGGTCAAGGTGGAGGAGCTGCGCAACTTGCTGGGGCTGTTTGCCACCGCGCAAGAAGGCTCATCGGCGGCCAACGATCCGACCGGCGGTACGCAGAAGGATCTTTAAGTCGGTCCCCAACCCCATGTCTTGGATGTACTTGGCGTTGAGCGCAAGCTTGGCGGGCATGACCTCTTGGATGTAGGTTTCCTCCGGGTTTTCTGAAGCGCCCAGGAGCGCATTTTCCTCAAAGTATTCGAGCGACGCGTAGTCGGTCAGGCCCGGGCGCACGTCCAACACTTTGCGTTGTTCCGGCGTGTAGAGGGCCACGTACTTGGGCACCTCAGGACGCGGGCCCACCAGGCTCATTTCGCCTTTGAGCACGTTGATGAGTTGGGGCAATTCGTCCAGTTTGGTTTTGCGCAGGAAGTGGCCCACAGCGGTGATGCGTGGATCTCGGCCGCCCACGGTCAATTGGCCTTTGGCCTCGCTGCCCGGACGCATGGAACGGAACTTCAACAGCCGAAACTTCCGGCCGCCTCGCCCCACTCGCGTTTGCGCAAAAAAGGCGCCGCCTGGGCTGGTCAACGCCACGGCCAACGCTAGGATCACCAGCAGGGGCAACAGCACCAACACGGCCAGCAGGGCAACTATCAGGTCAAAGGCCCGCTTCATTCGCGCACGGCTTGAACGGATGCGGCCACGGCCTCGCACACGGTCTGCACATCGTCGTCTGACAAATCGTAGTACACCGGCAGGCTGATTTCGTTGCGGTACAGGTTGCAGGCATTGGGCACCGATTCCAAGGTGTATCCGCGCTCATCGTAGGCCGTCAGCAGCGGCAAGGGTTGGAAGTGCACATTGACGCTCACTCCGCGCTCGTAACAGCCTGCAATGACCTGGTCGCGTTCGGCTTCGGTAAAGTCTTCGAGGCGGAGCATGTACAGGTGATAGCTCGAGGTGGCATCCGCGGTCTCCAATACCGGGGGGATGGCCCAGCCATGCGCTTGAAAGAAGGCGTGGTAGGCGTGGCAAATGGCTTTGCGGCGTGCCAGTGTTTCAGGGTAGCGGTCGAGTTCTACCTGGCCGATGGCGGCTTGCAAATCGGTCATGTTGCATTTGTAGCCCGGGGCCACCACATCGTAGCGCCAGGCGCCTGTGGTGGTTTTGGCCAAGGCGTCTTTGCTTTGGCCGTGCAGGCTCATCACGTTCAGCCAGCGGTAGAGTTCCTCGGGGTCAAACCAGTCCGAGGTGTTCAGCGCCAGTGCCCCGCCTTCTGCGGTGGTGAGGTTTTTGACGGCATGGAAGCTGAATCCAGCCACGTCGCCCCATGCGCCTGTTTTGTGTCCCCGGTATTCGGCCCCTACCGAGTGCGCGGCGTCTACGATGAGCAGGGGGCGGCCCAATGCTTCTTGCTCACGGGTGTTCGGGGAGAAAGGAGCGGTCTTCAGCAGTTCCAGCAAAGCATCCGCCTCGCAAGGCAGCCCGCCGATGTCCACGGGCATGACCACCTTGGTGCGTTCGGTAAGTAGTGGAGCCACGGTGTCAGCGGTGATGTTGAATCCCTCTGGGTCGCTGTCTGCTAGCACTGGTGTGGCGCCCAAATGCAGCACAATGTTGGCAGTGGCGCAGTAGGTGTAAGCAGGCACGATCACCTCATCGCCCGGTCCAACTCCGTACCAGCGGAGCACCAGTTCCACGGCATTGGTCCAAGAGTTCAAACAAATGACCCGTTCGGCGCCGGTGTAGGCTTCCAATGCGCGTTCAAATGCCTTGGTTCGGGGCCCTGTGGTGATCCACCCTGAGCGAAGTGCCTCAGCCACAGCATTAACGGTATGTTGATCTACACGGGGAGGGGAAAACGGAATCATGCCGCAGTTTTGTGCGAAGATACTCCTTGGGTGCGATCCACCGCGGGGTTGACCCTCAGGGGAATCGCTACATTTGAGAAACAACTGCTACCGCCCATGTGGAAAGAAATGGACAACCAACTCACCCGTGAATTCCGGTTCAAGGACTTCAGCGAAGCCTTCACCTTCATGACCCGCGTGGCCTTGGTGGCCGAGCGCATGAACCACCACCCGGCGTGGTACAACGCGGGCAACTTTGTCAAAATCGAGCTGTCCACCCACGACATGGGCAACACCATTACCGAGCGGGACCGCCAGTTTGCGGCCGCCATCGACAGCTTCTTGCAGTAAAATCTTGAGACTATTCCGGCGGGACTAGGTTCTTGGTGCCGGTCAGGAAAATGCGCGCCTTGCCCACCACCAAGTCCGTTTCGATGTAGAGAGGGATTTGGCGGCGGTCATCGGACACAAACACCTTCATACTGTCGCCGGCCTTGAACACCGTGCCTTCGATCAGGTCGGGACGGATCAGGTGACAGCGGTACTTCTTGCCCGTTCTTGGGTCCTTCCAAGCCTTGATGCCTTCGTATGTGATGTGGATGTCGTGTACCGCGCCGTCCAGAATCAAGCGCAGTGGAAAACGTTCGCCTACTTTGAGCTCGGAGAAGTCGGTGTTGCGTACTCGGTAAATGGCTGAGATGACGTCAAACGCGCAGGTGTCGCCCAGTTGAATGGGCCAGTCCATGGACTCCTTGGAGGGATCGTTGCGGTAAAAGCGGGCGCTGTCGCCAGGGTGGATGTCGTAGGTGCGGTCGTACACGTAAGAGCCCTCCTGCCCCTTGCGCTCAAACTTCAAGGGATTGCACGAAGAATCACACACCGAAGCGTAGGTGGAACTCACCTTGTAGAACCAATCCCAGGTGTCCAGCGAGGCGCCTTCGCCTTTGAATTGAAACCCCCCTTGCGATTCGGTGAGGGAGGTATCGGTGACCGAAAAGGTCACGTTGCCTGCGGTAACCCAAAGCAGGCCCCATTGGTAGGTGAGGTTGTAAGAAATCTGTTCCCCATCGGCAAAGGGCAAGGTGCCCTTGGGCTCTCCACAATTCTGTGCGCGTGCGGCGGTGGCCCCACACATGGAGATAAAAAAAGCCACCCAAAACAGGTGGCTTCGATGAGGTAGACCGCTGCGCATGTTTATTGGCCCTGCTCTGGAGCTGGGGTCACATTTGCAGAAATGGTCAGTACGGTTTGCGCTTCAGGCGCGGTGTTGGCGGTAATGGTCACACGCTTGGTTTGCTTGTTCTTCTTGCCGCGCGAGTTGAACACCACTTTGATTTCGCCTTCGCCGCCGGGCTGGATGGGCTCCTTGGGGCAGGTAGGTACGGTACAGCCGCAAGAACCTTTGCAGTCCTCGAGGATGAGTGGGTTCTCACCGGTGTTGGTGAACTTGAAGATGTGCTCCACTTTGTCGCCTTCATCCATCACACCAAAGTCGTGCTCGTATTCTTCGAACAGCATGGTGGTGGTGGGGCCAGTGGCTACCGGCTTCTCGGTAGGCTTTACAGTGGAGGTGTTGTTGGTGTTGTTGGCTGCTGCAGTAGTAGTGGCAGGAGCGTCGTCGCGGGTCACTACGCCGGGCGTGTCAGCGCCTTTGTCCATCAAGCCGTAGGCAACTACGCCGAGCAGAACGGCAACCACAGCGAGCAATCCAATTTGCAATCCTTTTTGCATGTCTTCGTGTTTTTGATCAACAGATGCCCAAAGATACGAATGGGGTTCGACCTCCGGGGCTTTTCACATATCGTTTACACTCTAGAATTGCGAGTGCGCCAAGTTCATCTTGCGGAAGGTACCGTCGTTCAGCACTTCGTTGGCCTTGCGGAAAGCCGGATTGAGTTCTGATATCACGCGGTAGAACATGTTCTGGTCGAACAGGTTGCGTCCCACAAAGGCCTTCATACGGATCAGCATGGCCTCGCGCGAGACCGCGTATTCTTCGGCGTTGAATTCCACTTCATTCTTGGCGACAAAAGCCAGGAACGCGTCTTCCATTTCTTGGCTGACCGAGAAGTTGCGGAAGAAATCGTCCGCTTCGGGGTAGTTCTGCTTCATCACCCCGCGGTTGGCGTCCACGTATTCCAGCACAAACTGGTTGGTGAGGCCTTTGCGCAACACGTTGGAGAAAAATTCAGAAGTGTAGGTGGTGTCCACCGGCACAAACACATCCGGGAGGATACCGCCTCCGCCATACACCGAGCGTCCTTTTACTTTGGTCTCAAAGCGCAGTGAGTCGGGCAGGTCGAGGTTCTCCAGGGAGTAGACCTCGCCGCTTTCGTAGCGTTCGTATTTCTCGGAGCGGTAGGCTTCCACGCCTTCCTCGTAGCTCTTTTGGATGCAGCGTCCCGAAGGGGTGAAGTACTTCTGCACAGTCAAGCGCACGGCCGAACCATCGGGAAGTGGCACCGGGCGTTGCACCAATCCTTTTCCAAACGAACGGCGACCTACAATGAGCCCGCGGTCCCAGTCTTGGATGGCCCCCGACACAATCTCACTGGCCGAAGCTGAGCCTTCATCGATCAGCACCACCAATCGGCCCTTTTCGTGCAGGCCTTCGCGGCGGGCGTTGCGGTCGTCGCGTGGGTAGCTGCGGCCTTCCATGTACACAATGAGTTTGTCGTCACTCAGGAATTCGTCGGCCATTTGCACGGCGGCTTGGAGCAATCCGCCCCCGTTGCCTTGCAGGTCCAGAATCAGGTCTTCCATGCCGGCGCGCTTGAGGTTGCCCAGCGCTGCGCGCAGTTCTTCGAGGGTGGTGCGCGCAAAACGGTTCACCTTCACGTAGCCCACCTTGTCGTCCACCATAAAGTGGGCGTCAACGCTGTAAATGGGAATTTTGTCGCGGGTGATGTTGAAGTCCAGGATCTTATTTACCCCAGCGCGTTTGATGCCGACCTTCACCTTGGTGCCCTTGGGACCTTTGAGGTAGTCCATCACCATGCGGTTGGTGATTTCGATGCCGGCGACCGATTCGCCGTCGACTTCAACAATCTTGTCGCCCGAGCGGATGCCCAAGGCTTCGGATGGGCCGCCTGAGATGGGAGCCACCACAAAGATCGTGTCCCGCAGGATGTTGAATTGGATGCCGATGCCGTCGAAGCTGCCGTTGAGGGGTTCGTTGGCCGCTTGGACTTCTTCGGGTGGAATGTACAGGCTGTGGGGATCGAGATCCTCCAGCATATTGCGAATAGCGGTTTCTACCAGTTCGGTGCTGTTCACCGAGTCTACATACATGTTTTCGATGTAGTAGAGCAGGGTGGAGAATTTTTCGGTGGTGGATTCTGCGGAGCCGGTTTGGGCAAATGCAGCGGTGCTGGCCACAAGGCCAATGGAAATAAATGCGGTACGCAACAAGGGCGTCATAGGTGGGGTGTTAAAAATGGTCTGCTCGGATTCCGTACCCTTACACGGAAAAGCAGGATCGAAAGTTACCGAAATCAAGGTGCAGCGCACGTTGAAAAAATCCAAAATGACCGCAGCTGGTTTCTGACATCTGGGCAAGGCGTGTGCCACATTGTTCGGGCAAGCGTCAGGGCATTCTGATGTTTGGGATTCCGAGGTTTGGACAAGGGATTGTAACCCGCGGCTTGTGCAAACCACCTCAGACGTGGCATTTTTGTGATCAAGGCCGCAGGAAAGCCTGTATTTTTAGCCTCGCTGTTCAAACACCCAACCGATGATTCGACTTTTATTCTTGGCCGCATTGGCCGCCACCACTACCCTCAACGCACAAACCGGCATCATTCCTCCGGGCTGGGCTTTCCCAGACACTCCTGAGGCCTATGAGCTGGAAACCTTTGACCACCACCGCCTCCTGCAAGAAGACACCCGCATCGAGGACGAAGGTGGCCGCACCAACCACGGCCGCGTCATCGATACCCAATTCACCCTGGAAGACCACGCCGAATGGAACACCCTGCCCAACGGCGACCAGGTGATTCGCATGCGCTTCCACACCGACGGCGCTGCAGCGGTGGCCGCTTTCTTTGACAATTACCACATTCCGGTAGGCGCTTACCTGTTTGCCTACGATGCTACCCGCAGCTGGGTAGAAGGTCCGTACGACCACACCGAAAACGCCGAGCACGGCATCATGACCACCGCCGAAGTCCCCGGCGACGACCTCGTGCTGGAGATCTACATGCCTGTAGGCGTGGTAGGCACCCCCACCTTGGGCGTGCGTGGCGTGGGCCACTTCTATCGCTACGTATACTTCCACCAAGCCGAAGAGCGCGGCGGTTCAGACCCTTGCGAGGTGGACGTGAACTGCCCGGAAGGTGAGCCTTGGGGCCCACTCCGCGATTCAGTGGTGCGCTTGCGCATCGTGGACGGAGCCTTCATTGGCCTGTGTTCAGGCGTGCTGGTGAACACCACTGCCGCCGACTGCCGCCGCTACATGCTCACCGCACTGCACTGCGCAGAAGGCGTGAGCGATGCAGACTTCTTGAGCTTGCAGGTACGCTTTAACTACGAAAAATCAGGCTGCGGCACCGGTGCTGCACCTTCGAGCCGCAACCGCAACGGCGTGTTCCACTTGGCCGACAGCAACGACGGCGGTGGCAACAGCGGTTCTGACTTCCTGCTGGTAGAACTCGAGGACGAGATTCCCGAGAATTGGAACCCCTTCTTCGCGGGCTGGGACGCTTCGGGCGCCGGTTCTAGTGAAGGGGTGTGCATCCACCACCCTGCGGGCGACGTGAAGAAGATCTCTACCTACGACGAAAACCTCACCAGCGTGTGGTTTGGCGCCCCTGGTTCGCACTGGGAGGTGACTTGGGTAGAAACCGAAACCAACCACGGGGTGACCGAGGGCGGTTCGTCGGGCTCGCCCATCTTCAACGAGGAAGGACTGATCTTGGGCAACCTCACCGGCGGTACTTCGTTCTGCACCGCGCCCAACGATCCCGATTACTACGGACGCATGTCGCACCACTGGGACAGCAACCCCAACCCTGCCAGCGAGAAGTTGAAAGAATGGTTGGATCCGGACGACACCGGCGCTGAGATCATGTTCGGCGGTTACCAACCCAACTGCGACCAAGACGCGCTCGACGTGCCTGAGTTCAACTTCCAGGACGTACGCGTGTTCCCAAGCCCCGCAACCACCACCTTGCAAATCACCGTGTACAACGCCCACGAGATGAACCGTGTGGACATGTACGATGCCCAAGGCCGCTTTGTGCGCTCGGAACTCATCACCGACAACACCATGACCGTAGACGTGTCATCCATGGCCCCAGGCCTGTACCACTTCACCTTTGTGGACGCCTTTGACCAGCAAGTGACCCACCGCGTGGTGATCCAGTAATCCCGGGGAATAGAAACCCATTCCACAAAAAAGGGCGACCCAACGGTCGCCCTTTTTTGTGCGTTAACGTGTGCCTCACACTTCTCGGCGCTCGCGGCGCTCAAGCATGGGCACAAAAGCAAATTCGCCAAACACCTCTTTGTCAAAGGTGCGTACGCTGGTTTTGGTGATGCGGTGCATGATTTGGGTAGGCCCATCGCCCACAGGGATGACCATGGAGCCGCCCACGGCCAGTTGGTGCAAGAGGCCTTCTGGAATGTACGGCGCTCCGCAAGTCACAATGATTTTGTGGAACGGGGCCATCATGGGAATGCCCTTGAAGCCGTCGCCGTAGCGCAGGGTGGGGCGGTAGCCCATGCGTCCCAAAAGCAGCTTGGCGCGGTCATGCAGGAGTTTTTGACGTTCGATGGACCAGACTTTGGCGCCCATCTCACACAGGACCGAGGTCTGGTAGCCCGAACCTGTACCGATTTCCAACACCTTTTGGCCGGCTTCGATGTCCAGCAAATGGGTTTGGTAAGCCACGGTATAGGGCTGCGAAATGGTCTGCCCAGCGCCAATTTGGAAGGCGCGGTTTTCGTAGGCCACCTCCACAAAAGCATTGTCGATAAACCAATGGCGGGGCACGTTCATCATGGCGCCCAGCACTGGCTGGTTGGCGATGCCCATTTCCGCGAGCTCCTTGAGCATCATGCGGCGTAATCCTTGGTGGCGGTAAGAGTCTTGCATAGGTCTTGGTACTGGTTCCAAGATACCCGCCCGCGCCGTCGCCAATGCCGTGTTGAAAATTTGGTTTTCACCGTCCGGTGTCAACAACCATACTCGGCTAGCTTTGCCGCACCAACCTGCATCCCCATGATCAACATCGGCGTCCTCGGAGCTGGCCACCTCGGCAAAATCCACCTCAAATGCATTGGGCTTTTGCCCGACACCTACAACCTGGTCGGTTTCTACGATCCCGATCCGGAAAAAGCGGCCGAAACCGCCCAAGAGTTCGGTGTGCCCGCGTTCGACACCATGGAAGCCCTGTTTGACGCAGTGGACGTGGTGGACGTGGTGACCCCAACCCTTTCGCACTACGAGTGTGCCGCGCAGGCCATCCGCCGCTCCAAGCACGTGTTCATCGAAAAACCGGTGACCAACACCTTGGAGGAGGCCCAGTCCCTGATCAAGCTCTGCCACGAGGCGGGCGTACACATCCAGGTCGGACACGTGGAGCGCTTCAACCCAGCGTTCACCGCGGCCCAGCCCATTTTGGACAAGCCACGCTTCATCGAAACCCACCGCTTGGCCCAATTCAACCCACGCGGCACCGATGTGTCGGTCGTCTTGGACCTGATGATTCACGACATTGACATTGTACTGCATACAGTCGGGAGCAACGTCAAAGCCGTGCATGCCAGCGGAGTGGCCGTGATGAGTGATACTCCGGACATCGCCAACGCCCGTCTGGAGTTTGACAACGGCTGCGTGGCCAACTTGACCGCCAGCCGCATTTCACTCAAGAACATGCGCAAGACCCGCTTCTTCCAACGCGACGCCTATGTGGCGGTGGACTTCCTGGAAAAGCAAGCTGAAATCGTGCGCATGAAGGAAGTGGTGGGTGAACCCGATCCGTTTGCGGTGACCGTTGACCTCGGCGGAGAACGCGGCCACCGCGAGATCCTGTTTGACCGTCCGGACATCCAACCGGGCAACGCCATCCGCGATGAGTTGGGCTCGTTTGCAGAGGCCGTGGAGGCAAATCGCACCCCAGTGGTGACGATCGAGGATGGCTACCATGCACTCGAGGTTGCACACCGGGTGTTGGAAAAAATCCAAGCGACTACACGGATCGTAGACAGATCATTGTAAATTGACGATCAAATCACGTTGCCTATAGCGTCTTTCTACCCTGAACCGGGGAGCACGGTGCTCCCAACCAACAATAACTGAGCTCGAAGGCTCTGAGGAATTCACATTCCCTCGCGCAAAGCGGTGAAAATTCACCACTGGCGTATGCCTCGGCTTCGTGGGCGAAGAAGTACTTTTGCCCGCCTGAACACATGGGTGTGAGAACGACGTTTTATCTCTTTTTCCTGGTCTCTTTTTGCAGCGTATTGCTGAGCGGTTGCCGTTGGATCGATCCCGACGAACCCACTCCGGCCTTTGTGCGCATCGATGAATTCACCTTCGTGGGCGACCCTGATTACGGCTCGTCGAGTGAGAAAATCACCGAAGTCTGGGTCTTTGCCAACGGCGAGACCATCGGCGCCATTCCCTTGGATGACGACACTTTGACCATTCCTGTGATGCCCGTCCTGCAAGAAGGACCGGTGGAATTCGCCTTTTACGCCGGCATCAAAAACAACGGGGTGGCCAGCACGCGCATCCTGTATCCGTTTTACAACGCGTATGTAGAGACCTTGGACCTGGTCCCGGGTGAAACCATCACCGTTGCGCCCGAGTTTAGCTACCGCGAGAATGCCATCGTGGCCCACATCGAGGATTTCGAATCAGCAGGCTTCAGTTACGACGGCGCTGGCGGAACCACCCAAGTGGACATGGAGCAGACCTCGGTAGACGAGGAAGTCTTCGAAGGCAGCAAGAGTGGCCGGGTGATCATCCCTGAGGACTTCACCTACTTTGAGCACAACACCATTGACGTGTTTGACCTGCCCAGCGGCAAGCAGATTTTTGTGGAGCTGGACTACAAGTGCAACAACTCGTTTGCCATGGGCGTGTACGCCGCAAACGGGGCCAGCCGCGATAAAAACCTGGTCATTGTGGTCAACCCAACCACCGACGAAAACGGGGTGGACCAGTGGAACAAACTCTATGTAGAACTCACCGATGTGGCCGCGGTCAACATCAACGCCGCCTTCTTTGAGCTCTACTTCGAAAGCAACCGCGACGCCGACAATACTGAGGCACGCCTGTTCTTCGACAACATCAAAATCATTCACTTCCCCGGATGAATCGGCGCCTGCAAGTCATAAAATACCTGCTCGGCGACTGGATGGCCGCCTCGGCTGCCTGGGTGGTGCTGTACATCTTCCGCAAAAAGGTGCTTGAGACCGACAAGTTCGGCTACCCCATCGAGCTCACTTTTGACGAGAACTTCTACTACGGCCTGCTGTGCATTCCGCTGTTTTGGATCACCTTGTTTGTGCTCATGGGGCACTACAAGCGCATCTACCGCCGCTACCGGACCAAGGAGATTAGCCAGGTGTTGCTGGTGAGCATCATCGGTACCATGTTCCTGTTCCTGGCGATTCTGTTGGACGATGAGATTGTGTCCTACAAGAACTACTACCAGAGTTTGTTAGTGTTGTTTGGCTGCCAAGCCGGATTCACCTTGCTCTCGCGCTTGATCTTGACCACCCGCACGGTACACCGCGTGCACCGTGGCGACATTGGGTTCAACACCATCATCGTGGGAGGCAACGAACGTTCGGTGGCGATGTACGAAGAGGTCTTGGCCATGAAGAAGTCTCCGGGCTTCCGATTTGTCGGGTTTGTACAGGTGAATGGAAAGGACCGCGTGTTGGAAGAACACCTGCCGCACTTGGGCCGTTACGACAACCTGCCGCAGCTGATTGAAACCAAAGAAATTGAGGAGGTGATCATCGCGATCGAATCCTCAGACCATGCCTACCTCGAAAATATTTTCAACCGCCTGGACGGTACAGGCGTCAACATCAAAGTCATCCCAGATATGTACGACATCCTGACCGGATCGGTAAAAATGTCCAGCATCTTCGGCGCCCCTCTCATTGAGGTGAACCGCGAGATCATGCCCGCCTGGCAATTCTCCCTCAAGCGGATTTTGGACATCGCATTCGCCGTGTTTGCCCTTACCATCCTGTCACCGGTATACCTGGCGTTGGCCATTGGCGTGAAGCTCTCTTCACCCGGCCCGGTGTTCTATGTGCAAGAACGCGTGGGGCGCGGCGGCAAGCCGTTTGACATCTTCAAGTTCCGCACCATGGTCAAGGACGCTGAGCGCAACGGTCCGCAGCTGTCCAATGCTCAAGATGCGCGCGTGACCCCGTTTGGCCGCTTCCTGCGCAAGTACCGTTTGGATGAATTGCCCCAGTTCTGGAACGTGCTCAAGGGCGACATGGCACTGGTAGGCCCGCGTCCCGAGCGTCGCCACTTCATCAACCTGATGAAAGAACAGGCCCCGCACTGTGCTCACCTCTCCAAGGTGCGTCCAGGAATCACCTCGTGGGGCATGGTCAAGTACGGCTACGCCGAAAACGTGGACCAAATGATCTCCCGACTCAAGTACGACATCCTCTACATCGAGAACATGTCGCTGGCCGTAGACTTCAAGATTTTGATTTACACGGTGATGATTGTGCTCAAGGGCGCAGGCAAGTAACTTCAATGCTCACCCATTTGGGCATCCAAAAAAAGCGGAGCACAGGTGCTCCGCTTTTTTGCGTTTGAGGAGCCCTGTTGGACTCAGTTCGTTTTGATGGCCACACCGTTGGCCAGGAAGGTGATCTCCTGCTTGGGTTCGGTGATGGCAGCAATCTCTTCTTCTGAAGCGCCGGCGTCTTGGGCGTAGTGCTGCAGATCGGCCACTGAAGTTTCGGTCACGGTAGCGGTGCCCTCGAACACGGCCTCAGAGCCGCCGCAGTCTACCGGTACAAAAAAGCCGTAGTCCTTGAACTTGACGCGCATTTCTTCTTCGCCTTCGCCCATGTCAATGGTCATCCAGCAACCCTTCACTTGGCAGGCCGCGTTGATGTGTCCGGCGAGTTTCACGTCCATGGATTCATGGCCTTCCATGGCGGTTTGGAAATCAGCAATGGTCATGGGCGCCTCCACGCTGATGCTGTCGCCAAAGTAGGCGTAGCCGGTGTCGGTGGTGGTGGTTTCGCTCATGGTTTGGCCGCCGCCGCCACAGGCTGCGAGCAAGGCCACAATGGAAAAGGCAAACAGGATGCGCATGGGTCTTGAGGTATTTTGGTGCGAAGGTAAGAAGTTCAAAGGGCTTCGATCGGTGATGACGCGTCCTTACATTTTCTTGATCACAAACTCGGTGCGTCGGTTTTGGGCGCGGCCTTCGGCGGTGTCGTTGGTGGCCACCGGTTTGGATTCGCCGTAGCCGTTGGCCGATACGCGCTTGCCGAGTACGCCGTTGCGCTCAAGCAGGGTTTTGACCTCAAAGGCGCGGTCCATGCTCAGGGCAAGGTTGTTGTCGTCCGAGCCCACGTTGTCGGTGTGGCCGCGGATTTCGATCACCAGGTTGGGATGCTCGATCAGGTAGGTGGCAAACGACTCCAGGATCAGTTGAGAAGCCGGATCGATGTCGGCCGAGTTGGTGGCGTAGAAGATGTCGTTGATCAAAAAGGGCTTCCCGGTCTCGATGGTTTCGGTGGTGACCGCGAGCTTGACCACGCTGGGCGGTTCAGGGTCGTCTTGGCGGGCCACCACGCGGGAGTTGAAGGCCAGGTCGTCGGCCTCCACGCTCATGAGCACGTCTTCGCCCTTGGCGAGCTTGACCACCGCGGCGTAGGTGCCGTCGTCGTCGCTCACTTCGATTTCTTCGGCCTCCTTGCTTTGGGCGTAGGTCAACTTGACCCGGGCGCCGGTACGCGGGTTGCCTTCTTCGTCTTTCACGTCGCCTTTGAGGATCATCACCGCCTCGGGCTTGGCCTCCTCGGGCAGGGGCATGGAGTAGATGTCCTGCATGCGCGACCCGCGAATGCTTCGACTCACAAAGTAGGACTCCTTGCCGTCGGCGCTTACAATCAACCCGAGTTCATCGTCGCGGGTGTTGAACGGGTGGCCGATGTTTTTGGGCTTATCCCAAGTGCCGTCCTCCTGTTGGCGGGTGTAGAAGATGTCGTACCCACCAGCACCCAAGTGGCCGTTGGAGATGAAGTACATCGTCTTGCTGTCGGAGTGCATGTACGGGGCCTTCTCGTG
Organism: Luminiphilus sp.; assembly: GCA_964221845.1. Classification (GTDB taxonomy): domain Bacteria; phylum Bacteroidota; class Bacteroidia; order Flavobacteriales_D; family Sanyastnellaceae; genus CAXPZW01. The sequence goes on along the minus strand of CAXPZW010000025.1, from coordinate 63,373 downwards.
GCCGGTGGTGTTGAGGATGTCCGGCAAGGGTTGGGCCGATCCCCAGGTGCCGTCGGCTTGGCGCTCGGCATAGAAAAGGTCGTGCGAGAAGTCGCCGTTTCCGTCCGCCTTGCAGCCTTCACCTACCTTGGCAAAGTACAGGGTTTGGCCGTCGCCCGAGAGGCTGGGTTGGGCTTCCCACCCGCGTTCGGAGTTGATGCCGGAGCCCAGGTTTTCGAGCTCGCTCCAGCGGTAGACGTCGCGTTGGATACTCTCGTCAAACACCAGCTCGTAGCGGGTCACAAACAGGTCGATGTTTTGCTTGTTGGCCTCCACGGGGTTCTTGGCGGCAATGATCATTTCGCGGTTGTTGACCGAGATGGTGGCCCCGCCGTAGTTGTTGCTGCCGATGTTGAAGGGCTTGGGCAACGGCTCGCCGCCGTCGAAGTTTTGGTTGATGTCTTTGCGGAAGCTCCAAGTGAACTCCTCGGAGGTGGTGGCAAACAGGTCGCCCTTGGCTTGGCGCTGCACGCGGCGGGTGTAGAACATGATCTCCCCATCCGGCGAAAGGCAGGGCAGGTAGTCGTCCGAGCTGGAGGACACCCCGGCCACGCGCACCGGTTCAAAGTCGTCGTTTTTGTAGAATTCGCGCCAAAACTCCACGTTGGGCAGGGCTTCGCGCACCTCCTCGTACTTGCGGTCGTAGTCGCGCTTGAACTTCTCGGGGTCGTCGTCGGGGAAGGAAGTGTAGCGTTGGAAGTAGGTCAGGGCCTGCTCGTACTCGTTGTCGGCGTAGTGCATGGCGCCCAGGTAGTAGTAGGGGTCGGAGTGGTAGTCGGGGCAGCGTTCCACCAGTTCGCTCAAGTAGCCCTTGGCCGCGCCAAAGGAACCGCCCGTGCGTTTGGCATTCTTGAACAGGCTCACGCCCAACTCGTGGCGGCACGTGGTGCAGTTTTCGTCCTCTTCCAGGGCATCCTGGAGGAATTCCATCCGGTCTTCGAAATCGTACTTCTTCTTGTCGGCGGCCTTCTCCAAGAGCTTGGCCACCTTGCCTTCCGGCACAAATTCACAGTCCTGAGCTAGGGCAGGAGAAGCAACAAACAGGGCGAGCAGCCCCAGCAGGAGGGTTGTTTTGCAGGTCATCGACAATTCCAACTGGCAAATGTGGTTCCAAAGTGTGCTGCAGTGCACACAAAGCAAGGTGCGGAAATCGCCCTTTCGTTTTTGTGGGAAGAGCACCGACTATGAGAAGTCCGGTGTTGATGGCGCTATTTGACCTCTACCACAATGCTGGCGCGGGTTTCCGAGGCGTCCAGCAAGTCGTTCAAATTCGTGGTGGGCACCACGCGCATGTTTTGCCCTTTGAACTGGGCGTCGTGCCATACAAACTGGCTCACGGCCACCTGCAACGAGTCCAAGTTGCCGGCGTCCCACGTGCCTACACCAAAGTCGTACAGCTTGGTTTGGCCGGGCTCCAGGGTGAACTTGATCGGGAGGAACGGCTCCACTTCCGGAGTCTGGGGATCGTCAAACAAGGCCGAGGACATGTGGTAGGCCGCCGGGCGGGTTTGCGCCAAGTCCTTGGCTGCAGGGGTGATGATCACTTCCATGGCGGTGTCGGAAGTGTTTTCGAAGGTCAGGGTGCGGGCGGGGTCGCAGGCGGTGAGCAGCAGCGTCAAGCCAGCCAGAGCCGCAAGGGTAAACGAATTGCGCATGGGGTGAAATTGGGGATTTTCACAGTGCCAATGGTCAACTCCCCGGCACCTTCTTCCCCTCAGCCGACAATGCCAGAATCTTGGCCATGCGATTCGCCCGCGTCTTCTCGGATTTGGAGAGCTTCAACCAACGCAGCGCAAAACGCTTGCTGGAAGGAGGGAGGCTATTAAAGAAGGCCTCTGCGCTTGGACGTTTCTTCAAGGCTTGCCCCAAATCGTCCGGCACAATCAGCGCATCCACATCTTTCAAAAAGTCCCACAGTCCGGATGCCTTGCCGCGCTGGACACTTTCGATTCCACTTGGCTGCATGCGGCCTTCTTGCTCCAGCCGTGCCACACGTTCCTTGTAGGTCCCGCTCCAATGCTCCACCCGCCGCGGGGTAATGAGCTGCATCGTACGCTCGTCGTCCGACTTCATCCGCCGCCCGTCGATCCACCCAAAACACAACAGCTCGTCCAACACGTCCCACCGGTCCACGTACTTGTCCGGCAGGCTCTTCTTGAACGTCACCAGCCACACGCCGTCTTCTTGCCCGTGGTTTTCCAGGAGCCAATCGTGGAGGTCTTGGGGGGAGGTGATTTGGAGGTGGGAGAAGGTGTCTTGAAGCATGGATTAAAAAGCCCAGAGATCCTTGTAAGTTTCCACGAGCCAGAAATGGGTTTGGGGAGATGGGACTTCGCCCTTGCTTTATTCCACCATCCCGATTACCGGATACAGCAGGCGATCCTCTACCTTGGTGATGACATTTTTGGCCAATCGGTACACCACAAAGCCGTCGTGGTCCTTGGGGTCCTCGTCGTTGTGAATGTAGAGCAGCCCGTAGGAGTAGGGGGCATGCTCGCGCAACCATTCTATTACCGTGAGTGGAAAGGAAGAAGCGTGGTTGGTCAACCCCGAAAGGTGTAGCGTACGTTGGTCATTCCACCCCCTCGGATGATGTGGAATTGGTGGGCAGCATGCTCGCCAAACTCAGCCTCGAATTGCTGCAGGAGCAAGCCCATTTGACGCTCGTATTTGGTGCCGTCCATATCGCTGTCCTCCCACCGCTGGTTGTGGCCATGGTGGCGGATGTTGAACCAACCGTGGAACTCAAACATGGCTGTGCGAGTTGACCGATAAGCGCTTAACCCACCTCATACTGCGGATGCGGCCCTTCCCCAATGTCCTCGTCCAACTCCCGCTCGGAAGCAGCGATGATGGTGCTGACCGCTCCGTCGCCGGTCACGTTCACCACCGTACGGCACATGTCCAGAATGCGGTCTACGGGGAAGATCAGGGCGATCCACGCGGGGTTGAGTCCCACACTTTCCAACACGACCATCATGAGCACAAGACCGGCGCTCGGCACGGCTGCGGCACCAATGGAGGCGACTGTTGCCGTCCCCACGATGACCATTTGCTGGCCAAAACTCAGGTCAATCATGTGGAGCTGGGCCATGGCCACTACGGCCACGCCTTGGTACAAGCTCGTGCCGTCCATGTTGACCGTGGCCCCGATGGGCAGCACAAAGCTGGTGGTGCGCTCGCTGACGCCAATGTTGTTGTTCACGCAGTCCATGGTCACCGGCAGGGTAGCCACCGATGATGAGGTCGAGAATGCGGTGAGTTGCGCCTTGCCCATGCCTTTGAAGAACTTGCCAAAGCCCACGCGCTTGGCCAGCACTTGCACCAAGCTGGGGTACACCACAAAGGCCATCGCCAGCAGGCCCAGCACCACCACGCCGCTGTAGCGCAGCAGGAAGTCTAGCAAGGCAAACAGGTTGTCCGGATCGGCGCCTGCGGCCTTGACCACCTGGCCGGCCATCAGGGCAAATACGAAGAAGGGCATGCCTTTCATCAGCACCCACACCATTTGGATGAAGATCTCGCTGAGCCCGTCGATCACCTTGATGACCGGGGCGCCTTTTTCCTCCGGCAAACTCACCAGCACCACCCCAAAGAAGATGGCAAAGAAGATGATCTGGATCATCTGCGTAGAGCCGCCGTCGCCGTTGAGGGCGTAAAGCGCGTTGGAGGGGAAGATGTCCACCAGCGGTTGCAGCGGGCCCTTCTTTTTCTCGTTGGCGTGCTTGGACATTTTGTCCTTGACCCAAGCGTTTTGGCTGTCCGCGGAGGCGCTGAGGGCTTCTTCAGCTTGGATGCGTTGTTCGGCGTATTGCGGGTCGTTGGCGTAGTCGGCTGTGTCGAACTTTTCGATGCCGTTGGCGTCGCGCCAGAGCTCGTATTCGATGCGCTTTTGCACGCGCAGGTCGTCGTCCACGCCTTTACCGGGGGCAAAAACGTTCACCACCAACAAACCCAGTCCCACCGCAAAGAAGGTGGTGGCCAGGTACATGCCCAGGGTCTTGAGGCCCATCTTGCCCAGCTTGCGGATATCTTTGAGGCTGCTGACGCCCACAATGATGCTGAACAGCACCAGCGGCGGCGCAATCATCTTCAGCAATCTGAGGAAGATGTCGCCAAAGGGCATCACGTAATCTTGGGTGAAATCGACCCAGTCGTTGGTCACGGCAAAGTAGGCGTAAACCACGCCCAGGATCATGGCAATGATGACTTGCCAGTGCAGCGCAAGCTTTTTCATGGAAAGGGGTTGGACGGCCCTAAAATAGGGTTTCGCCAAGGAAGGAGGTCACAGCTTGTTCGCGCGGGCACGCAGCGCAAAATCGGCCAGGGTCAGGCAGGCCATGGCTTCTACGATGGGCACCGCACGGGGGAGCACACACGGGTCGTGGCGGCCTTTGCCTTTGACGGTCACTTCTTCACCGCGGTCGTTCACCGAGGGTTGGTCCTGCATGATGGTGGCCACCGGTTTGAAGGCCACGCTGAACTCGATGGCCTCGCCGTTGGAAATGCCGCCTTGGATGCCGCCGGAGTGGTTGGTGGTGGTGCGCACTGTGTCGCCGTCCTGCACGAACGCATCGTTGTGCTCGGAGCCCTTCAGGTAGGTCCCGCGGTACCCGCTGCCGATTTCAAATCCCTTGACCGCATTGATGCCCAGCATGGCTCCGCCGAGTGCGGCGTGGAGTTTTTCAAACACAGGCTCGCCCCAGCCGGCAGGCACGCCGGTGTAGCTCGCGCGGATCTCGCCACCAACAGTATCGCCGGCCTTGCGGATGGCGTCAATGTGGGCGGTCATAGCCGCAGCTGTATCGGGGTGGGGGCAGCGGATGAGGGTGTCTTCTTGGGTGGCAAAATCCAGTGCTGCGCCGTCGGGAATGGCAATGTCCTGCACGCGGTGCACCCACACATTTCCACTCACGCCAAGGCTGGCCAAAAGCTGGCGGGCAATGTCTCCGGCTACCACGCGTGAAGCCGTCTCACGTGCGCTTGAACGGCCACCGCCGCGGTAATCCCGCAGGCCGTACTTGACCTGGTACGTGTAGTCGGCGTGGGAGGGGCGGAAGGAATGTTGGATGTGGCTGTAATCGCGGCTGCGCTGGTCGGCGTTGCGGATCACAAAACCAATGGGGGTGCCGGTGGTGGTGCCTTCAAAAATCCCGCTGAGGAACTCCACAGTGTCGGGCTCCTTGCGTTGGGTGGTGATGCGGCTTTGGCCGGGTTTGCGGCGGTCGAGTGCATGCTGCACCGCATCTACGTCAAGCTTCAGCCCGGCAGGGCATCCGTCCAACACGCCGCCAATCGCGGGCCCGTGAGACTCGCCAAAGGTGGTCAGGGAAAAAAGGGATCCAAAGGTGTTTCCGGCCATGGCGTCAAAGATACGCCAGGCCTCCTTGATCAGAAGGACAAGTAGCCGTAGAGTTCCACTCCGCGCAGTCTAAAACTGGTTTTGGGCGTGGGCGGCTCGGTGCGCAGCTCGGCGTTGGTGATGCGCTCGCTCGCAGGCAGGGCCAGGTGGAATTGCGGTGTCCAGCGGAACACGAAGCGCATTTTTTCGCTCACGCGGATTTGCTGGCCCACAGACACCGATCCGCCCACCAGCATGTAGCGGCGGACGTGTTCAAAATGGATGTTGGGCACCGAAGACGGCTTGTACCCGTTTTCGCCGAGGGTCCAAGTGACTTCGCTGTAGCTGTCTTTTTCGTTCAGTACTCCTGCAAACAGGTCTGCGCCATAAACCATGGAAAAGGTCTGGTCCGGACGGTGCCACTCCATGCCCAAGCGGAAGTCGGCGACCGAATGGAAGACCTGGTCTTGATGAAAGGTGATGTCGTTGCCCGAAATCCCCACGATGGAAGCCTCGGAGATGGACTCGTCTTTGTAATCGAGGATCTCATAATTCAGGCTGGAGCGCACGCGGGAGCTGGGCGTGAGTTGGTACGTGTAGGCCAACGAAAAGCGCGAAATGATGCTCTGCCCGTTCATCAAAATCACGGCGGCAGGGGTCAGGTTGAGCCCCAAGCTGTGGCGGTGGGCGGGCAGGGAAGCCTCTTTGGGCGGTTCATACGGCTCGTACTGAGCGGCGGCGGAAAGGCCGAGCAGCAGCGCGGCCAAAAGGCAGGGCAGGGTGGTGCGCATGGTGAACTGTTTAGGCTTCTTAAATTTCGTTCTTTGTGGCCCATGAAGCCAACTGCTACTTTGTTCTTGAACGTGCGCTACCTCATGCAGGTCAGCGAAAATCAACCGGCGGTACGTTCCGGGAGATCGATGGATGACTTGCCCGTATTGGAGGACGCCTGGTTGGCGGTTTCCGACGGGAAGATTGAGGCCTTTGGTACCATGCAAGAGCTGGAGCTTAGTCGGTTCAACGCCTATGAGAAAAAGGATGTTGCGGGCCGTTCGATGATCCCGTTGTGGGTGGATTCCCACACCCATTTGGTGTTTGCCGCACCCCGCGAACGCGAGTTCGAAGACCGCATCAAAGGCCTGACCTATCAAGAGATTGCTGCACGCGGCGGTGGCATCCTCAACAGCGCTGCCAAACTCGGCAGCATGTCCGAGGACGACTTGTACGAAGCGGCCTTGGAACGCCTCAAATCGGTGATCCGCATGGGCACCGGCGCCATTGAAATCAAGAGCGGCTACGGACTCAACCTCGAAGCCGAGCTCAAGATGCTCCGCGTAGCCAAACGACTGGGAGAGGCGGGATTGATTCCTGTGAAGTCCTCCTTCTTGGGCGCTCATGCGGTTCCCGCGAGACTCAAAGGCAACAAAGACGCTTACGTGGATGAGGTGGTCAACGAAATGATTCCTGCCGTTGCCGCAGAAGGCTTGGCCGAATACGTGGACGCGTTTTGCGAGGAAGGCTACTTCGACGTTGCCGATTTGCACCGCATTCTGGAGGCCGGCGTCAAACACGGCATGAAGCCCAAAACCCACGTGAATCAATTCAGCACGTTGGGTGGCGTGGCCAAGAGTGTGGAGTTTGGTGCGGTATCCGTGGACCACTTGGAAGAGTTGGCTGAGGCCGACATCACCGCCCTGCAAGGGAGTGACACTTTGCCCGTGGCATTGCCCCTCTGCTCCCTGTTTTTGTCGATTCCCTACACGCCCGGACGCCGGTTGATCGATGCGGGGTTGCCGCTGGTGCTGGCCACCGATTTCAACCCGGGTTCTTCGCCTTCAGGCAACATGAACTTGGCCGTCAGTCTGGCCTGCATCAAAATGAAACTCACCCCGGCCGAGGCCATCAACGCTGCCACCCTCAACGCCGCCGCAGCCCTTGAGCTCCAGGACGAACTCGGCTCACTCACCCCAGGCAAGCGCGCGAGTTTTGCCATCACCAAGCGCATTCCTTCTGTGGCTTCGTTGCCGTACTCCTTTGGGGAGATGCAGTTGGAGGAAATTTGGTTGGATGGGGCCAAGTTCGAGTAGGCGAGTGCCAACTGTGTGACGAGGCTGTTGATCCATGTGTGCTGAGGTGCCATTCACCAAGTGAGGCGGTTTTTGGTGAAGAGGGATCGGTTTTGTGACGACCTTTGCTCCGAGCTGCAATGCTCAGGTTGGTCGGCGGGAGGCGGGCGCCCACCAAGGTATGGCGAGGGCCAGGTTCCCATCTTCCCCCATCCCATCTCTCCGTACCCCACCTCATCTCCCACCAATTATCACCCCGCGTTCCACCGGCAATGCCTAACTTAGTGTCTCCCGCACACGAACACCATGTGCAAGAACCTGATCCAACTTTGCTTCGCCCTGCTTTTGGGAGCCTCCACCGCCTGGGGACAGCTCTCCTTTGAGGACATTTCGGCCACTGCCGGGGTGGACAGCGTGGGCATCGCCCGCGGCATCTCCTTTGCCGACTACGACAACGACGGCGACCAAGACATTTTCGTCTGCTACAGCAGCAATTCCGCCAACCGCATGTTCCGCAACAACGGAGACTTGACGTTCACCGATGTCTCCGAAGAAACCGGCCTCAACGACGAGGGCTCAGGCAACAGCAGCTGCTGGGGGGATTTTGACAACGACGGCTGGATCGATTGCTACGTCTCCTTTATGGGCGACCCCAATATCCTCTATCGCAACAACGGGGACGGCACCTTCACCGATGTGACCGTGGAAATGGGCGTGGAGGACGATGCCTTGACCCGCAGCGTGCTCTGGGCCGACTTTGACCAGGACGGTTGGCTGGACCTGTATTCCCAGAACATTGCCACGCAGAACTACCACTGGCGCAACAATGGTGGTACCGGCTTTAGCGATGTGACCTTCTTTACCGGAAGCAACGACAACCTGGTGGCCCAAGGCGGCGTGGCGTACGACTACGACAACGACTCCGATTTGGACCTGTACTTGGTCCACGACGCCAACCAGGACTGCATCATGTTTGAGAACGACGGCACAGGAAGTTTCGCCGATGTGGCCCCTGCCATCGGATTGGACTTTGAAGCCAACGGCATGGGCGTGGATTTTGCCGACATCAACAACGACGGATGGTTTGATGTGTATGTGACCAACCTGGGCATCAACGGCCTGTTTGTGTACAAGCCCGATGAGTTGGCGTGGGAGTTTGAAACCTTTGACGCCGGCCCCGAAGGCAACGGCATGAGCTGGGGCACCTTCTTCTTTGACGCCGACAACGACGGGTTCGAAGACATTTATGTGTCCAACGATTCCTTCTTTGCCCCGCAACCGAATTTCCTCTACCAAAACAACGGCGACCTCACCTACACCGATGTTGAACTGGACAACGGCATGACCGGATTCAACGCCTCTTGGGGAAGCGCCACAGCCGACTTGAACGAAGACGGCTTGCCCGACGTATTTGTGGCCAACGCCAACGAAGTCGGCAACCAACTCTTCCTCAACACCACCGAAAACCCGGGCAACTGGGTGGGCTTCAAGTTGGAAGGGGTGGAGAGCAACCGCTCGGCCATCGGCAGCCGGGTCACGGTGTACACCCCGGGCATGATGCGCATGGACGAGATCACCGCAGGCAGCAGCTGGGCGAGCCAGCACTCGCTGTGGCTGACCATCGGCATCGGCCAAGAAACCCAGATCGATTCGGTGGAAGTACGCTGGCCCAACGGCCAAACCGAGACCACCACGTATGTAGGTATCAACCAATACCACAGCTGGCAAGAAGGCGGCCTGCCCGACCCGCCACCCCCACCACCGCCCGTGGATCCCTTTGAAACCCTGACCGACGGTCAATTCGACGGCGGTCAAAGCGCAGGGGACGGCAAAGTGGAAGAAGAAACCGTCGGCATTGCGGAAGCGCGATTGAACACAGTGACCTTGGCGCCCAATCCGGCGCGGTCTCAAGTGGTGCTCAACGGGGTGCGCGCAGGAGATGTGGTGACCGTATTGCGGTTGGACGGGAGCACCCTGTGGCAAGGGGAAGCATGCACATCGGTGCACCTGCTCAATGCCGAGGACTGGCCTGCAGGCGTGTACCTGTTGCGCATCCAAAGCGGCGAGGCTTCGCGCGTGCTGCGCCTGATCAAGGCATAAAAAAAACGGGCCTTCTGAGAGCCCGTTTTTAACCAAAACCAAAAAAAGTCTTTCGCGTCCAGCAAGACGCACTTTTCTGACAGTGCCAAAGTCCGTATTGATGGGCAACGATTTTCGATTCGATGGCCAAGCTGTGAACATCGCGTTGTGAACTGCTGCTTCGGACCCTCGCTACGTGTTTGGCGGATGTGTAATTTCAGCCGCAAAATTCCCCGACATGGCACGACCGCTGATCGAATGCGTTCCCAACATCTCTGAAGGCCGCGACAAGGCCAAAATCGAAGCCATTGCCCGCGTGGCCGAAACTGTGGAAGGCGTCCGCCTGCTGGACGTGGATCCCGGGGCCACCACCAACCGAACGGTGATCACCTTTGTGGGTGAGCCCGAAGCGGTGATCGAAGCCGCTTTCCGATTGGTCAAAAAAGCCGCAGAGCTGATCGACATGCGCGGCCACAGCGGCGAGCACCCGCGCATGGGCGCCACCGATGTGTGTCCTTTGGTACCGGTTGCTGGCATTACGTTGGAAGAGTTGGTGCCTTACGCCCACAAGCTGGGCAAGCGCATCGGAGAGGAGCTCGGCATTCCCGGCTACTTCTACGAGTCTGCCGCCACCAAGCCCGAACGCCAAAACTTGGCCCACTGCCGCAAGGGGGAATACGAAGGCCTCACCAAACTCAGCGAGCCCGGATGGGAGCCTGACTTTGGCCCCGCAGCGTTTAACGACCGCGCACAAGGCTCCGGTGCTACCGCCGTGGGCGTGCGTGATTTCCTGGTGGCGTACAACATCAATTTGAACACCACTTCTACCCGCCGAGCCAACGCCATTGCGTTTGACATCCGCGAGGCCGGGCGCATCAAGCGCGAGGGCAACCCGCTCACCGGCAAAGTGGTCAAAGACGCCAATGGCGAACCGGCCCGTGAGCCCGGTATGCTCAAAAGCGTGAAAGGCATCGGCTGGTACATCGAGGAATACGGTGTGGCCCAGCTTTCGCTCAACCTCACCAACATCAACATTACTCCGGTGCACGTGGCGTTTGATGCCGCCTCGGAGCGCGCCCAAGCACGTGGCGTGCGGGTGACCGGTTCGGAGATTGTGGGCCTGATTCCACTGCGCGTGCTGATCGAAGCCGCCGACCACTACCTGCGCAGACAAGAACGTTCGCTCGGGGTGAGTGAAAGCGAGAAGGTGAAGATCGCCGTCAAGTCCTTGGGCTTGGACGACCTCGCCCCATTCAACCCGCAAGAGAAAGTCATCGAATACCTCATTGCTGGGGAGCAAAACGACCATCCGTTGGTAGGCATGACCCTGCGTGAGTTTGCCGACGAAACGGCTTCGGAATCGCCGGCCCCGGGTGGCGGTTCAATTGGAGCGTACTGCGGTGTGTTGGGCGTATCCCTCGGCACCATGGTGGCCAACCTCAGCGCCCACAAGCGCGGTTGGGATGCCCGCTGGGAGGAGTTCAGCCAATGGGCCGAAAAAGGCATGGCTTACCAACGCGAGCTCCTCGACTTGGTGGACGCCGATACCGCGGCTTTCAACAAAATCATGGACGCCGTGCGCATGCCCAAAGGCACCGATGCCGAAAAGGCTGCCCGCCACGCCGCCATGCAAGCCGCCACCAAACACGCCGTGGAAGTGCCGCTGCGCGTAGCACAAGTCTCGTTGGACAGCATGGAAGTCATGGAAGCCATGGTCGACGGGGGCAACCCCAACTCCATCACCGACGGTGGGGTAGGTGCGTTGTGTGCCCGTACCGCAGTGCTCGCCGCGGTCATGAATGCACGCATCAATGTGCCCGATCTGGAGGACCAAGCCTACGTGGCCCAAGTACTCCAGCGTTGCGACGCGTTGACCTCGGATGCCGAGGCCCGCGAGGCCGCGGTTCGCAGCAAAGTGGATGCTGCGCTGGCCGCTGCTGCAACCGCCTAGGCTATCGGTACGTACGCACAGGGGGATGGGACATGCGCCCACAAGATTGTATCCCTTATAGAACGACCTTCTTAGCAAACGCCTGAGATGTACGCCGCTGGCTGCATTTCGCGTTGTAGAAGTAGTCCCCCTGATGCTCGCCGCCTCCGCACATATCGCCCTCAAGACACGCCTGTCGCGGATTTGGTTTTTCTTTCCGTTCCAGCTGCTGGTGCTGCACGCCAAGAAGAACCACTTCTTGCTCGTGTTCTGGCTGGTGGCCTTTGGCTTCAGCACGGGACTGATTGGTGCACGCTACGGCGTGGACCACTTGTTCCTCTACCCGGAATACATGGGTACCAATGGTCCCATGGCGTTTTTTCTACTGGGCTTTACCATTGGCGGTTTTGTGCTGGCATTCAACCTTTACAGTTACATCCTACACGGATTCCGCTTTCCGTTCATCGCCACACTCAACAGGCCGTTCCTCAAATTCTCGGTCAACAACTTCATCTTGCCGGCGGTGTTTCTGCTGGTGTACTGCATTTGCTCGTACCGCTTTCAGCGCACCGAAGCCCTCTTGGACACCGGTGAGGCCCTGTTCAACCTGACCGCATTGGTGGGCGGGTTGTTGCTGTTCTCGGCAGCGACGTTGACCTACTTTGCCATCACCAACAAATCGGCCCAGAATTTTGCCGAACGCCACCACCATGAGCGCCACGAAAAGAACTTGGTGAGCGCCACCCTGCACCGTCCTGGTCGCTGGTACCCCAATGAACGCAAGTCGCGTGCATGGCGGGTGGAGACCTACCTGTCTTCGCCCTTCCAAATCAAGCTCGCGCGGGAAGGGGAACATTACCACCCCGATGTGTTGGAGCGCGTATTCTCCCAAAATCACATCAACGCCAGTCTGCTGGAGATCGGGCTGATTTTGACCTTCGTGTTGATCGGTTCGTTTTCGCGAAACGAGTATTTCGTGATTCCGGGTGCGGCGAGTGTGTTCATCTTCTTCTCCATGCTGTTGATGCTGGTGAGTGCCCTGTTTTCGTGGGTGAAAGGGTGGACCTTCAGTTTGCTGGTGGCCGCCTTGGTGCTGGTGAATTTCACCTACCACGATTTGCCGCTGTTCAACGTGCCTACCCACGCGTACGGACTGGATTACGACGCTCCTCCGGCGGACTATTCCAGTGCGTACATCCACGGCCAAAACAACGCCGACAGCTTGGCCTACGCCGATTTTCAAGCCACTCTGGAAATGCTCGAAGCCTGGAAGGCGCGTCAGCCCCAGGAGAAGCCTTCATTGGTGCTCGTGCAATGCTCAGGCGGGGGAACGCGTGCCTCGCTGTGGACCTATTCCACCTTGGCCCGCATCGACAGCTTGCTGGAAGGGGAGTTGATGGACCGCACCTTCATGATCACCGGTTCGTCCGGGGGGATGATCGGAGCGTCGTACTTCCGCGAGCTCAAGTGGCGTGAAGCGCAAGGGCTCGACTGCAACCCGCAATTGCCCGACCACTACGATGCCATCAGCGGCGACTTGTTGAATCCGCTGCTGTTCTCGGCCGCGACCAATGATTTCTTCTTCCGTTTTCGGGAGTACCAATACGGGGGCGACTCTTACACCTTGGACCGCGCCTCGGTGTTTGAAGAGCGTTTGCATGCCAATACAGGAGGGGTGATGGAAAAGCCGCTGGGTGCGTACAAAGCCGCAGAGGCCAGGGCCGAAATTCCGTGGATGATTTTCACCCCGTCCATCACCCGGGACGGACGTCGCATGCTGATCAGCGCCCAACCCGCATCGTACCTCACCCAGAACGAAGCCGCCAATATACGCGGGTCAAGCGCGGTGCCCGAGGACGTGGAGTTCCTACGCCTGTTTGCCCAGCATCAGCCCGACAGCGTGCGCTTCAGCTCAGTACTGCGCATGAATGCAACGTTCCCGTATGTGCTGCCCACGGTCAACTTGCCTACCAATCCCCCCATTGAGGTCATGGACGCCGGTATGCGCGACAACTTTGGTACGAAGACCACCGTGCAATTCCTCTACACCTTCCGCGAGTGGATCCAGGAGAACACCCGCGAGGTGATTGTGGTGCAAATCCGCGACCTCCAAAAGGACTTCACCTCCCGCGATGAGGAGCAGAGTTTGGTGGGGCAATTGACCGCACCCATTGGTTCGGTGTACGGCAACTTCACGCGCATGCAGGACTTTGAGCACGACGAGCACATGCGTTACCTGGAAACCTGGTTGGACAAGCCGGTCAACCTGGTCACCTTCAGCCTCACCCAAAAGCCGGATGAGAAGATTTCGCTCTCGTTCCACCTGACCCAGGCCGAGAAGCAGCGCATCACCCAAGCCGTGCATTCGCGGGACTTTGATCGTCCGTTTGACCTGTTCAAATCCACACTGGAGCGGGAATTTGTCCAGACCCCACCACCCACCCCGTAAACGCTTGCGCCAAGGGTGTATCTTTCCGGTAGAAATCATCCGGAGCATGACCCAAGACCCGCAGGCGCCCATCCCCACTCCCGAAGAAAACAACGACGCCATGCGCACGGCTTTTCAAGAGCTGTGGCGCTTCATCCGACGTACCCTGAGTTTGCGCGACGGCATCGACCGTCAAGGCACCATGGAGGGGATTGTGCGCGACGTGGAATTCCGCGGGCACGCGGCGTGGATCCTGGTGTGTTCGATTGTCATTGCGAGCATCGGGCTGGGCAACAATAGCGTGGCGGTCATCATCGGTGCCATGCTTATTTCGCCGCTCATGGGGCCCATCCTCGGGGTCGGCCTGGCGGCGGGTACCAACGACTTTGAGCTACTCAAGCGCTCGTTGATCAACCTGGGGGTGGCCATGACCATCTCAATTGTGATCAGCACGATTTACTTCTTGATCATCGACGTGCCCGAGGCCACGCCTGAGCTTTTGGACCGTAAGCACGCCACCTTCCTGGCCATTGGGGTGGCACTGTTTGGTGGATTTGCCGGCATCATCGCCGGTTCACGCCCGTTGAAAACCAATGTGTTTCCGGGGGTAGCCATCGCTACAGCGTTGATGCCTCCTTTGTGCACGGTGGGTTACGGCTTGGCCACGGCGCAATGGGACTTTTTCATCGGGGCGTTTTACCTGTTCTTCATCAACTCGGTCTTCATTGCCTTGCCCACCTACTTGTACATCAAGTTCGTACGCTTCCCGCTTAAGACGTTTGTAGACCCTGCACGTGAGCGCCGCATCCGTGCGTACATCGTGGGCTTCTTGCTGGTGGTGGCGGTACCGAGTGTCTTCATCTTTTTGGATGTGGTGGCAGAGAGCCGTTTCAACCGCAACGCCCGTTTGTTTGTGGCCGCGATGAAAACCGATTTGGAGAACACCGACTCCTACGTCAACTTCTCAGAAGTGGTCTACGCGGACGACCGCCAAGTGCTGCGCATTGGCATCAACGGCGAGCCTTTGACGCCCGGTCAAAAGACCACCTACTTGAACCGCTTGCCTTCCTTCGACCTCGCCACATGCGAGCTGCGTTGGTTGGACGGGCAAAACCTCGGCGCGTTGTTGGACCAGCGGGTGAACGATGACGAGCGTCGCTCCCTCCAAGAATCCCTCTCGGACCAGGCCCGTCAATTGGAAAGCCTACGCGCCCAGTTGGACGAAAAAGAAGAAGCCCAAGTCGCCCTCGAAGACTTGTACACCGAGCTGACCATGTTCTACAGCGAGGTGGAGGCGGTCTCTTATGGAGAGGTGCTGGAGCTCAACAGCGCAGGAGTCAACGACACCATCCCTACGGTCATGATCTGGTGGGACCTGACCTTGCCCGCCGAACAGGTGCAGGAAGCGGAAGCCAGCCTCAAACGGTGGTTACCCGTGCAGTTGCATTCCGATCAAGTGCGGGTGTGGAACATGAATGAACGGGAGTCCGCTCTCAGTACAGATCCTTGATCACCTGCACGGCGCGCTTGATTTCCTCAAGCGAGCTGCGTTGGTAGTCCATCGCAAACAACTCCGATGACACGTTGGAGCGCACCCATTCACGGGCGCTCATGTGGAAGTTGCGTACCCCTGCGGCATGCAGTTGCGCAATGTTGTCCGGCGACACACCGCTACCGGCTTGGATTTCCAAGCCTTCAGGAGCAGCTTCTACCAACTTGGCCAGCATGTCCAACCCTTCTACGCAGGTAGGTGCGCAGCCGCTGGTCAGGATGCGATCCACCCCTGCCTCGGCCAAAATTTCGAGCGATTCCATGGGGTCTGAAGTCAGGTCAAATGCCCGGTGGAAGGTGACTTCCATGGGGTAGGCCACTTGGGCCCATTGCGCAATCAAGCGGCCGTCAATGTCTCCGTCTTCGTCCAAGGCACCAATCACCACCCCTGCGCAGCCCATGGCTTTGCAGTTTTCAATCTCGCGGCGAATGATGGCCAGTTCCTTGCGGTCGTAAACGAAGTCGCCACCGCGGGGCCGAATCAATACATGAATGGGAAGGGTGACGTACTGGTTGGCCAATTGGATGAGGCCACTGCCGGGTGTCAAGCCGCCTTGGTCCAGCGCTGAACAGAGCTCAATGCGGCGTGCACCACCCTTTTGCGCGTGCATGCACGACTGGATGTCTTCGGCGCAGATTTCAAGAATCATGGGATTGCTGTGTTGGTTGGCGGGGTAAAACGAATGCGCCAAGGTACACGCTCGGCGGGGTTCATGCACGTTGTATTGGGGAAGGAATTCACATTCCTTTCGAATTCGACTTGCACAAAACCCGCAATTTGAACGCACCGAAAAACGCCATGAAACGCCTGCTTCTCTTCTTTGCCTTGCTCCCGATGCTTGCCGGGGCACAGGTTCCCATCAAAAACCTGGTCATGGAAGGCGCGGGCATCCGCGGCTTGGCCTACTGCGGTGCGGTCCAAGAACTGCACACCCAGGGCAAACTCCAAGCCTTGGAGCGCGTGGCCGGCACCAGCGCCGGTTCCATTGTGGCTTGCTTGCTGTCGGTGGGGTACACCCCCGATGAAATCTCGACCATCGTGGGCAACACCGATTTTGGCGCCTTCAACGACGGCGAGTTCATGTTCGTGGGCGGCACCGAACGCATGCTCAACGCCTACGGCTGGTACAAAGGCGATGTGTTCTTGGGTTGGCTCGAGAGCCACGTGGGCCGCAAGACCGACGACGTCAACCTCACCTTCGAGGCCTTGCTCCAGCGCAAAATGGACGGCAAACCCGGGTACGATTTGTACGTGGCGGCCACCAACTTGTCGCAACAAAAAGCCGCCGTGTTCTCGCACGAGACCCATCCCACCATGCGCATTGTGGACGCCGTGCGCGCCAGCATGTCGGTGCCGTTTTGGTTTGAAGCCGTGTGCCTGGATGCCCAAGGACACGTGGTAGAGCAGGGACAAGGCGACGTGTACATCGACGGCGGCGTGCTCACCAACTATCCGCTGGCGTTGTTTGATGCGCCGCGCTACTACTCAGAAGTGAGCATGGAGGCCTACGACCCCGACTTCCGCAATCCAGAAACCCTGGGCCTTCGCATGGACAGCCCCGAGCAGGTGGCTTCCGACAATGCAGGTGAGGGGCTAGCCACTCACCAAATTGAAGACATCGAAGATTACGTGACAGCCCTTTACACATTGGTTCTGGAAGGACTCAACCGCCAAGATTTGGACGAGGCGGATTGGGCCCGCACCATTTCCATCCCCGATACCAACTTGGGCCCGCGTGTTCAGTCGTTGGATCCCAGCCAAAAAGAAGGGCTGTTGGCCTCAGGCCGTGGCGCTGTGCAAGTGCACTACGCCGAAGGTGCTCAGCATTCGGGCAAATAAAAAGGGCTGCCATTTGGCAGCCCTTCTATTGAGAAAGCGAGTTCGCTTATTTGGTCGACTTGAACATCTTGCGCTCCTTGATGCGTGCGGCCTTGCCTGTGCGCTCACGGAGGGAGAAAATGCGGGCGCGACGTACGCGGCCTCGCTTGTTTACCTTGATATCCTCAAGGAATGGAGATGAGATGGGGAACACGCGCTCTACACCGATGCCGCTAGAGATCTTGCGGATGGTGAAGGTCTCGGTAGTGCCCGAGCCGCGGCGCTGAATCACCACGCCTTGGAAAGCCTGGAGACGTTCTTTGTCGCCCTCTTTAATTTTATAGGTCACGGTAACGGTATCACCGGCGCCGAACTCGGGCCAATCTTTTACCTCTACCAGTTTCTGGGTGATTTCTTTAATGCGATCCATGACTATTCGTGTTGGATAGGTTCCGCCAAAGCGGGTGCAATATTACGACATTTCTTTGAAGAAGCAGGCACGCCCTGAACTATTTTTCAGTGTCATCGAGCCCCTCGAGCAAATCGGGCCGCAGGCGACGTGTGCGCTCAAGTGATTGTTCGTGTTGCCATGCTTCGATGTTGGCAAAGTGCCCGCTAAGCAGGACTTCTGGTACTTTCATGCCGTCGTACTCTGCCGGGCGGGTGTACACCGGTGGAGCCAGGAGTCCGTCCTGGAAGCTGTCGCTCAGGGCGCTGGCCTCGTCACCAATCACCCCGGGAATCAACCGCACAATGCTGTCCACGACTACGGCCGCAGCCAATTCGCCTCCGGTAAGCACAAAGTCGCCGATGGAAATTTCGCGGGTGATGTAGCGGTCGCGGATGCGCTGGTCTACGCCTTTATAGTGCCCGCACAGGATCATGATGTTTTGCTTGAGTGACAATGTGTTGGACACCGCTTGACGCAGGGTTTCTCCGTCGGGGGTCATGTAGATTACCTCGTCGTAGGTACGCTCGGACTGCAGCTTTTCAATCAGGTCCGCGATGGGTTGAATGGTCATCACCATGCCTGCCTGACCACCGTAGGGGGTATCGTCCACGCGGTTGTGCTTGTCTTTGGTGTAGTCGCGGATGTTGTGCACGTGCAACTCCAGCAGGCCTTTTTCCTGGGCGCGCTTGAGGATGGAGTCCGCAAAGGGACCTTCGAGCAAACGGGGCAAAATGGTCAGGACGTCGATGCGCATGCCGGTGCGGATTGGAGGTGCAAATATCCAACCTTCTGCATGAATTTGTGCGGAAAGGGGCGAGTTTGGCCGGGTTTCGAGTGGGGATTGCGGGCCTGTGTTTGTTTCTTTGTTAGACCTGCTCACTTTGGAATGAAGAAATCGCTCGCCTCTTACCGTTTGTGGATCCCCCTGGGGGTACTCGCGCTCATTGTGGTGCTCTCCTCGGGCACCGTGGACACCTCCGAACCCGTGTACTACCACGATTGGCATGACCTGCCCGCTGTCCAAGGCGGCGGTGACGGCACCGTGGAGAATCCACTGCCCAGCGGCAGCAACGGCGTGTTCACCGGCTCGGGACGCTGCGCCGGATGCCACGGCAGCGACCCCACAGGCATCGCCTCGGTCACCGAAGAAGGCGAAGACGTCAACGTGGTCGACGACTGGCAACCCACCATGATGGCCAACTCGGCCAAGGACCCGTTTTGGAAGGCCAAAGTCACCCACGAAATCAGCGTTAACCCCAGCCACGCCGCAGACCTGCAAAACAAGTGCACCACCTGCCATGCCCCCATGGGCCACTTTGCAGCCATGTACAACGGTGCCCAGTTCTACAACCTGGACAGTTTGGCCATGGATTCCCTCGGGCGCGACGGGGTGAGCTGCAACGCGTGCCACCAGCAAGACCCCGATTCCATCGGCAAACTCTTCAGCGGTGAGCTGCGCTACGTGCTTGATACCCTCTACGGTCCCTATGGCGACGGCAGCGAAGAGATCCCCCTGTTTACCCAGCCCATGACCAGCTTTGTGGGCTTTGAACCGGTTTACGGCGCGCACATCTCCGAGAGTGAATTGTGCGCAGGATGCCACACCTTGGTCACCTCAACCGTTGACCTCGACGGCAATTACACCGGCGGCAAGTTTGTGGAGCAAGCCACCTACCACGAGTGGCTCAACAGCTCTTACGCAGACGAGGCTTCAGAATTCCAGCAGGAGTGCCAAGGCTGCCACTTCCCCCGCCTCGACGATGAGGTGGTGATCTCGGCCAACTACGTGTTCTTGCCTGGGCGCTCGCCGTACGGCTTGCACTACATGGTGGGCGGCAACAGCTTCATGTTGGAGCTCATGCAGCAGAACATCTCGGAGCTGGGCATCACCGCTACCGAAGAGCAATTTGACCCGGTCATCAACCGCACCTTGGACGCCCTCCAAAACGAGAGCGCCGTGCTGGAAATGGTGGACCAAGGCATCGAGGACGACACGGCCTACTTTGAGGTAACGGTGATCAACAACACCGGTCACCGCTTCCCCTCGGGCTACCCCTCGCGCCGCGCGTACATCGAAGTGGTGGCCACCGATGCCAACGGCAACACCCTGTGGCAAAGTGGGGTCATGGGCGCCGACTACGAAATCAGCGGCCAAAACGAAGATTGGGAACCGCACTACCAAACCATCACCGAACAAGACCAAGTCCAGATCTACGAAATGGTCCTTGGCGATGTCAACGGCGATGTGACCACTGTGTTGGAACGCGCCAATGTTTCCATCAAGGACAACCGTTTGGCTCCGCTCGGTTTCAGTACCTCGCACCCCAGCTACGACACCACGCTGGTAGTGGGCGAGGCCCTTTTGGACCCCGACTGGAACCACGACGAATTGGGCACCGAAGGCACCGGTGGCGACAAGCTCTATTACCACATTCCGTTGGACGGTTACGCGGGGGAGTTTACTGTGCAAGCTCGCCTGATGTACCAGAGCACCCCACCCAAATGGATGGGGGAGATGTTCTCGTTTGAAACCGAAGAAATCGAACTGTTTGAGGAAATGTACTGGGACGTGGGTCCCGATGCGGTAGAAGTCGACATCGAGTCCATCACCCAAACCGTGGTGGGCGTGGACGAAACCGCTGTGTACACCTCGATCTATCCCAACCCCACCTCAGATGGACGCATCGTGGTCCAGCACGGCGGCCAGCAGGACATCCAGATTGATGTGTTTACCGCGGGCGGTCAGTGGGTGCAAACCTGGCGCGGCAACGGCCAGCAAACTGAGTTGCAATTGCCCGACGCTGCAGGCGCCTACTTGGTGGTGTTACGTTCATCAGCGGGCACCTGGACCGATCGGGTGCTCCGTCGCTAATCGGCCATGCTTTCCAGCATCCAACGCTGGTAGGGCTGGGCGGCTTTGTGCATCTTCATCACATCGGCCACCAAGGTGTCGCTCAAGATGTCGGTGGGCGCAAAGTCCCCCATGTAGTAGAATTGCTTGTTGAAGATGTACGGCTCTGAGGCCGCGGCTTCTTTGAATTCCTTGGGCAGCACTTTGTTTTTGTCGCCCTTCAGCTCCCCGAAATACTGTTTGAACGCCTTGCCCTCAATGGTCTTGCGAAAGGCCTTAGGATCGCGCGCAATGCTGTCGCGCAGGCGCCACAGTTCTTCTTTGGGGGGCATGTAGCAGCCACCGCCCACGTGCATGTACTCGTGCGAGAGGGCCAGGTACAAACCGGGGTGGGCTTGGTCTTTGCGGCCGTACTTGCTCACCACCGCTGCGCTGTGCAGCTTGTAGGGCGACTTGTCCTTCGAAAAGCGGATATCGCGGTTGATACGGAAAATGGCGTCTTTGGCTTCAATCGAGACTTCTGGGTCCACTTTCCCCACGGCGGCAATCACATCGGTGACAAAGGCCTTGAAGGGCTCTTTGACGCTCTTTTCGTAGCGTTTCTTGTTGGCATGAAACCACTCGCGTTCGTTATTGCGCGAGAGCTCGTTGAAGAAATCGAGGAAGTCTTGGGTGAAGTACGGCATGGGGTCGAGTTGAGAAATGTGGTCAAGGCAAACGCCGACGGCTTACAGGGGATGACGTTTCCTACTTTAACACTGGGGACAGCCCTAGCGTTCAAACCACTTTTCCTCTTTCCATACGCCGTCTGGGTGGCGCACCTCGTAGATGTATAACCGCTCCGCGGAGTTGTACTTGGGGTTGAGGCGGTTGAGGATCACATCCATGAACCCGGGATCAAATGTTTTGCGGTAGACCAGTCCACCGGTCACCGAATCCAAGGCATGCACACGCGCCTCCAAGTTCTCCTTGTAGCAAAATACGATGTAGTTCGGGCGTTGCAGTGAATCGCGTTGCATGAGGCGGTCCCACTGGATTTGCAAGTCGGTGCCTTCGTCCCAGGGGTAGTAACTGCGCCAGTTATCGGTGTAATGCTGGGGCGGTTGCGGGGCGCCGCTACGGTGGGTAAACTCCTGGATAAAGGTGCGTGAGTCGCCCTGCTCATAGAGCCAGATCATGGCGTCGATCTTCTGCTTTTTGGATGCCGAGAAGGTGAACACCACCAGTGCCGAAGCGTTGATCACCCAAAAGAGGGTCCACAGCGAAATGTGCATCACACGCGCCTTTTGCCAAAAACGGCTGCCGCGCACAAACCGGTACCAGCCCACCGTTCCAATGGTGATGATCAGCGGCAACACTGGCAGCAAGAAACGCTCTTGTTTGTTGGGGTAAAACGAATGGAACACGATGAACAAGGTCACCGGCACCACAATCAACAGCGCACGTTTGCTCTCGCGGTAAAAGCCAAACAGCAGCATCAAACTCGCCGGAGGGATCAAGAAGCCCAGCAACGTGAAGATGTAGTTGTACCAAGGCAATACGATGTAGGTCCGGATGTTCTCGGGGTTGGAGTTGTACTCCATGTAGGCCTGCAAATGGGCAAACGGCCGGCCCCAGAGGAAAAGGTCCTGCCCTTGAGAAATCGCAAACGATGCCAGGGAAGCACCACCAAAGCCCAAGAAAGCCTTCCAATTTCTTTGTGCCAGTAAGGCCAGTCCAGCTCCGAGCGGCACCAAGCCTGCTTGGAAGCGCACACCCACAGCAAACCCGGCGATGAACCCGCCAATCAGCGCATTGCGCAAGCTGACCGGGGTTTCGCCTTTGACCAGCCACCAAATGCCGATCATCAGCGGCGGAATGCTCACCATCTCCTGCAATTGCTTGACCGAGAGGTTAGGCAAAAACGCAAACAGTGCCAGCAGCATACCCACAGTGCGCGCTGTTTTGACGTCCGAAAAGCGCTTGGCAATCTTGTATCCATACAGCACCACCAGCAGCGAAAACAGCCCGTGGATGATGCGTATGACCAGCATTTGATCTCCGGGGTGGTCCAGCCCAATGGCCTGCATCCCTTCAAACAGCACCCACATGATGCCGATGTAGAACAACGAGGTCCACTGTGGGCCCTGGTTGCCCGGGGTCCACGGGAGCCAGCGGTTGAAGTCGTGGCCGTCGCTCCAGCTGGAGGCGGCCTCTACGATGACAAAGTGGTCGTCACTCATCAGGTACCCGCCAGCGAAAAACGCCGCGCACATGCGCACAAGCAGGGCGCACACCATGACAAAGGCCAGGGGGTACTCGTTCCAGTATTTCCGAAGGTCAATCACTGGGGGCGAAAGTACAAAGCTTCCGGGGGGATCAGGTCTGGATCACGCCAGCATTGAATGGCTTTTCTGCCGGGGCTTTGCTGGCGGCTTCGATGCCCATGGAAATCCAGGTGCGCGTATCGACAGGGTCGATCACCGCATCCAACCACAAGCGCGAAGCGGCGTAGTACGGCGAAATCTGCGAATCGTAGCGGTCCTTGATTTTGTTGTAGAGCTCGGTTTCTTTCTCGGGGGTGATTTCTTCGCCCTTCTTTTTGAGTGAGGCCACCTCGATTTGCAGCAGCACCTTGGCCGCTTGCGCACCGCCCATCACGGCGATCTCTGCCGTAGGCCAGCCCACAATCAAACGCGGATCGTATGCTTTGCCACACATGGCGTAGTTGCCCGCGCCGTAACTGTTGCCCACCACCACGGTGAATTTGGGCACCACCGAGTTGCTCATGGCGTTCACCAGCTTTGCGCCGTCTTTGATGATGCCGCCGTGCTCACTGCGCGATCCCACCATGAATCCGGTCACGTCCTGCAAGAACACCAAGGGAATGTTCTTCTGGTTACAGTTCATGATGAAGCGGGCGGCTTTGTCGGCGCTGTCGGAGTAAATCACCCCGCCGAATTGCATGCCGTCCTTTTTGCTCTTGATGAGCATGCGTTGGTTGGCCACAATTCCCACGCTCCAGCCATCGATGCGGGCGTAGCCGGTGAGGATGGTTTTGCCGTATTCCTTCTTGTACTCGGTAAAGTCTGAGTCGTCCACAATGCGCGCAATGATGTCGCGCATGTCGTAGGGCTTGCTGCGGTCGGCAGGCAGGATGCCGTAGACGTCTTTGATGGGGTCTTTGGGCGCAGCGGGTTCGGCACGGTCAAATCCGGCATCACCGTGGGTGCGTCCGATTTTATCGACCAGTTTCTTGATGGTGTCCAACGCGTCTTTGTCGTCTTCGGCTTTGTAGTCGGTGACGCCAGAAATTTCGGAGTGGGTGGTTGCTCCGCCGAGGGTCTCGTTGTCGATGTCCTCGCCAATGGCGGCCTTGACCAGGTAGCTGCCTGCCAAGAAAATCGTCCCGGTTTTGTTGACGATCAGCGCCTCATCGCTCATGATAGGGAGGTAAGCGCCACCCGCTACACACGAACCCATCACGGCCGAAATCTGCGGAATACCGCGACTGCTCATGATGGCGTTGTTTCGGAAGATGCGTCCAAAGTGTTCTTTGTCGGGGAAGATCTCGTCCTGCATGGGCAGGAACACCCCTGCGCTGTCCACCAAGTAAATGATGGGCAGGTTGTTTTCCATGGCGATTTCCTGGGCGCGCAAATTCTTCTTACCGGTCATCGGGAACCACGCTCCGGCCTTCACCGTGGCATCGTTGGCCACCACCATCACCTGGCGACCGGATACATAGCCGATCACCACCACCACGCCTGCGCCCGGACAGCCGCCGTGTTCTTGGTACATGCCGTCCGCGGCAAACGCGCCAATCTCAACGCGTTCGGTGCCGGTGTCGAGCAGGTAGTCCACCCGTTCGCGGGCGGTCATTTTGCCTTTGCTGTGTTCCTTGTCAATCTTCTTCTGGCCGCCGCCGAGGTAGATCTGGTCGAGTTTGCGACGCAGGTCGGCGAGCAGGTGCTTCATCTTGTCCTCGTTCTTGTTGAAGGTGAGGTCTTGCTCAGGATAGCTCATGATGGGGTGTTGGGTGGGGCGAAGGTACCAAAGCCCGAGGGTTGCGGACAAAAAAAGCGCCCCAACGAAAGTTCCGCTGAGGCGCCTGCTTGTTTTACCAGTAGTTACTTAGGGAAGCTGCCCGTTGAGAGCGGCCACCGAATACCGGTATTCCCACTTTGTCCCGTCGGACAGCACAAGTGAGCCGTTTTGGGTATCGAAGGTGGCTACCCACTGCCAACCAGTGGCGTCCACCATACCCATGGAGTACATGTGTTCACCCTCTTAGCGCCAGTCGGTTTGAAATTCAAACGTGAGGACAGTACCTGTATCGGGTACACGTAAGGTCATGGCATCCAGTTGAATGGTTGCCATGACCGGGGCTTCGAAGACATGTACGTCTTTCACCTTTCCTTTGGCCAGAGAAGTGACATCAGCATATTCGAGGTGGCGTACGCCCACTTGGGCAGTGAGGGGTTGGATAGCGGCTACCAGAGCAGTTGCCAGCAGCGCTTGGGTCAGGATGGAGAGGGAGTTTTTCAGCATCGCCTTGCAGTTGAGCTGTGAAGGAGGTTGGTTTCATTCACAGTATGAAGTAAGGGCCCCTTTACCCTACCTCTTGCACCCACCTTTTTTTCGGCGATGCCGACCTTGGGAACGGCAGGGGAGAGCGAGTAAGCGGCTACACGTAGGACGGCCGCTTTTCCAAGAAGGGTTAATGCTGATAGTAGTGGGCTAGAATGAAGGGCACCCGATCATCACCTTTCCGCGTACGCCGCGCTTCACCCTGCGTCGCCAACGGCGTTTCATGCGACGTTCTTTGGCCGTAAGCTTTTTGTGCTTTTCTCCCGGACTGTCTTCCACAGGGCACACCTGTTCGGTGTATTTGACGGGATTCTCTGGGGCCGTGGATTGGGCCAACGGCGTCATTTGGAACCCGAGCAAGGCCACAGCGGCCGCCGCCGCAAACTTCAGAAGGTATCCCCAGCTTTTGGACGCGAGCGGATCACTGCTCAATTGATCGGTGGTAAAGTGCCCGCAGGTATTGGGGTGTTGCAAGAGCGTGTCGCGAATGGCTTCGTTGCTCATGCCGGTAAAGTCGACCACCAACTGATCGCAACCGCGGCATTGGCGGCCGTTGCCTTTGGGTGTCATGTGCGTCCAGGCATTGGGACACGGGTTGGGGAGGTTTGGTCGGGGATCCATGACTGCTAGACGCACCGCGGGCGGCAACCGTTGCACGTTACCACCGTTTAACAGCGCTCGTGGGGCGATTGCCTTAGTTTTGATTTGTGGCTTGGTACACCCCCATATTGCTGTGGCTGGCAACCGTTTTACTCGGCAGCCCACTGTTTGCGTTCCTGATTGATTTGGGCGAGCCCGAGGGCGTGCTCGCGGTCATGGCCGTTGCTGGGATTTGCGGCGCACCCGCGCTGGTGATGTTTCTGATTTGGAACGCCGTGGGGCACCGATTGTTGAAGGTCGACTACGTGAAACGGTCCCAAGGCTTGATCGCTTATGCCATCATTGCGGCCTTTGATATTCTGGTCATGACCGGCGTGAGCCTGTATATGGGCGATACCGAACAGCTCGTCCTCTTGGCCGCGTTGGTTTACGGCCCCATCGGCGCCCTGCTGTGGTGGCTCGCTTGGCCCAAAACAGCGCGTACAGGCGGTCCTGATCTATCGTCGTTGCTGGACCAGACCTGACACCAGCGTCAGCGTTCCCCTTACATCGCAACCTGCCTGGTTGGTGCAATTTGGCAGTCCCAATGATGTAACTCTGGACAGTTTTAACGCCTTTCCCCATTCCGGTTCTGACGCGAATTTTGACGCGCCGCAGGAAGAGATGGGCAGCTACAGCCACCTCATACTGGGAAAACTCTACACCAAAGCGGCCCGCTATGACGAGGCCTTGGAACAATACAACATGGCCGTCGCGCTCAATCCGAATGAGAGCGGCTTTTACTTCTACCGCGGCATCGCGCAGTTCCACCTCGGCTACATGACCGAGGCCCTGCAGGATTTCCAACGCGCCCTCGAAGAGGACCCGTGGAACACCGCGGATATCTTGAATTTCACCGGCTTCATTCGCTTCCAAAACGGGGACTCCAACGGCGCCCGCGAAGACCTCGCGCGCATGTTGGCCAGTGAACGCATTGATCCGTCTGACTACAAACTCAAAGGCCAAGCGCTCACCGATCTGCTCAATGGGCAATCGGACGATGCACAGCGCTTCTGATCATTCTTCCGTTGCGTTTTAGCAACCACTTCTGAACAGCAAAAACGCCGGCCTCTGAGGGCCGGCGTTTGATTTTTCTGGTGGCGCGAGAAGCCTACTCCAGCACCGGTACCTCTTGGATGTCAAAGCGGCACAGCTGCACGGTGTCGGCGTAGATGTTGTTGGTCAGGACATACTCGTAGCTGCCCGGATCCAACGCCTGCGGGTCAAACGAAATCAGGTTCACCCCGCCTTTCAATCCCGATTCGTATACGGTTTTGATCAGCTGGCCTTGCGTGTCAAAAATGCGTGCCCGGTAGTCGCCGCGCTCGGGCGGCACCAGCACGTAGAATTCACAGCGGTCCGCGGTCAGCGCAAACCAAGCGGTGTCCTTGGGGAAGCTGTAATCCACCCCGTTGACGATGATGGGCTCCACGGTGCCTGCTTCGGACATGGGAACTTGGGCCGCTTGGGGCAAGGGATCTTCGGCAGTAGGTTCGGAGTGGCCACAGGCGGTCAAGGCAGCCAGGGCCAGTACAAATGGGAGGTGTTTCATGTGGTCAAGGTTCTGGGTTCAAAGGTAAGGGGGATGAGCAAGCAGAAAGCCTTGGATGCGCGGTTGGCTGTTTGAATGAGCGGTTGACAAAACGAAAACGGCCGCCCGAAGGCAGCCGTTTTCGTTTTGTCAACGTTGCGGTCCAATTAAGGACACGTCACCCCGAATGCACCGAGCAAGTCGAGCAGGTCGGGCGTTCCGATCTGGCCGTCGCCGTTCAGGTCTGCTGGGCAGTCGTCGCTGCAGGACGCAAACGTGCACGAGTCGTCGTCCACTGTAGCGGTGGGGTCATAGTTTTCAGCATCGGCGTAAGTACAGCCGTAGCAGTCGTAAGTACACGAGCCGTCATCGATAGTGCCGCCCACAAAGCCGTCGAGCATCTCGTACTGGAACAGCGAGGTGCTTTGGTAGTTGTTCGAGTTGTTGAACATGTTGTCCGACACGTAGAAATCCACGGCGCTGTGCGCAATCGAGGGGTAGTCAAACCACCACGAAGACAAATCACCCGGGTTGGCGTCGAACTTGTAGATCCAGAACCCGTCCTGCGGGTTGTTGGTGATGCTGAAGGCTACGTAAAGTTCCGAGAGGGAAGAGGAGGTGCCGTGCAACGCCAGCAGGATGAATTTGTTCTG
Organism: Luminiphilus sp.; assembly: GCA_964221845.1. Taxonomy (GTDB): domain Bacteria; phylum Bacteroidota; class Bacteroidia; order Flavobacteriales_D; family Sanyastnellaceae; genus CAXPZW01. Next base: position 35,426 of record CAXPZW010000025.1, on the reverse strand, counting down.
CGAAGCATTGTATAGGATTTTAGGATCGTACACGATACCTGTAGGCGAGTTGGCCGACCAGAAGGTGCCGGTGGTTTCGCTGTAGAGCTGGGTGCCGTCTTCGCTGTGGAACTCCACGTGGGTGTTGTTGGAGCTCACCACGTGGCCGCTCCACGATACCGCCGCACACCCGTCGGGCGGCGACAAACAGGCCGAACAAAAGGTGCGCTGCACTTCGGTGTCGGTCAACGGTTGGATGGCCGAAGAGCTGCTGCGCTGTGCAGGCTCATCGGGCTGAGGTCCGAGGTTGGCTTTCACGCGGCCGTCGATCGAGCGCTGCTCGCGTGCTGAGCGTTCGCCGGGGTTGGGTTGGCCGTAGTCACCCACGCGGGTCACACGCAGATCGAACGGGTCGTGTTGGGGATTGCGGGCATCCATGAAGCCTGAAGGCGCCACTTCGGGCAAGTATTCAGGGGCTTTGGACCACACCAGTCGTCCGCCGTTGGTGGCGGCTTTTTCGGCAGGAGCGTCGTCCATGTCCATCCCGCCGGGGACATGCTGGGCCCAGGCGAGGGTTCCGACTACACAGGCAAGTGCAGCCAGCAAATGTTTGAGTCGCATAAGTTCAAGAGGTTGGTTGATAGAGGATTAAGGTTGGTTGCCGCACTGTGCAGCAACGCAAATGAACCTCGATTCAACCGCTTGATGAGCGCTCAATGAGTGATTCGCAATTGGGGTGAGTGGTTGACCAATCCCCGGATCAGCCAAGTGTTGGAGGGGGCGTTTTGGCCACAAAGTCCTTTCCGGCCTCCATGAGAGGCTGCAGGATGACGTCATCGGTCACCGTGGGCACGGTCTTGCGGAGTCCTGCCATGACGCTGGCCAGCACCGGGCTGGTGGCAGCAGCTCCGCCCAGTTCAAAGGCTTGGGTGGCGGCCACGGATTCAATGCCCAGCAGGATCTCCAAATGGTCCAGCACCTGCTTGCATTTGACCGCCGCGTTGGCGCCCATGCTCACGTGGTCCTCCTGTCCATTGGAGGAGTCGATGGTGTCCACACTTGCCGGTGTGCACAGTCCCTTGTTGCGCGAAACCACTGATGCAGCCGTGTACTGCGGAATCATGAATCCAGAGTTGAGTCCTGGATTGGGGGTCAAAAACGGCGGCAATCCACGTTGCCCGCTGATCAGCTTGTACACCCTTCGCTCCGAAATGCTTCCGAACTCCGCCAGGGCAATGGCAGCGTAATCCAACACCAAAGCCAAGGGTTGGCCGTGGAAGTTTCCGGCAGAAATGATGCGGTCCTGCTCGGGGAAGATGGTCGGGTTGTCGGTCACCGCGTTGATTTCGGTCTCCACCACTTGGCGCGCGTGGCTCAGCGCATCGCGAGAGGCACCGTGCACCTGCGGCACGCAGCGGAAGCTGTACGGATCTTGCACGTGGGCTTTGGCACGGGCGATACGAGCGCTGCCTTCCAGCAGTTTGCGCATGCGGGCAGCCACGTGACGTTGGCCGGCATGGGGACGCACAGCGTGCACTTCATCGCTGAAGGGCTCAGGACGGCCGTCGAAGGCTTCCAAAGAGAGCGCCGCGAGTACGTCTGCCCAATCGGCCAGGCGCTCAGCACGCAGCAGGATGTGGGTGGCGTAAGCACTCATGAATTGGGTGCCGTTCAACAGGGCCAAGCCTTCCTTGGCACCCAGCACAATCGGTTGCAAGCCAGTGGCTTCCAAGGCTGATGCGGCAGACATGCGACGCCCGTTGTACCACACCTCGCCTTCGCCCATCAGGCCCAAGGTCAGGTGTGCCAGTGGAGCCAAGTCGCCTGAGGCCCCCAAGGAGCCTTGTGTGTACACTACCGGTGAAATCCCTGTATTGAAGAAGGCCAACAGTTGTTTGACTGTGCCCACTTGCACCCCCGAGTGGCCTTGGCACAGGCCGATGGCCTTGAGCAGCAACATCAGGCGCACCAATTCAGGGTCGACCGTTTCGCCAGCGCCGCAAGCATGCGAGCGGACCAAGTTGACTTGCAGTTGGGCCATGTCTTCTGCGGCCACTTGCTTGTTGTGCAAGTCGCCAAAGCCGGTGTTTATGCCGTAAATGGGGTCGGAAGAACGGGCCATGCGCGCTTCCAAATAAGCGCGGCAGTGTTGGATGTGGGCCTCGGTGGCGTCCGCCAGAGTCAGTGGTTGGGGATCGCGCAGTTGGGCCGACACTTGCTCAAGGGTCCAGGGAGCATCGTGACGCAATTCCATCGCGGGGTTGATTTTGGGCAGTTGCGAATCTACGGCTTTGCCGCCAAGGCTATGGCCGTGGCCAGTGCATTGGGTCCGTCGGCGATGGTTTGGTCCAGGGCCACGAGCTCGGTGGTGCCTGCTTTGGACTTGTCTACAATCATCCGCGTGGAGGGAATGCCCACCATCACTTTGCTGTAGGGCATCTCCAAATAGTAAGTGCCATGGTGAATGCCCCAAGCATATACTGGTGGCTGTTCGCCTACGATCAAGGTGTTCGGGCGTTTGCGCAGGGCGGCCACCAGCAGTCCGGTCGCGCCGCGGTTGTCGCCGTCGGTGAGCACCACCACCTTGCCGTCAAACGCCAGATCGGGTTGCTCGGGGCCGCGCATCATGGACACCAAAAATTTCGGCTCCAACATTTTGGTGGACTGTGCATAGACGCGGTGAGTGATGTTGATGGTCGGTGATTTGTAAATGCTGTCGAGCAAGGGCTGGTCGGTCAGGTAGGAGAGCAGTTCACGCCCCACTTTGATGTGCCCATCGGCTGTGCCGCGAAGGTCAATCACCAACGAGGTACACCCACGGTTTTTCACGGTTGAAAACACCGCGCCTATGGCTTGCTCGTAGGGGGTGCCACCGTTCTCCAGCTCTCGGTAGTTTAGGGATGGCAGGGTCATGATGGCCACCTGCTCCTGCGATTCAAAACCGATGCGAGGCTCGGTACGCATGAAGTCCGAGGCCACATTGTACTCCGCTCCAGTAATGCCATCGACCACTTTCTGGGTACCGTCACCCAAGGTGAGGGCGTAGGTGTCAGGGCGTTCCCAAAAACTGGTGTGGTGCATGGCAAAGGCGTCTTCCAGCCATTCAGCTTGGGTGGATGCGGAGGTGCCTTGGACCGGGAGCAAGCCGCTGTTCAACGCCAAATACTGGTCCAAGGTCTTGCCTTGGATGGCCGTGATTTCCGTTCCGGGCACCAGTCCGGCGTCGTCGTCGTGCACCTGGTGAATCACCCACTTGCCGTTTTCTTGGCGTAGGTTGAACGGAGGGACGTTGACTGCGTTGTCCCACCATTGGCGGTAGTTGGGGCTGTGTCCCCACAGGAAGGCCTGATCACCCAAGTCCACGGTCAACTGCACGATTTGAGAGAGCCATTGGCTGTAGCTCAGGTTGCCCTCGCCCGAGGCCACGCCGCGCATGTGGTCAAAACGCTGTTGCATGCGCGCTTTGGAACGCACGTCGTACAGGCCGGGGTAGAGTTCTTGCAGGGTTTCTTGCAAAATGGTCACCTCTTGGGCCAGCACGTCTTTAGGATAGTCGTGGTGTCCGGGCAGTTCCGGGTGATTGGCCACAGCAAGCGGTGGCAAGTTGGCAGCGTCGTTGTCGGATCCAGAGTCGGAACCGCAGGCACAAAACAGCACCGCGGCGCAGGCAAACAAGGCGTATTTCATGCCCCGAATGTACGGCAATCAGCCTGCGTGCCACGCCTGCAAAACGGCTTCTACCTCCTTGAGTTGGACGCCCATTTCGGCCGCCAGCGCCAAGTAGTGGTAGAGCAGGTCTGCGGATTCCTCCAGAAATTTTTCGCGGTTGGATTGCAGGGCTTCGATGACGGTTTCCACTGCTTCTTCTCCCACTTTCTGCGCCACCTTGGCGATCCCTTTGCTGCGCAGTCGTGCGGTGTAGGAGTCGTCGGGACCGGCGTTTGATCGTTCGGCCACCACGTGCAATGTGTTGGAAATGTTCTCACTTTTGTTTGTACAGCACAAGGGTAAGTTCACCTCGGTTTTCCATTTTTTTGAAATCCACTGCCAAAGAATGGATGAGTACGGGGCCTTGGCTCACTATTTTTGGGCACCCAAATTCCCCTGTTATGAACCTCCAACGTCTGGGCCTTTTGAGCGCAGGACTCTTGATGTCCGTGCTTGCCGTAGCCCAAACACCTCAGATCGCCTTCGAGGAGTACGACTTGAAAAACGGAATGCACGTGATCCTGCACGAAGACCATTCCACCCCCATTGTGGCCGTGACCATCATGTACCACGTGGGTTCCAAAAACGAAGACCCCAACCGCACCGGCATGGCGCACTTTTTTGAGCACTTGCTGTTTGAAGGCTCCGAAAACATCGGTCGCGGCGAGTTCTCACGCTACGTGGAGAACGCGGGCGGTGTGCTCAACGCCAACACCACCAACGACCGTACGTTCTACTACGAACTGTTGCCCTCCAACCAACTCGAACTTGGCCTGTGGCTGGAGTCTGAGCGCATGCTGCATGCCAAGGTGGACATCGACGGCATCGAGACCCAACGCGAGGTCGTGAAAGAAGAAAAGCGCCTGCGCGTGGACAACCAACCGTACGGCAACCTGATTGCTGAGACCATGGACCGCGCTTACTCTGAGCACCCTTACCGCTGGACAACCATCGGTAGCATGGAGCACTTGGACGCAGCTCAGGCCGAGGAATTCCAGGCCTTCTACAAGAAGTTCTACGTGCCCAACAACGCCACCCTCAGCATTGCGGGTGACATCGAGGTGGCCGAGACCAAAAAGCTCATCCAAAAGTATTTTGGAGGCATCCCCACGGGCAAGGCCGACATTCCACGTCCGGTCAACAAAGAGCCGACCAACCCCGGCGAGGTACGCGACACGATCATGGGCGACGACCAACTGCCGCTCGTGCTTCAAGCCTACCGCATTCCGGAGATGGACTCCGAGGATTACTATGCAGTGGACATGCTCAACCGCATCTTATCGACCGGTGAGTCTTCGCGTTTGAACCGCTCGTTGGTGCAAGACCAAGAGCTGGCCATGTTTGCCGGCGCCTTCAGCTTTGGGCTTGAAGATCCGGGCTTGACCCTGGGTTTTGTGATGTGCAACATGGGTGTGGATCCCTTGGATGTGGAGCAGGCCTTTGACAGCGAAGTGGCCCGCGTGCGCACCGAACTGGTGAGCGAGCGCGAATTCGAAAAGGTGCGCAACCAGATCGAAAACGACTTTGTGTCGAGCAACTCTCGCTTGGCGGGCATCGCCGAGAGCTTGGCCAACTACCATGTGTTCTACGGCAACACCAGCCTGATCAATTCCGAAATCGAAAAGTACATGGCCGTGACCCGCGATGATTTGCTGCGCGTGGCCCAGAAGTACTACGTGAACGACAACCGCGTAGTGCTCTACTTCCTGTACGAAGAAAACACCAACGAGTAAGCACACAGCCATGACGTCTATTACACGCATTTCCTATACGATCCTGGCTGGAGCGGCTTTGCTCTTGGCCAGCTGTGCCCCCAAGGTGGACCGCTCGGTGGTTCCCGCTCCGGCACCCGCACCTGAGATTCAACTCGGGTCTTACGACACCTTCAATCTGGACAACGGGCTCAAGGTGATTGTGGTGCAGAACAACAAACTGCCCCGCGTATCCTTCCAACTTTTTGTGGACCACGGCCCCATTGCCGAGGGAAGCAAGGCCGGTGCTGCGAGCCTGGCCGGCGGACTACTCAAGTCAGGAACCGCTACCAAGAGCAAGGCTGAAATCGATGAAACGGTAGATTTCATGGGCGCGTCGCTCTCTACTACCAGCTCAGGGGCGTTTGCCTCAGGCCTCAGCAAACACAAAGAGGATGTGATCGAACTTATGGCCGATGTGGTCCTGCGTCCGACCTTCCCCAGCGAAGAACTGGCCAAGGAGAAGCGCCGTACCATTTCGGGACTGACCTCGAGCAAGACCGATCCCAATACCATCTCATCCAACATCACCAGCGCGCTCAATTACGGCGATCACCCCTACGGCGAATTGGTGACCGAGAAAACCATTGAGGCCATCGATCAAGCCGATCTCAAGGCGTTCTACAACAGCTACTTCAAACCGAATATTTCTTATCTGACCATCGTGGGAGACATCACGTTGGCCGAGGCCGAAGACTTGGTGGACAAGCACTTTGGCACCTGGAAAGCAGGCGAGCAAGTGGACAAGCCCACCTGGCCCACTCCGCAAGCACCACGCACCACCGAGGTGGCGGTAGTTCCCTTGCCAGGAGCGGTGCAAAGCGTGATCGACGTGACTTTTCCTGTGGAGCTCAAGCCCGGGGACCAAGACGAGATCGCAGTGCGCGTGATGAACAACATTTTGGGCGGCGGTACCTTCTCGGGTCGCCTGTTCCAGAACCTGCGTGAAGACAAGGCCTTTACTTACGGCGCCTACTCAAGCCTGAGCTCAGATCCGGTGATCGGATCGTTCTCGGCCAACACCTCAGTACGAAATGAGGTGACCGACAGTGCTGTGGTGGAAATCATGTACGAGGTGCGTCGCATGATCAAAGATCCCGTGCCCGACAGCACGCTGCAGTTCATGAAAAACTGGATGACCGGTACGTTTGCCCTGGGCTTGGAGTCACCGCAAACCATTGCGCGCTACGCTTTGAACATCGAGCGCTACGGCTTGCCCAAGGATTACTACCAGCGCTACCTCTCGCGCCTCAACGCGGTAACCAGCGCAGACCTGCAACGCGTGGCCAAGCGCTACCTCAAGCCCAACAACGCATACATCACTGTTGTGGGCTCCAAGGAAGACCTCGAAGGCAAACTTGACGCGTTTGGTACCGTGACCTTCTACGACATGTACGGCGGACCGTACACCGAGCGTCGTCCGGCTCCAGAAGGGGTGACCATCACCCAAGTGCTTGACCAATACGTGGATGCCATCGGAGGTGAACAAGCCTTAATGGACGTGAGCTCTTATGTGGCTGTGGGCACCCTGGAAACCTCAGGTATGAGCATGACCCTGACCAACAAGGTCAAGGGCAACACCATGATGAGCACCAAGGTGGAAATGATGGGCATGGTGGCCATGGAGCAAGTCTACAATGGCACCGCGGGCAAAGTGTCCCAAATGGGCCAGAGCATTCCCATGGACGAAGGCCAGCTGACTGAAAGCAAGTACGAGGCGGATCTGCTCTTCGAAAAACACCTCGGCGACTACGGCATCCATGCGGTGCTGTTGGGCGTGGAAGAACTGGAAGAACAGGACGTTTACGTGGTCGAGTACACCTTCCCAGACGAAACCACGAGCATGGACTACTTCTCGGTGGAAACCGGTTTGCGTGTGCAGCGTTCGTCTACGGAGTCGCTTCCAGGAGGCGAGAGCATTACCTCGGTAGTGACCTACAAGGACTACGTAGAGGTGGACGGGGTCAAATTCCCCAAAACCATGACGACCGTGGCCGGTCCGCAAACCATCAACATCACCTTCGATGAGGTGAAGTTGAATGTGAACCTCAAGGATTCCGAGTTTGACGTGAACTGATCTCCGGAATCTCCAACAAGATTGACACCGCCCGGTCCCTTGGATCGGGCGGTTTTGTTTGTGTGTTACCCCTATTGGGCGACACACGCGAAGGCTTTGAACGTCTTTGCGCAAAGCCCCAATCCTCCGCTGATCTGCGTTCAGCAATAAGCATGGGCGTCTTCCGTTTTAAGGGCGACTACAAACACAATGCACCCACGCCAACGTTTTTCTCTGCTGCTCTGCTTGGTGACTTCGCTTTCAACCGCCGCCCAAGATGATGGAGGGGTGCGCGTGGGATACGGATTCAATGTTGGAGCCAACCACAGCTTGCTCTCCTTGCAAACCACCGGGGTTATGGAGGATGGCGCCTCGCTGCGTACCGTTAACAAACCCGGATTGGACTTGGGGTTGCAGGCTCAACTGGACTTGGGCGAGTCCATACGGTTGCGTCCGGGGGTGAACTTGGCCTTTGTCAACCACAGCCTGCAGTACAGCTATCCCGACGGCGCCTCTGTGGAATTTCAGATGCCCAATACCTACATCGAGGTGCCTTTTCACTTCATGTTTGCCCACCAAAACCTTACCCAGAACATTGCGGTGCTCTTTGGCATGCGCTACAGCCGTGCCCTGCAGCCTGAACTCAACCAAGCGTTGGGGTTGCAGGAGCGCTTCACCTCATTTGAAGTGGGGCTGGGAAAAGACTTCGACTTCGGACATTTCCACGTTTCGCCTGAGATCACCTACATCTTCGGCACCCAAAACCTCTACCGCTTCAGTACCTCATCCGAATTGGATGGCGTCCTAGACCAACTCTTCCTCGACCGCATCGCCTTCCGCCTGGTCTTCCACAGCTAAAGGATCCTCAAGCCCCGTCCTTGCGCGAAATACGTCTTCTTGCCCTCATCTTACCTTCACAAAAAAAGCCGCAATAAGCGGCTTTTCATGTAAAAGGAAAGATCAAGCTTACGCCGTGGCGCCCTCCAAAATTTGTTCCGCGTGGATCTTGCTTTTGACTTTGGTGATGACCTGTTCGATCACCCCTTTTTCGTCGATCACAAAGGTGGTGCGGTGGGTGCCGTCGTAAATTTTTCCCATGAATTTCTTTTCACCCCAGACGCCGTAGGCCTGCAAGAGTTGGTGCTCGGTATCGGCAATGAGGGGGTAGGGGAGTTCGTGTTTGGCGATGAACTTCTGGTGCTTGGCCTCGCTGTCTTCGCTCACTCCAAGTACAGCGTACCCGGCCTTTTGCAACTCAGCGTAGTGGTCGCGCAGGTTGCAGGCTTCCACAGTGCAGGTGGGGGTCATGTCGTGCGGGTAGAAGAACAACACGAGCTTTTTGCCCTTGTAATCGCCAAGGGTGATGGTGTTGCCGTTTTGGTCGGGGGCCGAGAAGTCGGGAGCGGGATCTCCGGGATTGAGGTGGGTCATGATTCGAGGTTTGACGATAAGAACAGGAGCGGGGCTGTTTTTGTTGAGCCCACGAATGTGCACATTTGCAACCGACTGGTCGCGAAATAAATGGCACCCGCCTCGCGTTTGCACCACGAAACCCAAGACACACCTTGAAGGCAACAATGCTCTGGGCCTTGCTACTGGCCCCTGTATCCATCCTGGCTCAACTCGGCGGCAGCACTTCGTTTGCAGCGCTGGACATCCCTTATGCCCCGCGTGCAGCTGCGCTCGGGGGCAACAACATTGTCGTGCGCGACGGCGACCTCAACCTGGCGTTGATGAATCCCGCGTTGCTGGACTCACTCACCCACCAACAGCTCTCCATGGGCTACTTAGGGTACTTTGCCGGTTCGCGTGCTGGGTACGCCAGCTATGCCCACCACGTGGACAGTTTGGCCACCTTCTCGGCCTCTGTTTCCTACTTGGGGTACGGCGACTTTGACCGCACCGACGAGACCGGACAGGTCATCGGCAACTTCACGGCCAACGATTTCATCTTCTCGCTTTCGGGCGCGGTGCCCATCGATACGGCTTGGACGGTTGGTGCGTCTGCCAAGTTCATCTACAGCGCGGTGGACAGTTACTACTCCACAGCTGCAGCTCTGGACTTGGGTGCGAGTTACTTCAACCCGGCCAAGCGCTTTTCGGCCGGTTTGGTGGTGCGCAACTTGGGGGTGCAGTTCAACACCTACTTTGAGGAGGTCAAGGAAGACCTGCCGTTGCAAGTCCAACTCGGGATTGCCAAGCAATTCAAGCACGCACCGTTTCGCTTCACCATTGTGGCCGAGAATCTGCAAACCTGGGACCTTACCTATTCGGACCCCAACGCGCAGGTCATCATCGACCCCATCACCGGCGAGGTCATCGGCGACACGACTTGGGAATTTGGCGACAAACTGATGCGTCACATGGTGTTTGGAACCGAGTTTTTGCTGGGCGACAACTTCCACGCGCGCTTTGGGTACAACTACCGCCGTCGCCAAGAACTCAAGGTCAACGACAAGCCCGGAACCGCTGGCTTCTCGTGGGGATTTGGCATGCGCGTGAAGCGCTTTGACGTCAACTACACCCGTTCCACCTACAGCATTGCAGGGGCCACCAACCAGCTCTCGATCTCTACCGGGTTCACCAACTGGTAAGGGCGCGCCAGTGCTTTCTGACGCGGATTCCAGCCTTCTCTGACACCGGAGGGCACGCTGCGATTGGCTATATTTGCACCGACCAAATTGCGCGCTTTGAACAACAAGATCAACATCGCTATTGACGGCTATTCGTCCTGTGGTAAGAGCACCATGGCCAAGCAAGTGGCCAAGGAGCTCAACTACATCTACATTGACACCGGAGCGATGTACCGCGCGGTCGCCCTCCATGCCCTCCAACAAGGCGTGTTCAAAGACGGCGAAGTGGACCGCGAAGCCCTGGTTAAGGCGCTCGAAAACGCTTACATCTCCTTCCGCTACAACAGCGATAAGCAATTGAGCGAGACCTACCTCAACGGCCAAAACGTGGAGTTGGAAATCCGTTCGCTGCAGGTCAGCAGCTACGTGAGCCAAGTCAGCGATGTGGTGGAGGTGCGCCAAAAGCTCGTACGTCTGCAACAGCGTATGGCCGAGAGCCGCGGCGTAGTGATGGACGGGCGCGACATCGGCACCGTGGTGTTGCCCGACGCCGAGCTCAAATTCTTTGTCACAGCCGACCGCAAGGTGCGCGCCCAGCGTCGTTATGCCGAGCTCATGGCCAAAGGCATGTCGGTGACCCTCGAAGAGGTAGTCAACAACCTCAACATGCGCGACCACTTGGATTCTACGCGCAAAACCGATCCTTTGCGTCAAGCCAAAGACGCCGTTGTGTTGGACAACACCAACCTCACCATGGAGGAGCAGTTCGCCTTCGTACTCAACCTGGTGCGCAAGGAGCTGGAAAAAAAAACGGCTGAATTGACTGCCGCTGCCGAATAACCGGCACGGTTCCTGCATTCGCTTTCCTACCCAATCTGCGCTAACCGCTGTTGAAAACCGGTTTTTCGCACCCCTGTGTAGGGGACGTGTTGGGCTACCTTTGTTTGAGGAATCTGGAAGGCGTATGAAACAGCATTGGACCTGGTTGATGGCGTTGGCGGTAGCCACCGCATTTTTCACCTGCAGCGCAGGGGTTAGGGGAGACGTGCCCACGGTGGAAATCACCCCCCGGAAAGCCGCCATGCTGGAAAGACCTACGCCCTGGGCCGACTCTCTGATGGAAACCCTGACGTTGGACCAAATGATTGGCCAGCTGTTCATGATTCCGGCCTACTCCAATCAAGACGCTTCCCACGAAAACCAAGTTCGAGCGCTGATCGACAATTACGAGGTAGGGGGATTGATTTTCATGCAAGGGTCTCCCCACAAGCAAGTCACGCTCACCAACGATTATCAGCAGCGTAGCAAAGTTCCCCTGCTCATTGCCATGGACGCCGAATGGGGCCCCGGCATGCGGTTGGACAGCACCATCCGCTATCCGCGTCAAATGACCCTCGGGGCGGCGAACTCTCCGGGGTTGACCTACCAATTTGGATTGGAGTGCGCGCGTCAGCTGCGTGCGCTTGGGGTACATGTGAATTTTGGTCCGGTGGTGGACGTCAACAACAACCCGAAGAATCCGGTGATCAACAACCGTTCGTTTGGCGAAAACCGGGAACGGGTAGCCACCTTGGGCGACGCCTATGCCCGTGGCTTGCAAGACGGCAGGGTTCTGGCGTGCGCCAAGCACTTCCCCGGACACGGCGACACCGACGTGGATTCCCACAAAGACCTGCCTTACATCATGCACGACCGCGCCCGGCTGGACAGCTTGGAACTGTACCCGTTCCGCGAGTTGGCCAAAACCGGATTGGGGAGTGTGATGATTGCGCACTTGTATGTGCCCGCGCTGGATTCCACTGCACTCAAGCCGTCTACCCTCAGCGAAAAGATCGTTACTGATCTGCTGCGCGATAGCCTCGGGTTTGAAGGTCTGGTATTTACCGATGCCATGACCATGCAGGGGCTGGCCAAGTACTTTGAGCCTGGCGAGATGCACGTCAAAGCACTCGAGGCGGGCAACGACGTACTGCTGTTCCCTGGCGACGTAAAAGTCGCCTTGGCCCGCATCAAACAGGCCATTGCCGACAGCGTGCTGACCAAAGAACTCATCGCCGAGCGTTGCCACCGCGTGCTCAAAACCAAGGAGTGGGCCGGGTTGCACAATTGGGCGCCGCACCCGCTCGAAGGGCTGACCGAAGGGTTGAATGACTCGCGCGCTCAAGCCCTTGAACACCGCATTACAGGCGAGGCGTTGACCGTATTACGCAACCAAAATAACCTGCTTCCCCTCGGTCCCGACACCCTCAAGTGGGCCACGCTGACCATTGGAGGTAACGGCAAGAATGCGTTCGTGCGCACCGTGGACCGCCACTTGGATGCCGCGCACTTTGTGATGAGCCGCAACCCAGATTTCAGCACGCTCAAAAGCATGCAGACCAAGCTGGGCAAGTACGACGTGGTGCTGGCCGTGTTTGACAACACAAGCAACCACGGCAGCAAGAATTACAACATCACCCAAGACGCCATGCGCATGCTGGCCGGCGTGGATGCACAGGTAGCCGTAGGCATCACCGCCAACCCTTACGCCCTGCGCAAACTGCGCGATTGGGACGGCATTGATGCCGTGGTGGTGGCCTACCAAGACTCTGAAGCCACCCTCGAAGAACTCGCCGAAATGATGGTGGGTGCCCGCGGCGCCCAAGGCCGTTTACCGGTCACCATCAGCGCCAAGTACCCCGAAGGTTTTGGCCTGGTGACCCAGCCCAACGGGCGTTTGTCTATGGGGTTTCCCGAGGACACCGGTATTGAGGCTACGCGTCTGGCGGCCATTGACACCATCGCCGCAGAAGGCATTGCCGAAAAGGCCTTTCCCGGCTGCCGCGTATTGGTAGTCAAAGCAGGTACAGTGATCTACGACAAGGCCTTTGGGCACCACACCTACGCCGGCAAGAAGCCCGTCACCCAAGAGACGGTGTACGACTTGGCTTCCATCACCAAAGTGGCTGCTTCCACGGTATCACTGATGGCGTTGCACGAACAAGGACACGTCCACCCCGACTACAACCTGTGCGACTACCTCGCCATCCCCGATTCAAACGACCACTTCAACATGAACCTGCGCGAGATGCTAAGCCACACCGCGCGGTTGAAGCCCTGGATTCCGTTCTACTCCCAAACCTTGGTGTCTGGACGACTGGACCCCTCGCTCTACAAGCGTATGCCCAGCGACGGGTATACCGTATGCGTGGCGGACCAGTGTTTCATCATGGACACCTATGTGGACAGCATGAAGCAGGTCATCTTGCAAAACGGCCTGCGCGAAAACCGGGATTACCGCTACTCGGATTTGGGGTACTACTTCGTCAAAGACATCATTGAACAACAGACCGGTACGGGGTTGGCGGATTATGCGTTGGATCACTATTACGGTCCGCTGGGCTTGCACTCGATGCGTTACAATCCGCTGGATTACATGGACCGCACCGTCATTGCGCCCACCGAAGAGGACGGGTATTTCCGCGGTCAACTGATCCACGGATTTGTGCACGACCCCGGCGCAGCTATGATGGGCGGTGTGGGCGGTCACGCAGGTTTGTTTTCCAATGCTTGGGACTTGGCGGTGCTCATGCACATGCTTGAGCGCGGTGGGGACTATGCAGGCATGCAATTCCTTTCGCCCGAAACCATTTCGGAGTACACCGCGTGCCATTTCTGCTACGAGGATAACCGCCGTGGCATTGGCTTTGACAAGCCTACACTGCAGCTGAACGCGGGCCCCACCTGTAACGAGGCTTCGGCATCGAGCTTTGGCCACTCGGGCTTTACCGGCACCTTGGCCTGGGCCGATCCTGAACACGATTTGGTGTACGTGTTTCTGTCCAACCGCATCTATCCAGACGCGGCCAACCGCAAGCTCATCACCCTCGATATCCGCACGCGCATCCAAGAGGTAATCTACCAAGCGTACGGCATCCAACCCCGCCCAGAACGCCGTCCGAATCCGTGATGGGGCAGGAGTGTTGAACCGGAAGGAGCGATGCGTTATCTTTCCGTCTTCAACAACCCCTTGTCATGGATCAACCGACCCGACTTTTTGACTTCCTGCATTACCAGCTGGAGCACTTCCCAATGGACCTGTGCATGACCTCCCGTGTGGGCGGCCAGTGGAAAACCTACTCCACCCAAGAACTGGTAGACGCGGTCAACACCGCCAGCCGCGGACTGATCAAATTGGGGGTCCAACCTGGAGACAAGGTGTCCCTGATCTCGCACAACAACCGCTGCGAGTGGAACATCATGGATTTGGCCATCCTCCAAGTGGGCGCCATCGATGTGCCGATTTACCCCACCATGACCGAGGAGGATTACGACTACATCCTCAACCACTCCGAGTCGCGTTTTTGCTTTGTGTCCAACGACGAGTTGTACGACAAAGTGGCCAGTATCCGCAGCAAAGTACCCGCGCTGGAAGGCGTATGGACTTTCGAACAGTACGAAGGCCGTGACCACTGGTCAGCGCTGTTGGAGCTTGGTGCAGACACCTCCGCCCAAGACCAAGTCACCCAACGCATGGCCAATGTGGACGGGGATGATTTGGCCACCATCATTTACACATCGGGTACCACTGGGCGACCCAAAGGGGTGATGCTGCGTCACAGCAACATCGTGTCCAACGCGGTAGACAGCACCCCGCGCCTGCCGGACCGTGCACCGGGAACCTCACGTTGTTTGAGCTTCCTGCCGGTGTGTCACATCTTTGAGCGTATGCTGCACTACCTGTACATGTACAACGGGGTCAGCATTTACTTTGCCGATAGCCTGGAGACCATCAAGGAAGATTTGAATTATGCCAAGCCGCATGTGTTTACGGCTGTGCCGCGCTTGCTCGAGAAGTTCTACGACGGCATTGTGGCCAAGGGTCAATCGGCCGGTGGCATCAAAGCCAAGCTGTTCATGTGGGCGGTGGCGCAAGCACTCAAATGGGAGCCGGACCGCCGCAATGGCAATGGGTACGAGCGCAAATTGCGTTTTGCTCGCAAGCTGGTGTTCAGCAAGGTGAAAGAGGCCCTTGGCCTGACCGAAATCGAGGCGGTGGCCTGCGGCTCAGCGGCGTTGCAGCCTCGTCTGGCGCGTTTCTTCAACGGGGCGGGCATTCCGGTATTTGAAGGCTACGGACTGACCGAGACCTCACCTGTGATCTCGGTGAACACCCTGAATCAACCCGGCATGCTCCGCGTGGGCAGCGTGGGTAAAGTCCTGGCCAACCAAGAAGTACGCATCGCTCAAGACGGTGAGATTCTGGTCAAAGGCCCTAACGTAATGACCGGGTATTTCAAGGACCAAGAGAAAACCGACGAGGTGCTCAAAGACGGTTGGTTCCACACCGGCGACATCGGTGTGGTGGAAGAAGGCTTCCTGCGCATCACCGACCGCAAGAAAGAAATGTTCAAGACCTCCGGAGGCAAGTACGTGGCTCCCCAGCTGTTGGAAAATGCCTTCAAGGAGTCGCGCTTTGTGGAGCAGTGCATGGTCATCGGTGAGGGACAGAAGTTCCCCGCGGTGCTCATTGTGCCGGCCTATGAGGCCTGCCAAGAGTGGGCCAAGCGCCACAATCACACCTACCCCGGCGACAGCGCCTGCCACACCGACAAGAACATCACCGCCCGCATCTGGCGAGATATTCAGGCGGCCAACGAAGGCTTTGCTAAATGGGAGCAGGTCAAGCAAATGCGCGCTCTCGAGCGTGCATGGACCATCGAGGACGGCGAGTTGACGCCCACTTTGAAGCTCAAGCGTAAAATCATCAAGAAGAACTTCGCCGCGGCCATCGCCGACATTTACGGCGAGTAACCCATGGAATGGCTTGAAGCCCTGGACCGTGACCTGTTGCTCTGGCTCAACGGGTGGCATGCCCCGTGGTTGGATCCTGTAATGTGGTTCTTTACCAAGGCCACTGGATCCCTGCCGTGGTTTGTAGCCATTTTGCTGCTCTTGCACAAAAAGTATGGGTGGCAAACCGCGTTGGCCGTTGCTGGCGGAACCGGTGTGGTGGTCCTGTTTTGCGACCGGGTTTCGGTCGAGCTCTTCAAAGAAGTGTTTCAGCGTTACCGCCCCTCGCGCAACCTCGAGATCGGAGACCTCCTGCATTTGCACATCGACGACAACGGCAATCCATACACCGGAGGCTGGTATGGCTTTGTGTCTTCACACGCCACCAACTTCTTTGGGATGGCCATGTACTTCTGGTTGTGGTTGCACCCCGCCAAGCAATGGGTGGCATTGATGCTGTTCGGTTGGGCCGCATTTGTGAGTTACACGCGCATCTACCTGGGCGTGCACTACCCCGGAGATATTGTTTCCGGAGCGCTTTTGGGCCTCGGCTTGGGTTGGCTCGCGCACCGGATTGTGCGCTGGGTGATTCGCCGCTTGAGCACCACCGATGTGGGCAAACCCTTGCCCGACAGTTGGACATGATTGCTAGCTTGTGCCCATGAATGTTTGGTTGGCTGTTTTCGTAGGAGGGGGGCTGGGCTCGATCGCCCGGTACGGACTTACGCGTTTGTTTCCCTCAGGAACGGGGCAATTTCCATGGGCTACGTTGGCTGCCAACATCCTGGCCACTTTGCTGCTTGCGCTGATCATCGGCGGTTGGATGAAAGGATGGCTGCGTGACCAGCCGTTGGCGACCAAACTGTTGACCACCGGGTTCTGCGGTGGGTTCAGCACCTTTTCAACCTTCAGTGTGGAGAGTGCGCAATTGGTCAAGTCCGGTCATTGGCAGTGGGCCGCGGTCAACATCGCGGTAAGCGTCCTCGCCTGCCTGGTTTTGTCGCTGGTGATCTTGCGCCAGGGGTAGTCAGAACCATTGGGCTTTCTACCTTTGCAGCCAAACCAACCTGCATGCGTTTTCTTGTTTTTCTGGCGTCGATCTTGTTGCTGACGGCTTGTGGTACCACCGAAGTGGTGATCGTGGAGACTCCTGTCCCGTCCACACCAGTTGTCCTTGGCGAAAACGCACCCGAGCGCACTTCTCCCAAACTGGTCGTGGGACTGGTGGTGGACCAAATGCGCTACGACTACCTCACGCGCTTTGCAGATGATTTTGTGGAAGGCGGATTCAAGCGCTTTGCCACCGAGGGATTTGTGTGCCACAACAACCACTACAGCTACGCACCTACCTACACGGGTCCAGGACACGCGGCCATTTACACTGGAACAACCCCAGCGGTCAACGGCGTGATCTCCAACAATTGGTTTGACAAGCGCACGGGCAAAACGGTGTATTGCGCTGGAGATTCTACTGTATCCGGCGTTGGCACCAGCGCAGCCGGCGGCAAAATGAGTCCCCATTACCTGCGCAGTTCAACGCTCTGCGAGCAAGTGGAGTTGGCTACCAACGGACGGGGTAAGACCATTGGCATTTCCCTCAAGGACCGCGGGTCCATTCTGCCCTTAGGTGGTGGCGGTGACGCGGCCTACTGGATGATTGGGGGTGACTGGGTGACCAGCAGCTGGTATGCCGATGCGCTTCCCGAATGGGTGAGTGCTTACAACGCCAACGGCAAAGTGGACGGGTGGATCGCCGGAGGATGGGACCTGCTCTTGGACCCTGAAGCGTACGACGAAAGCTTGCCAGACAACAACCCCTTCGAAGGCCCGTACACCGGCCAATTGCGCCCGACCTTCCCCTATGACTTGACCGCAGCTGCCGCGCAAAATGGCGGACGCGACATCATCAAAGCCACGCCCTACGGCAACACCGTCACCTTGGACTTTGCCAAGACCGCTGTGCGCATGGCGGGCCTCGGGCAAGACGAGCATGTGGACGTGTTGGCGGTGAGCTGCTCTTCCACGGACTACGTGGGCCACCGCACCGGCCCGATGAGCCGCGAAGCGCAGGACACTTACCTCCGCTTGGACCGCGACTTGGCAGACTTCTTTGCGTTTTTGGACGGGGAGGTGGGCGCAGGCAACTACACGGTCTTCCTCACTGCCGACCACGGCGCCGTACACGTGCCCAGCCATTTGGAAAGCCTGGGCATTGCCACCGGTTACTGGCAGCCGGGCAACATGGTGGACTCGCTTAAAGCGTCCATGAACGCGCGTTACGGCGCGGGTGAGTGGATTCGCAATTACAGCAATGAGCAGGTGTTCTTTGACCACGCGCTGATGGATGCCCGCGGCGTTGACGTCCGCCAGGCAGAGGTCTTTGCTGCGGACTTCATGCGCGGGTTTGAGGGCGTGATGCAGGTGTACACCGGGTCGGCCTTGCGTGAGGGTGAATTTCAAGGGGACATTGCCAGCCGCATTCAACGGGGTTACCACCACCGATTGAGCGGGGACGTGGTCGTCGTGCTCGAACCAGGATGGTTGCAGTACGGCCGCACAGGCACCTCACACGGCTCGCCGTTTAGCTACGATACCCATGTGCCGTTCAGCCTGTTTGGGGCTGGGGTGACTCCGGGAGAAACCTTCCGCGAAACCCACGTGCGCGACATTGCGCCTACCGTGTCTGCCATCCTTGGGGTGCAGGCGCCTACCGGGACCACCGGAACCGTGGTGCCCGAAGTGTTGGGCGAACGCTAGCCTACGGACGGTCGTCCAGGGCCACGCCTTCGGGGCGTTGGTGCTTCCAGCGCTTGTGGGTCCAGAGCCAGTACTCGGGCCATTGACGCACATCCTTTTCCAAGATGCGCTGCACCGCATGAATCACCTCGCCGTATTCGGCATCTTCAGGTCGGTCCATGACCGGTTCGTATTCCACTTCGTAATAGCCGCGTTTGACCTTGTGGATACGCGCAAAAATCACCGGTGAGCGGTGGTCGCGAGCGTATTTTTCCGGGCCGTAGTAGCACGCGGTTTCACGCCCGAGGAAGTACATCCAGTAGGCCTTTTGGGGATTGGCCGGCGATTGGTCGATGGCGTACACGGTGGTTTTGACCGTGTCCTTGAGGCGCTTCAACTCCTTGCCCACTTCTTTGGTGGGAATCATCATCAGCCCAAACTTGCTGCGTGAATCTTTCATCTTCTTGTCGAAGAATGGGTTGCTGAGACGCTTGTAAATGCCCACCACCAACGGGTCCAAGGAGAGGCCAGCTTCCACCGCCCAGAGTTCCCAGTTGTTGAAGTGACCGCCGCACATGACCGTAGAGATGCCTTGGCTGGCGTAGCGGTTGATGACCTCCGGGTTGCGCTCCACCATGCGTTTGCGCGCCTGTTTTTCGGTGATGCTGAAGTTCTTGAGACTCTCCACGATCAGGTCGCAAAAGTGCTTGTAAAACTTGCGTTCAATGGCCAGGCGTTCGCCGGGAGAGAGGCCCGGAAACGCGCCGGCGATGTTGGAGGCGACCACTTTGCGGCGGTAGCCCACCACGCGGTACACCATCAGACGGGTGAAGTCCGACACCAAGTAAAGCAGCGGGTAAGGGAGCAAGCTGATGGGCTTGATCACCAGGTAATAGAGCAAAGCACTTCCCATATCAGGTAGAGGCGGAAATTTGCAGGCCGTCGTAGGCCGCGTGGACATTGGGTGGGAGCTGGGGCACCAAATCGGCGTGGGAGCCCATGAGGTGACTCAAGTGGGTCAGGTAGGCGGTTTCCACTTCAAGTTCCTCGATCAAGGCCAGGGCTTGTTCCAGGTTGAGGTGGGAGATGTGTTCTTCTTTACGCAGGGCGTTGATCACCAAGGTCTTGCTGCCGCGGATTTTTGCTTTCTCCTCGTCGGAGATGGTTTTGGCGTCGGTGATGTAGGTGAGATCTCCCACACGGAAGCCCAGCACTGGCAGTTTATAGTGCATCACTTCCACCGGCTGAAAGCGGATGCCGTCCACCTCAAATGCGCGGGTGTCGATCTCGGTAAAGTCCAAACGGGGGACACCAGGGTACTTGACCTCGGCAAAGGCGTAGTGGAAGTCGCGTTTGAGGGTCTCTTCCACGCGGGTGTTGCCGTAGATGCGCATGTCCCTTTTCATGGAAAAATTGTAAGCCCGAACGTCGTCCAACCCGGCCACGTGGTCTTTGTGTTCGTGGGTGAACAACACGGCTTCCAAGGTCTTCACCTGTGCGCGCAACATTTGCTGGCGGAAATCCGGCCCGGCGTCGATCACGTAGTGTTTGTCGCCAAAGCTGAGCAGGACCGCGCAGCGCAGCCGCTTGTCGCGCGGATCATCCGAAGTGCATACTGCACACTCGCACGCAATCACAGGAACCCCTTGCGAGGTGCCGGTACCCAGAAATGTGACGGTAAACGGTTGGCCTGCCATGTACGGGCAAAGGTAGCAAGCTGGTGCAGCTTACCGCGCAGGATTTACAGAATCGCGGCCGCCGGTGACGAACACGTAAGAAACTCTGTTAGTTTTGTTTTAAAGTAACCTAACGCTCCTGTGGATCGCGTCATTCTTTCGTCCAAGCAAAAAGCCCTCCGGATCAACTTGAACCGGGACATCTACGGCACCTTTGCCGAAATCGGTGCAGGCCAAGAGGTGGTGCGCCACTTCTTCCAAGCGGGCGGTGCTTCGGGCACCATCGCCAAGGCCATGAGTGCCTACGACAAGGACTTCTCGGACGCTATTTACGGCAAGGAAGCCAAAGGCCGTTACGTGTGTCGTCCGCGCCTGGTACGTATGCTGCAGCACGAGTACAACCTCATGGAGGAGCGTTTGAGCCGCCAAGACCATCCCACCAAGTGCTTCTTTGCGTACGCCAACACCATTGCCACCATCAACTTCCAAAAGACCATTCAAGGCCACGGATGGATGGGGGTGAAGTTCCAAACCGCACCCGATCGTGCGCCTTCAACGGTGGTGATCCACGTGCGCTTCCACGAGAACGAGGCGGTGTTGCAACAGCTGACCTCCGGCATCCTCGGGGTGAACTTGCTGTACGGCTGCTTTTACTTCTACGACAAACCGCGTGAGCTGCTGCTCTCGCTCTACGACAACCTGCAGCGCGATCAAATCGAGATCGACATGGTGGAAATGGACGGGCCCGACTTCGAGCACGTGGATAACCGCCTGATGAGTCTGCAGTTGGTGAAAAACGGCATGACCGACGCGGTGATCTTCTCACCCGACGGCCGCAACCTGCAGGCGGCAGATGTGCTGTACAAGAAGAACATCTTGGCCATCCGCGGATCCTTCCGCCCGGTGACCAAGGTGAACATCGACATGATCATGAAGGGCTTCCAAATGTTCGAAGCCGAAGAGAAGGTCGATTCCGAACGCGTGCAAGTCCTCTTTGAAATCACCCTCAGTAACCTCAAGGCCGAAGGTGACATCGACGAGCAAGACTTCCTGGACCGGGCAGACATTCTGTGCTCACTCGGCCAAACCGTGCTCATCTCGAATTACATGAAGTACTACAAACTGGTGGAGTACTTCAGCCGCTATACCAAAAAGCGCATGGGCATCATCATGGGTACAAACAACCTGCTCGATGTCTTCAACGAGAAGTACTACCGCGACCTCAATGGCGGGGTGCTCGAAGCCTTTGGTATCTTGTTCAGCCGTGACCTCAAGATCTACCTCTACCCCTGGCACGATCGAGAGACTGACGCACTGCTCACCACTAAAAACACCCCCATTCACCCACGCCTCAAGCCGCTATTTGACTACCTGTTGTTCAACAAGCGCATGGTGGATATCGAGGATTACAACGAGGAAATCCTCAATGTCTATTCTCGTGAGGTTCTGCGCATGATCCGCTGCGGCGAATCCGGGTGGGAGGACATGGTGCCTACCTACGTCGATACCATCATCAAGGAGAACAAGCTCTTTGGGTACAAGCCCCCGGTGAAGACCGATGGGGAAGAGACGGTGCAGGGGTAGGTTTGGATAGTCCCATTTAGATTTTCCCTTCAGATAGACTGCTCTGTTCGCGCGCGCGAATGCCCCACCCATAGGGGGCGCAGGGTCCCCCAACTGTAAAGTTTGGTTGCCGTCTTTGAACTAGCCGGGAGTTACGCGTTTAGAAACGGGTATACGCGGGCAGACTAGTCTACAGCCGCGCGTCCAACACCTCCTCAATCTTCTCCATCTTCTTCTCGTTGTAGAGGCCTTTTGTCTGGTAGACCATCTTGCCTTCTTCGTCCAGTACGAAGAGGTAAGGGAGGTTCTTGTCGTCCATGTCCAAATCGGTCTTGTACGGTTCGAGGTCGCCTTTGTAGAAGAGCAGATGGGGGTAGAGGTCCTTGCGGTTGGACTCTTTCATTTTCTTGAGGGCCGGGCCGTAAGCGGTTTTCTTGGCACCGGTAAACATGGGCACAAACAAGAAGTTGACGTCGTACTGGCTGTCGAACATGCCGTGCTTGAGCACGAACTTGTCGTACATGGGTTGGTACCAGGTCTTGAGCGTGCCTTCGGCTTTTTTGGAGTAGCTCATGCCCACGATGGTCACCTTTCCTCCGGTGTCGGTGGGGATGGTGATGTTTTTGCCGTCGAGGGTTTCGCCGGTGAGGGTGGGGAAGACTTGGTCTTTGGCCGGGGCGAAGGTCAGTGCGGCCGCCGCCAGGAGTGCAAAGGTGAGTTTCATGCGTGCAGGGTTTCTACTACAACGTCAAATCACAGGCCAAGTACGTCCACGCCTTGCTCAAACACCACATCTACCGGAATGCCTTCCGAAGACAACCGGTCCAGTTGGGCTTGGAGCATGTCGCCAATCACGGCTTTGGTCTCGGAGATTTCCTTGACCTGCAGGTAGGCACCGTCTCCTTGCAGCTCAATGATCATGCGGCTGAGGTCTTCCACGGCTTGGCCCATCTTCTCGGCGTCGACCGCGTAGGTTTGGGTGGCTTCGTCATAGGTGAACGCGCCGGCTTCTTCAAAGAAGTTGAAGCGCAGCATGTTGGCCTTGCCGTGCGCACTCGCGGCTCCAAAGCGTACTGATCGGAAGATGCCGGCCAGGAAGGTCACGTAGTTGTCCATCAGTTCGCCTTCGGACACCTCGTCCCATTCGCGGAGTTTGGTCACCATCCACAGGCCCAAGATGTCGGCCTTGCCTTCTTCCAACCAGCTGGACTGCTCTTTGAGGGCGTCGCGCACGGTGCCTTGTCCGTCGATGGTGTTTTTGATGCCCAATCCGTGGGCCACCTCGTGGAACATGGTGTTGGAGAAGAAGGCATCAAAGGTGATGTGCTTGCGTTGGTCTTCAGCAATCAGCACTTTGGAAATGGGGATCAAAATCTTGTCGTACTTGGCTTGCATTGCGTTTTTCAGCTGCGAGCGGCGGGTGCCGTATTGCTGCTGGAGGCCTTCGTCGTTGGGCAGGTTGACCGCGATGGTCTTGGAGCCTGAGTTGCAATCACCGGCGTAGTAAATCACGTCGTACGCGTTGAGCTGGGCGTTGCCACCGATGGCGTCCTGCTTGTACTTGGCGTCCACTGGGAGTTCTTCTTGCAGGCGCGGAAGCAGGGTTTTGTAGCGCTTGAGACGCTCGCTCCAGGCTACGTCTTTGACCAGCACATAAGCTTCGTGCGCGGCCTTGTAGTTGTAGAGGTGGTCCTCGTAGTTCTCAATGGGACCCACAATGAAGTCCAGCACGTTGCTTTCCATTTGCAGCCACGCTACATCCGACGGGTTGTAACGGTCGGTGCGCAGGGATTTGGCGCGGGCCTCCAGGTAGATGCCGAATTCAGGATCGGCGTCCATGGCCAAGGCCGATGCCGAGTCGAGCAGGGCAGCTGCGCGTCCCACTTGCTCGGCAAAGTACTCGTGGTACCATACGCTCTTCAGGGCGCTGTCTTCGCGTACCACCATGGTGTAGAGTGAGGCTTTGTTGGGGTCGTCCCAGGCCTCAAACTCCTCCTTGGTCATGTCCGCGGGGTAGTAGTTGGCACCGAGGGGCTTTTCATCAAAGCCGTCGATGAAGGGAGCGTTGTCGTCCAAGCGGTCCCAGGGGCCGTAGTTCACCTCGGCAAAGCGGCGGAGCTTATCGTCTTGGATGCCGGCGAGCAGCTCGTCTTTGTCGCCGTAGGCTTCCGCCCAGAACATCTCGTCCATAAGCCCAGCCACTTCGATCAAAATGGGAATGACCTGTTTGTGGGTCTCGTTGAGCGCCGATAAGTCGGTGGTCAGTTGTACCGAGGTGTAGATGTTGGCACGGGACTGGTCAAATCCGTCTTTCCAGCTGTACTGGTGATCGGGGGTGGCGACGGCATCGTCAGCGGGAGGCCTGTTGTCCATCATGCAAGCGGACAGACACAGGGCACACAAGGCGGCAAAAGCGAGGGAAAAGCGCATGGGTTGAGGTTTGGGACGAAAATACAACACAGGGTAGGAGTTAAAAGTGAAGAGTGAAAAGTGAGGGCTAGTGCAAGTGGAAGTGCAAGTTTTTAGTGCAAGGCTTTTGCAGGAGGTGGGGTGAGGGGGGTGATTCATGTGGTGAGAGCGACCATCTACAAAGTGTGAGGGCGGCGGTTTGATGGGGTGGTTGCGGGATGGGAAATTGGGGGTGTCTCTGAGTGGCGGAGGCGGGGAAGGGGGCGGAGGGGGCCCCACTCGGGGAAGCCCTGGACTTTTGCAAGGAAACCAGTCTAGAATTGGTCGTTGACCAACTCCCCTCATTCCTTTACCGACACCCACTTCAAATCCAACATGTTCACCCCGTTGGTCTGCAGCCCTTGCACACGCTGGCCCACAAAGTGCGTCACCTGATCATAGAACAGCGGAATCACCGGGCTTTCGGCGCGCACCAACGAATCCATGCGCTGGTAGAGCGCGGTGCGCTCGGTGTCGGTGGTGGCGGCAATGGCTTGGTCGTACCACGCGTCAAACTGCGGGTTGGAGTAGTGGGTGTAGTTGGGGCCGTTGGGCGCAAAATTGCCCGAGTGAAACAGGCCCAAGAAGTTCTCGGCGTCCGCATAGTCCGCCAGCCAGGATTTACGGAAGACCAACGCCCGGGACTGGGCCACATTTTCGCGGTGGGTGGCGCCTTGTTGGACGTCCACGGTAACCTGCAGCCCCAGTTCGCGCCAGGCAAACTGGACAAATTCGCAGAGGTCGACGTAGTCGCTGGTGGTGGTGATGTCGATGGGCGGAATGCCTTGGCCCGAAGGGTAGCCCGCTTCGGCCAGCAATGCTTTGGCGGCTTCTACGTCAAAGAGCACGTCGCCCCCTGCATGACCGGCCATGCCTTTGGGCACAAACCCGCCATCGGCCGGAACCACCGCGTTGTTGCGTAGGTAACGCACCATGTCAGCGCGGTTGATGGCCATGCTTAAAGCCTGTCGTACGCCCGCGTCGTGCAAGGGGTGATCGGCCGAGACTTCCAGCGAGTCGTCCACCAAAATGCCCAGGTAGTCTGTCTTCAGGAAGGGCGTGGTTTGCAGTTTGAGGCGGTCCTCAAAGGTCGGAGAGAGCTGACCGTCAGGCGTCAACAGCTCATCCTTGTACGCGGGATGCAGCCCACTCATGAAGTCGTATTCGCCCTTGAGCAAGCCGAGGTACTCCACGCTCATGTCGCGCACGAAGTCAATCTTGATCGCGTCCAAGTAAGGCAGCGGGACTCCGGTAGCATCGGTTTGCCAGAAGTCTGGATTCTTGTGAAAGACCAGCGCAACGTCTTCCACCCAATGCGCAAACTGGAACGGACCGGTACCTACCGGATGGCTGCGAAAGTCGGCGCCGTAATGGGCCACCGCTTCGGGACTCACCACATTGCAGTATTGGGTGGCAAGCATGCCCAGGAAGGGCGGGAAGGGTTGGCGCAAGTAGATGTTCAGCGTGGAATCGTTCAAGGCCTCAAACCCACCCAGGTCGGTGTCCACCGGGCCAAAGATCCATTTCCCAGGTGAGGCCACTTCGGGATCCAAGATGCGGTTGAAGCTGTAGACCACATCACTGGCCACAAGTTTGCGTGCCGGGCCGAGGTTGGGGTCGGCGTGAAAAAAGACGTCGTTTCTGAGGTGAAAGGTGTAGGTACGCCCTGAATCGGAAACGTCCCATGCGCGGGCCAGCAGTGGCACCACTTCCAAGTCCGCGTTGAGTTCCACCAGCCCGTCAAAGACCTGGTTGACCGCCCACATGTTTTCCAAATTGCGGGCGTATGCAGGGTCGAGCGAGGAGATGCCCACGCTCTCGTTGTAGTGAAACACGGTTTTGCCCGCCTGTTCGGCAGGGCCACCACAGCCTGCAAGGGCCAGGGCTAGCAACAAAAAAAGTCCCGGTGATTTCACCGGGACTAAAATATCGTTTGAAGGCGTTGTTCTCCTAGCGGTTACGCATCATCTGCGTGTTGCCGTCCATCACACTCCGCAAGAAACCCACCGATTCAGGGTTGTAGTAGCGGTCTGCGCGGGGCTCGCCCAGGAGGGTAAACCGTTTCCAGGTGCCCACTTTGATGCCTTGCTCGTAGTAGCCTTGCGACTCTACTTGGCCGTTTCCGTAGAAGAAGGTGAATTTGCCGTGCTCGAGCATGTCGTCGCCGGTGTTGAGATAAGCGCCTTCCATCTTGGTAGCGCCGGTAAGGTCTTGCACTTCCGCCCGAAGCATACCGTTACCGATGTCGGTCATAGTCCGAACGTAGTGGGCTTCGTACTGGGGGCATTCCTCAAACATGGCGTTGAGGTAATCTTTCGAGGCATTGTCTTGGGCGAATACTGCCGAGGTCATTGCCAAGGCCGCCAGGAGTGTCATCAGTTGCTTCATGGTTTCTCAAGTGTTACATCCATGATTACGGGAATCACGAACGCTGGGTTTCGTTTGGGTCGAATTATTTTTTCGATGAATCGGTAATTAAGTACGATGTACAGGTTCTTTTACGGGAGAAACTCGCCTAGGGTTAAACTTTTCGAAGATTTTTTTTTCTGCGGGGTGAATGCCGGGCCAACCCGGGCCGGGTGGCTACCTTTGTTCCTGTCTTCCCGCTCAGCTTAAACACCGCCATGCGCCTGCTGTCCACCCTGATTGTCCTGCTGCTCACCTCAGGACTGCTTGCCCAAGATTCCTACACCATCAGTGGAGTGATCCGCGATGCCGAAACCGGTGAAACCGTGCTTGGCGCCAGCATTTTTGACAAAGAATCCGGTGCGGGCACCACCTCCAACCTCTACGGCTTTTACTCGCTGACCTTGCCTGAGGGCAGTTACAATCTGGTATACTCGTTCATCGGATACGTCACTGTAGAGAAGCAAGTCGAGCTCACCGCAGACCAGACCATCAACTTGGAGCTCAGCACCAACACCATCGTCTCAGCGGCCGCAGAAGTGGTAGGCGAAAAGAACGCCAACACCGAGAGCACCGACATGGGCCGCGTGGAGTTGGAAGTCGAGAAGATCAAAAAGCTCCCTGCGCTGCTCGGCGAGGTGGACATCCTCAAGACCATCCAATTTTTGCCAGGTGTCCAGTCGGCCGGAGAAGGCAACAGCGGCTTTTATGTGCGCGGAGGTGGCCCAGATCAAAACCTGGTGCTTTTGGACAACGCCATTGTCTACAACGTGTCCCACCTGTTTGGCTTCTTCAGCGTATTCAATGCCGACGCGGTCAAAAACATTGAGCTCATCAAAGGCGGCATGCCGGCCAACTACGGGGGGCGTGTGTCATCGGTCTTGGACATCTCCTTAAAAGAGGGGAACTCGAAGAAATTCTCGGGCGCCGGAGGCATTGGACTGATCTCTTCACGCTTGACCTTGGAAGGCCCCATCAAAAAGGACGTCAGTTCCTTCATCGTCAGCGGACGACGCACCTACATCGACGTGCTCGCGCAGCCCTTCATCAATCCTGAGGCCGACCTCGCGGGATCATCGTACTTCTTCTACGACCTCAACACCAAGGTCAACTGGCGACTGTCAGACAAGGACCAACTGTACTTGAGCGGCTACTTTGGGCGCGACGTATTCACCTTTAGCAGTGCCTCGGCCGGGTTTGAGACGAGCATCCCTTGGGGGAACGCTACGGCATCCTTACGTTGGAACCACCTGTTCAACGACAAGCTCTTCATGAACACCATCGCGACCTACTCGGACTACACCTTCCAGTTCAAGGCCGAGCAGGAGGACTTTTCGTTCGGTGTGGCATCGGGGATTGAGGACTGGAGCGCCAAGACCCAATTGAGCTGGTACCCCAACTTGCGACACCAAGTCAAGGCGGGCGGGGAGTATACCTTCCACCGCTTCACCCCTAACAACGTGACCGCCAGCAGTGGCGAGGTGGAATTCGACACCGGCGATGCCGAACAGATCTTCAGCCACGAAGCCGCCCTGTTTGTGTTGGACGAATTTGACGTCACCGAACGCTTCCGCATCAACGCAGGTTTGCGCTACAGCTTCTTTGCACACGTAGGGCCCTATACCAAGTACGTGCAAACCCAGGGCGAAGGCAACGCTCCTGGCAGCGTGGTGGAAACCATCGATTACACCTCGGGCGATGTCCTGCGTACCTACAACTTCTTGGAGCCCCGCTTGTCCATGCGCTACACGCTCAACAGCCTGAGCTCGGTCAAAGCCGGCTACCAGCAGAACTACCAGTACCTGCACCTCACCAGCCTGTCAGCCACCTCACTGCCGACTGACATTTGGATGCCTTCCACCGACCGCTTGGAGCCGCAATACGGCATCCAGTACTCGGTGGGCTATTTCCGCAACACCCAAGACAATGTGTGGGAAGGGTCGATTGAACTGTATTACAAGGACCTCCAAAACCTGGTGGAGTACAAGGAGGGCACCCGCCCCGAAGACAACGTCGCCGCCAACATCGACGCCAACCTGACCACCGGTGTGGGCTACAGCTATGGCGCGGAGTTCTTTCTCAAAAAACGCCTGGGCGACCTCAATGGATGGATCGGCTACACCTGGAGCAAGACCATGCGCACCTTCGAGGCCATCAACAACGGCAACGAATACCCGGCCCGTTTTGACCGCCGCCACGACCTTTCGATCATCCTCAACTACGACCTGAACGACAAGTGGCAATTCGGAACCGCGTTTGTGTACGCCACCGGCAACGCCATTACCTTGCCTGTGGAGCGTTACTTCTATGAGGGCTACATCGTGGACGTCTACGGCGAGCGCAACAGCTTCCGCATGGCGCCCTACCACCGCGTAGACCTCTCGGCCACCTACACTCCGGCCAAGCAAAAGGAAATCACCGACCCCGAAACCGGCGAGACCATCTTCGAAGACCGCCGCTTCGAGTCGTCGTGGGCCTTCAGCATCTACAATGTGTACAACCGCGCCAACCCCTATTTCATTTACTTTGGCAACGAAGGCCAGCTGAGCGAAGGCACCCTGCAGATCCAAGCCTACCAAGTAAGTCTCTTTCCCATCCTGCCTTCGGTCACCTGGAATTTCAAGTTCTGATCCACACGTGAAAGCGCTACAATACCTCAACAAGTACTTCTGGAAATACAAGTGGCGCATCCTGCTTGGGACCGTCTTTGTGGTGTGCAGCAACGTGTTCACCGTATACGCTCCACAGGTGATTCGCGAGGCCGTCAACTTCCTCAACGACACCTACTCCGGCTTCCAAGAAAACCCGGATGCCGAGCAAACCCTGGACCTGCCCCAGAGCCTGCAATGGTTCATGGACCCCCATGTGGCCAACGCCGACAACCTGGGCAGCTTGATGCTTCGGGTAGCCCTGGCATTGGGGCTGCTGTACATCGTGCTCTACTTCGTCAAAGGGGTGTTTTCCTTCCTCACGCGCCAGACCATCATTGTGATGAGCCGCCTGATCGAATACGACCTCAAGAACGAAGTCTACGACCACTACCAGCGCTTGTCCATGGCCTTCTACAAGCGCAACAACACCGGCGATTTGATGAACCGCATCTCCGAGGATGTGTCCCGCGTACGCATGTACTTGGGCCCTGCGGTGATGTACACCATCAACCTGTTTGTGCTGCTGGTCATGGTGGTGACCGTCATGCTCTACATCGACGCAGAACTGACCCTGTGGAGTTTGGCGCCGCTGCCCTTCATGTCCATCAGCATTTACCTGGTGAGCAGCACCATTAACAAGAAGAGCGAGGCGGTACAAAAGCAACAAAGCCACCTCAGCACCATGGTGCAGGAGAGCATCTCTGGTGTACGCGTACTCAAGGCCTACAACCGCGAAACCGCCCAGCGTGAGACCTTCGCCGACCAAAGCGACCTCTACAAAGTCAAGCTCTTGGATTTGGTGAAGGTGGAAGCACTGTTCATGCCCATCATCGTGTTGCTGGTGGGTTTGTCTACGATTTTGACCATCTACATCGGCGGCACCAAAGTGGTGGCCGGCGAGTTGGAAATCGGACAGATTTTCCAGTTCGTGTTCTATGTCAACTTGCTGACTTGGCCCTTTGCTTCGGTGGGGTGGGTGACCTCCCTGGTCCAAAAAGCCGAAGCCTCCCAAAAGCGCATCAACGAATTCCTGCTCACCGATCCTGAGGTGGTCAATACCAATGAAGCGCCCCTGCAAGTGCACGGAGGCATCGCGTTTGACAACGTATCGTTTACGTATCCAGACAGTGGCATCGAAGCCTTGAAAAACGTCTCCTTCGAAATCCAACCCGGGGAGACCCTCGCGGTCATCGGACGCACCGGTAGCGGTAAAAGCACTTTGGCCAACTTGGTGGCACGTCAGTACGACGTCACAGCGGGCCAAATCCGCGTGGATGGTGCGCCCATTCAAGACGTCAATTTGTACGATCTGCGCGCAGCCATGGGCTACGTGCCTCAGGACGTCTTCTTATTCTCAGACAGCATCTACAACAACATCAATTTTGGGGTAGACGAGGCCAACGAAGCGCGCGTTTTACAGGCTGCCCAAGACGCCGATATTCACGAGAATATTCTCGGCTTCGCGAAGGGGTACCAAACCTTGCTGGGTGAGCGCGGCATCAACCTCTCGGGAGGGCAGAAGCAGCGCATCTCCATTGCCCGGGCCATCATTAAGAGCCCCGACATCCTGATCTTTGATGATTGCCTCTCGGCGGTCGATACCGAAACCGAAGAGAAGATCCTCAGCGCCCTCAAGCGCATCATGGAAGGCAAAACCAGTATCATCATTGCTCACCGCGTATCCACCATCAAGCACGCCGACCGCATCTTGGTGTTGGACGAAGGCCGCGTCATCGAACAAGGCACCCACCAACAACTGGTGGACAGCGAAGGTGCATACGCTGACCTTTACCGCCAACAACTCGCCGAGGACCGCGCATAAAAAAACCGGGACACTCGCGCATCCCGGTTTGTTCAAGCAATACCTCGCTGGTAAATCAGGGACAAGGAAGTCCAAAAACGCCAACCAAGTCCAGCACGTCTGACGTATTGACTTGGCCGTCGCCGGTCAGGTCGCCTGGGCAGGGTTCTGCACCAGCGATGCAACCAAAGTCGCCCAAGACGATCAGCAGGTCACCCACGCTGCGCAAACCGTCTCCGTCCAAGTCGCCGTAGCAAGGGGCACATGAAGTGTATTCGCACGAGCCGTTGTCGCACAGGGCGGTGGCGTCGTAGTTGCAAGCCGTGTTGTCGGTGCAGCCGTCGGGCAGGATGCACGAGCCGTCGTCGATGGTGGCGGTGGCGTCGTAGTTGCACGCGGTCATGTTGGTACAGCCCGCGCAAGTCAAGAACTCACAGCTGCCGTCGTCGATGGTGGCAGTAGCATCGTAGTTACAAGCCATCGGGTCCAAACATCCGGCACAGGTGATGTATTCGCAGGAACCATCGTCACAAGTAGCCGCAGCGTCATAGTTGCACGCGCCCATGTCGGTGCAGCCGTCGGGCAGGATGCAGCTCATGTCATCGATGGTGGCAGTGGCGTCGTAGTTGCACGCAGTGGGGTCGGTACAGCCCACGCAGCTCAAGAACTCACAGTTGCCATCGTCGATGGTGGCAGTGGCGTCGTAGTTGCAAGCGCCCATGTCTGTACATCCGGCGCAGCTGACAAACTCACAGGAACCGTCGTCGCTGGTGGCTGCGGGGTCGTAGTTGCAGGCCGTTGCGTCGGTACATCCGTCTACGGTGAGAGGCACGCAGAATTGCTGGGTCTCGCTGTTGCCATAGTTGGCCACCAGCATTTGGATCAACACGCTGCCGTCGGCATCATAAGTCCACACGTAGTTGCCGTCCACCCCGCACGAGCCGTATTGCGAACCGCTCATGCCGTCTCCAAAGGAGTCAAGGATGGTAAAGTCGTAGCAACCGGCGCTCAAGCACAGGTTGACAATGTTGGTGCTCTGGTTGGCGTATGGGCCTCCTGAGGCCACAATGGCGCCTGAAGCGTCTGCCAATTCCCACGTAACCTCGTTGCCCCAACAATCGGTCAGCAGGTCGAGGGTGACGTCGTAGCAAGGGTAGGTGCAAGAGCCGTCGTCGATGGTGGCCGCTGGGTCGTAGTTGTCGGCAGCAGGGTCGGTACAGCCCAATACTGCGGAGGCACAGTCGTAGGTGGTCACGCTTTGGGTACTGCTGTAGCTGAAGTGTGCACCGGTGGCCACTACGGTAAAGTCAAAATTGCCTTCCAATTCACCAGGGTTGGTGATGGTCACCGTGTAGCTGCCCGGCGCCACATCGTTGGCCGAGAAGGTGGCATTGAACCCCGCAGGCAGGTTGTCCATAGCCAGGTTGATGGGCCCCGCAAAACCAACAGCCAGATCGATGTTGATCACAAAGTCGTCGGTGTTGCACACCAGGTCGGTGGCCGTGTTGGTGTCAATGAAGCGCGGACGCAACAGAAACAGTCCAGACTCTATGTGGCTGACCACCACAATCCCGGAGTCGAAATAAGGGTAGTTGCTCCAGGTACCGTTAAAGGCCGCCGAGTTGCTGGCAGGATATACGTCAAAGTAGGCCACCTCGGACAAGGCGCCAGCAGCGGCGTTGGTGTTGTCCAAGATGCGCAGTCCCGCGCGGTAGTTGGACTCGTAGATGAGGTTGGCGTCTACGTAGAGGTTGTGGTCGATGGCCGCTTCACTGCTCACATAGGTGCCCACCAATACAGGGGCGTCCAGGTCAGAAACATCCCAGATGAAGGTGGTGGTGTTGACGCCCAGGTTGTTCTCATCCAGCTCATCGTTGCTGAAGAAGAATTGGTGGTCGTCACTCAACCAGCCTTGGTGGCAGTACGCCACACCGGGGTAGGTCGTAGAGCTGATCTGCTGGGTGTCAGTGGGATCGTCCACGTCCACAATGGTCACGTCATCCTCGTTGCACGCAAAGGCAATTTCGCGCCCCACATAGGCGGCGTCAGGACCGTTGTAGGTCACCACTTGGGCATCGTGGGTGTAGCCGTCCAGCGAGAAGTCACCGGCGATCATCGGGTTCAACGGATCGGAAATGTTCACGATGTGCAGACCGCCGCTGAAGGTGTTGGAACCCACGCCGTATGCCAAGCCTACGCTGGGGTTGATTACAATATTGTGGCAGTTACCAAAACCGGTGTAGAGCGCGTCTATAGTGAAGGTCTCGGGCGGAGCGGGCACGTTGCGAAGTCGCGTGAGGTCAAACACTTGCATGCCGTGACTGCCTGCCTCGCTCACAATGAATGCGTAGTTGTTGTACACCTTGATGTCGCGCCAAAGCGAGTTGGAGGTTTGGGTTGGCAATGCACCCAAGTACACCGGGTTGACCGGATCAGAAATGTCCACGAAGGCGGTGCCGTTGGTCACTCCAAGCAGGGCGTACTCTTTGCCGTCCAAGGGATCGGTCCAGCCCCAGATGTCGTTGAACTCAATGCCCGTTCCAAAGGTGGAGGTGGGCATGTGCGCCATCAGGTCTACGTTGTTACAAGGGTAACCGGCAGCATCCCCCATGTCACAGAGGGTTTGTCCGGCCAATAGGAAAGGGGTGGAGAGCAGCAGCGTCCAGAACAGCTTCATCGATTCGGCTTTGGTTAGTAGGAATGCATAAGATACGGAAATTGCAGCGGTGCAGGCGAACATGCCTGTCAAAACTCCTGTTCCCATACCATGAGCACTTCCTTACAACAGGTGGTCATCAGCGGAGGTTCGGGCCTGGTGGGCCAAGCCTTGCTGCACCACCTCCCGCCCAGCGTTGAGCGCATCACCATCCTTTCGCGCAGCGCTCGCGAGCACTCCGATCCGCGCGTGCAGTACAGCGCCTGGGACCCCGCCAAGGGCACCATCGACGATGAAGTGCTGGCCACCGCTGATGCTATTGTCAATCTTGCGGGAGCCAACGTAGGGCAGCGCTGGACCCCTGCGCACAAGCAAGCCATCATCAACTCCCGCTTGGATTCGACCGGGCTGTTGGTGGCCGCCGCGCAGAAGCATCCACGTATCAAGGTGATGGTCTCGGCTTCGGCCATTGGGCATTATGTGGACTCCCCAGATGTCCAGTCTGAAGATGCACCTGGTGACGACTCGTTCATCTCGCAAGTGGTGCAGCAATGGGAAGGTGCGTGGCAACCGCTCATAGGGAGTGAAGTGCGTGCTTGTGGCTTGCGCATCGGTTTGGTATTGGCCAACGAAGACGGATTCTTCAAAAAGCTCAAGCCCGTGTTCAAGCTCGGTTTGGGTGCGGCACTCGGCAATGGCAAGCAATTGGTGTCTTGGATCCACATCGATGACCTGGCACGCATGTTTGTACACGCGCTTACGCACAACCAGGTAGAGGGCGTCTACAACGCCGTCGCGCCTCAGGTCCTGTCCAACAAGGCCTTCAGCAAGGAAATGGCCGCAGCCATGAACCGCCCGCTGTTTCCCATCAACGTGCCTGCGTTTGCCCTCAAACTCGCGATGGGGGAGATGAGCCAAGTGGCCCTCCGCTCGGTGGGCGTTACTTCCAAGAAGATCTTAGACACCGGTTTCCAGTGGGAACACGATTCGGTGACCAGCGCTGTGCAGGCGCTGATGAAGGCATAAAAAAACGGGCTGCAAATGCAGCCCGTTTCAGTATCGGTTGATTGCGTAGCCTTAGCTGCGAACGTCTTTCGAGAGGTCCACAACCGAAGGAGTTGCAATGAAGATCGATGAGTAGGTACCCACAATCACACCCACCATCAGGGCGAAGGCGAAACCTTTGATGTCGCTTCCACCGAAGATGAAGATGGTCAACAGTACCACAAACGTCGAGAGCGAGGTGTTGATGGTACGGCTCAGCGTGCTGTTGAGTGCGCGGTTGATGACGGTCTTCGAATCGTCTTTACGGTACTCGCCGAGGTACTCACGGATACGGTCAAACACGACCACGGTATCGTTGATCGAGTAACCGATCACCGTCAGGATGGCTGCAATGAACGCCTGGTTGATTTCCAGTGAGAAGCCTACGATGCCGTTCAGCAGTGAGAACAGCGCAAGTACAATCAACACATCGTGGATCATCGCGATGATCGCACCCACACCAAATTGCCACTTGCGGAAGCGGAACACGATGTATGCGAAGATGATCAACAGCGAGAACAGTGTCGCGGTGGTGGCTTCGCGGCTGAAGTCGTCACTCATGGTGGGATCCACCAGGGTTTTCGACTCTACGCTGAATCCGCCGCC
>CAXPZW010000024.1:0-55480 GCA_964221845.1 Luminiphilus sp. | reverse complement strand
CGTAGTCCACCTAGAAGTGGAACTTCTCGTACGCGTTGAGCAAGCGGTAAATCTCACCCAGCGGCGCAATGTCCCCGTGCATGGAGTAGATGCCGTCGACCAAGTACCACACCTTGTCGTGCGTTTTGCTCAACTCCCAAATGCGATCTTCCAAGCGGATGTGGTTGTTGTGCTTGATGCGTTCGGCGTGGAAGCCTGTGGCTGCAGTATACTGCACCGCCCCTTGGATGGAGGCGTTTGCCAGCTGGTCCACGATCACCGCGTCGTTTTCACCCAGGATCACCGGAAGGTTGGCCAAAAGTCCAAGAGTGGTGGTGGAGGCCAATGCAGTGGGCATTCCAAAGATCTGGTTGATGAGTTCTTCGCACTCGGCGTATTCGGCGGTGCCGAGGTATA
The DNA here is from genome assembly GCA_964221845.1 of Luminiphilus sp. Lineage (GTDB taxonomy): Bacteria > Bacteroidota > Bacteroidia > Flavobacteriales_D > Sanyastnellaceae > CAXPZW01. The sequence continues at coordinate 55,084 of CAXPZW010000024.1, read as the reverse complement.
CGCGGGAGGAGGAGAACTGCGAGCCGTACTTCTGGACCATGTTGATCATCCCGCGCTTGATTCGGGGGTCCAGTTCCAAGCCCACATAACTGCAAGACCCGAAGTTGACCAATGGCTGCCCGTCGACCGCCACACAGTTGCCCTTGGCGATCAGTTGTTTGTTGGCACTGAGTCGAATAATGGGCGCCTCGCCGGCATCCTCGATGTTTTGGAAGATGTCTTCCAATTGCTTGCTTCTCATAGGGTGATTAACCTTGGTGCGGGAGGGTCGGGCCCGCAGTTTGTCAATCATTCCAAATGCCACCATCGTGTCAGTACAGGGCTCACCTTTGGTGTGTGTCATTTCTAAAATTATAGTTCGCTAAGGCTAAACCCCCTGTAAAATAGACACATACAGAGCCCACCCATACTACAAGACGGGTCAAAAAACAACAAATACGCAAATGATCACGAATGCCCAGAAAGGACCTTCACACGGTCAAACACCTGCTGGGTTTGCCAATACATGGAGTGGTTGGAACGGGTGCGGAAGCGGCTTCTGCGGAGCGCCCGATAGGCATCCTGGTTGACAAATGCGCTGCAATCCAATTGCTCAAACCGGTCGGTTTTGCGCAGAGACACGCCGTTGAAACCCAGTCCCATTTTGTTGATGGCCGTGAAGTTAAACGCCCAATCCCCGCGCGAGAAATACACCCCGCGCATGCCAGTAGCTTGGCTGAAGCCTCGCGCCCATTTGCGACCCGGACGGATGGTCCACTTCCATACGCTGGGTGCCATCAAGAACAACCCCTCACAACTGCTGCCGGACTTGAGCGCGCGCAGCGCCACTTTGGAGCCCATGCTGTGAGTGAGAATATCCACGTGACACCCGCCGGCATTCAAGGCATCCAGCAACGCGTGAAACTGACGTCCCGACTTGCTGGCCAAGCGGTTGGCCTTGAGGTACCCGGGGATGGACACTTGCGCTGTTCCCGGCCAGGAGACCAGCAGCACTTCTTCCACATCCGCCTCTCCCCCGGCCTGCTTCCAGGTCCACAGGCCATTGAAAAAGTCGGTTTGGGCGGTGGTGAGGGTTTTGGCCATGCCGTGCAGCATGACCAGCACGCGCTTGCCGGCCAAGCGGGCCTGCAGTTGTTCCAAGGATTCCACTTGGAGGTGGGCAAGCGGCTGTTGGATGAATTGGACGGTGGAGTCGAGCCAGAGGCTATCGGGCAATTGGCCGATGAGCCAATCGGACGCCGCAGCCACCCGGTTGTTGGGATCTGAGGCATCGCGCAAGGACACAAAGCTGACCGCTGTACAGGTGCTCCACCCACACCAACATCCGATCAACAGGGCCCAGCGCATCAGGTGTATTCGCGGCCGGTTTCCACCAAGAGCTTGGTGCGTTTCTTCATGGTGCGCAGGGTCAAAGCAACCAATGCTGCGCCCACGGTGGCGTAGAACCAAAACGGTTGGATGTAGTCAAAGAGGTCTACTGCGTAGCCGTCGCGTACATTCTTGACCACGTCCAGCAGCGTAAACGAAACGAAGATGGCCAGGAAACCGCTGTACTCACGACGAAGCACATTCTTCATCGAGAAATGCACGCCCGAGCGCACAAAGCCGCTCATATTGGGCCAAAAGGCTGGCACCTTGCGGCTCCATTGAAAGTAGGCGCCGCCAAACTTGCGTTGCAAAAAGGCTTCCTCAGCAAACATGATGCGCTCGTAGTACACCCAAAACAGCAGACTGCACACCACGGCAAACCATGCGTTGCCCACGTACAGGATGATGCCCAACCACATGAAGTAGTTGCCCAAGTAAAGCGGGTGACGTACCACGCTGTAAATGCCTTTGGTGTTGAGCGATTCAGCCACTTGGCCTTCTTTGGTGTTGCGCCCAGAGGTGCCGCGCGGGGTGTAACCGATGGTGACCACGCGGATCCACAAACCCAACAGACTCACGCCCAAACACACCCAAATCCAGGTCTGCGAGCGGTGGTCAAAGTGGTCGTCCCACCCCATGAGCATCACGCCCAGGGCCAACACGTACAATACCAGCGGCATAAAGCTGCGCCAGCGGAACAGCCAGTTGCCGGACTTTTCTAAGGATTCAATCAGCGCCATGGCGGCAAAATTAGCGGGAACAAAGCGGCGAAATTACGCTTTTACCCAGCGCATACGCACAGGACCTTGTGGACCGTGCACCTCAAGCAAATAGGTTCCTGCCGGCAGGTGGGCGATCTCCATGCCGGAAGGGCCAGAAGTGCCTTCAAGCAAGCGCTGTCCGTTCATGCCATAGACCACGCAAGTGGCTTGATCCACGCCGTGCACCACCAAGCGGTCCACTGCTGGGTTGGGGCCTATGCGCAGGCGTTCCACCGTCCACTCCCCTACACTTACCAATGGCTCCAACGCAAATCGCCACAGATCGGTGCGTTCGGCGCTGCCCAGGACCATGTCGTTAATGCCCACCAACTGGCCGTCAGAGGTTTCTCGCAAGTTCTCCACGGTGCCCACAAAATCAGTGGGCCAGGTGTAGGTCACCTCTTCGGTCGACAAGTCTTCGCTGAACACGATCAATCGGGGTGACCACACTTCGTTGTCTCCCATCCAGCGGGCGCCTACCGCCACACGCCCGTCGCTCAGCTCCCGCACGCATCGGGTGATGACCACATCGGGCACGTTGCCCAACACCACTTCATTCTGATAGATGCCTTGCCCGTCAAAATGCTGCACCACGCCTTGGTTGCCTTCGTCGGAGTAATAGCCGCATACCAAGATGTCGCCGTTGGCGCGTTGGCACAGGTCGGTGTACCAGAGGTTGGGGTCGGGCTCTGCGGTGTATTCGGTGTTCCAGTTGATGCTTCCGTCCATGGCAATGGACACCAGAAAATTGGTGGTGACGTGGCGTCCGGCCAGCAGCCATTGGTCGTCAGTGGTCAAAAAGCTGTTGCCCTGGTCGTACACGTTGTCGCCGCTGACACTGAGGCCAACAGGCACGTTGCTCAGGAAGTTGCCGTCGAGGTCGTAAAACCGCAGCTCGTAGTCCACCCCATTCTCGCCTTGCAGCGGTGCAAGCACAACAATGCGGTTGTCTGAGGTTTCAAACACGCGGAACCGCGACTGGTAGACCAAGGAAGTCAAGGCTATGGGGTGATCTACGTTCCACAGCAGGTTGCCCTGTGGGTCAAGCTTGGTGAGGTGCAGTTCCAAATTTGCTCCGATGAGCGAGACGTCCTCAGGAGTGTAGAGCAGGACGTTGCCGTCACTGAGGGCCAACACGTCGGTGGTAAAACCGGTGGCCATGTCGTCTTCGTTGTACACCCACGCGTTGGTAGCACCACTAGCACCAGCATGGATGCAGACCGCGCGTTGGGCGAACTCTATGCCCTGCAAGTGTCCGCCGCACACCAAAGCAGTGGTGTCGTTCAACAGGTCCAATTGCGGAAAAAAGTCAACGCTAATTTCGTGGGTGTAGGCCGGTGTTTGGGCCAAAAGAGCGCTGCCGAGCAGCAGTGCAGCACAAGATGACAAACATTTCATAGTGCACCCAAGATAACCAAATCAACGCCAGGGGCGGCCGGCTTGGTTCCACTGTTTGATGGAGTCACCGTCGGCTACGCCGCCCAGGATTTCCACTTGCATGCCGTCGGACAACCCGAGCTCCACATCGCGGCGCTCCCATTGCCCCTCGCCTACTTTGACTTCCACAAACGGTTGGCGCGCATCGTCAAACTGGATGAGGCCTTCGGAGATCACGAGCACGCTGTCGCGGCGGTCGAGTACCACATCAGCATTGGCCGAGTAGCCTGCGCGAATGAACTCTCCGGTTTCCAGGCGCAGCGCTGCTTTGATTTCAAATTGGATGGCCCCGTTTTCCTCGATGCCTTTGGGCGAGATGTACTCCAGTCCCGCCGGGAAGGTGCGGCCTTCAATGGCGCCCACAGACACGATCAGGTCCATGCCGGTTTCGAGCTTTTCTACCTCGCTCTCGTCCACCTTGCCCAAGAAGATCAAGTCGCGCATATCGGCCACCGAAGCAATGGTGGTGCCGTCGTTGAAGTTGTTGGCCTCGATCACCGAGTTCCCCTCCTTGATGGGCACATCGAGGATCATGCCGTCGATGGTGCTGCGCACGTTGGTGAGCGATGCCTTGCCTGCACGCTTTGAGGCCCCTTCACGCACAATGGCGAGGTTTTCTTGCGCCGCACTCAACTCTTCCTGCGCATTGCGGCGAGCCGTTTCCACAGGCAGGAAGTCCGCCGGGGAGATCACGCCTTGCTCCAGCAACGCTTGGTTACGGTCGTAGTCCTGCTGGGCATTCTCCACGGCAATTTGCGCGCGGTTCACACGGTTTTCAGCGTTGTTGAGTGAGACCATGTCTGGAATCACCTTGACGCGGGCGATCAGGTCGCCGGTGCGCACGGTGTCCCCTGCTTCCACCAACAACTCGGAAATGATCCCGGAGATGTTGGGCTTGATTTCCACCTCGGTACGCGGGGTCACCGATCCGGTGGCCACCGATTTGTTGACGATGCTGCCGGTATAGGGCGCGGCGGTTTGGTACACCACCGGGTCTTGTTGTTCCTCTTGGTAGAGGTAGTACACCACATAGGCGCCGGCACCGAGAACGATGACGATCAACACAATCAAGGGAATCAAACAGCCTTTTTTCATGGTCAAGGGGTTACGTGCCGCTGCGCAGCGCTTCTACTGGTTGGATGGCCACTGCGCGCAATGCGGGCAACAAGCCGGCTATGAGGCCCACCACCACCATGGCAGCCAGGCACAGAAGTACAAGTTCAAGAGAGACTTCGGGGTGCTTGAACGAGCCGCTGATGCCCTCACCCAAGAGGTAGTCCAACAGCTCCACCACCCCTACCGAGGCCACCAGTCCGCAGACGCCGGCCACAAAGGTGAGCAGTACGGTTTCTTTCAACACCTGCCACACCACCATGCTCGGGGTGGCGCCCAGCGAGCGGCGAACGCCAAACTCGCGGATGCGATCGTTGACGTTGAACAGCATGATGATGGAAATGACCAGCATGCCCGCCAGCAACGCCATCACGCCCATGAACAGAGCGATGAGGTTGATGCCTCCGAAGATCAGGTTCATTTCTTCCAGCTCGCGGCTCATGCTCCATGATCCAAACGCGCGTTGATCCGCGGGGTGGATGGTGTGACGCAATTTAAGCGCATTGACCGTGGCGGTTTCCACTTGTTCGGGGGTGACATCGTCTTGGCCCAGCACGCTGATCCAGTCTACGAAGTCACCAAAGTTGAACGCGCGCTGGAAGGTGGTGAACGGCGTGTAGATGGTGGATTCCTGTTCCAAGCCGTCCTCACCGGTGAGGGTACTGCCAAACACCCCCACCACTTTGAATTGGATGGTATTGATGGCCACGTGCTGGCCCATGGGATCCTCGCCGGGCTCAAACAGCAACTCTTGCACACGCGTGCCGATGACACACACTTTGCGATGTTGGTCAATGTCGGCCCAGTTCACAAACCGCCCGTCCTTCATGATGAGGGGACGGATTTGGGTGAGGTCGGGGTATTCACCGTTGACTTGGAAGGCGCCCGTTTTGGTGCCGCGATTGACGTTGTTACTGCCGCGCCATCCGCCGAGTTGGTTGCTCGGGGCCAAGGCCTTGATCTCAGGGACATTGGCACGCAGGTACTCCATGTCCCCATTGTTGAGCTGAAAGGAGCGCGGTGCGCGAAAGCCTTTGTATGGCATGCTGGCGCCTTGGGTCCAGATAAATACGCTGTTGGGCGTGACCCTGGCCATTTCTTCCTGCACCCCATTGCGAAGTCCGTTGGACGCCCCTGTCATCAAAATCACCAGCATGATGCCCCACGCCACGCCCAGTCCAGCCAAAAACGAGCGGAGGGGTTTGCGCAGGATAACCTGCAAGATTTCGATCCAAGCATCTATGTGCATCAGTCTTCTTTGAGGGCTTCCACGGGTTTGATGCGCGCAGCGCGCAGTCCGGGTACGAGCCCGGCAAAAATGCCACTGACCACCAAGATGGCCATGGCCAGCAAGCACACACCCAAACTCAGGCGTGGGTTGCTGAAGAATTCGTGGTCCACGAAGGTGGCCACCAGCTCCAAGACCAACACACCGGCCACCAAGCCGATCATGCCGCTGAGCAAAGTGATCAGCACAGCCTCCATCACAATGAGATTCAAGATACTGGCCGGTGTGGCGCCCAAGCTCTTGCGCACGCCAAACTCGCGCGTGCGGTCTTTAACCACGATGCTCATGATGGTGCTCACGCCAATGATGCCGAACACCAAGGTGAGCCCTCCGATGAAAAACAGGAACACCTTCATGCCCAAAATGATGTTGGCAAAGCGTTGAAACTCCTCGTTGTTGTTGCCCACCGAAATGCCGCGCATGTCTTCGGGGTGGACAGTGTGGCGCGCCCTGAGAAAGCCGTCAATGGCCTCAGCCGTTCCCACAGTGGTTTCCAACTCATCGCTGGAGGTCGACAGCATGAACATGCCGATGTCGTCATTGTTGCCGCCAAACAAGAATTGCCCCGTCGTGATGGGCGCGTACATCTGACGGTTTTCCCAGCGGCTGGCGGGATCATTGAAGGTACCCACCACGCGGAATTGGATGCCCCACACTTGCATGAACTCCCCTACCGGGTTGCGTCCGCCAAAAATCTCGTCCACGATGGTTTGCCCAATCACCAGCACTTTGCGGCGCTCGGCCAAGTCCAGGTCGTTGATGAAGCGGCCGTGGGCCAGTTCGGTGCGTTCGAGTTCTTGGTGTTCAGGGTCTACGCAGCGCAGGGAGTAATTGCCATACTTGTCCCCCACCACCACTTGGGTGCCCCAAAACTGCAGGCGTCCTGAGCTCACGGTGGTGCCTTGGATTTCTTCGGCGGCAATGCGGTGGTCCTCTTCTTTGAATTGGATGGTGCGGTTTGGCTGAAAGCCACCGTAGCTCATGGAGGTGCGTGAGGAACGTACCCAAATCGAGTTCACCGCATCATCGGCAAACTGCGATTCCACCCCGGTTTGCAAGCCCGAGCCCATGCCCTGCAGCACCACCAAGATGAACATACCAATGGCCACCGCCAGCACAATCATGCAGGTACGCAAGGGGTTTTGCCCCAGCGAATAGAGGATCTCGGTCCACTTGTCGCCGTCAAACATGGGCTGAAGGTTGCACCGGGCGCCCGTCTGAGAGGATGGTGCCGTCTTGCAAGCGAATGCACCGGTCGGTCATTTGCGAAATGTCGTCCTCGTGGGTCACGATCACCACGGTCATGCCCTCCTTGTTCACCTGGCGCAGCACGTCCATCACTTGGTAAGAAGTCGTGGTGTCCAAAGCGCCCGTAGGCTCATCGGCCAGGATCAAGTGCGGCTCTGAGATGAGCGCCCGCGCAATGGCCACGCGTTGCTTTTGCCCACCACTCATTTCCGAAGGCAGGTGGTGCGCCCAATCAGCCAACCCAACTTTCTCGAGCATCTCGTGTGCCTTGGCCAGGCGCTTGCGGCGGGAAATCTTCTTGTAGTACAGCGGCAACGCCACGTTCTCAGCGGCGCTCTTGAATCCAATCAGGTTGAAGCTCTGGAACACAAAACCAATGCTGTCGGCGCGCAAACGGGCCGCTTTGGTTTCCGAAAGGTTCTTGATGAGATTGCCAGCCAAATGGTACTCGCCGCTGTTGTAGCCGTCGAGGATACCCAAGATGTTGAGCAAAGTAGACTTGCCTGAACCGGAGCTGCCCATGATAGACACCATCTCTCCTTCATCGATGTGCATGTTGATGCCTTTGAGTACCTCCAGGGCTTGGCCACCGGTGATGTAGGATTTTCGAACGTCGGTCAGGGAGATCATGGGCGCAAGTTCGTGTCAAATGTAACGGGCTCCCTGCTGCAGGTCAAGGGATTATCAGATTTTGGGAAGGGAAAAAACACCGGTCCCTCCGCTCACAATTCCATATAGCTCCAGGCGCTGTCGTACGCCCCGATTTCCTCGCAAAATTCCAGGAAGTCGGCGTAGAATCCGTCCTGGCCTATGGTGGCCGAATCGCCCACCACAATCAACTTTTTACGGGCGCGGGTCATGGCCACGTTCATGCGGCGGTAGTCTTTCAAAAAACCAATCTGCCCTTCCCCGTTGCTGCGCACCAACGAAATCACAATCACGTCGCACTCCTGGCCTTGGAAGCCGTCGATGGTTTGCACCACGGTGTTTTCCCGTCCGGCGAGCAGGCTTCTGAGCAGGTCCACTTGCGCGCGGTACGGCGAGATGACACCCAACGAATGGTCCCCCAAAGCCAACGCATCCAAGACGCGCAGCACCAATTGAGCTTCTTCTGGATTCTCGCGGCTGACGGTGGCACCTCCGGTTTGCTCCTTATAGCCGGTGCCAGCGGTATCCACAAACAACACCGGCGAAGCACCGTCACCAATGGTGTGCTCGGCCACCGAAGCGTGCGCCTCCAGCCGGTCCTGGTAAAACTTGCGGTTGGAAAAGGCCATGATCGACGCGTGCATGCGGTACTGGGTGCGCAACAGCACGTGCTGGTCGGTGCGGTTGACGCGCTTTTCGAGCAAAGTTTCAGACAACCCCGCTTTGGCGGCTTCGTGGCTTTTGACCGTGGGCGGCAATTGCAGCGGATCTCCGGCGAGCACCGCCTTGTCGCAACGCAGCAGGGGCACCCAGCAAGCGGGCTCCAAGGCTTGACCGGCCTCGTCGATCAGCACGGTGGTAAACCGGCGATCCCTCAGGAACCCGTGCGCACTGCCGATCAACGTACACGCCACCACTTGGGCGTTGTCTAGCACGCGGTCTACCACGTAGTCTTCGGTTTCGCGAGCTTGCTTTTGCAGGGCCTTGGCCTCGGCATAGTTGGCGCGGCGCTGTTGGCGTTCGTCGTAGCCGAATTGGCGTTTGTAGCTGCCGGCAATACGTTTGAACTCCCCTGCTCGCTTGCGCAAGTCTGAGATCTGCTTGTACTCCGAGCTGCTGCGGATTTGCGCCTCCAGGGTGCATTCCAGCAGGGCGTCGTTCACCTTGGCCAGGTTGCCAATGCGCACGACGTTCATGCCTTTTTCATGCAGGCGCAGGGCAAGGTTGTCCACTCCGGTATTGCTGGGGGCACACACCAAGATTTGCTTTTCGCGTTTGATGAGTTGCTCTGCGCAGGCCACCAACGTGGTGGTTTTACCCGTTCCGGGAGGGCCGTGTATCACCGCCACATCTTCTGCGGCAAGTACGTGCTGTACCGCTTGGTTTTGACTTTCATTCAGATGGGGCAAATCGAAGGGATGCGGACTGGAGAACCGGGCTTCATTGTGCCCCAGCAGCACCTCACGCAGTTCCTTCAGGCGTCCTTTCTCGGCGTTGATCGCCTTGTTCAAGGCGCCCATCATGGTCTTGTAGGTGTGGGTGTCGAACAGCACGTTCACACCCACTTTTCCGTCGTCCAGCCAATCGGGCAGCTCATCGCGGTAGAAACTGATTTTCATGCGGCCATCGCGCACCGCCACCGCCGTTCCGGATACGGCTTCCTCCTCCCCCTCACCAAACACCGACACCGGCGTGCCGTTGTAGAACTGGTGTGGCAACTGGTCTCCCGGGTTACGTTCCACGGTGATGAACGGGTACGAGCCCAGTCCAAACCCCGTCTCCACCACCTTGACCGGGTGCCAGGTCAGCCCCTCTTTGCGGCGCTGTGCAATGGGCGATTGACGCAGCAACGACTCGTATTGGCGCAGGTCTTCCTGTTGTTCGGTGGTCAGGAGTTGGGCGAGTGTGCCCAGTTCTTCGATGGCAGCGGTCATGGTGGGTAAAAATAAAGCGGCCACCCGAAGGCAGCCGCTTTGATGGTCCGAAGTGCGCTTCGGTTATTCTTTGTTCAGCAGGGTAAAGTGTCCGCTGTGGAATTCGGTGGTGAGGTCCGGCATGGCCACCTCTAGGATGTAGTAGTAGGTGCCTTCAGACACGTCTATCGGGCTCCAGTTGTTCTTGTAGTCTTCGTCTTCGAGGACAATGTTGCCCCACCGGTTGAAAATGGTCAGCTTGCTTCCAGGGAAATACTGCAGGCCGTCGATCACAAAGAAATCGTTGTCGCCCACGGTAATGTTGCCGTCGGGGGTGAACACATTGGGAATGATGATCTCGCATTGGATCACCTCCACATCAATGGCGCCGGTGGCGATGCAATCGTCCACCACGTTGATCACGTAAGTGCCTGGTTCGCCAGCCAGTACGCCAAATTGGGATACCAGCTCCAACTCCACACCGGTGGTGAACGTGTAGTTGCCCGTGCCGCCGGCAATGTTCATGATTTGGTTGGTACCGCCCGCGCAAATGAGCATGGGATCGGCCGTGATTTCGGTACCCGGGTTGATCACGTTGACCGTTACATCTACAGATTCGGTGAGGCCACATTCGTCCACGGCTGTGAAGGTGTAAGTAGCAGTCTCGTCCGGATCAGCGGATGCCGTGAGTTCGTTGCCTAAGCCGTCGCTCCACGCATAATCCAACGATCCCAGTCCGCCCGAAGCCGAAGCCACAAGGGTCACCTCATCGCCGGGGCAAGGTGAGGTCACATCGGGCACATTGAGCACGATGGGGTCGGCTTCTTCCAGGGCTACAATCACTTCGTCAGAAGTGGCGCACGCTGGAATACCGGCTGGATAAGCGGTGAAGGTGTACGTGGTGGTTTGACCCAAGTCAACCACAGTTGGATCTTCCAGGCTGCCGTCGTTTAGGTTGTCGTCCGGGGTCCACTCGAAAGTCCAGTTGGTGAAGAACGGATCATCAATGGTGGCGGTGCCGTCCAGTATGGGATCCTCGTTGCAAATCACCAAGTCCTCGCCGGCGTCCACTTCCACTTGGGAAACGATCACCTCAGCGATGTGGGTGTAGGTACATCCGTGGTTGTTGATGCCAGTGAAAACATATTCAAAGGTGCCCGTTTCCTCAGGCTGGATAAGGACCTGCGAGCAGTTGTCGCCATTGCTGGTGATATACGGACCTTCCCAGTATGTACTGTCGCAATCTGGGCCAAAGCTGGGGGTGAAGGTGACCGCCTCGGGGTACAATGAAGGGTCAAACTCCACGGCCCAGTCAAAGATGAAGCCATTGTCAATGGCCCAAGAATCGCAAATTTCTACCTCCCACGTCCCGTTCAATGGACAACCAATCAGATTGGTCCACGGGTCCACACTGGAGTAGGTTCCTGACGCCAACGTGCCCCCACTCTCCTCGGCCCAAGTACCCAAGGTAGCGTCAGGAGACCAGTAGTAGTCGTAACCGACTCCTGGCACTTCAGCCTGGGCCTCATTATCCACGGGCTCACCCAGATAGGTGCCACCACCGCCTTGCTGGTGGACCGCAATGGACTGGCCATTGGGACAAATGAAGGAAATGGTAAGGTCGCCCATGTACGAGTGCTCGAAGTTGATGAAGAAGTTTTCGATGTCGTCCACTTCTTCAATGGTTTGTCCGGGCTCAAAACTGCCCAAGGTCAACTCGCTGGAAAAGCACTGGGATTGATCATCTGGAATGAACAGCGCACCGCCGAAGTCTACACCAGGGTTACCAGTCCATGTCGGTGCCGCGACTTCGCCGTTGAGTCCAGCCTCTTGACCCAGGCACAGGTGAAGTTCTTCAGTACTCCCCGCAAAGCTGGGCTCGGTAGCCACCAGCACCAGTACATCAATCAAATTGTTGTTGGCGCATTCGATATCGTCCACCACCGAAAGCTGGATGGTGTAATCGCCGGGCTCTTCAAAGGTGTGGGCCACCACGGGCCAATCAGAGTCGTTGGTGGCACCGTCGTCAAAGTCCCATTCAAAGGTGCCCAAGCTGGTGCCTTCAGCAAATTCGGTAGGGGTGGCATCAAGGGTGATTTCCTGCCCCGGGCAAATCCGCCAGGGGATTTCACCGTCGATGTCCACCGCAGCCAATGGACGAATGCATGGTAGACCGCAGGAAATTTCAGCGGTAAAATTGCCCACACCGGAGGCGTCTGAGGTCCAATGCAATGTCAAGCATCCGGTAGGATTGGACTCTGATGCAGTGATGTCCTGGGCTTGCAACTCACTGCCGGTGTAGGTACCGATGAGCGGAGCCGAAGTGTCGTCGCCGTCGTAAATCTCCATCACATCCCCTTCGCCAAGGCTGAAAAGGTTCCAATAGAGGTTGGTGATGGTTTCGGGCGCCAATGGGCAAATGGTCATGGTAATGTCCTCGTTGTTGCTGTAGTCCGCGGCACTGAGTCCGGTGTCTACCAGAAAACCCTCACACGTGGTGAGTGTGCCGTCGGCGATGCCGTTTTCTTGGGCGGCCATGGCCGTGGTGAGCAACAAGGCCAACACTGCGCTGATGGTTCCTTTCCAGTTCATCACTTGCGGTTTTGTTGGGCTTGAGTATTGATTTGGTGGCGCTTCCAGAGCACTTCCAAACGCTGCTCGCTGAGGACCATCACCGTCAGGTCACCCACTTCGTAAAAGACGGTAAACTGGGGATCGGCCTGCAAGTCAAACAACAGTGGGTTGAAGTCGGTGAGGTCGGCCTCGGTGACCGCTTGGCCAGAGACTTTGTGCACCAGCTCAGAGGCGGGGCGCACGTTGGGGCCGTCGGCTTTGCGGTCTTCCACAATGCGCACGGCGTTTTGGACATAAAAGCTGTAGTAATCGTTTGCGGTGTGGGCAGCCTGCTCGGTGAGCACGCCAGCCGCAACGGCCTCGTCGATCGCCTCAGTAGGCGATTGGGCCAGCACCGCACCGGACAACAACAGTCCGGCGGCAAATGCGATCCATTTCATGTTCTCTGATCCTTGGGTTCTCCTTTCAGACACAGGCCATTGGCCCAAAGTTGCCTGCAGGCAATAATTTCTTCAAAATACGGACTTTTGCCGCTCTTCTCAGTAGGAGATCATGGAGATTATTCACGTGCAAAATGCCGGACATCGCGCTGCGTTTCACCGGCTTCCGTTTCGCATTTACCACAACCACCCGGGCTGGGTGCCCCACCTCAAACAGGACGTCGAACAGGTCTTCGACCCCAAGAAAAACCGCCTGTTTGCCGAAGGTGCGCAGGCCCGCCGCTGGCTGCTGATGCGCGAGGGCGAGACCATTGGCCGCGTAGCTGCGTTTGTCAACCCGCGCTATTCGGGCGGCATGGAGCAGCCCACAGGCGGGCTGGGATTCTTTGAATGCATCGAGGATGAGGCCGCGGCACACCTGTTGCTGCAGACCGCCCAAGATTGGCTCCAAGCGCAAGGCATGGAAGCCGTAGACGGCCCCATCAACTTTGGCGAAAAGGACCGCTTTTGGGGACTGGTGGTCGAGAACTTCACCGAGCTCACCAGCTACGGCATGAATTTCAACCCGGCCTATTATGTGCCCTTCTTCCGCAGCTTTGGGTTTGAGGTCTACTACAACCAGATCTGTTACATGCGCGCCATGGCCGACCCGGTGCAACCCGTGTTTGCTGCCAAGGCCCAAAAGGTCGCTCTGGAAGACTTCAACGTCACCAACGCCCGGGGCATGTCTGCGGAGGCCATCGGCGATGCCTTTAGAACGGTGTACAACAATGCCTGGGGCGGACACCACGGCTTCAAAACCATGAGCGAAGGCCAAGGCCGACGTTTGGCCAAAGCACTCAAACCCGCCATGGACCCCGATGCGGTGCTGTTTGCCTGGCACGGGAGCAAGCCCATTGGTTTTTACGTCAGTATCCCGGAGCTCAACCAAATCTTCGACAAGGTGCACGGCGACCTCAACCTCATCGGCAAACTCAAGTTCCTCTACCACAAGTGGCGCCACACCCCTACCCGCCTGGTAGGACTGGTGTTTGGCGTAGACCGCGCCTACCACGGACAAGGGGTAGAGAGTGCCATCATCAAGTGGGCCGAAGCCAACCTGGTGAGCTTGGGGCGTTACGACGATACCATCATGACCTGGATCGGCGATTTCAACCCCAAGATGATCAAGGTGGCTGAAAACTTAGGCGCCACCCCCTACCGCAAGCTCCAAACACTGCGCAAAATGATGGACCCCAATCGTCCGGTAACCCGTGTACCCGTTGCGGAATAGAAAAGTTTGACGAACAATTTTCCGCTCTTACTCTTTGATGTATATTTGCACCCGCTTTTGCGAAAAAAGACCCCCTAGCTCAGCTGGTTAGAGCATCTCACTTTTAATGAGAGGGTCCAGGGTTCGAGTCCCTGGGGGGTCACCACCGCTCACTCCCCGAGTGAGCAGATCATGCCCAAGCACCGGGCTGGTCTCAAAAGGCAGGAAATGCGCGGCTTTCACACGTGTTTCCCCAGCAAAACTGGCATCGGCCAGTCTTTGCGCCCGAGTGCTGAAATTGGTAGACAGGCACGGTTGAGGGCCGTGTGTTTTCGGACGTGTGGGTTCGAGTCCCACCTCGGGCACGTTTTAATATCTTAGGTTGGAGAAAGCGGGAACGCTTTCCATCTTTCTGCAACACGCCCAGGTGGTGAAATTGGTAGACACGCAGTCTTCAGGCGGCTGTGCTTCGGCGTGCGAGTTCGAGTCTCGCCCTGGGCACCACATCACTCCAGACCCGGTTAACCTCCGGGTCTTTTTTATTGCCGGCAACTTTCCGGTTCAACACAAGCGCGTGAACAAGCCTGCAAACACTTGTTTATCAGGTGTTTAAATCCACTCGGACTCACGAGCTGTTTACCCAAAGACAACGCTGGTAACCTGGCCGTCACCTGCGTCCAACATCCACTTCACTTCCCAGCCTTAGAGGGGTGCGCAATCTTCACCTACCACTCACCCAAGCATAGCGCTCGCTTTGCCTTGATACCCAAGGCTTCACGGTAATTTTAGGACCACCACTACACCGCCATGAACAAGCGAAAAATCGACGTTCTGGTCCTCTCCGACATGCACCTGGGCGCATACGGATGCAAGGCCAAAGAATTGCATCACTACCTCAAAAGTGTGGACCCACAAAGGGTGATCCTCAACGGAGACATCATCGACATCTGGAACTTCAAGAAATGGTACTTCCCCGAATACCACATGAAGGTCGTGCGTCAACTGATCAAACTGGCCTCGCGGGTTCCGGTGTATTACATCACGGGCAACCACGATGAAGCGCTGCGCAAGTATTCCGAAATGAGCATGGGACACTTGCAGCTGTGCGACCGACTCTCGCTCAACATCGATGGCCAGCAATACCTCTTCTTCCACGGCGATGCCTTTGACGCTTCGATCAACTGCGCAAAGTGGTTGGCGAAAATCGGCGGTTGGAGCTACGATTTTCTCATCCTGATCAACAACGTGATCAACGCCGGACTCTCGGCCATTGGACGCCCACGTATGTCCTTGAGCAAGCGCATCAAAAACAGCGTCAAGCGTGCGGTGCGGTATGTGAACGATTTTGAGATGCTTGCCTGTGAATTTGGCGCGCGCGAAGGGTGCGACGTGGTGGTGTGCGGTCACATCCACCAACCCCAGATGCGTCGTGTGCAAACCAAGCACGGCCAGGTGTCTTACTTCAACAGCGGGGATTGGGTCGAAAACCTCACCGCACTCGAATACGCCCAAGGTCGTTGGCAGTTGTACACCTACGAGCCCGAGTCGTTCGAAATCGAGCGCATCATGGAGAAGTGGTCCGCCTCGGGGGCGCGTTTGACGGCGTAAATCTGCTCTTCGTCGCGGCACACAGGCAACACAGAGCCACGCAACTTTGGCTGGTTACATCAAACCCACCCATCGCTAACACGCGCATAACAGATTGCGCCACAAGCAAACACACTGCTAACAATTCTCCCGGGAGGACCGGGGTGTAGGGTGTTCTAAGGGTAAAATTCAACTAACCCGTTCGTGGGTTTCCGATTGGAATTTTGGTGCCGATTGTCTGAGTTAAATCATAACACCTTTTCCAAAATGAAAAATCTTAGAAGCTGGCTCATCGCCGGTATTGTTGCTTGCTTTGGTTTGCTTTCAAACCAAGCTTCTGCGCAGTGTAGCAGCTGTCCCGACCTCGCGTCGCGTACTGCTGTGACCATCACTGACTCGGGTTCAGGTACAGGTACCACCACCTGGACTTGTGACAACACCTACTTCCTCGACGGCTACGTTTTTGTAAACAGTGGCCAAGTGCTGACCATCGAACCCGGTACTGTTATCAAAGGTAACCCTGGTTCGGGCGCGAGCGCTTCTGCTCTCATCGTTGCCCGCGGCGGACAAATCATCGCCGACGGTACTGTTGACTGTCCCATCATCTTCACCTACGCTGCTGATCCACTCGACGGCACTGTGTCTTACGACACGCGCGGTCAGTGGGGTGGTCTGCTTGTGCTCGGTGATGCTCCTGTAAACCTCGCCGGTGGTGAAGGTCAAGCAGAGGGTATTCCTGCCGACAACGACCGCGCCAAGTACGGCGGTTCGAACGCCAGCGACAACTCAGGTATCCTGCGTTTCGTTTCTGTACGTCACGGCGGTACCCAGCTTGCTGCTGCCAACGAAATCAACGGCATCACCTTTGCGGGTGTAGGTAGCTCAACCCTGGTTGACTACGTAGAAGTGATTTCAAACGACGACGACGGCATCGAGTTCTTCGGTGGTTCGGTGGACGTGAAGCACGCTGCAGTTGCTTTCTGTGGTGATGACTCGTTTGACTGGGATCAAGGCTACAACGGCAACGGCCAATTCTGGTTCGTGCTCCAAGACCAGCCAAGCACCTTGGGTGACCGCGGCGGTGAGCTCGACGGTGACGACATCGAAGAAGGCGACACCGACGGTACTCCTGTTTCTAACCCTACCGTATACAACGCCACCTTCATTGGTGAAGGCACCAACAACGGCGCCATCCTGCGCAACGGTTCTGCCGGTACCATCGCCAACTCGATCTTCACCAACTTCGGTGAGGGCATCGAGATTGAAGACACCGACGCCTTTGACGCTTACGACAACATCGACTTCGCTACCCCAGCCAACGGTGACCTCCAGTTGATCGACAACTGCTTCTGGAACATCTCGGGCATGGACATTGACTACGACGGTGCGCTCGGTACTGGCCAAGCCAACCTCGACGCATGGTTTGCCGCACAAGGCAACGACGGCACCACCGATCCTGGTTTGGACGATGCTTACGCCGTGAACGTTTCAGGCCTGGTGGCTACCGACCCTGTGGGTGTGCGCCCAGCAACCGACTTGGCTGCCAACTCTGCTGTTGGTTCATTCTTCACTGGCGCTGCTTACAAAGGTGCGTTTGGTGCAGGTCAAGACATCTGGTTGAGCGAATGGACCTTCCTCGACGAGCGCGGCTTTATCGCCGACACTGGCTTGAGCGGTTCTTCATCAACTGCTGCTTCTGACGGCGCTGCATGTGGCTGTCCTCCGATCGCTTCGCGTACTGAGGTGAACATCTCTGATTCAGGTGCGGGTACAGGTACCACCACTTGGACGTGTGACAACACCTACATCCTCACCGGTCCTGTATTTGTAAACAACGGCGACATCCTGACTGTAGAGCCAGGTACTGTCATCAAAGGTGCGCCTGGTTCAGGTGCTGCTGCTGCTGCCCTGATCGTTGCACGTGGTGGTCAGATCAATGCCAACGGTTCTGCCGATTGCCCAATCATCATGACCTTCCAGGCCGATCCATTGGACGGTTCTACACCAGCTTACACCTTCGGTCAGTGGGGTGGTTTCCTCGTACTGGGTGATGCTCCTATCAACCTCGCCGGTGGTGAAGGTCAAGTAGAAGGTATCCCTGCTACCAACGACCGCGCTGCTTACGGTGGTACCGATGAGCAAGACAACTCAGGTGTGATCCGCTACGTATCTGTACGTCACGGTGGTACTACCCTGGCTGCGGCAAACGAAATCAACGGTATTACCCTGGCGGGTGTGGGTCGTGGTACTACCATCGAGTACATCGAGGTGGTTTCCAACTCAGACGACGGCATCGAGTTCTTCGGTGGTACTGTAGATGTTCGCTACGCTTCTGTATTCGGTGCTGACGATGACTCGTTTGACTGGGATCAAGGTTACTCTGGCCGTGGCCAGTACTGGGTAGCCATCCAGGACCAAACCAACACGGGTGGTGACCGCGGCGGTGAGCTCGACGGTGACGACCTCGAAGAAGGTGACACCGACGGTGTTCCCGTATCGAACCCAGTGGTATACAACATGACCTTCATTGGTGAAGGCACCAACAACGGCGCGATTCTGCGTAACGGTTCTGCCGGTACCATCGCCAACTCGATCTTCGCCAACTTCGGTGAGGGTATTGAAATCGAAGACAAAGACACCTTTGATGCTTGGGACAACATCGACTTCGGTACCCCTTCAAATGGTGACCTGCAGTTGATCAACAACTGTTTCTGGAACATCTCAGGCATGGACATCGATTACGACGGTTCATTGGCAAACGGTCAAACCGACCTCGACGCGTGGTTCGCTGCACAAGGCAACGCTTCTGCTGATCCTGGCATTGACTACACCTACGCCCTGAACGGCACCGACCTGATTGCAGTGGATCAACTCGACGTGATCCCAACCAACCCAGGTACTGTATTGGCTGCTGCTGATGCCTTCTTTGACGCTGCCCTCTACAAAGGTGCATTCGCTCCTGGCGCTGAGGTATGGGTAAACAACTGGTCATTCCTCGACGAGCGTAACATCATCGGTGTTACCGGTTGTGGTGACTTTGCTGCTTGCAACTACGATCCTTCTGCTGATTCGTTTGACAACAGCCTGTGTGCCTACCCAGGTGATACTTGCGACGACGGCGACGCGGCTACTTCAAACGACGTTTACACCGCTGACTGTGGCTGTGCAGGTGAGATCCTGAACACCGGTGCGGGCTGTGACTGTCCTCCACTGGCGGACCGTACCGAGGTAACCATCGTAGACAACGGTTCAGGTGTAGGTACTTCAACCTGGACCTGTGACAACACTTACATCCTCCAAGGCTACTGCTTCGTGAACGACGGTCAAGTACTGACCATCGACGCCGGTACTGTTGTAAAAGGCGGTCCTGGTTCAGGCGCTTCTGCTTCTGCACTGATCGTAGCCCGAGGTGGTGCCATTGACGCACAAGGTGCTGCTGACTGTCCGATCATATTCACCTTCGAGGCGGATCCACTCGACGGTTCTACGCCATTCAACACCCGCGGCCAGTGGGGTGGTGTGGTTGTACTTGGTGACGCTCCGATCAACCTTGCCGGCGGTGAAGGTCAAATCGAAGGTGTTCCTGCAACCAACGACCGCGCCAAGTACGGCGGTTCAAACCCACTCGACAACTCAGGCATCATGACCTACTGCTCGATCCGCCACGGTGGTACGCAGCTCGCTGCTGCCAACGAGATCAACGGTCTGACCCTTGGTGGTGTTGGTTCGGGTACCCAAATCGACCACATCGAGGTGATCTCGAACGCCGATGACGGCATCGAGTTCTTCGGTGGTTCTGTATCTGTCAACTACGCTGCTGTTGGTTTCGCGGACGATGACTCGTTTGACTGGGATCAAGGGTACAACGGCAACAACCAATTCTGGTTCGTACTCCAAGACCAAACCGGTGGTTCAGGTGACCGCGGTGGTGAGCTCGACGGTAACGACATCGAAGAAGGCGATACCGATGGTACGCCAGTATCGAACCCAACTGTATGGAACGCGACCTTCATTGGTGAGGGTACCAACAACGGTGCGATTCTTCGAAACGGTTCTGCTGGTAAAATCTCGAACTCGATCTTCAGCAACTTCGGCGAAGGTGTTGAGATCGAAGACAAGGACGCGGTTGACGCTTACGACTTCGTAGACGTAGCGACTCCTGCCAACGGCGAGCTGCAGCTGAACGACAACTGCTTCTTCAACATCTCAGGCCAAACCATCGATTACGACGGTTCGGACGCTTCAGGCCAGTCAAACCTGGATGCATGGTTCGCTGCTTCAGGCAACGGCACTGTAGACACCGGTATTGACGATGCTTACACCGTAGACGGTTCAGGCATTGTAGTAACTGCTACCTGTAACCCAGTTCCTTCACAGAACTTCACCGCTACTGCACCAATGGCTCCATTCGATGCAGCGGCTTACAAAGGTGCATTCGACCCTGCTGCTGACAACTGGATGGTAGGCTGGACCTTCATCGAAGGCCGCGGCTTCTTCTCGGTAACCGGTTGTACCGATGCTACTGCATGTAACTACAACCCAGACGCTGACGTTTCTGACAACGCACTGTGTACCTTCCCAGGTGACGCTTGTGACGACGGCAACGACAACACCACCGGCGATGTTCTCGACGGCGACTGCAACTGTTCAGGTACCGACACCACCAACACCGGTGCTGACTGTGGATGTCCTCCACTCTCTGCCCGTACTGAGGTGACCATCACCGACGCTGGTTCAGGTACAGGTACCACCACTTGGACGTGTGACAACACCTACATCCTTGACGGTTACGTATTCGTGAACTCAGGCCAAGCCCTGACCATCGATGAAGGTACTGTTGTGAAAGGTGCTCCTGGTTCAGGTGCTTCTGCTTCTGCCCTGATCGTTGCTCGCGGCGGTCAAATCTTCGCAAACGGTTCATCTACCTGCCCGATTACCTTCACCTTCCAGGCCGATCCACTCGACGGCTCTACTCCTGCTTACACCCAAGGTCAATGGGGTGGTGTGATCATCCTCGGTGACGCTCCAATCAACCTCGCCGGCGGTGAAGGTCAGATTGAAGGCGTTCCTGCCGACAACGACCGCGCCAAGTACGGCGGTAGCAACTCAGCTGATGACTCAGGTCTGTTCACCTACTGCTCGATCCGTCACGGTGGTACTACCCTGGCTGCTGCCAACGAAATCAACGGTCTCACCCTGGGTGGCGTTGGTTCAGGAACCACCATCGACTACGTAGAGGTAGTTTCTAACGCTGACGACGGCATCGAGATGTTCGGTGGTACCGTTGGTATCCAGCACGCGGCTGTCGCCTTCTGTGATGACGATCAGTTTGACTACGATCAAGGTTGGACCTCAACCAACAACCAGTTCTGGTTCGTGATCCAAGATCAAGACAACCAAACCGGTGACCGTGGTGGTGAGTACGACGGTGATGACCTCGAAGAAGGTGATACCGACGGTACGCCAGTATCTGACCCAACCATTGCCAACCAAACCTCTATCGGTGAAGGAACCAACAACGGTTTGATCTACCGCAACGGTGCCAACGGCACCACCACTGCGTCGATCTTCCTGAACTGGGGCGAAGGTGTTGAAATCGAAGACAAAGACACCTACGATGCATACGACGGCTTGGTAGCTGGCGACCTCACCCTGGTGGACAACTGCTGGTGGGCGATCGGCTCAAACGCCATTGCTGACGTGATCGACTACGACGGTTCTGACGCCAACGGTCAAGCATTTGTGGAGACTGTATTCGGTGCCAACGGCAACGACATCGCAGACCCAGGTTTGGATTACAACTACGCACTGAACCTGGCAGGCACCTTGGCCCTGGATAAACTGGACATCACCCCATCGGCTGATGTAACCACCACCAGTGGCGCAGGCTACAAAGGCTGTATTGATCCTGTAACTGGCACCAACTGGATGACCGGTTGGACTTACGTAGCCAACACCCTAGAGCTGTTCGCAGTGACCGGTTGTACCGATGCTACCGCTTGTAACTACGACGCTACTGCAACCCAAGAAGACGGTTCATGTGAGTACCCAGGTGATGCCTGTGATGACAACGACCCGCTCACCACTGGTGACGTGCTCCAGGGCGACTGCTCTTGTGCTGGTCAAGTTGTGAACGGCTGTACTGACGCCACTGCTTGTAACTACGACGCTACTGCCACTGTAGATGACGGTTCATGTGAGTTCACCACCTGCGCCGGTTGTACCGACGCTGCTGCGTGCAACTACGACGCTACCGCGACCATCGACAACGGCGAGTGTGACTACCTGGTGACCTTCCAGGTGAACATGGCGCAAGAGACTGTATCAGGCTCAGGCGTATCGGTTCGCATCTTCGAGGCCGACCAAGTGACCTTCACCGACTACCCGCTGACCGCTTCAGGTCAGATCTACAGCGCGACGGTTTGTACCGGTTCTGCTGAGTACCAGTTCGTGAACGGTACTGCTGCTGAGTTCGTACCTGCCGAGTGTGGTGTACCAAGCGCTGGTGGCGGTTTCAACCGTACGGTGACCGTTACCATGGACATGACTGTAGGTCTGGTATGTTTCGAGCTGTGCACCGCGTGCCCAGGTTGTACTGATCCTGAATTCCTGGAGTTCGATCCATACGCTGACATCGACGACGGTTCGTGTGCCACTTCAGTGGTGTTCGGCTGTACCTACGATGCTGCTGACAACTACGACATGGCAGCCAACGTGGACGACGGTTCTTGCACCGGCTTCGGCGTGGCCAACGATTGTCCGGAAGACCTCAACGGCGACGGCTCAATCGGTACTTCAGACATCCTGCAACTGCTGGGTGCCTTCGGTACCACCTGCCCCTAATTGGCAGCACTGACTTTGAACGCACAAGGGGCGCCCAAACGGGCGCCCCTTTCTTTTGCAAGCAATCCGGCGTACCTTCCTTGCATGATTCGCTGGACCCTATTGCTTGTAGGCGGAGCACTGCTTCTAGCCCTGCGCCCAACAACAACACCGACCAAGCCAAACGCACTTAGACGGCAGACAGCTTGCTCCAAGTGGTGGACGTGTACGGCACACCTTACCAGCGTGGCCACCAGCACGGCACGTTGCTGCGCACTGAGATCGCAGCCATGTTGGAAGCGGTGCGCGCAGACATCCTGGCTACCACAGACCAACATCCAGATTCATTCATCACCACGTTTTTGAACGGCGCCGGCTACGAAGCTTCCATGCGCCGCTGGACGCCTGAATTGCTGGAAGAACTCAAGGGCATCCCGAGGGCAGTGGGGCTGCTTTCCGCGACTTGCTCATGCACCAACTCACCGACGAGTACTGGTGCTACAACATGGCCCAGGAGCACCACTGTTCTTCTTTGGCCGTGGTGCATCCTGAAGGGCACGCCACCAGCGCACAAAATTTGGATGTAACCCCGTTTTACCACGGTTTTCAAACCGCCTTCGCCAACACCTGCCGGACGGCCGGATCTCCACCGTCATTGGATTTCCCGGGCACTTGGGCACCACCGGGATGACCACCGGTTGCGTTTCCATCAATGTGAATTCGTTGCTTCAACTCGACTGGTCTAACCAGGGGTTGCCCGTTACCGAAGTGGTCCGTGGCGCACTGGCCCAGACCGACCTGCAAAGCGCAGAAACTTTTGTACGATCGGTGCACCACGCATCGGGCCAACACTACTTGCCGGCCAGCCCCCACGGCGCAAGCAGCTGGGAATGCTCCGCTCGGGAAGTGGTGGCTTGCGTATCCACCGATCGCAAAGGGCAGTTTTTGCACACCAATCATCCCCTGTCCTGCGCCAACTACAGTCCCGCATACAAACAGGTGGCCGCCGAAAATGCGGCCCTGCTTGCCGACGGGTATCCCTGTGCGCGTTTCCCCGTGTTGCAAGCCTCGCTGGAAGGGCTCAAGACCCCGGCCGATGTGGACTTTTTTCAGCGCACTTTGGCCCAGCGTTCCCAAGACACCTGGAACGTCATCAGCAACGACCACTCGTTCGCGGGGCTGATTTACGTGCATACGGATCCTCCGGCATTTTGGGTAGCGCCCGGCAAACCCCTCGAAGTGGATTTTGTGCGGCTTTCGTGTGAGTAACTCTAAGGAAACATCGCTTGTTGACGATCAACTAACACGCAGGGAACAAATCCTTTTTCCGAATTAAGATTCTGGTAAACCCTACCTGACGTCTACACGGCTTGCCCGCAGGACTTTTGCAAGGATCAAACCTTGTACCATGACACGCTTCATATTTGCAGCTGTGGTGATGCTGTTCTCGCTGGCTGCATTCTCCCAAGCCACCATCCGGGGTAAAGTATCGGATGCCTCCAACGGCGATCCCCTCCCCTTTGCCAACGTAGCCCTCCAAGGCACCAACTACGCCGGCCAGTCCGACTTTGATGGCAACTACGAAATCGACGGATTTCCCGCTGGCACGTATACCATTTACTGCACTTCGGTGGGGCTCAAAGACTTCACCCGTGAGGTGACCTTGGCTGACGGTGACACCAAAATCATCAACATCAACATGGTGTCCGATGAGCTGATTGTAGGTGAAGCAGTGGTAGAGGCGCGTATTGTGAACAACAGCACCTCCCGCATGACCCAGGTCAAGACCAAAAAGGCGGAGTCCATGGACTTCATCACCCGCGAACAAATCCTCAAAACCGGCGATTCGGATGCTACAGGAGCGTTCCAACGCGTGCCCGGGGTATCGACCGTGGGCGATTTCATTTTTGTGCGTGGACTGAGTGACCGCTACCTCAAGACCAACCTCAACGGCGCGTCCATTCCAGCCTTGGATCCCCGACGCAACACGGTTGAAATGGACATCTTCCCTACCGGATTGGTGGACAACCTGCTGGTGATCAAAACCGCTTCGCCCCGCTACCCTTCTGATTGGGCGGGTGCCTTCATTTCGGTGGAGACCCGAGACTACCCCAACACCTTCAACCTGAGCTACTCGTTGAGCTTGGGCTACAACACGCAATCGACCTTCCAAGACATCCTGAGCACCTACCGCTCGGACACCGACTGGCTGGGGTACGACAACGGCCTGCGCGATCAACCCGACGGCATCCCCACTACCGAAAATTGGCCTGCGTTGGCCTCGGCTCCGTGGGCTACCGTGATTGAGTACGCCGGGGTGCTCAACGAAGAAGACTACTTGCAGCAAATCATCGACCAAGGCATCGATCCGGCCACCATCGGCACCGGCAGCGGCCCTTCGGTGGACGACGTGCTGGAATTGGTGGACATCCCCAACGGCGCCAACTTCATTGAGCTCAGCGACAACTACGTAGAAGGTGCGCGCGTGTACGCCAATGAAGACCTGATTTCGGCCGGTCAAGCCTTTTCGAACACCTGGGCGCCCCAACGCCTGACCGCGGGTCCGGACATGGGCCACAGCCTTTCGTTTGGAGACCAAACCAAGCTCTTCGGCCGTACCCTGGGGTACATCTTTGGCCTGCAATACAAGCGCAGCTACCGCTACTACGACGACGGCCAATACAACCGCTACTTTGCTGGCAACAACCTGTTGCAAGACTCGCTCAACATCCAGAAGGAATTCACCGAGGTCCGTGGCACCGAGAGCATTTATTGGAACGCCCTGATCAACTTGGCCTACAAGCTGAACAACCAGAACAGCATCAAATTCATGGCCATGCCCAACGTGAACGGCCAAAACGTCTCGCGTAGCCTGGACGGCATCAACCCCAAGGACCACGAAGAATTCCAGCTTCAGTACCTGCAGCGTTACAGCGAGCGCACCATGAACATCTTCCAATTGCAAGGCGACCACCTCTTCAGCGATGGCAAAACCAAAATCTCCTGGATTTCGTCGTTCTCTCGCGGGAAGCAGAACGTGCCCGACCTGAAGCTGTTCTCGACCAACTACTGGGAAAACGCCTCCAACCAATACTTCAGCGCCGAAGGCACCGACATTACTGCCGATGTTCAAGAAGCCATTGAATACCTCGAGGACGAAGGCATTCTGCCGGATGACTTCGATGTGAGCGACACCTCTCCCGAAAACGTCGAAGCGCTGAACGAATACATTGCCGAGGAATTCGATGACCTGGTGATCGACCCCAACAACGTGGTCTTCAACACCGATACGATGTACTCGATTGAGTCCAGCATCTACCCTTCTCCCACCCGATTCTTCCGCACCTTGGAAGAGCAGATTTGGGACAACCGCATCGAGCTTGAGCTCCCCATTGCCTCGGAACTCAATGACGACAACCGCCTGTACCTTGGCATGCAATACACCAACCGACAGCGTTCAGCTACCGAACGCGTGTTTGACTTCCGCGAAAACAACGGCTACCAGTACCAAGGAGATCTTGACACCTACTTTGCCCCTGAGAACTTTGTACTGAGCAATGACGGCTACCTGCAAACTTTCGACGGTACCGACCCCACCAACACCAACGAAGGCACCTTGGATGTGTTTGCCCTCTACATGGGTGGCGACCTCTCGCTCACCGAACGCCTGCGCTTGACGGGGGGTGTGCGCACCGAGAAGGCCGACATGGAAATCATCTCTGAGAAGTACAACGATCCTGGCATCACCGAGCAGGAGCGCAACCTGCTGCGCGGCACCTTGGACGAATACGATGTACTGCCCAGCGTCAACCTGATCTACCGCCTGGACAAAATGACCGACCTGCTCAAAACCACCAACCTGCGTTTGAGCTACAGCAAGTCCATCGCCCGCCCTGTGTTCCGTGAGAAATCACCACTGCGCGGCTTTGACTTTGAGACCCTGGAGGTACTCAAAGGCAACCCCGACCTGGCCGAGACCCGCATTGAGAACTTTGATTTCCGCCTGGAGCGCTTCCCTGGATTTGGTCAGATCTACTCGTTCTCAGCGTTCTACAAGAAGTTCCGCGGGGCCATCGAGCAACAGATCGTGACCGAGGCCAACAACATTGAAATCACCTGGGACAACGTAGGGTTCTCACGTGTGTACGGCATCGAGTTCGAAGTCCGCCAGAGCCTGGGCGCCATCAACAAGGACTACACGGTCATCAACGGCTGGGACAACTGGAGCGTAGGTGCCAACATCTCGTGGATCAAATCCGAAACCGAAATCCCCGAGAGCGAATACGAGCAGCTGTTGGTCGGCGATCCTGACCACTCGAACATCCGTCCGATGTTTGGCCAGTCCCCATACATCATCAACGGTTTGTTGACCTACAACAACGACAGCATTGGGTTGAACGCCACCATCGCCTACAATGTGCAAGGGCAAAAGCTGATCCTGGTGACCAAAGGGCTCACCCCCGACATCTACGAGCAGCCTCGTCCCATGCTGGACTTGACCGTGCGTAAATCACTGGGCGAGCGATTTGGGGTACAAGTCAAGTGCCGCAACATCCTCAACGCTCCCATCCGTCGTACCTACGAGTACAAGGACGTGCTCTACGACTGGACCAGCGCCACCATGGGAGCCACTTACTCACTGGGCATCCAATACCGCATCATCGAGAAAGAAGACGTGGGGGAGGCATATCCCTTCTAGTCTTCGCATACCAAAACCACCGAAAAAAGCCGGCCTTTCGCCGGCTTTTTTCGTGCCCTCTTTTTTGAGAAGGTCGCTGGTCACGGCAAAAAAAACGCCGCCCTTGGGCAGCGTTTCCTAGCGAATCAAATCCTTCATCACGTTGTTGCGGGCTGCGCCAAGCCGCGTTGAAGGTTGTGAATGGTTTTGAGGGGGATGTCGTTCAGGTCCAAGATCATCAACCCGTCCAGCGCATTGCTGAAGTTGGGATCGAGGTTGAATCCGATGATGCGCGCGTTTTGTTGCAGGTACTTCTTAAGCAACACCGGTACCGTGTACGAAGACGGCTCTATTTCAGCAATGATTTTGTCCAATTGGCGCAAGTCGTCCTGCGAGGCGTGGAGCAGTAAAGCGTCATCGGGGTTGTCGTACTCCACTTCATACGGGTGCTTGGCCTTGACAAGAGCCGCGAGCGTGTGGTTGAAGTAATTGCGACGGACAAATTCCACCATCAGCTTTTTGCTGAGTTCCTGGTAGTGACTGCTGATACTCACCGGGCCCAATACGTACCGGCGGTTTTCATCACTGACCAATACGGTCAAAATGCCTTGCCAAAGCATAAACAGTGGCAATCGGTGTTTCTGATACGCCTTTCGGATGAAAGACCGGCCCAGCTCCACACTTTGCTCAAGCACAGGTGACAGCTTGCGGTCCATGGAAAACAAGGTATTGGTGTAGAATCCCTTGCGCCCGTGATCGCGCATGATTTGCGCGCCCATGCCTATGCGGTAGGCGCCCACCACGCGGCGCGTGGTGCGGTCCCACAAAAACAAATGGTGGTAGTACGCATCGTACGCATCGGTATCACTCGACTTGCCGGTACCCTCTCCCACTTCGCGGAAGGTTTGCTCGCGCAGGCGGGCAATCTCACGCAGCAGGTTGGGCATGCGAGCAGCTTCTGCCATGTAGCAATCAAAGTCGCCTTGGGCAAACAGCTTGCAGTCGTACAGCAATTCGATTTCGAGGTGCAGCAGGGCGGCAGGAACCGCAGGAAGCAATCGCTCAACGTGCGCGGAAGAGCTGCATTCACGGAGCGGGAGCACGTGTTTCATTACCAGTGGTTTTGGTGCAAGGTGCTTCGGGTAAGCTACTTACATCCGACCACTACCCTAAGGTTCGATGACGGTGATGTTAAGAGTATGCACCGCGTGATGCGTTAAACGCGGAAGGTGCCTCCAACCATCCCCAAACGGGTGTATGCAGCAAGGGGATCGACTGAGATTGCACTATCCCCCAATCGTGGCCTTCCAGGATGTGCTTGTATCGCAACGCTCCTGCAGCGCTTGAGGAATATCGTAAAAGCAAAAACGCCCCGAAACGAATTCCGAGGCGCTGCATGTTGGGTCTAGGGTAAGATCAAACGTTCACTTGCACTTTGGGAGCGGCAGCCAAAATGGCTTCGCTCGCCTGGGCTTCGAACGTTTTGAAGTTATCGTTGAATTTCTGGGCAAGCTCTGCGGCCTTGCGGTCGTAGGCATCCTTGTCAGTCCAAGTGTTGCGTGGGTTCAGCAGGTTGTCGGACACTTCCGGACAGCTGTTTGGCATGGCCAAACCAAAGACGTCATGGGTGGTGTACTCCACGTTGTCCAATTGGCCTTGGAGCGCTGCGGTAATCATGGCACGGGTATAGCCCAGCTTCATGCGCTTGCCTTCTCCGTACGCGCCGCCGCTCCAGCCGGTGTTCACCAACCACACTTTGGCACCGCTTTCCTTCATTTTGCGTCCGAGCATTTCTGCGTACTGGGTGGGGTGCAATGGCAGGAATGGAGCTCCGAAGCACGCCGAGAACGCCGTTTGCGGCTCGGTGATGCCCGCCTCGGTACCGGCCACCTTGGCAGTGTAACCGCTGATAAAGTGGTACATGGCCTGGCCTTCGTCCAAACGTGAGATCGGAGGCAGAACGCCAAACGCATCGCAGGTCAAGAAGAAGATGTTCTGAGGGATGCCCCCGCGCGACGGGGTCACAATGTTATCGATGTGATCGATTGGATAAGACACGCGGGTGTTCTGGGTCTTGGAGTCGTCCTCGAAGTTGGGGGTGCACCCGTCTTCTTGGAATCCGATGTTCTCCAGGATGGCGCCAAAGCGGATGGCGTCCCAAATCTGCGGCTCCTTTTCGCGGGAGAGATCGATGGTCTTGGCGTAGCAGCCGCCTTCGAAGTTGAAGACTGCGTCGTCGCTCCAAGCGTGCTCGTCGTCGCCGATCAGGCGGCGGTTGGGATCCGAAGAGAGGGTGGTTTTACCCGTACCTGAGAGGCCAAAGAACACAGCGGTGTCGCCGTCTTCGCCAATGTTGGCGCTGCAGTGCATGCTCAATACATCGCGCTCTTGGGGCAGGATGTAGTTGAGTACCGAGAAGATGCCTTTTTTGATTTCACCGGTGTAGCCCGTGCCGCCAATCAGAATGGTCTTGCGGGTGAAGTTGATCACTGCAAAGTTGTGCTGACGGGTGCCGTCGATTTCGGGAACGGCGTGGAAACCTGGCGCGCAGATGACATGCCAATCGGGCTCAAACACGGGAATCTCCGCACTGTTGGGGCGGATAAACATGTTGGAGGCGAACTGGTTGCTCCACGGGTACTCGGTCACCACACGCAGCGGCATGCGGTGCGCCATGTCAGCGCAAGCAAAAGCGTCGCGTACGTATACATCGCGGCCAGTCAGGTAGGCAGCCATGCGGTCGTACAGGCGATCGAAAGCGTCGGAATCGAAAGGTTTATTGATGTCACCCCACCAAACGGTGTTGCGGGTGATGTCGTCGAGGACGATGAAACGGTCTTGGGGTGAGCGGCCGGTGAACTCGCCGGTGTCGATGGCGAGGGCGCCGGTAGAAGTGAGGGTGCCTTGTCCGAGGATGATGCTTTCCTCCACCAACTCTGAAGGGGTCAGGTTCCAGTAAGCGTTGGCGACACGGTCGAGGCCGATGGACTTCAGATCTGCGTTCATTGCGCGATTCCCGAAGTTGTTCATACGGTTGGGTTTGGTGAATACTTACCTGCAAAGGTAGCCGTTTACCTTGCCCCGTTTGTGGGATTTGGCCCTCTTCTGGCTATAATCTTTCAACTACAGAAGCCGCGCCAACCGGGGCTTCCAAGCCAAAACCCTCCGCACCTCGCACAGGGCGGGCTAAGTGTCTAGCGCACACCTTTTGTGCGGATTGTGGATAGCATCCACCACCCCCATCCTAGAATTAACAAAACACCTCCCACCGGGGTAATGGGACCGGCAACACTCCGGAGTCCGTGGCCTTCTGGCAAGGCCAACAATAGGTATATGCTAAAGGCAAAGCAGACCGCGCCCCACGCCAGGAGTTTTCGCACGCCCGCATGCGGTTGCCAATGCTGCGGTAATGCGCCCAATACCAACAGCGCCAAGGCGTGCAAGAATTGAAAGCGCACTGCAGTTTCAAAACTGCCCATTTGCGCTGCGGTAAGGACCTGTTTGAGCGCGTGGGCGCCCAGGGCTCCAAGCACCACAGCACTGCCGGCAAGGCCAGTGCCCCAAATCAGGCATTTCTTCCGGTAGGAATCTGCTATCTTCACGCTTCCAAAATTACGACCCATGCGCGCTCACTACCTACTCGCGGCCGGCTTTGCCCTGGCCCTCACTGCTTGTTCACCTGCGGAGGAAACTCCAGCTCCGACTCCCGATGCATCGGCCCCTGCTCAGTCGAGCACCGCTCCTGAAGCCGACTCCAACAACGGTCAAAAAGTGACCCAAGGTGGTGCTGTGGCCCGCGCACAACAACAAACCCAAGAGGCCTTGGATCGCCTCAAATCAGAGGTAAACATCACCTCTCCGTACAAGTACATCGAAACCCATCCGGATTACTCGACTTTGTTCAAAGTGCTTTCCACCACCCACTACGCCAAGCGTTTGCACGGCGAGTCGATGACCATTTTTGCGCCCACAAACAAGGCCATGAACGCCTTGCCCAAAGTCACCCTCGACGAACTGTTTGCAGCCGAAAACGACGCATTGCGCGAGAAATTCATTGCCCGCCACGTAGTGGAGCAGGCCTACCCATCTGAAAAAATTGATTACGTAGAGAACCTGTCTACCGCAGACGGCGGCCGCCTGTTGTTCGGCGAAGACCACAACGCTCCTCTGTTGGTAAACGGCGTTGAAATGCCACGCATGCACCTGCAGCTGGGCAAGAGCATTTTGATCTCTACCGACCAGGTACTGCCTCTTGCCATGGGCAAGTAATCAGACCAAATGCTGCTTCATTTCAGCCTTGATGCTGGCCATGGCCATGCGGATGGCTTTGTTGCCGCGTTGGCTTTCGATCTCAAAAATCTGCTGACACAAGCGCAGTGAAGGTGCTGTCGCGTCCACCAACTGGGCTGCGGTTTGGATCACCGATGCGCACTCGTCGCGTGCGGCCACCACTTGAGCCCAGAGGGCATCACTGACGTAAATCTGCATCGAAACATTGTGCTCAAACTCATCGCGGATGGCACGCAATAGCGCGAGCTGCAATTGCGCGGAGTTGCTTTTTTGGTCGTTCACACGCATGACCAAGGGCGACGGTGTGATGCGCTCCAACAAAAGGGTGAGCCTTTCGTAGGCCTGAACCTGCAAGGGTAGCATGATTTTCTCCCGATCCAGCCCGGGATTTGGGGTATCTTGCGTACGCATCTGGCGCACTGCCCGATCAAAGTAAAAGATGGCCACGCCAATGACGGCGACGGCCGGAATGATGACTTTCAAAACGTCTTCCATGCTGCGATGTTTGCTTGACTCTGTGCGAAAATACCCCTTCCTGTTGATCGGTGCTTTACTGTTTTGTGCGGTGCCCATGGATGGCCAATGGGAGCTCAACCGAAATCCATACATCCCGGTCACCGAAGGAGACCTCACCTTTGACTTGGCGTGGGCCGGCGGACTCAACTCGCCCCAATGGTCCCAAGCCGACTTGGACCTCAACGGCACCTTGGACCTGTTTGTGTTTGACCGTATCGGCGACCGCGCCATGGTGCTGCTCAACAGCCAGATGCCTGGATCCAACCCGCAATACACCCACGACG
This sequence comes from Luminiphilus sp., assembly GCA_964221845.1. Lineage (GTDB taxonomy): Bacteria > Bacteroidota > Bacteroidia > Flavobacteriales_D > Sanyastnellaceae > CAXPZW01. Next base: position 22,865 of record CAXPZW010000024.1, on the reverse strand, counting down.
TCTCCTTGCTCGAGGCATTTCCGGAGATGAGCGAATGGGCTTTGCTCAAAGACATGGACTGTGACGGCAAAGAAGACTTGCTCACTGCGGCCAGCAACGGCATGACCTGGTACCGCAACACCTCCACCCCGGGCAACCTATCCTTTGAATTGGCCGATGAGTTGGTGCAAGCCAGCTACAACCTAAGCGGCTCACCCTTTGACGCAACGCTGTTCTGCCTCAGCGTAGATGTCCCTTCTGTGGTGGACTACGAGGGTGATGGCGACTTGGACATTTTCACCTGGTCGGATGCGGCCACCACCATCTTCTTCTTCAAAAACATGGCGGTGGAAAACGGCGATTGCTCCACCCCAGAATACATCTGCGCCAACCGCTGTTATGGCAAGTTGGGCGAGGCTTCTGAGGACTTTACCATCTTCATTGGCAACGACTTTGAGTGTCCGTTCAACGTGATCGATCCACGCATCCTGACTGGAGAGCAGGCCACTACCCGCTCCCGCCACGCCGGGGGAGCCATCCTCCAACTGGACTTGGACCAAAACGGCCTGCTTGATTTGGTGCTCAGCGACGTGACCGATCCCAGTATGACGGCCCTGCTTATGGGCGAATGCCCCGACGGACAGGACTCGGCCACCACTGCATTTGACAACTTCCCGGCTCCATTCATGGACACCGAACCGGTGGATTTGCGTGTGTTCCCCGCCGGATATTACTTGGATGTGACCGGCGATGGCACCAAAGACTTGCTGGTGTCTCCCAACAACATCGTGGGCACCGAAGACAACGAAAGTGTGTGGTTCTACACCAACAACGGCCAGGACGACTTGCCCGACTTTGACCTCACTTCTACCGCCTTTCTCCAACACGAAATGCTGGACTTTGGGCGCGGAGCCTACCCAGTAGCTTTTGACGAAAACGGCGACGGGTTGATGGACCTGGTCGTGTCCAATAAGGAATACAACGAGGATGTAGACCAGCAACCCTCCCAATTGGCGCTGTTGCGTAACGTGGGTACCGCCGATGCTCCGGCGTTTGACTTGATCGATGCCAACTGGCTCAACCTGCCGCAATACGGCTTGGAGAGCGTCTACCCCGCCTTTGGGGACCTGGACGGCGACGGTGACCTCGACCTCATCCTCGGAGAAGAGACGGGAATCCTGCACTTCTTCCGCAACAACGCCACCGGCGCTCAGGCCGACTTTGCGTTGGAAATTCCCAACATCCCTGCAGCCGACGGCGGCAACCTGGACGTGGGGCAATTCTCCACGCCCCAGCTCTGGGATTGCAACGGAGACGACCTTTTGGACCTGCTGGTGGGCGAAAAAAACGGCAACGTCAACTACATCGAGAACGTGGGCACGGCCACCGTCTTCAGTTTTGAGCACCAGATTGACACCATCGGCGATGTGGTGGCCAGCAACTTCTTAGGCATCAACGGCTACAGTGTGCCTCACATGTACATCAACCCTGAGGGCCAATGGGAACTGCTCATCGGCAGCGAGGTGGGCTACACCAACCGTTTTGGGAACGTGCAAGGCAATTTTGAGGCAACCTTCACCACCTTGGAAGAGGTCTTCTTTGACATTTGGGAAGGGACCTATGCTGCACCATTGGTGTACGACTTCAACCAAGACGACACCTTGGACTACGTGGTGGGCAACCGCGCAGGAGGCCTCTCCTACTTCCAAGGCGGTGACGTGTTGGTGAACTTGCAAGAACTCGGCATTCCTGAAGCCCAAATGCAGGCGTACCCCAACCCTGGCAGCGATCAATTCACCGTGGCATTGCCTGCGCCCAGCGCTGGAGGCCTGCTTGAAATCCGCACCCTCGAAGGAAGACTTGTGGCACGTGACTTCCCCACTTCGGTGCGGCACACGATGTACACCCAAGCATTGCCCGCCGGCTGCTACCTCATTCGATGGATCCACGACGGAACGCAGCACACCGCACGTTGGGTGAAACAACCCTGATTTTCTTAGGTGGGTTAAACTTAGAACAGGCCTTTGCAGCCTTCGACGTCTAGGCCCACAGCATCACCCACGTGGACTTGCCTTTGTTGGCACACACCTCATTCAGACAGTATTTGGTGCAGTTGGGGGTTGACCCTTTGCGTGCGGCCTTCACCGACTAGCAAGGCGCACTCTAGGCAGGACACATACACCTGCGGCATATCCACTGGCGAACGCCCCCGAACAGCAATAAAAAAGCCGCACCCTAGGGATGCGGCTTTTTCTATGATGGGAATGGAATTATTTGTCCAAGATGGCCATCACCTCACGCACGTGCTCGGCGGAGGTGTCCAGCAGGGCCTTTTCGTCGGCGTTGAGGTCCAGTTCGATGATTTCTTCGATACCGGTTTTGCCGAGCTTTACAGGAACACCCAAGTAGATGCCCTTCATGCCGTATTCGCCGTCCAACCAAGCGCAGCAAGGGAAGATGCGCTTTTGGTCTTTCACTACAGCTTCTACCATCTGTGCAGCCGCTGCACCTGGTGCGTACCAAGCAGAGGTGCCCAGCAGGTTGACGATCTCGCCGCCGCCCTTTTTGGTGCGCTCTACAATGGCGTCCAGCTTGTCGCTGTCGATCAGCTCGGTCACTGGAATACCTGCAACAGTGGTGTAGCGTGGGAGCGGCACCATGGTGTCGCCGTGGCCACCCATCAGTACAGCTTGGATGTCCTTAGGAGACACGTTCAGCTCCTCAGCGAGGAACGAGCGGTAACGCGCGGTGTCCAACACACCGGCCATACCGAACACGCGCTTGCTGTCCACCTTGGCGTTCAGGTATGCGCAGTAGGTCATCACGTCCAACGGGTTGGATACGATGATCAGGATGGCGTTGGGCGAGTGCTTGAGCACGTTCTCGGTCACGCTCGATACGATGCCGGCGTTGGTCGAAATCAAATCGTCGCGGCTCATCCCCGGCTTGCGTGGGAGGCCCGAGGTGATCACCACCACTTCTGAGTCGGCCGTTTTGCTGTAGTCGTTGGTGCTACCTACGGTGCGGGTGTCGTACAGGTTGATGGGAGAAGTTTCCCAAATGTCGAGGGCTTTACCTTCGGCGAAGCCTTCTTTGATGTCGAGGAGAACAACTTCGTTCACCACCTCGCGGGTGGCCAGAACGTTTGCACAGGTGGCACCTACGTTACCGGCGCCAACAACCGTCACTTTCATGGGGTGTGGATTTAGAATTTTCAGGGCCGAACACTTCCGGCTCGAACCGGGCGCGAAATTACGAAACTCCTAGTGCCTAGTGGTGTAGAAACCGCTGATCTTGTTCGCATTGGCAACATGTGGAAAACCGTTGACGTTGAGGTTTCAAATCGTGGCCTCGGATTTGCAACTTGGGCCGGTACAACTTGCCGTATGGAAAAACGAATCGCCCGTTTCTCTTTCCCACTCCTGGCCCTGGTCTGGATGCTCTCTGTGTGTGCCTCTGCGCAACACGCGTGGCCCCCTGTTGGGGAGGCCGGCACCGATTATTACATCAATAACCGCGAGCGTCCCAAGCCCGACGGCCTGCACTACCGCACCTTCGAAAACGGCCACATCTATTATTCAGGGGAATTTGAAAACGGCGCACCCAAGCCCGGCACCGAGTTTTACTGGTACGATTACGACAAGGATGGCGTGGTGCGAGAAATCCACCTCATCGGCGAAACACCAGCCTCCATCACCGGACGCAAATACGATTTGGACGGCACTGTGCGCGCCGAAGGGCTCTACCTCAACCGCCAAAAATCCGGGGTCTGGAAATTCTACGACGAAGCTGGACGCCTGCGTTCCACCCAAGATTTCAAGCGCGACTTGCCCAACGGCACGTGCCAAACCTTCTACCCCAGCGGCAAACTCTACAAGGAAGAGACCTTTGTTGACAGCCTCCAACAGGGCTCCTTTACCGAGTATTACGAACGCGGCAAAGTCAAAAGCCAGGGCAATTACGCCGCCGGCCAACTGGATGGCAAATACGAGCTCAAATACCCCAGCGGGGTGAGTGAAGTGCGCGGCAATTACAAAGCGGGACTCAAGGACGGTACCTGGATGAAATTTCATGCTGACGGCTCGCTGGAAATCTCCACCCTCTACAAAGCTGGAGAAAAGGTGACCGAAAAACGTCACAACGGCGGGTTTCTGAACTATTTTGACAGCGGAATTCCCAGCGACAGCCTCAGCTACGAAGAAGGGGTGCTCAACGGTCCCTTTGTCGAATATTACGATGTGGGCGAATGGATCCGAGAACCCATCGATTCAGATGCACCCGGCATCCCGCTGGAATACCGCGAACGATTGATCGGCCGTATGGTCAAGCGAGAAGGCGACTACCTCGACGGCAAACTCGACGGCGAGGTCACTTTCTACAACGAAAACGGCCGACGCATACGCATTGAACACTATGTGGAAGGTGAACTGGTGGAAACCGAAGAATTTTAGCCTGCTGCTCTTGGCGGCGCTGGCCCTTTCGGCCTGCAAAAAAGAAGAACCGCAAGACGTGGATCTGGGGTACGACTACTTCCCCAACACGGTCGGTACCTTCATCGAGTATGAGGTGGACAGTTCCTATTACGAGTCAGGCGTAGAGACCAACACCCAGTTTTACGTGCGCGAAGAATTCACCGAGACCTTCATCGACGGCGAAGGCCAACTGGCCCTAAAAATCGACCGTTACACCCGACCGACCCTCTCGGACGGTTGGACCCTCTCGGCGGTCTATTCCCAAAAGCGCACCTCCACCACCGCCGAACGCGTGGAAGGCAACCGCAGGTTCATCCACATGGTCTTCCCCATCAACGCCGAGCGCACCTGGGACGGCAACGCTTACAATGACCTCGACACTTGGGATTACACCTACGGAGCCATCGCCGAATCACACGTTATCAGCCTGCAACTGCAGTTTGAGGATGTGGTGCGCGTGAACCAGCGTAGTGTCTTCAACCTCATCGACCAAGAAGAAGCCTGGGCGGTATTTGCCCGCGACATTGGCATGATTGAGCGCCGCTTCAAAGACCTCAGCTACGCCTTTGGAGACTTGATGGGCGTGGACGTCACCTACAAGTTCGTGGGTTACGGCGACCTCTGATCTCCGCGTAACCCAAGTTGCATCCCCACCGATCGCTTTGCCCATCTTTGCGGCATGAATTCCGCAGCGCGCACTGCCCATTGGGAGCAGATCTACACCACCAAACCGCTGGAAAACACCAGCTGGTACCAGCCCAATCCACACACTTCGTTGGACTTGATTGCCGGGCTAAATGTGCCCAAAGACGCCCCCTTGTTGGACGTAGGCGGCGGAGACAGCTTCCTTGCAGAGCATTTGTTGGAGTTGGGGTACACGGACATTACCGTATTGGACATTTCCGAAGCCGCGCTTGATCGGGCCCGTCAGCGCATGGGAGACCGCGCTTCTGACGTGCAATGGATTGCGAGTGACATCACGTCCTTTCAGCCTTCCCGCACCTACGCCGTTTGGCACGACCGCGCCGCCTTTCATTTTCTGCGTGCGCCTGAAGATCAAGCGGCTTACAAATCGGTGCAACAGGCCGCGACGCACGCCGGATCCTACGCCATTATTGGCACCTTTTCTACCAACGGTCCGTTGAAATGCAGCGGCATTGAAATCCAGCAGTACAGCCCCGACACGATGCAAGAAGCGTTCTCGCCAGAATGGACGGTGTTGCAAACCCAGGTGGTGGAGCACCCCACGCCGTTTGACACCATTCAAGAATTCGTGTTTGGCGTGTTCAAACGCCGCTAACGGTCGGCTTGCTTGGCCTTGATCCAAGCAGTGGGGTCCAAGTACCCATTGGGCCTGCCATACCCCCCACCCAGAGGTCTGCGCGGCGCATTGCGCAGTTCAAAGTGAAGGTGTGCCCAATAGGCGCCGTCCGCATTGCCAATGGTGCCAATTTGCTGGCCGGCTTCTACCCACTCACCGCGGTTGACCAGCATGCTGTCCAGGTGAGCGTACAGCGTTTCCACATAATCCAGCGAATCGGTGGCGGGCAACCGGTGCACCACGCGGATCACCTTGCCCCAGCCTCCTCCGTGGTCCAGGCTCTGCCCCACCCAGCCTGAAGCGGCCGCATACACGGGGTCTCCCAAGTCCGAGTTACCTCCTCCGGTGCCGTTCCAATCGTCGCCCAAGTGGTCGTTTTCGCCAAAGGGTTGTGCGTTGTAGTAGCCCTTGGCCGATGGCGGTCCAACCGGGAACTGCCAAGTGGTGGCGACCCGTTCTGGATGGGCGGCAAAGGCTTTCTGGTAGGCAGGAAGGGTGTCTTGGGCAGAGACGGTTTCGGTAGGTGATGTCGAAGCGGCTTCTGGGGGTTCAGGAGCATCTGTGGGAAAGCAAGCGGCCGCCAAGGTGAGGCAGGTGGCTGTGAGCAGGATGAGTGGGAGTGGCAGAGGGGTGTGCATGTGGGTACAATGGCGGGGGGTGGAAAAGGAACGTCAAGAGGCACTGGCAAAGTGCCCTCTTCGCGCGCGCGTAGCCCCACCCATGGGGGGACGCAGCACCCCTCAGCAAAGGTTTGTTTTTCGAAACCCAGAGCCGGGAGCGACCCGTTTCTACCCGAGTATAAACGGGTATACACGATTAAGCGCTCGCCCCCCTTCCCCTTTCACGTGACCTAACATTCAACTGACATCCACCCCTCCACGCAACTTTAACGACCTCTCACACAATCGCGCACCTCGCACCCGGCGCCAATCCCTACTTTTAGGCTCCCAAATCTGCTGTATGAAACGTTTGCTGACCGGCGGCCTGCTCGCGCTGCTGACCCTGACTGCCACCGCCCAACAAGAACGCTGGCAACAAGAAGTGGACTACGAAATGGACATCGTGGTCGACGCTCCCAAGCACCAATACACCGGTACTCAAAAGCTGGTGTACCGCAACAACTCCCCCGAGCAGCTGGACCAGGTGTTCTACCACCTGTTTTTCAACGCCTTTCAGCCCGGCAGCATGATGGATGTGCGCAGCCGCACCATCGAGGATCCCGATCCCCGCGTTGGCGACCGCATTTACAACCTGCAGCCCGATGAGTTCGGATATATCCGTCCGCAAACCCTCACCATGAACGGCAAGGCCTGCGAGTTCAAGATCCAAGGCACCATTCTGGAAGTAACCTTGCCTACCCCCATCAAGGCCGGAGGCAAAGCCACCTTTGAAATGATCTGGGAGGCGCAAGTGCCTTTGCAAATCCGCCGCTCGGGCTGGAACAATGCCGAGGGCGTGGAATTTTCCATGACCCAGTGGTACCCCAAAATGTGCGAGTACGACTACGAAGGCTGGCACGCCAACCCGTACATCGGCCGTGAGTTTTACGGCGTGTGGGGCGATTTCTGCGTGAACATCACCATCGACAAGGACTACTTGGTGGGCGGCACCGGTGTGTTGCAAAATCCCAAGGAGATCGGCCACGGCTACATCGACGAGAGCCAAGTGAAGCGCAAAGAAGTGGACGGTAAACTCACTTGGAAGTTCGAAGCCGAAGACGTGCACGACTTTGCGTGGGCTGCTGACCCGGACTTCAAGCACACCACTGCCAAGCTCGACAACGGCACGGTGATGCACTTCATCTACGAGGACGAAGCCGAATTGGCCGAGAACTGGGAAAAGCTCCCCGAGTTCACCGTCAAGGCCTTTGAATACATGAACGAGCGCTTTGGCGAGTACCCCTACCCGCAATACTCGGTCATCCAAGGCGGTGACGGCGGTATGGAGTACCCGATGTGTACCCTGATCACTGGTGAGCGCTCGCTGCCGAGCTTGGTGGGTGTGACCGTACACGAGGGTGCCCACAGCTGGTACCACGGCGTACTCGGATTCAACGAGAGCCTGCACGAGTGGATGGACGAGGGCTTTACCTCGTTTGCCACCTCGGAAACCATGGCCCGCCTCTTCCCGAACCCGGACCAAGGCGACCCGCACGGACGCGCCTACAGCAGCTACATCAACCAAGCCCTCAGCGGCAAGGAAGAAGCCCTCATCACCCACGCGGACCACTACAACACCAACCGTGCATACGGCGTTGGCGCCTACTCCAAAGGCGAGACCCTGCTGGCACAATTGGGCTACGTGATGGGCACCGAAACCCGCGACGCCGCGCTCAAGGCCTTCTTTGAAGCCTGGAAATTCAAGCACCCCAACCCCAACGACTTCAAGCGCGTGATGGAGCTGGAAAGCAGCTTGGAACTCGATTGGTACTTCCAATACTTCCAGCACTCCACCAAGCAGATCGACTACCGCATTGCCGAGATCCGCGGCGACGCGGGCAATGCTTCCATCGTTCTGGAGCGTGTGGGCGACATGCCCATGCCCCAAGACGTGCTGGTGACCTTCAACGACGGCACCACCACCCTTTACCACATCCCGCTGGTGATGATGCGCGGCGAAAAGCAGAGCGACAACCTCACCGTACTCCCGGATTGGCCATGGGTGGAGTTCCGTTACGAAATCAACCTCGACCGTCCGGCGACAGACATCGAATCGGTGTTCATCGATCCGCAGGCCCAAATGGCCGACGTGGACCGCGCGAACAACCTCTACATCGCCGACGAAAACGCGCCCTTCCTGTGGCGTCCGGCTGCGCCCAAGGAGTAATCCATGTTCAACGACCGAATTCGGCTGACGGCCAACAGCGCGGTTGATTTCCTGATCAAAGTGCTGTTGGGTGCTGCGGGTATCGCGCTGCTGGGCGGCATTTCCATCCCCTTGCAAGACGAGGTGGACCTCACTCTGCAAACCCTCATGGTGCTGCTGCCTGCAGCGTTGTTTGGTTGGGAAGTGGGGCTAGGTGCCGTGGTGCTCTACATCGTAGTGGGCGGACTAGGCGTTCCTGTCTTTCCTGGCGGGGGAAGCGGATTTGACCGCATCCTGGGTCCGGTAGGCGGTTTCTACTTTGGCTTTGCCCTGGCGGCCTTGCTTGCCGGCTATGCTGTGCGCTTTCCAAACACACACACGTGGACCGGGCAAGTTTTGGTGTGGGTGCTGGCCCACTTGGTCATCCTTGTCGTCGGATACGGCTGGTTGGCCAGTGTGGTGTGGAAGCCTGCTGGCTTGGACCTGTGGAGCCAATTCAACGCCGAACTCAATTCCAAGGTGCCCAGCCTGGTTGTGAAAAGTGCGCTGGGCGTGCTGGTGGTGATCTTCATCCAACGCGGCCTGAAGCGCACCACTCCCTAATCCCTGAAATCGCGCTACTTTTAGCGTCCCAAGATTGATCCCATGACCAAACTGCTTTTCCCAGCAGCCCTTGCTTTGCTGCTGGTTGCTTGCGGTGCTCCCGCAGGCGACACCACCGACGGTTCTGCCACTCCAGAGCGCACCGAAAAATCCACCCAAAAAATCCTGGCCATGAAACAAGCCGGCGACCAGCACACCTACGCCATCCCCGAGGAGGCCGTAGTGAAGCACCTCAACTGGAACGCCGAGGTGAACATGGACACCCGCATCATCCAAGCCACCGCCACCTACAACATCGACGTGGTGGCCGACAGCGGACGCATTCTGTTTGACATCGTCGACCTCGACATTCAAAACGTGGAAGTGGACGGTGCTCCAGTAGCATTCCAAATCGGCCCGAACCGTGAGTTCTTGGGCCAGCCCTTGGAGATTCCTGTTGCTGCGGACAGCAAGCAAGTCGCCATCACGTACAACACCTCTGCCGAGGCAGGCGCCCTGTTTTGGATCGAAGGCGAAAAGCCGTTCATGTTCTCGCAGTCCCAAGCCATCCTGGCGCGTACCTGGATTCCCTGCCAAGACAGCCCCGGCATCCGCTACACCTACGAGGCCACCGTCAAGGTGCCTTCGGACCTGATGGCCCTGATGAGCGCCGAGAACCCCACCGAAAAATCGGCGGACGGCGTGTACCACTTTGTGATGGAGCAGCCCATTCCTTCTTACCTGATGGCCCTCGCCGTGGGTGACATTGAATTCCGCGAGATTGGTGAGCGCACCGGCGTCTACGCCCAGCCCGAACTCATTGACGCCTCGGAATACGAGTTTGCCGAGATGGAAGACATGCTGGTGGCCGCCGAAGGCCTCTACGGCCGCTACGTGTGGGACCGCTACGATTTGCTCGTGCTGCCCGCCGCCTTCCCCTTTGGTGGCATGGAAAACCCGCGTTTGACCTTTGCTACCCCTACCATCATTGCCGGCGACCGTTCGCTGGTGGCGCTGGTGGCACACGAACTGGCCCACAGCTGGAGCGGCAACCTGGTAACCAACTCCACCTGGGACGACTTCTGGTTGAACGAAGGCTTCACCGTGTACTTTGAGCAGCGCATCATGGAAGCTGTGTACGGCCGCGACCGTTCAGAGATGCTCGCCCAACTCACCAAGCAGGAGCTCATCGCCGATGAGATGGCCATTTACGCCGACAATCCCGCCGACACCAAACTCAAGCTGGACCTCACCGGCCGCAACCCGGACGACGGCTTGACTGCGATTCCTTACAACAAGGGCTACTTTTTCCTCCGTCTGATTGAGGAGACCGTGGGCCGCGCCGACTTTGATGCCTTCCTCAAGGAATACTTCACGTCCAACGCCTTCCAGGTGATGAACACCGAAGACTTCCTCACTCACATGAACGAACGCCTGCTGGTTGGCCCGCACGAAGGCGCAGTGAACGTAGACGAGTGGGTGTATGGTGAGCGTATTCCTGAAAACATCCCTTCTCCGGTTTCTCCTCGCATTGCAGAGGTGGACGAGACCGTGGTCAAGTGGTCTGCCGGCGAAATCGCCACCGCTGATCTGCCTTGGAACGATTGGGGCTACACCGAGCGCTACCGCTTCATCAGCAACATCGATCCTGATGTAAACGCTGCTCAACTCGCCGAAATGGACGCCAGCTTCAAGGTGATCGAAACCGGCAACAACGAGGTGCTGTTCGCGTGGTTGAAGGAAAGTGTACTCAAGAAGTACGACGCTTCTTACCCGCGCATGGAACGCTTCCTGATTGAGGTGGGCCGCCGCAAGTTCCTCACCCCGCTGTATGAGGCGATGGTGGAAACCGGTCAAGGCGACCTCGCCCGAAAGATCTACGACCAAGCCCGCCCGAACTACCACTCGGTGTCGCGCGGTACGATGGATGCGCTGTTGGGTACGCCCAACTAGGCTGCCATCCCTTTGCTATTGAAAACGCCGCTTTTTGAGCGGCGTTTTTTTTGACTTGGACTTTGGTTTGAAGCCCCTGCGCTGTTACAGGTCTGCACTTTGCGGGAGCGATTGGTGGTAGCATAAAAGATCCCACCCCACCGAAGTGTCACGCCTCCAAAATCTACTCGAATAAAAAAAGGGCGCCTGCAGAGGGCGCCCTTTTCATGCTTACTGGTCCGATTAACGAATTACCGTTACCGTACCGGTCTTTTCAATCTTGTCAGAAGTCGTGTTCGAGTGGGCCACTACGCGCCATGCGTACACGCCGTCAGGCACGTAATGCGTACCGGTCTCGGTGTAGTTGCCGAGCCACACATCGGTGATGTTTTCGGTTTCCCAAATGATCTCACCCCAGCGGTTGAAAATCTGGAAGGTGAAACGCTCGGGGTCCACGTCTGAACCAAACACCTGGAACACATCGTTGATGCCGTCGTTGTTCGGGCTGAATGCGTTGGGGACGTAGAGGGTGAACACATCGGTGATCTCCACGTCACGGGTGATGGTGTTGGTGCATCCGTTGATGTCGGTCACTGTGAGGCTCACGGGGTAGATGCCCGCCACGTCCACCGGGAAGGTGAAGTTGGGGTTTTGCAGCGTGCTGGTGCCCAATACTTGCGTGGTGTCAAACACCCAGTACCATTCGGCAACCGAGCCCAATGAAAGGTCTACAAAGTCGATGTCGGTCTGTGGAACGATGGTCGGCTGCGGGCCGGCATCGTAAGCGGCTACAGGCGCTTCAAACACGGTGAGGTAGTTGTCAAACTGACCATTGTATACACAACCAAGCAGCGAGGTGATGGTCAAGCTCACATCGTACGAGCCGGGCTCAGGTGGGGTAACGGTGATGGCTTCCTCGTTGAAGGCCGTCGTGCCCTCAGACACTTCCCAAGTAGCCACAGCGTACTCAGAAGGATCCAAGCCTACCGCCATGTCAAACTCAGCCGGGTAACAGCCGTCGGTGTCTTCAGCCACGATGGTCACCGGGAGCGGCGCCTCGATGGACACCTCAAAGCAATCCTGTACAGTGGGTGATTCGCAGGCTTCGCTGAAGGTCATGCAGTAGGTACCGCCTACAACAGGGTTGTCGGTGATGCCATTGCCGCTGCCTACGCTGCCGCCGTTGAAGGTCCAGTCGTAGGTGTAGCCCAAGCCCGCGCCACCTCCAGAGGTGAGCACGTCCAAGTCTACTGTACCACCAGCACACACCAAGGTGTCGGTTGTGACGGTTGCAAACAGTGGATCAAAGTAGCTGACGGTCATGGTGTAGTCGCCAGATTGGCAACCTGCGTCGTCGATGGTGTATACCGTGTACGAAGTTTGCGCACCGGGCTGTACGGTTTGCGTAGTACCGTCGGCCAAGCCGTTGTCCCAGATGTATTGGAAGCTGGCGTCGTCGTCCTCAGGTGAGAGGGCGAGGATGGTGGCCGCGCCACCCACACACAACGTTGTGTCGTTGGACAGCACAAGGGTGGGCGTCACAGGGCCCGTGATTTCAATGGTGTTTTCGTAGACGCATTGGTCGTTGATCACATTCACCGTGTAGGTGCCCGGGTTCAGGTTGGGGAATTCGATTTGACCGCCATCGGTGGATTGGGCGTCTTGCAGGGCGCCGCCTTCCAGCAGCTCTACATCCCATGGCGCCACACCCGTGGTGCCGTCAATATCCACCAGCACAAAGCCGTCGTTGCCGTTGCAATCCTGGTCGCCGGAATCCAAGCTGAATTCAAACGCGGGAGAAATGGTCACGTCGTCGGTGGAGGCGCAGCCCAGTTGCCCGTCAGGGTATACCGTCAAGGTGTAAGTGGTGGTGCCGGGAAGTTCGTCTACGCTAGGGTTGGGCACGTTGGTAGAACTCAAGCCATCGGCAGGCGTCCATTCCCAAATCAATTGCCCCGGTCCGCTGCACAGCACTGAGCCGGTGTAGATCAACCCTGGGGCAGGATCTACCTCGCTGGTCCACAGCTCGGTGCCCACGTCATCGGAGATCACCATGAAGTTTCCGGTGCCGCCCCACGTGTCTTCGGTGTATATCAATTCAATCAAGTCTCCGGTGGCGACCGGGATCTCGTAGTTCACAACAGAAGGCCAGCCCGCTGGAGAGTAGGTGCCTTCAGAAACGCCGTTGATCAAGACTTCCACACTGGCCGATCCCCAGCCCCAATCGTCGCCTGCTTCGTTGGTGACATAGAGGTTGAAGAAGCACTGTGGCAAGTCGTATTCGTTGCTGACGATGGTGCCGTCGAGTTGCAACTCACCGCAGAGGGTGATGTCTTCGCCAGCGTCCACCACAGGACCGTTCACCACTTCAACCACCAAGGTGGTGTCGAAGGTGCAGCCAAAGTTGTTGGTAGCAAAGAAGGTGTACTCGTAGTCGCCGAGTGATGGCGGCTCGATTTCGATGTAGTTGCCGTCGGCCGTTACCGAACCAGAGATGATGTGCGGACCTTCCCAGTACGAAGAGTCTGACTCCAAACCGATCACCGGGGTAAAGGTGGTGATGTCTGGGTAGAGCTCTGGGTTGAGGTTGAGGCCCCACTCGAAGATGTAGCCGTCGTCAATCGCCAGGTTGTCCTGCACGTTGATGGTCCAACCGCCGTTGAGCGGGCAGCCCACCAAGTCACAGAGGTCACCGTCTGACTCGTACAAGCCCGGGATCACCACGTTGTTGGTCACAGGGGTGCCGTCGTTGTCGGTAAAGGTGATTTGTTCTGCGTTGCCGTCGTCCAGGTTTCCGTTGGTCAGGAAAGGCGCCCAACCGTAATCGTAGCCGGTGCCTGGTGTGGTACTGCCACCGTTGTCCACCGCCTCGCCGAGGAACGTACCACCACCGCCGTTTGCACCCCAATCCAGCAGGGTCACCGTAGTGCCGTCGGGACACTCAATGGTGATGCCCAAGTCTCCCAGATAGGAGTGCTCCATGTTGATCGTAATGCTTTGGAGGTCTGCGCAGTCTTCCAGCACCGCGCCGTCTTCGAAGAAGTCCATCACGATGGTGTTGTCGTAGGTAAAGCCCGCACCATCGGCCAGGAAGGTGGTTCCTGAAACCACGATGGGAGGCAGCGCCGTCCAAGTTGTACTCTGCACGGGGTTACCGTTGAGCCAGCCTGTACCGCCTAGGCACACTTGGGGGGTGAATTCGGTTTGGAAGATGGGGATGGTCGAAACCAAGACCTGCAGTGGCAAGATGTTCACCGACTGGCAGCCGTTGTTGTCCTCTACGGTGAGGGTCACGATGTACTCACCGGGTTCGTCAAAGGCGTGTGTGGTGACCGGGCCGCTGAGGGTATCTACCACGCCGTCGTCGAAGTTCCAAATCCACTGCTCCAAGGCAAACCCGTCGCCGGCTGTAGAACCGATATCCGAGAAGGTAATCTCTTCGTTCAAGCATACGCCGATGGTCTGGAATTCCGAATCTTCAGGAGCAGGATCCGTGATTTCCGAAGCTGCTACCGGGATGGCGCATGGCGTGGTACACTGAATGGTCGCTACCCAACCTGGGAACGCGGCCGTATTGCCCGTATTGCAGGTGAATACGAAGGTGAGACACCCACTGGTGTTGTCCACAGTACCGGTAATCGACAGGCCGTTGAGCTGATTACCGGTGTACGAGCCCAAGCTGAGCTCTCCGGTGTTGTCACCGTCGAAGATGGTGAGGTAATCGCTGTTGGCGGGATTGGCCGATTCCTGAAGGGAGAAGGCGTTGAACTCGACTTGGATCACATCCCCAGGGGTATCCGGGCAAATGGTGAACACGTAGTCGGTGTCGGTGTAGGCTGCTCCATCGGGACCACCGTCGTCCACCATCTGGCCTTCGCAGGCGGTGATGGTGCCGTTTTCGATGGTGTATACCTGGGCAGTAGACCAGGTGGAAGTCAGCAATACGGCTGCAAAAAGGAGCAGTGTTCTCATGCGATTTCGATCTTCTCGTGACGGACTATACAGGCGGGCAAATGCAGTACAAAGGTACGGCTTCCCTCACGTTATATTGCGCGCACGAGGCGCCTCTAAGCGTTGGTTTGCAAACAAGACCCGTTCACACCCCAAAGTGTTGCGTGGAACGCAGGAAAAAAATGCCCCTGGAAACGGCAGGAATCCGAGTGTCGAAAGTGTGATTTAGCGGATGAGCATCACGTGCCCGGTGTAACGGCGTTGCTCTGCGGTGTACGCATCGCGGATTTCAAGCGACCACACGTAGGTGCCATCTTGGGCAAAGTGATCGCCCCCCTTGACGTTGCCCGTCCAATTTTCAGCCGGATTTTGGGTTTCGAAGATGACCTCTCCCCAGCGGTTGGTGACCACCATGCGATAGTGGTCAGGATCGATCCCAAACACCTGAGGACCGAACACTTCGTTCACACCATCTCCATTAGGAGTGAACGCATTCGGGACGTACACCCAATGGGTGTTTTCGATGGGAATGTCGCGGCACAACGTATCGGTGCAACCCGCTTGGTTGGCCACCTCCAAACACACCTCCAGGTGTTGGGTATTTCCGCCGCTGTATTCCCACATCCATTCCGGATCGCCCGCAGTCCACTGACCGTCCAAGGTCCAATCCCAGGTGACGGCGTCGTCGCCTGTTTCGGTCAATTCCAAGTAGGGCGAATCCATACCTATGGCAGAAGGGGAAAAAGCAAACGAAGCATCCGGATAGCCATACACCGTGCTGATTACGCCTAAATCTTGGGTGTAGGTGCATCCTTCGGCAGAAGTGCAGGTCAGTGTGGCGCTGTATGTGCCAGGTTCGGCAAAGGTCCAACCCGATGCTGCTGGGTCTTCCATATCGGTGCCGTTGACGGTCCACTGCAGGGCACTGGTATTGGCCAAGGTCAATTCTGGCCACCAGGTTTCCGGGCCGCAGCCCACTGCCAGATCGGCCTCAACCGCGACTGCCGGCAACGGGTAGGCTGTGATGAGTACCTCATCTTCGTCCATGCAGCCGTATGCATTGCTCCCTGAAACCGTGAGCTCAGTGTCGTACAAGGCTGTCCATCCCAAACTTGGTCCGATGGACAAGGTCATGCCGGTGGCGTCGAACCACGTGTATTCCAAAGCACCGCTCGCACTCACGCTTACATCGGTGCCTGTACAAACGGCAACATCCGCGCTAGCAGTGACTTCGGGGATGGGGAGCAGTTCCACAGCCACGGTGTCATACACGTTGCAAATGCCGTTGGTGGCCACCACGCTGAACAGCCACAATTCTGGCGTTGGACTGTCCGAATCAAGCACTACAAAAGGGTTGCTGGTCAAGGGGTCGGACACCAACTCCGGCGGCGACCAGAGGTAAGTGCACCCCGCTTCGGGCTCCTGCCCAATTTGCAGTCCGTCCAACGTATTGGCACAGATCGAAAGGTCTTCTCCCGCGGTAAACGGCATGCCTGGATCCACGGTCACAATCACTTCAACACTCGTAGCGGGACAGGGCCCTGCTGGCGGCACTTCCAATACATAACTTCCCGAGGGAGCTGTTGCTGGATCCACTGTTGGATCCACCTCTTCCCCGTTCAAACTCCAATCCCCCAGGCCTGAAGTAGCGCCCACCAGGGCGTCCAGATCAAAGGACGCGGCGTCGAAGCACACGTCCACATACTGCGGTGTTCCTGCGTCGAATTGGACGCTGACCTCCACCTCAAACGACAGCACAGAAGGTGGGCAGTCCGGGTGATTTGTTTCGGTATAGGTCCAGGTGCCGCCCACCGGTTCGGTGAGGGTCAAATCGGTGAGTGGGTCGCCCGAAGCATCGGTCCACGTACCCAACGGAGAAACATCAGTCGCAGGCAGCCCATCCAGGATGACCGGGAATTGCATGTCGCAGAGAATGGTGGATTCGGTGAGCGAAGCAAACGCGGGCTGGTCCACTTCTACGGCCACAACGGCCACATCTGGTGGGCAAATGCCGCCATCTACAACAAGCGTATAGGTTGTCAACCCCGCTTCCACCGCCACTTCGGGTGCGATGGGATTGCCCAAAGCGTCTTCCCAAGCAGCCGCAAAGCCTCCGTCTGGAGAGACGTATGTGTTCAAATCAACTGGAGTTCCGGGCTCACAGAAAAACAGCTCCGCATCGGTACCGGCATCCGGCATGGCGCCAATTGAAACTTGCAACGCGCTCGATGCGTCCGGACATTCCCCTCCATACACGGTATAAGTCAGGGTCACATCGCCGGGAGGAATTCCGAGCAATTCATTTCCATCCACCCCTGCTCCAGACCACGTCCCCGTGGCATCCGCAGTAGGGTCTAGCAACAGATCCAAGGCCAGTGGCAAATCCAAGGCACATACTTCCAGCGCATCCATGGTGCCTGCCGTAGGAAGCGCGTCAATGCCCACGACCACCTCAGCAGATTGTGGGGTGCATCCAACTCCCTCTAAAGTGTAGATATAGGCGCCTGCGGGATTTACCGCGGGGTCAAACACATCGCCGGCCAAGGCCGCAGGTCCACTCCACCAACCGCCTGTCATGGGCGAACCGCCCAATTGGGACGTCAGTGCTACTGTAGGTGCTGTTTCGCACAGGGTAATTTGTCCGTCCTCGCCGGCATCCAGTCCGGGCATGTAGAGCACTTCGATGTCCACCGATGCGGCAGGGCACGGGGTCAAACCGGCCACGGTGTACGTGTAGGTTCCGGCGGGTTGCACCGCGGGATCAAACAATCCGGCAAGCTCGTCACCGTCTGCATCCTCCAAACTTCCGCCAGCTTGGGGTGTGCCGTCGATTTGGGCAAAGAGGTCAAAGGCCGGTCCGCCATCGCACACCAATACTTCAGTAGGCAACCCTGCATCAGAAGCTGGGTTTTCGACCACATAAAGCGTACTAAACACCGGAGGACAGCCAGCCACAGTGTCGATCATGTACGTGAACAGCCCCGTTTCGTCCACAGCGGGGTCGTAGGTTCCGCTCATAGGAGTGGCGGTGTTGTCCATCCACACCCCACCCTCGTCCGGGGTACCGCTGAGGAATTCAGTCAAAAAGAATGGATCGTACGACTCACATATCAGGTAGGTGGTGGTCAGACCAGGGTCCGCATTGACGTTGACCACAAGATCAATACGAGCCACCACCTCGCAATCAGAGGCGTCCACGTGGTAGAGGTACGCACCGTTGGAAGACGGGTCCGCAGGGAGTTCGGTGGAGGGCAGCGTGACATTGAACAAATCGGTCCAGTACCCTCCTGCATCTGCGCTCACTAGCAGGCTGGTGAGGTCAATGGGATCGCCTCCAGCACATTGGAATGCCTCCGTACTAAACCCCGCTGAAACATCGGTGGTATTGACCGAAAGCCACTGTTGCTCCACGGTTGTGCCGTCGGTGACCTCCAGCAAGTACAGGCCGGGACACAACCCGGTCACGGTTGAGGTGGTAGAAACGTCGCCTTGAACCAGGGTGCCAGTAGCGTCATACCAGAGGATCGTAGCCGCTATCGAATGGGTATAGGAAAGCTGTCCCGTACAGGCCACGCAATCGTCAGCCGGCTGAATGTCAACCGATTGGGCGTGGAGTACAGGGCTGAGCAGCCAAAGGAGTACAGCTAGCGTTGCGGTTTTGGCGATAAACGAGCAACGCGAAAAAATCCTTCGCATTCACCTTAGTCTGAACTCAAAAATACGAAAAAGGCCCCCGTGGGGTTCCACGGAGGCCTTCTGTTAGCTGGTTGGTTTTGGTTAAGGTGCGGTGACCGTAATCTCACCGCTGTAGTATTCTTTCTCCAGACCGTCGCGGCCGTAGATAACCAGCACCCATGAACATACCGTACCTGGTGCAGCGGCCTGGCCGCCAGACAGGGTGCCGTCCCAGCCTTCTGAGTAGCTGTTGGATACGAACACAGGTTGCATTTCATGATAGACCGTCAGGCTGAATGCGCGTGGGTCTTTCTGGAGTGCGTCCGGCATGAAAGTTTCTCCGTTAGCTGGAGCAATCGCCAAGGGCGCTTCGAGGTCGTAGTCTTTTTGTACGTAGAGGATCTCGGTGTGCTGGTCGGTGCACCCGAACTCGTTGGTGGTTTCCAGCGACACGCGCTTGGCGCCGGGCTGGAAGTACTCCAGTTCAGGGTTGATCTCCGAGGTGCTCTCGCCGGTATCGAAGGTCCATACGCTTTCTGAGGCGTACTTACTGGTGTTGTTGAATTTCACACGGGTGACCTCACCAGGGCGGTTTACGAAGTCCCAGTTGAAGCGGGCTTCTGGCTTTTGGTGCACGCGCACCTTGGCGCCGAGGGATTCCGCGATGATCTTGCCGTTGGGGTCCTGGATGGAAAGTGCAGCTTCCCACACCCCTGCTTTTTCATACAGGTGGGTAGGTGCAGGGTCGCTTGAGAAGTCGCCGTCACCGAAAATCCAGAGGTATTGCATGCCTTCGAGATCCATGTTCACCGAGAAATCGATGGGCTCTCCTGCACACGCAGCAGAAACACTCAACAGGATGGCAGGTGCATCGTCGGCCGGGAGGTTGGTGTCAGCAGTTCCGTTGTTGTCGGTGGGGGTATCCGCATCGCTTGAGGTGGCATCGGCAACCTCTTGGGCGCGGTCCGACCCCGCAGTGGTGTTTGCGGAGTGGTTTGCCGTCGTGCCAGCGTTGCTCGCTGGTGTAGCCGCCTGGTTCGCTTGAGCCAAGGTGCCTTCGGCTTCGGAGGCAAAGTCGGTGGTGGTCAGGGCGTCAGCGCCCGCATCTGCAGATTCAGCAGTGTCGTACCCAAAGGCGGTACGTGGCATGGGTTCGGCTTGTGCACCGCGGAAGGCCTCTGAGGAGTTGTTGGGCCAGAGCGTAAAGGCAGATACCGAAACCAGCAGAAAGCCGGCAGCGGCCAGCAGGCTGGTGTTGCGTCGGCCGGATTGGCCAGCGCGGTTCAACATGGACTCCATCTCGGCCCATTGTTGCGGCTCATAATCAAACTTCACACCGTCCAGCGATTGCCGGACAGCCTCCTCGAAGTGGTCTAAATGATTACCCATGGTCTCTCTTGTACGCTTCGGTCAGCAGCAATTGTTTCAAATTCCGTTTGGCTTTTGCCAGGTTGGACTTTGACGTTCCTACACTGATGCCCAGTTTCTCTGCAATCTCTTTGTGTTGTAAATTCTCGAAGATGTAGAGGTTAAAGATGGTCCTGTAGGCCGGAGTCAAGTGCTCCATGGCAGCCATCACCTGTTCAGGGGTGAAGTCGTAGCGGTCATCCGTTTCCTCTTCTTCCACGACGTCCCCGAAGGTGTCCATGGAATAATCTTCGCTTAACAACACGAAGTCGTTTTGGCTTTTTCGGTGGCGGTCGATGCACATGTTGACCATGATGCGTCGCATCCAACCCTCGAAAGCGCCTTTGCCGTTGTACTTCTCCAAGTTGGTAAATATCTTGAAGAAGCCTTCCTGAGCAACATCCCGAGCCTGGTCGAGGTCGCGAAAGTACCGTTTGCACACAGTCAGCATCTTCCCGTAATAGTTACGGTAGAGGGCCTCCTGGCTCTTTCGGTCACCTTTGCGACAGCCTTCAATCAGCCTCGCGATATCGTTTTCAGTCATCCAACGACAGTTAATGGACGGGTAAAAGTGATAAGGGTTGCCCCGTCAATCGGAAAAGAACGTAAAAAAGCAGGAAATCGTGTGTACAGTACACCAACTTATGCGTGCAGCATACAGGTCAAGCCCGCTCGAGGTGGGATACCATCAATGCGCTTTTGAGGTTGGCGTCGATGTCACTTTTAGAGATAAAGCCGTGCACCGCGGGAAAGGAAGCCGCATTGTCCATGTCTTCTTCGCGCACCGAAGAACTGAGCATGTAGATCTTGGTGCTGTGGGTTACGCCGTAGCGCTCTTGGAAGCCCTGTACAAACGTGAAGCCGTCAGTAATGGGCATGTTGATGTCTACAAAAATGACTTCCGGAAAATCGCCCGTCCCTGCTAAGAGGTCTTCGGCTTGCTTGGCCGATTCAACCTGAGATACCGCAATGCCATCATCCACCATGCGGATGAACTCGCGCATGATAAAGTTGCAATCGGGATTGTCGTCAATCAGCAGTACGTGGGAAGCCAGTTTCATAACAGCACACATTGGTGTTTAAAAGTAGCGGGTTGGATGCCGTGGCCATGTCGGACAAAAAACGTCAAAGCCTGTAGGTCTATTCTTACAGCCCCCGCCCCGTTTGTACCTTTGTACCATGGCACGTGTAGTGGTAGGCTTGTCGGGCGGAGTGGACTCCAGTGTAACCGCCCACTTGTTGTTGGAGCAGGGGCACGAGGTGATTGGCATCTTCATGCGCAACTGGCACAACGACGATGTGATTTTGGACGACGAATGCCCTTGGATCGAGGACAGCAACGACGCCATGCTCGTGGCCGAACAATTGGGCATCCCCTTCCAGGTGATTGACCTCAGCATCGACTACAAAAAGCGCATCGTGGACTACATGTTTGCCGAGTACGAGTCGGGCCGCACACCCAACCCCGACGTGCTTTGCAACCGCGAAATCAAGTTTGACCTCTTCCTGGATGCCGCTGTACAACTCGGTGCCGAGTACGTTGCTACGGGGCACTATTGCCAAAAGCAAACCGAGGTTGTCGACGGCACGCCGGTCCACAAACTCCTGGCGGGCGCCGACCCGGGCAAAGACCAGAGCTACTTCCTCTGCCAACTCAACCAGGACCAACTGGCTGGGGCCCTGTTCCCCATCGGACACCTCCAAAAATCCGAGGTGCGCGAAATCGCCGAGCGCGCAGGACTGGCCACCGCCGCCAAAAAAGACAGCCAAGGCTTGTGCTTCATTGGCAAAGTGAAGCTGCCGGTATTCCTGCAACAACAACTTGATCCCAAACCGGGCATCACCCTTGAGCTGCCTGCAGACCACCCCGCATTCCACCCTGCGCCAGTAGATCTCGCCAGCCGGGATGAAGCCGATCTGGAAGCCCTCACCGCACCCCATGTGATGGACCCGGACGCCGGCCTGGAAGTAGGCAAACACAACGGCGCACATTACTACACCATCGGTCAGCGCAAAGGGCTCCACGTGGGTGGACGTCCCCTGCCCTCCTTTGTATTGGACACCGACGTGACCCGCAACGAAGTCTACACCGGCCAAGGCGAAGACCACCCCGGCCTGTTCCGCCGCGGCCTGCGCATTGCCTTGGATGAACTGCACTGGGTGCGCCCAGACCTGGCTCTGACGCCCGGTCAGGAGCAGCGCTACCAAGTGCGCATCCGTTACCGTCAGCCCCTGTTTGACGCCACCTTGGTGCGCACCGAGAATGCCTTGTACATCCTGTTTGACACCCCACAGCGCAGCGTAGCCCGCGGTCAATTTTCCGCGTGGTACAACGGTGAAGAACTCGTGGGTAGCGGGGTGATTTCCTAAGCCGCTCACCGATTGGGCAGCCGGTTTCTTTGTGATCCAGGTGATACAGAACGACAGGGTAGCCACCTTTAACGTGGCACGGTTCACCCCTTAAGGGATCAACACTCTTCTTTGATGCGGTAATCGTTGCGCGACGGATTGTTGCGCGAAATCATCTCTCCCAAAAAGCCCGCGAGGAACAATTGGGTGCCGATAACCATGGCGGCAAGCGCGATGTAGAACGCACTCATCTCGGCGATGTTCTTGGCCGGAATGCCCTGGGCCAAAGCCATCAACTTGCTACCCCCAATCCATGCCAGAGCAATGAATCCGAGCACAAAGCTGACAATGCCCATTGTACCAAACAAGTGCATGGGTTTCTTGCCAAATCG
>CAXPZW010000023.1:0-63264 GCA_964221845.1 Luminiphilus sp. | reverse complement strand
CGGGAAAGGCGCAGTCTCTGGACAGTTTACGCACCGATGTATTCATGCCCACCCTCCTCACCGCAGACCCTGACGGAGCCTTGACCTACTCCGATGTCTACACACCCTCAGGGTCTACTTGGCTGTTGGATTTTGATGAATCTACAGTGTTCAAAGCGGAACTGGATTACACCCATGCTGGCGACCCCGACAGGAGTTATACCCTGCGCATCGGGAAAGGAGGAAATGTGTATTCATTTCGTGGTGTTTTTGGTGAATCTGTGCCGCCTCAATTCCGTCCAGACCCATGGGTCCAGCCCGATTATGGTGGCGGCTCATCCTATGCCCCCTGGGTGGATGAGGTTTGGCAAATGGTCGCCGTAGATGGTGCACTGCACAACTCCCCCGACTCGTCTTATTTCATCCATCAGGCTGGGGTTTATTTGAAAACCCCTACGCAAACGACTCCCTTTTTTAGTCCAATGCTGGCCGAGCATTACGACCCCACAACCCAATCGTATTCCTGTGTGAATTGGGGACAGCAAGCGCATACAGAAGATGTTGCTTTGACCGGGTTCACTTCGGCACTGCTCTACTACTCGCGGTACACCAACGTGGGGCCAGGGATCATCCAGGTGGATCAGATGATGTACAACTTTGGTGACGACAACATGAGCTTCATCAACGTGCCTTGGGGGGGTGTGCGCCATTCGAACTTTGGGGAGACTTTTATTTCGAATCCCGACCACTCGTACTATCACGCAGAGGGCTTGTATGGGGCCACCCCGGTCATCCAGGCAAGCGCAACAGGAGGTTGGATTGGATGGTCCAATGACATCAACGGACAGGCGTCTGCACTGGCCATAGCTAACACGAAGTCAACGGTAGCCAATGGAAATGTCTTTCGTTACGGTGATGCAGGGAATTTGGAGGCTGCTTGGAATCAACGGGACTATGCGGTTGTTGAGATGATTCGCCACGTGGCACCTGACCAACTGACCTTCGGGACGGCCATGCAGTTCCGCTACTTTTTCGTCATCGACGAAACCTTGGATGATGTCGCTGCTACCATTGCAGATCTTAACCTAGACGATTTGGCTTTTGACGCCGAAGAGATTGATCAGTGGGGTGAAGGGGATCACGCTGGCTTATTTGTTTTTCCTGGAGCAGAAGGGGGTCTTGAGGTCATGCACACTGACATGCCTGAAGCTTGGTCGCTGGCCCAGCAGCCTTTTGAGGCGAGCTATCCGGTGTTTTGCATCACCTCAGAAACGGGCGGACAACAGATCACATCTGACCCCTATTGGTTCAGCGATCAGCCTTGGGACGGTGCGGCGCAGGATTGGAAGCTTCTTGGATTCCATGACAATGAGGTCGTTGGTACAGCCGTTCGCGATTCCATTTGTACGGGAGAAAATTACACGCTCCCCGATGGAACTCTGTTGTCGAATTTGATGGAAGATGGCTTTTATGTGACCACCTTGCCAGGCGCGCAAGGACAAGACAGCGTGGTGTTCACGCATGTGGAGGTATTGCCTTTGCAGTCCTTTTACGCGGACCTGGACGGAGATGGCTTTGGCGATGCCACGACAACAGTCCTCGCTTGTTTGTCTCCACCAGACTATGTTTCAAACAGCGAAGATTGCAACGATGCCGATGCCAACATGTACCCGGGAGCTCCCGGGTTGGAAAATGGGGTGGATGCCAACTGCAATGGAATTTTGGACGGGAACGAAGCCACGTTGTGTCCGGGGGACATCGTGATCGATGGCGCCATCAACACCAGCGATGTCTTGAGTCTGGTTGCCTCTTTGGGATGTGTAGGCTTCTGTGGATCAGAAGATGTCAATTTTGACGGCCAAGTCGGTGCCGGAGACCTGTTAGAGGTCCTTGCCGTGTACGGCACATCCTGCTGGTAATTTCAGCGAGAATACGAATTGTGGCCCGCTCAGCGTTGAGTAGGTGAGTCGGAACAAATCCGACCACACACCTGCACTTTTGAAACCAACGTCTGCAATGGGGCTTTTGGCCACCGCCGTTCTTTTGGTGGCCGCATGTCCGGTGGAACATGCTGTGCCCAAGTACTTGGGAGCAGAAGCCACCGAGGCACTCGCCTATGCTGCCCAATCCCCAGTGCTTCAAGACCACACTTCTGAACTTCCCACCCACCTGCTCACCCCTGTGGTGTTGCCGGAGGTGGCCCGTTTCAACGGCTTCTCCAACTTTTTCGAGACCGCTGCACTGGAGGCGTTTTATGTGGAAGACGGCTCGTGTGTGGTGGATTTTTCCATCGGACCGTTTCAAATGAAGCCGTCGTTTGCCGAGCGGATAGAACACCGTGTGGCCGCGCAACCTCTGCTGCGTCAGCGTTTCCCCAAACTCGCGTCCTGCGCGGGCAAGGACGGCACCGCCGAACGCCAAGCGCGTGTGGAGCGTTTGTCCAGTGCTCAGGGCCAGTGGCCCTACCTCGAGGCCATGGTGGTGCTCGTACTCCAAGACCATCCCGTTGTGCACACCATGTGCAGCGCCGACCAAACCGCATTCATGGCCTCGGCGTACAACGGCGGATTTGAACGCAGTTACGCCGCCATTGAAGACGGCGTGTGGATGCGTTGTTACCCGCACGGCACCGGCCATGAAGGCACCCAGCTCCGCTACGCCGAAGTGGCCCAGTGGTTTGCCGAGCAACTCGGGATGGTGCCTGAATGACCTGACATTTTCTGCCTGTACTCTGCTTGCACGTTCGCCACAAACCCAAACCTGGATATCATGCAAGTAAAATTGGGCGCCTGTATGGCGCTGGCAGCCGCGGCATTCGCGAGCTGTCACACCTCTGAACCGGTGGCCGAGAAGGCCTCGGTCGTGCAACCGCCCTTGGCGGATGTTGCACCACACACCCACGTATTCACCTGCAACCCCGTGGCTGGAGACACCCTCTTGGCCGAAGACGGCACCACCATCGTGCTCCCTGCTCAGGCGCTGGTGGATGCGGCCGGGGTGCCGGTGAACTGCACCGTAGAGGTGCATTACACTCCGGTGAATGACCGCGCAAGTTTGCTGGCTTCCGGCATACCTATGAGCTACTCCGAGCCTGGTGCGGCCGTGCAAGAACAGTTCGAATCCGCGGGCATGTTTGAGCTGCGGGCATTTGTGGACGGTGAACCGGTGTTCATCGCCCCGGACAAGGCCCTGCAAGTCAGCGCACCCAGCAACAACGGAGAGACGGATTTTGGCCGCTTCTTTTTGAACGAAGACACCGGCAGCTGGGAATACACCGGGGTCAGCCAAGTCACCGATAACCCCAGACGCGCGCAGCTCGCCAAGGAAGTCGCGGAGCTGGATTCCCTCGCCGACACACGCGAAGACTTGTTTGCCCTGAGCCTCATGGGCGCGGTGGACGTGTGGATGGACAGCCAGCAAGTGGGCTACCAGAACAAGCTCGAGCGCCAAATGTCCACCAAGCTCAAAAAGCGCGGGGTGAAGTACTACAGCTACCACAACCGGCGCGACGTGTACTTCAACGGCCGCAAGGTGCTCGCCAGCTACATCGCGTGGAAAAACCTGGATGAGCGTTCCCTTCCCAAAGGCGACAGCTGGCAAGCCGAACTCAAGCGCCTGGGCAAGACCAACAACTACCGCTTGACCCTGACCAATTGGAATACCGGCGAAAAGCGCATCCGCCAAGTCCGCGCCCAACACAGACTCAAAGACCTGTTTGCCGCGGACGCCACCGAGTGGTTCAAGGAGTATGAGGAGTGGACCCAACGTCAGGTAGACCTGGAAGCCCAGATCGAGGCCAGCGCGGAGTTCATGCGCTCCTTTCAAGTGCGTGCGTTTGGCATCCACAACGCGGATCGCTTCACAAAAATCGAATTCCCCACATACGTCAACGCCACCTTTAGCGTTGATGGAGACACGGCGCTCGCCTCGCGCATCCAAGATGTGTACTTCATCGAGCGCGACCGCCAAGCACTGGTCAAGTTCAACCGCTGGGGCTGGCACCAAATGTGCCTGGACACCCTATACCCCGGCACCTTCGTAGCCGTCCTGCCCGGCGGCGAGTTGGCCACCTACTCCGCCGAAGACTTTGAGGCCCACCCCTGGCCAGAAGGCCTGGGGATTGAAGCCCTGCCTACGACGTTTCCGCTTCGGAAATCGCCCAAGGCCGGCTCCATTGAGGAGCTTGCCGAAATCATGTAAGTGGAAGAAAGGCGCCTAGAAACAGGCGCCTTTCGTTTTTCTGTGAAAAACGAGGGCAAGTGGAAGTGCAAGGGTTTAGTGCAAGGTGGAGTTGCTGCATATCCAGACAGTTCACCTGCAAATAGCCCTTGCACTAAACCCTTGCACTTCCACTTCCACTAAAAGCGCCCAAGCGCTTTTCCCCCACGCACATGTTGGTGTTCAAAACCGTCCCCATTCCTACAGATTCGCCCCTTGCGTGCGTTTTAACTTTGAAGTTTGGCCCAACTCTTGGAAAAACCCCGGACATGAAAGCATTCATCTCCCTGCTTATACTCGCGCTGTTTTCGGTGACCACTTTGGCATCCGAGCAACGCCTCACGCGCAGTCAATACATCGACCAGTGGAAGGACGAAGCCATCTACCAAATGGTCGCGCATGGCATCCCCGCAAGCATCACCTTGGCCCAGGGCATCCTGGAAAGCGGTGACGGCAATTCCGAGCTGGCGCGCAAGTCCAACAACCACTTTGGCATCAAATGCCACTCGGACTGGACCGGCGGACGCACCTACCACGACGATGACAAAAAAGGCGAATGCTTCCGTGTATACGAAGACGCCCGCCAATCCTACGAGGACCACTCGGACTTCCTGTTGCGCAAGCGCTACGCAGAGCTGTTCGACCTCAAGGTCACTGACTACAAGGGCTGGGCAAAAGGCCTGAAGAAATGCGGGTACGCCACAGCGTCTACCTACGCCAAACTGCTGATCGGAATCATCGAGGCCAACGACCTGACACAGTACGACAAGATTGGTGTGTCCATGCGCAAGAAGGGAGAGACCCCCGATCGCGGTGAGCCGGTAGCCCAAGTTCAAGAAGAAACCAAAGAGGAACCTGTTGCCCAAGCTGCCGAACCGCGCAAACGCCGGAAGAACGACGCATTGCCCGAGGTACGCTGGAGCTCTACGAAATCCTTGGAGGTGTCCGACAACCGCATCCAATTTGTAGTGGCCGACGGCGGCGAAACCATCACCTCGCTCGCCGAGGAGTTGGAACTCATGCCCTGGCAAATCCGCAAATACAACGACCTGCCCGATGGCCACACCTTTGCCGAGGGCGAGTTGGTCTACATCCAACCCAAACGGGGACGCTGCAAAACCCCTTCGCACGTGGTGCAGGAAGGCGAGACTTTGCGCTCGATTTCTCAGCAGTACGGGGTTAAGCTGTCCCGCTTGCGCAAACGCAACGGCATTGCCCCTGGCGCAGAGCCCGCGGCAGGCGACCGCTTGTCGCTGAACAAAGCCGTGGCCCAGCGCGGGTAGTTTTCAAAGATTTGACCGGTGTGTTCCGAGGGGATTTGTGGACCTTTGAGGCCTTGAAATCTTCGCTTTGAACAAGACCTGGTTTCCACCCTTTTTGCTGCTCATACTCGCCTTTGTTTGGGGGAGCTCTTTCATCTTGATGGACATCGGGTTGTTTGGCACCAACAAAGCGCCCCTTTTTAGCTCTTGGCAAGTGGGTGCGTTGCGCATTGGATTCGCCGGTTTGGTGCTGTTGCCGGTTGTGATCTCCCGCATCAAGCGCATCAGTTGGCGGGATTACGCCTGGATGGCCGCAGTGGGTATCGTGGGCAACACCATTCCTGCCTTCAGCTTCACCTACGCCCAAACCGTTATCGATTCGAACTTCGCCGGTATCCTCAACGGGCTGACTCCGTTTTTTGCGCTGTTCATTGCAGCAGGCTTCTTTGGCGCCAAAGTAAAATGGTTGCAGTTGGTAGGAATTGGATTGGGCTTGCTTGGAGCAACGGGACTGGCTACCCAACAGGAATTGGATCTGTCGTTGTCATGGTGGCACATTGGAGTGGTGGTCATGGCCACGGCCTGCTATGGGGTCAGTGTCAATTTGATCGCCTACAAACTCAAGCACCGTGAAAGTCTAACCATTGCCGCCTTTGCGCTGCTTACAGGGGGCATCCCATGCACCATCTATGCGCTTTGGTCCGGGGTGGGAACCATCACGCTTGAAAATCCGCAAGGGCTCATTGGGCTGGGTGCCATTGCTGTGTTGGGCATTGTGGGAACGGCTGCGGCCTTGGGGCTGTTCAATTGGCTAATCCAGTTGACCAGTGGCACCTATGCGGCTTCGGTGACCTACTTGATACCGGTGTTTGCGATGATGTGGGGGGCGCTGAACGACGAATACATCGGGCCCATGCACTTGGTGTGGACCGTGGTCATCTTCAGCGGGGTTTACCTTGTGAACAAAGGCCGCACCGCTAAACCCGCCGCTGAATCGGTGGAGTCCTGAAGAATTTAGAGCAAAAACGTGGACTTATCCACAGTTCTTCGTACTTTTGCCCTCCCAATTTTTATCCCTAATCGTCATGTACGCAATCGTAGAGATAGCAGGGCACCAGTACAAGGTTACCAAAGATCAGCAGCTGATCGTTAACCGTCTGCATGCCGACGAAGGCGCGAAAGTCCAATTCGACAACGTGCTTTTGATCGACAACGGCGGAGACGTCACTGTTGGCGCCCCAGCTATATCAGGAGCGGCCATCACTGCAAAAGTGAACGGCCACCTGAAGGGTGACAAAGTCATCGTATTCAAGAAGAAACGCCGCAAGGGCTACCGCAAGAAAAACGGTTTCCGCGCCTCACTCACCGAGATCCAGATCGAATCGATCGTAGCCTCAGGTGCCAAGGCTGCCAAGAAAGCCGAGAAGAAAGCTGAGCCCAAGAAGGAAGAGTCTAAGAAAGAAGCCCCTAAGAAGGAAGCTGCTCCTAAGGCCGAAGCCAAGAAGGCTGCACCCAAGGCTGAAGCCAAAAAGCCTGCACCTAAGGCCAGCGCCAAAGGCGACGACCTGCGCAAGATCGAAGGCATCGGTCCAAAGACCGCTGAGCACCTGAACAATGCCGGCATCACTTCATTCGCTGCTTTGGCAGAAGCTTCAGTAGAGCGCATCCGCGAGGTCCTCGAAGCGGCTGGCCCTCGCTACAAGTCAATCGACCCAACTTCATGGCCCGTGCAAGCCCGCATGGCTGCTGACGGCCAGTGGGACGAGCTTAAGAAGTGGCAAGAGGAGAACGGCGGAAGCAAAAAGTAATTGATCTCTTCGGAGAGGAATTTATAAAGATTAGAACCCATGGCTCACAAGAAAGGAGTAGGTAGTTCGAAGAACGGACGTGAATCGGAAAGTAAACGCCTCGGCGTGAAGATCTTCGGTGGTCAAGATGCCATCGCTGGTAACATCATTGTTCGTCAACGCGGCACCCAGCACCATCCTGGCGACAACGTTGGTATGGGCAAGGACCACACCCTGTTCGCTCTGATCGACGGCAAGGTGGAGTTCCGCAAGAAGCGCAACAACCGTTCATACGTTTCGATTCGCCCAGTAGGCGAGGCGTAAGCGTACTGATTTTCAATATTTCGGCACCCCTGCGCCAACCGCATTGCGGATTGGCACAGGGGTGTTGTAGTTCATAGCAGCGGGGTATTTACCTTTGCCGCCATCCATTTAACCCACGCAACAAGGCACCAGCCATGTTACAGATCCACTATCTGCGCGAGCACAAAGACGCCATCATTGAGCGTCTGAACGTGCGCAACCACGACTTCACCAAGGAGGTAGAACACGCCTTGGTCATTGACGAACGCCGCCGCCTGACCCAACAGGAGATGGACGAGGTAAACCACACCTCCAACACCCTGTCCAAGCAGATCGGCGACCTGTTCAAGCAAGGCAAGAAGGACGAGGCCAACGCCATTCGTGAGCAAACGGTGGCCATCAAAGAGAAGAAGCACCTCCTGGAGGCCCGCTTCAGCGAGCTGGATGCCCAATTGCGCGATGCGTTGAGCCACATCCCCAACGTGCCCAACACGTTGGTGCCCGCCGGCAAGTCGGATGCGGAGAACCAGTTTGTGGAAGACCACGGCGAAATCCCTCAGCTCGGCGAAAACGCCAAGCCCCACTGGGAACTGGCCGAGGACTACAAACTCATCGATTTCGAAACGGGATCGAAGATCACCGGTGCGGGCTTCCCCGTCTACACTGGACAAGGCGCACGCCTGCAGCGTTCGCTGGTGAATTTCTTCCTGGACGAAGCTGCCGACGCCGGGTATGGCGAGGTGATCCCTCCCTTTGTGGTCAACGAAGCCAGCGGGTACGGCACCGGCCAACTCCCCGACAAGGAAGGCCAGATGTACCACTGCCAAGACGACGACCTGTACCTGATCCCCACCGCGGAGGTTCCTGTGACCAACATTTACCGCGATGAGATCCTGAAAGAGGCGGACCTGCCCGTCAAACTGTGTGCGCACTCACCTTGTTTCCGCCGCGAGGCCGGTTCATACGGGAAGGATGTGCGCGGCCTCAACCGCCTGCACCAATTCGAGAAAGTGGAAATCGTCCAAATCCAACATCCAGACCACTCGTACGACACCCTCATGGAAATGGTGGAGCACGTGAAGGGCTTGCTGGAGAAATTGGAGCTGCCTTACCGTGTGGTGCGTTTGTGTGGCGGAGACTTGGGCTTTACTGCAGCCCTCACCTACGATTTGGAAGTGTGGAGCGCCGCGCAACAGCGCTGGTTGGAAGTGAGCTCGGTATCGAACTTCGAGACCTACCAAGCCAACCGCCTCAAGTGCCGCTACCGCGACGAGAACAACAAAGCGCAGCTGGCACACACCTTGAACGGTTCGGCGTTGGCGTTGCCGCGTATCATGGCAGCGCTGTTGGAGAACAACCAAGAGGAAGGCGGCATCCGCATTCCACGTGCGTTGCAACCCTACACCCGTTTCGACAAGATTACTGGCTGATTCTAAGGGTATTGCCCAGGGGAAGGTCGATGCCTGTAGAGGCATGTAAAACCAATTCACGACCTTTGCCGTGTTGGTGCCCAAAATGACGGGCCGCCAGCGCCTCTACCATGGTGGGTGTCAACCCTGAGTAGGTACTCACCACCAGGAAGTGTTCGGGCTCAAGCAGCTCGGCCGCCGCTTGAAAGAGCGTGTTGATCTGGTCTTCCAACCGCCATTTCTCGCCTTTTGCACCCAAGCCCCACGTGGGCGGGTCCATGATGATGCCGGTGTAGCGGTTCCCCCGGCGTACCTCGCGTTGCATGAACTTCAGGGCGTCTTCCACCACCCATCGGATGCCGTCGAGCCCACTGGATTCCATGTTTTCACGGGTCCAACCGATCACTTGCTTGATGCTGTCTACGTGGGTCACGTCCGCCCCGGCAGCCTTTGCGGCGAGGGAGGCACCCCCGGTGTAGGCGAACAGATTCAGCACTTTGGCCCCGGGTTTGCCCTGGAGTTGTTCGGTGATGAAGGCCCAGTTGGAAGCTTGCTCAGGGAAGATGCCTACGTGCTTGAAGGCTGTGAGCTCCAGGTTCATGCGGAAGCCCCCACAGGCTTCGGGCACGCGAATGGACCAACGCTCAGGAAAGCCCGGGTCTACCGACCACTTGCCTGACTTCTTGGAGGTGAAGTCAAAACGGGCGCCGGATTTGCGGTCCCAATGCTCCAAGGGCTTGGCAAGCGGCCAGATGGCTGCGGTTTCCGGTCGTAGGACTACGCGGCCGGCAAATTGCTCGACTTTCCAGCCGTCACCGCAGTCCAGCAGTTGGTAGTCGTCCCACTCAGGGAAGGTCCAGGTTTGCGCCATGGGCCAAAGAAACAACAAAAGCACACGGCCGCTTTTGGAGAACTTCATCCAAAGGCCACATTGCCGGGTGCGTAAACCACGAATTTTACACACAAATACATCCTTCCACATGGGAAGAAAACATAACAAGCGCAGCAAGGCCAAAGGGCCCAAGCGCACCAATCCCGGCGGCACGCGCAACTTGCGCAGCGAGATCATTGACATCTTGGCCAAAGCCGGAGATACCCCTCAGAATTACAAACAGGTGTCGGCAGCGCTCGGCATCACAGACGGTCCGGTCCGTACCCTGATCCGCGAAATCCTGACCGAGGAGGTCGCCAAGGGCAACGTACGTGAGACCTCGCAACACAAATACGTCCTCAAGCACATCCCCAAAAAGGTGCTCGAGGGCCGCATTCAAATCAACCGCCACGGCCGCGGCTTTGTGGACGTGCCTGGGTTCGACGAAGAGTTTGTCGTGCGCCACGGCGAAACCGGCACCGCCCTCTGGGGCGATACGGTGGAAATCAAAGTCATTCCCGGCAAAAAACGCCCCGGCGCCAAAGTGTTGCGCGTGGTCAAACGTGCACTCGAAGCATACGTGGGCGTGGTGGAAATGGACGAGGACCGCATGTTTGTGATCCCCACCAGTTCCCGCATCACCAAGGACTTCCTCATCCCGCGCAACCTGCGTAACGGGGCCAAGGAGGGCGAAAAGGTGCTCGTTGCCATCGAAAAATGGGAGCGCACCGGTGAACTGCCGCTCGGACGCATCACCCAGGTCCTGGGTAAGCCCGGCGACAACGACGTGGAAATGAACGCCATCATGGCCGAGTTCGGCCTGCCTGTGGAGTTCCCGCCTGAGGTGGAAGCGGCTGCGGCCAAGATCCCCACCGAGATCACCCCAGCCGAGATCGCCAAGCGCCGAGACATGCGCGAGGTCACCACCTTCACCATTGATCCGCACGACGCCAAGGACTTTGACGACGCATTGAGCATCCAGCGCCTGGAGAACGGCAACTGGGAAGTGGGCGTGCACATCGCCGACGTGTCGCATTACCTCAAGCCGGGCACCATCCTGGATGACGAGGCCTACGCTCGCGCCACAAGTGTTTACTTGGTGGACCGCACCATCCCTATGCTGCCAGAGGCCCTGTCTAACGGACTCTGTTCGCTGCGTCCAAACGAGGAAAAGTGCACGTTCTCAGCCGTGTTCGAGCTGGACGACGACGCGCAGATTCAAAAGGAATGGTTCGGCCGAACGGTGACCTTGTCAGACCGTCGTTTTACCTATGAAGAAGCCCAGGAACGCATCGTTTCAGGCAAGGGTGATCACGCCGACGACATCCAAGTGCTGGACCGCTTGGCCAAGAAAATGCGCGCCCGTCGCTTCAAACGCGGCGGCATCGATTTTCATTCCGAGGAAGTGAAGTTCCACCTGGACGATCAGGGCAAGCCTACCGGCATCTACATCAAGCGATTGGTGGATGCCAACAAGCTCATCGAGGACTTCATGCTGCTGGCGAACAAACGCGTGAGCCACTTCATCGGTGGCCCTTCGGACAAGCATCCCAAGGGGCGCACTTACGTGTACCGCATCCACGACAAACCGGATTTGGAGAAGCTCAAAACCCTCCACCTGTTTGTCACCAGATTGGGCATCCCCATGGAAAAGCCCTCGGAGAAGAACCTCACCCAGTCCATCCGCTCACTGCTACGCACCTTGCAAGACCGTCCGGAACGGGAATTGGTGCAAACCATGGCCATCCGTTCCATGGCCAAGGCGGTGTACAGCACCCAAAACATCGGGCACTACGGGCTCGCGTTTGACTACTACTCGCACTTCACCTCGCCCATCCGCCGTTACCCGGACGTGATGGCGCACCGCTTGCTCCAGTTCTACTTGGACGGCGGAAAATCGGTGGACGCCGATCCGGTGGAACAGCAGTGCAAGCACAGTTCGGTTCGCGAGAAAATGGCGCAGGACGCCGAGTGGGCTTCCATCAAATACAAGCAAGTCGAGTTCATGCTGGACAAAGTGGGCCAGACCTTCAAGGGCATGGTCTCGGGCTTGAGCGCAGGCGGCTTCTTTGTTGAATTGGAAGACAGCAAGTGCGAAGGCCGCGTTTCGGTCGACGACTTGGATGGTTACTTCGATTTTGACGAGGAGCGCTACGAACTGGTCAACAGCAAAACCCGCGAAGTCTTCCGATTGGGCGATGAGGTGGAAGTGCTGGTGGCCCAGGCCAACATGGTGTTGCGCCGTTTGGACTTTGAATTCGTCAAGCGCATCAACGCACCAAAGTAACCCGGCCGGTGCGTCGGTAGGGTTCGCCTGAAGGCATGGTGAACTCCAGGTGCCAGATGTACACGTCGTTCTGCGCGTAGTACTCGCCGCCGTGCACGTTGCCGATCCAGGCATCGGTGGGACTGTTGGTGCGGTAGATCACATCGCCCCAGCGGTCGGCGATATAGAAGGTGTAGTCGTCGTCTTCAAAGTTGAGGTACTCCGCCCCATAGATCACCGGTGCAAACGTGTCGTTCACCCCGTCGTCATCGGGCGTGAAGGCGTTGGGCACGTAGACGTCAAAGTCCTGGCAGGGCAGGATGTCTTGGTAGGTGTCCTGGCAGCCAAAGGCGTTGGTCACCGTCAGGGTCACCACGTAATTGTCGGCCTCGGCGTAGAAGTGGTCCGGGCTGAGCTCCAAGGACTGCTCGCCGTCGCCAAACTCCCAATAGCTCGAGGTACCTGCTGAGCTGCCGTTGCTGAATGCAATGGTGGCGCCGTTGGCACATTGCTCGTTACCTCCATAGGTGAAGAACGCTGTTGGTACAGGTGCGATGAACACATCGGTGCTGTTGGTGGCCGTGCACAGATTGAAGTCGGTGGCGTTCACCGTCACGGTGTACACTTCCAATTCTCCGGAGGTATTGGTGAACAGGTGCTCAATCTGATTTGAAGCCACGTAGGTGACCGGATCTTCCCCTTCCTGCTCAACGGTCCACTCCATGGACAAAAAGCCCGTCTCGGGCACCGAGAAGCTGAGCAGCGAGCCGCCACAGGCATTTGGCAACAGGGGCGTCAGCAAAACGTTGGGTCCGGAGATCACAACGGGTTCGGTGTAGGTCGTGGGGCAGCCGTCGGTGGAGGTGGCCTCCAGGGTGACGTCATAGGTGCCGGGGATGTTGAAGGTGGTGGTGGGGTTGGTCAGGGTGGAGGTTTCTCCGTTTTGGAAGAACCAGTTGAAGCCCGAGGCGTTGCTGCTCAGGTTCAGGAATTGCACCACCTCACCCGCACACGGGTCGCCATCGACTTCAAAATCCAAGTCGGCGCCCGAGAGCACCTCCAGGGTGGTGATGTCTGCGTCTTCCCCACAGCCAAACACTGCGTATTCGATCTCGTAGAATCCGGGTTCGGTGCCGGGTTCCACGGTGACGGTTTCGGTGGTTTCGTCCCAGAGTACACCGGCGTTTTCGGGGGTGATGGTCACGTCAATGCCCCAAGGGGATCCGCCAATGTCGTCGGGGACCACAGCCATGCTTTCGCCCGGACACAGGGAGCCGAGGAACTGCGGCAATTCCACAAACACATCCGGCGGGAACAGGATGAACTCCACAGTGGCCACATCGCTGCCGCAGATGTTGGTGGCTACTGCCGTCACGGAAATGGTGTCGGCCACGCCAAAGGTCAAGAACTCTTGCACCGGCGGGAACACGGTGTTGGGGAACGTCAAATCATCCAAGTAGTCCACCCCAAAGTCCCAATCCACCTGGTCGATGAAATCGGTGTTCTCCAAGAAGATCTCGAACTGGATGTCCTCTGGCGCGCACCCGGTAAAGGGCAAGTCTTCGCTGATGTCGATGCTGATGTCTGGGGTGGCAATGAACTCCACCGAGTCGGTTAGAATCAGGGTGTTGCAGGCGTTGAAGATGGTGGCGGTGATGTGGAAGGTGGTGTCCACGTTGCCGGTCACACTTCCGTAGGGCACCGGGTTGGGCACGGGAAGCTGCTGGGTGTTGTCGGTCAGGATGTAATCCACCTCCCAGAGGTACTCCAGCTCGTCGCCCTCAAGGTTGAGCAGCTCAAAATCGGTGTCGCCCACGCACGGGTCGTAGGTGAGTTGCAGCTCGGCAGCGGGCGACTGTGGCACAAACAAGGTCGAAGCCAGGGTGTCGGTGCATCCGCTGTAGGCCAGGAACAACGTGTCGGCAAAGGTGCCGTAGGTGGGGATGAACACGTCGTCGCAATCGGGGAAAGGCGGGTAGTCCTCCAGCACAAAGGTGCAGCCGTCGTACAATGCGGTGTTCACGCCCAGGTCAATCGAAGTTTCAGGACAGGCGGTCTCGGGCATCACAGGGTAACCACCGGGGGATTCCACAGGGTCGACTACGTTGCAGTATTCCACGGTGCAGGCCAGGGGCCCACTTGGGGTATCGTGGTTGAGGGTCGCCCACAGGCAAATGGTGTTGGGGTCGCCGGTGCCGTATTCGCCTGGGCAGAAGGTCGTGGGCAGCGCGGTGCAAGCGTCAAACCCGCCCAGGCACCACCCGCTGTCGTCGTAGAAATCCAGGGTGGTTTCCACCAGTTCAAAGCATTCGTTCAAACAGGGTGTGGCATCCACAGGAGTCCATGCCGCTTGGGGGATTTGGTAGAGGGTGACTTCGTAATAGGCGGTGTCCAAACACTCGCCGGTGTATTGGGTGGTGTAGGTGCCGAGTGCGGCGCCGGTGCTGTTCCAAGTCAGGTTGTCGGCGTCTTGATCAAAGTCGGCCAGGCCGGGGCAGGCACCAGGGCAATCGGTGAAGGTCCAAGCGCCTGGGAAGGCGTCTGGAGCGTCTACAGATAGGGCCACTTCTTCGCCTTGGCAGTAGTCGGTGGGGCCCGAGATCACCGGCAAGGTGAGGTCGGCGACTTCTACCGTGCAGCAGCCTTCAAACGTACAGTTGGGATCGTCGCCGTGGGTGTAGACGTAGCAAATGTCGTGGGTACCCGGGCCGAGGTCCGGCACGTAAATCTGTCCGCTGGGTTGCGCCTCTCCGTTGACCGTCCAGGCAAAGGTGCCATTCGGGGGCAGGGGGGAGATGACGTCCGAGAAGACCAAGGTTTCCTCGGTGTTGGCACAATAGCCGCCCGCCCAAGGTGAGCAGTCCAACGCAAACGGCTGCTGTTGGATTTCGATGGTGGCCAGTCCCAAGGCCACACAGTTGTTTTCATCGGTGACTTGCACTTGGTAGGAAGTGCTGGCCGCGGTGGGCACCACCGCAATGCTGCAATCGCCGCCCGAGGCAATCGGGGTCAGCGGCAATTGGATCCATTGGCAGTCCACAAAGTCAGCCCCGCCCAAGTTGAGGGTGGCCAAGTCTACCGCGTCGCCAGCGCAGATCAACGCTCCGGGATCGGCGGTGACCGAGAAGTTGGGCAGCGGATAGAGCTCCACTTCAATGTCCACTGTGGTCAGGCATTCGCCCGCGTACTCCAGGGTATAGGTGCCAGGGTCAAGGCCTGCTGTGAGCATGTTGAAGGAAGTGGCGGTGCCGGTAAACCCGAGGCTTCCGCACGCTCCTGAAGGACAACCAGTGATGGTCCAGCTGCCGGCCAAACCGTTGTTGTCGGACACGGTTACGGTCATCACCTCGCCGCTGCACACTCCAGGATCCGCAGTGAGGGTGGGGGTGGTCAGGGGCACCACTTCAAAGGTGCAGGTGTTGGTGAAGACGCAAAACGGTGCGCTGTCCATTTCAAACACGCACTCCACTTCGTACACGCCCGGATCCAAGGTGTTCACGGGTACAGGCGCCGGCATGAGGGCCCCGTTGAGGGTGCACGTGGTGGTGCCGGTTTCGGTCAAGGCCGAAAGGAAACTCGCGGGGTCGATGACCTCCGGAGCGTTGGCACAGTACGGACTGTCCAACCCGGAGCAATCCCACACGAAGGGTTGTTGTTGGATGGTGATGTCCACCGTTTCGGTGGCCTGGCAGCCGTTGAGGTCGGTGACCGTGGCTTGGTAGCTGGCATCGCCGGTGGGGGACACCACCACTGCGCAGTCCACATCGGGCGTCAATACCGCAGCGGGCAACGCGAGCCAATCGCATTGGTCCAAGGCTGCGCTGCCGGTGTAGTCCAGGGTCAGTTCTGGTTGGTCGTCGGCGCAAATGACCGTACCCAAGTCGCTGGCAATGGTGAAGGTGGGCAGGGCGTACACTTCCACGTCAATGGTCGCGGTCTCCAGACATTCCCCGCCGTAAGTGAAGGTGTAGATCCCGGGCGCCAAGCCGGCGGTGTTCAGCGTGAGTTGGGTGACGGTAGTGGTCGGGAACACCCCAGAGCAATCGCCGCCGGGGCAGGTTTCGGTGGTCCAGCCGCCATCGGGGCCGTCGTTGGCCACCAGGTCCACCACCAAGGTCTCGCCCACACATACGCCCACAGGTGCATCCAATTCAGGCAGGCTCAAGCCCACCACTTCAAAGGTGCAGGTGTTGGTGAAGGTGCAGAAGGGCGCCACGTTTTGTTCAAACACGCACTCCACCTCGTATACGCCGGGGTCCAAGGTGTTGACCGCTACTGGGCCGGCAAGAGGGTCCCCGTTCAGGGTGCACGTGCTGGTGCCC
Organism: Luminiphilus sp.; assembly: GCA_964221845.1. Lineage (GTDB taxonomy): Bacteria > Bacteroidota > Bacteroidia > Flavobacteriales_D > Sanyastnellaceae > CAXPZW01. The sequence goes on along the minus strand of CAXPZW010000023.1, from coordinate 46,847 downwards.
GAACTGGTCAATCCGGACATAAAGCTGGCCGGATCAATGACATCGGTGGCGTTCGCACAGTATGGGCTAGTGATCCCCGAGCAGTCCCACGCAAAAGGCTGCTGTTGTATGGTCAAGTCAATGGTTTGGGTGGCCTCGCATCCCGCGTCGTCCAGCACGTGCACTTGGTAGGAAGTGTTGAGGTCGGTGGGGGTGACTTCGATGCTGCAATCGGCCTCGGGGGTGACGGGAGTGGCGGGCAGTTCCAGCCAATCGCAGCTGGCCACATCACTGGAGCCTGAATACATCAAATCAATGGTCACCGTTTCGCCTTCACACAGGGTGGCGCCGGGGACGGCGGTGAGGGTAAACGGAGGAGTTTCGTTCAGGGTAAAGGTGAAGGTTGAGGTGGCCAAACACGCCCCTGAGAATTGGACGGTGTACTCACCAGGCAAGGCGCCCGAGCTGTCCCACGAGAAGGTGGTGGCGGTCACGGTTTGGTTGGTGGGGCACCCGCCCGGACAAGAAGTCCATGCCCAGTTGCCGGGCAGTCCGGGGTCTGCCCCCAGTTCAAGCAATACGGTTTCGCCCAGGCAGTATTCCGGGTCGCCGGTGATGGCGGTAGGGATCAGGTCTGAGATCGAGAAGTCGCACGTGTGCACGAACTGGCAAAACGGCGCAGAAGCACCGGTAAAGACGCATTCAATCGTATAGTCACCTGCGGGCAAGGAGGCAATGTCAATGCTTCCAGCGATGGGGTCGCCGTTCAAGGTGCAGTCCAACACCGCGTCGCCCGGATAGGGAGAGAACAGGCTGGACAGCGTGATGGTGGCCGCCGTGCCCAAACAGTAGCTCGGGTCCACCGGTGCGCAGCTGAAGGTGTAAGGCTGCAGGAACACATCTACCTCCGTGGAAGCCACGTACGAACAGGTTTGGCCGTTGGGGTGGTTGACGTCCACCAACACATCGATGTCTGTCGGCCCGGTGGGCGTAAAGGAGATGGAGGTGACGTCGGTGGCAAACGACGTGCTGTTGACCAACCAGGTGATGTCCACATCGGGCGGCAGCGGCGTCAAATCCAAGGTGAAGGTGGCTTCTTCCTCGGGGCACACCACGTCTGGCCCGTTCAAGGTCAATACCGGCGCGTCAAACGCTTGGATGTCATACTCCTCGGTGACCAAGCAGTTGCCTTGCGTGCACAGCGCACGCAGCAATGTGCCGCCGTTCAGGGTGAAGTCACAGGTGGTGATGGGAATCCATGCGGTGCCGCTCCAGTATTCAAAATCACAGGCGCCAAACGCACAAAGATCCAAAGTGGTCCCCCCACAGACTTCCAGCGGAATACTCAGGTCCAACGGCAGCAATTCCTGCACAGTGACCGGTACGCAGACCGTTTCTGTGCCGCAGGCATTGGTCACCGAAATCTGCACCGTGTATGTCCCTGGATCGTGCGGTCCCGACCACGGATAGCTGCACCCGCCAAACGAGGTACACGGGGTGGAGGTCTGAGACGACGGAATCGTGGTGTTGCTGTACACCGGCGTGCCCGTAGGCGACCCACAAGTCACGCTCCCAGGGTACACCTCCAGCGAGAATGCCGTCAGCGGCCCGCGGCAATTGGCGATGCAAAACAGCTGGTCCAAACACAAAGTCTCGTCGGGGCAGATCACGTCCGCTGCTTGCGTGGCAATCTGAGGTGGGGCTTGTACCTCAATGGTCTGCGTGTAGGGTGCCACAGGGCAAGCGCCCAAAATGTCGAGGCTGACTTGGTAAGTTCCGGCGGCCAAAAATTGGATGGACACGTCCTCGGAGCCCGATCCGGTGCCGCTGACGAATTGGTAGGCAGTACCTCCACTCCAACAGCTGGTGGAAAGTTGGCTCACGGTCCATTGGTACGCATGCGAGCACTGCCCCAGTTGTGAAGTGTTGATCGCATCCCAAACATCCCCTGCACATAGAATGGGCACGTCGTCAAAGCTCGGTACGGGCGGTTCGGTCACGCACACGGTGATGGTCTCGCAGGCCACATCGCAGGTAAAGTCGCTGATACACAGCTCAATGGTGTGGGTGCCCGTGGAGGCAAACGTCCACGAGAAGTTGCTCACCGAAAACTGCGTGCTCTGCACCTCACCGTCCACCGACCAGGTGAATTGGTTGGTGGCGTTGCAGTTGAGTCCGGTACCCGGTGTCGAGAAGTTCTGGACCGTCAGGGGCGAGCCCAAACACACTTCCTCGTCGGCATCGATGCTGGCCACAGGAGGGGCAGCCACGGCAAACACCTGGCTTTGTTCGTTTTCGACGCAAGCGCCGTTGGGCAGGGCAGCAATCAGGGTGGCCAACACGTCGGCCTCTCCCGTGCCGTCACAGGTGGAGGTGGGCAGCTGGGCGTTGATGATGCAGGGTTCAACGGTGCAATCCTGGACGTCGTTGGTGATGTCCACAGAACCCACGCCGTCGATGTCCAAGAAGTAATTGGTTTCGCCGGGGTTGCCCAGGGTGTTGTTGACCTCCAGGCAGATGTCAAACGGCGCGCAGCCGCTCACCGGAAAGTTGTCGCACACGTTGAACGCGAGATTCGGGTTGGGCAGGTTGGTGACCTGTTGCTCGGTGCATTGGGTGCAACCATTGGTGCCTGTCACGCAGTATTCCAGGGTGTAGATGCCGGGCGGGTAGCCGTAGGTTTCGCCCGAGGGCGGGCCGGTGCCGGTCCACACCTCAGAGCCGGGATCGTCAATGTCCCAGGTGATTTGGTAGTCGCCCAAATCGGCGGTGACCAGCTCGGTGACCACCAGGTCAAAGGTGGCCAAGCCGTTGCATTGCTCAAAGCTGGGCAGTGCGTTCAGGTTGGTGAACGGTGCTTGGGCAACAGTGACAGTTTGGGTGATGCTGGAGGTGCAACCTGCCGAGGTTTCGATGGTAAGCCCCACCGATTGATTGGCAGTGCCCGAGCCGGTGGACAGCAGGTCCAAGCACGGACTGGTTTGGCCTTGTGCGGCGTCTACCACACCGCCGTTGACCGTCCAAGTGTAGTCCACGCAATCGATGCAAGAGCTCTCGTTGGTCATGGGCACACAGTCTGCGCTGCAGGGGTCTGCCGTGGGAAAGGAAAAGTCGGCGTCGGGATTTTGGACGGTGAGGTCGATCTCAAAGGTCTCGGTGTCGCCTCCGCCGTAGGTCACCTCCAGGGTGAGGGTCACCCCTTGGGCGCTGCCCACGAAGTCCATGGCGCACAAACTGGAGGCGCTGGATGGGTTGACGTTGCTGGAAAACGTGTAGGTGTACGGACCTGTGCCGCCGTCGATATCCAAGACATCACAGACCGACGAACCGGCGCACACCACAAGGGGCGAGTCGCAACCAGTACAGTCCAGGTCTTGCGCACTCAACGCCGAGGTGGTCAACCCCAAGAGCAGTGCGAAGGCCAATTTCAAGCAGCTCTTCATGTTTTTCAGTCGTGACAAAGGTAGCCAAATGCACGCCCTGCCGGGGCATAGACGCAAGCAAGGCCCCAAAGGGTGCACCATAATGGGACATCTGCCCCATTCCGGCGGCTCTTGCTTCAAAAGTGGTGCCGTACCTTCGTTCACCTATGGCCAAAACCCGATCCGTCTTTTTTTGCAGCGAATGTGGGCACGAATCCCCCCAGTGGGTGGGCAAGTGTCCCACGTGCAACAGCTGGAACACGTTTGTGGAACAGGAAGTGGCCAAAGCCTCCAAACGCGCCACTCCGGGCAGCTCGGGCACGGGCAATGCTCCCACGCCCATCGCCCAGGTGGACCCAGAAAAACAGCGCCGCGTGGCACTCGAGGACGGCGAGCTCAATCGCGTCCTTGGTGGCGGCTTGGTGCCGGGTTCGGTCATTCTGTTTGGGGGCGAACCGGGCATTGGTAAATCCACGCTCATGCTGCAACTGGTCATGCAGCACAAAGGGCTCAAAACCCTGTACGTCTCGGGCGAGGAGAGCCAACAGCAAATCCGCATGCGCGCCGACCGCATTGGCGCCACCCACGACAACGCCTTTTTGCTCACCGAAACCTCCACCACCCACATCCGCCAACACCTCAAAACCTTGGCGCCCGAGCTGGTGGTGATTGATTCCATCCAAACCCTGCATGCACCCACTTTGGATGCTGCACCTGGTAGCGTCTCGCAAATCCGAGAATCGGCCTCCGAGCTGCTGCGCTACGCCAAAGAGGAGCACGTGCCCATTTTCCTGATCGGCCACATCACCAAAGAAGGGGCCTTGGCGGGTCCTAAGCTGCTGGAGCACATGGTCGACGTGGTCCTGCAATTTGAGGGCGACCGCAACCACACCTACCGTTTGCTACGCTCGGTCAAAAACCGCTTTGGAAGCACCAACGAACTTGGCATTTACGAGATGCAAGGCAGCGGCCTGCGCGAGGTGGACAACCCCAGCGAAATCCTCATCTCCCAAGGCGACGAAGCCCTATCAGGATCGGCCATTGCAGCCACCATCGAGGGCATGCGCCCCATGCTGATTGAGATCCAAGCCTTGGTGAGCACCGCGGTGTACGGCACCCCGCAACGTTCGGCCACGGGGTTTGACTTGCGCCGCATGAACATGTTGCTTGCCGTGCTCGAAAAGCGCTGCGGCTTCCGCTTGGGCACCAAAGACGTGTTCCTCAACATGGCGGGCGGCATCCGCGTGGATGATCCGGCCTCCGATTTGGCTGTGGTCTGCGCCGTGCTCAGCTCAGACGTGGACGTGGCCCTCGACCCCGGAGTGGCCTTTGCCGCAGAGGTGGGCCTCAGTGGTGAGATTCGTCCGGTGAACCGCGTGGACCAGCGCATTTCCGAGGCGCAAAAGCTCGGGTTCAAGCGCATCTTTGTGTCGCGCCACAACAAAGGGTTGGATACGGGTAGCTACAGCATCGAAGTGGTGCAGGTGGGCAAAATCCAGGAAGTGTTCAAGAAGCTGTTTGCCTAGTCGGGCTTACCGCCAAGCACCACCACGCATTCCCCTTTTACGCCGTGTTCTTCAAAGTGGGCCGCCACGCTCTCGAGGGTGCCGCGCACGGTCTCTTCGTGGAGTTTGCTGATCTCACGGCTCACGCTGCACGGGCGGTCGGCGCCAAAGTGCTCGGCGAGTTGGCCCAGGGCTTTGACCAAGCGGTGGGGAGATTCGTAGAGCACTACCGTGCGGGTCTCTTGAGCCAGGAGTTGGATGCGGGTTTGACGCCCTTTTTTATGGGGCAGAAAGCCTTCCATCACAAACCGGTCGGCGGGCAGTCCGCTGTTGACCAGCGCAGGCACGAACGCCGTGGCTCCGGGCAAGGTTTCTACCGGAATACCCTCGCGCACACATTCGCGCACCAGCAAAAAGCCAGGATCTGAAATCGCCGGGGTACCTGCGTCGCTCACCAGCGCCAAGTGTTCGCCCGAACGCAGGCGGTCCATGACGCGCTCCAAGGTTTTGTGCTCGTTGTTTTGGTGGTGCGACACCAGGGGAACATCGATGTCGTAGTGGCGCAGAAGTTTGGCGGTCACGCGGGTGTCTTCAGCCAAAATGGCGTCGGCCCCTTTGAGCGCCTCAATGGCCCTGAAGGTCATGTCCTGCAGGTTGCCAATGGGGGTGGGGACCACAACCAAGCCTTTCATCAGGCGTAGCGGCGTTCGATGAGTTCGGTGATCAGGGCGCGGCTTTCGGCGCCTTCTTCGCCCAGGCCGTCCACCAGTGCGAATGCAGCGGCGCGGTCGCCCGCTTGGTCCAGTTGGCCAATGACTTGGTCGTACCAGCCGGAGTCGCCGTCAAACAGTTCGTTGATCAGCAGAAACTTTTGGTTGAGCGAAATGCTGCCCTTGATCTGTTCAAGTGGGGCGCGCTCCAGACGTTCCACCAACGATTCCTCGTCGGTGGCGAGTTGTTCGTGGATGGGGGCTTCCTCTCCCGGGGCTGGCGCCTGGGCTTCAACCACAGGAGCGGGTTCGGGCTCGGGATCTGGGGCGACTTCTACCTCAGGCTCGGGGTCAGGCTCGGGTTCAGGGGTGAACTCCACGATCGGTTCGGGTTCCGGCTCAGGCTCGGGTGCTGGGACCTCTTCGAGTTCGGGTGCTGGTTCCGGTTCGGGTTCCGGCGCTGACGCAACCTCGGGCTCCGGTTCTGGTTCGGGAGCAGGGGCCGGCGCAGGAGGTTCGAACGAGAACAACTCCGGAGTGGGATTGATGGGCGGCTTTTGCTCGGTTTCGATCTCTTCGATGGCGCTCAGCAGGTCGGTTTGGGCCTCATCCACCTCACCGCCAATGCGAAAATCACCTTCCCCATCACCTTTGGCAAACTGCTCAAAGGCCTTGTAGCGCAGCACAACCAAACGCTCGTATAATTCACGGCTGCGCTCGGTGAGGGCGTCCATGCCTTCCACTTCCAGGGTGCCTGCATTCAGTTCAGCGAGGGCGGCTTGGAGCTCGGCGATCAGATCGGCCAAAGGGGTATGGTTGTGCTCGGGGGTCATTTTTCGGCGTCCAAAGCTACCGATTTCGCGTCAGATCATGCACCCTGTGCTGCCTCCAACTCTGCAAGTTCGGCCTGCAGTTTTTTGGTGAGGCTGGCGCGGATGAGGGCGTAACTGTGGTCGATGAGTTCCAACAGCAAGGCGTCTGGCACGTCGCTTTGGGTGCTGACAGTGTTCCAATGGACCTTGCTCATGTGATAACCCGGTTCAACCCCGGCGTATTGTTCACGCAGTTCCAGGGCGCGGTCGGGGTCGCACTTGAGGTTGATGCCGGTAAAGGCGTCCACGTCGGTCAGGGCGAACATCTTGCCCATCACTTTAAACACCAAGGTCTTTTGGTCAAAGGGGAAGGATTCGGTGGTGCCGACTTTGGCCAGGCAGTAGTTGCGGTAAGCTTCGATGTGCATGGGGCAGATTCTCCCCGAAAGATAGGCTAGCGGAAGCGGAAGCCCAGCACCAATTCGGCGGTGTTTCCGGCCACGCCTTGAAGTGATGAGGTGGTGTAGTCGTAGGCCAAGGCCACCGACAACTGCTCCTGCCATTCGTAGCCCACCATGGCCACTACGGCGTCGTTGCTGCGCCAGCTGCCACCCAACCAGAATTGGTCGCGGTAGAACGCACGCACACTCGCGTCGATCTTGATGGGTGCGGGGTCCACATACTTCACCAGCACCGCAGGTTCCACGCCAAAGTCGCCAAAATCAAAGCGGTACGCACCGGTGACCATGTAGTGGTCTTCCAACCGGTTCATGCTCGGGTCGGGCGATTCGTACAGGGTGACTTGGTTGCGCAACAGCTGCGGCAGGGTCACGCCAATGTGGTACTTGGAGCCGTACACGTACGCGCCAAACTTGGCATCAAAAAGCAGTTGGCGGTTGTAGGTGTTGTACAGCGCCGGATCGCCCCCTTCGCTGAGGGTGATGCGGGTGCCGTCGATGGCAAATTGCAGCACGCCCAAACTGGCTGCCAGCCCAAGTTGCACCTCGTCGTTGAAGCGCACGTGGTAGCTGAAGCTGGTTTGGATTCCGGTGCGCCGGGTTGGCCCGGCATTGTCCACAAAGAGGTAACCGCCCATGGCGATGTGTGGATCCTTGAAAGGCGCCACCAATGAGAGGGTAAAGGTCCGCGGTGCGTCTTCCACGCCCGACCATTGGTTGCGGTTCATCAGGGCCACTTCAAAGTCGCCGCTGGTGCCTGCGTAGGCCGGATTGATCACATAAGGATTCATCTGGTACAGCGACAGCTGCTCCACCTGCTGCGCACGCAAACCGGTGGCACTCAGGAGCACCAGCAAAAGGACGGTATGGAGGTGACGCATCATCTGAGGATGGTTACAGGCCCGGTCAACGGATCGGGGAATTCAGGTTCGTTTACGCGGATCACGTAGTAATAGGTTCCAATCGGGAGGGGATCGCCTTGGTAGGTGCCGTCCCACGGTTCAGGGTAGCCCGGGGCAGACTCCACCAGCAGGTCGCCCCAGCGGTTGTAAATCTGCACCACTACGTTGGGGTAGAAACTCAGGAAGCCGAGGGTCCATGCATCGTTCATGCCGTCCTCATTGGGCGAGAAGCCTGTGGGGATGTCCAGCAGCGGAGTGATGCCAATGTTGATCGTATCGGAAGCCACACAGCCGTTGGCGCCCACCACATCCAAGATGTAGCTCTGCGGACCGGTGATTTCCAAGGTGAACGGGTTGGCCACCGTCGAATCTTGCAACAAGGTGCCCGGAGACCAGTCCCAAATGCTGTCGTCGTCCACCGCGGGCATGCCGCCGAGTTCCACCACTTCTTCCAGGTACACGTCCATGTCTGCTCCGGCATCGGCCAGGGGAGAGGTCAGGATTTCAACCACCACGGTATCGGCATCCGAACACAACCCGTCGTCGGCGATGTAGATGAACTCGTACACGCCCGGTTCGGGTTGGATCTCCAGGGAGGACGAGGTGTTGATTTGCACCCCGTCGGCATCGTACCAGCCTTCAGAGCTGCCGCCAATGTTGATCCCGCTCAAGGTCCACGGTCCGGTTTCTTCGCACGCCGTCAGGTCAGCGCCTGCGTCGGCTTCTACGCCGCCGAGGGTTTCGATGTCAATCGGCTGGAGCACGGTCTGGCAACCGTTGGCGTCTTCCACGGTCACCGCGTACTGGCCGCCCACCAAATCGGTCGGGTTCTGTTCCAGGCTGGTGTAGCCAAGCGGTCCGGACCAGACGACATTGTACTCGGGTGTGCCTCCGCTGATTTGCAGTGTGGCCGAACCGTCTTCCGCTTCCGGACAAGAGGCAGGAGAGGTGCCGGTCAAGGTCACCACCAGTTCGGTGGGTTCCAACAGGTCAAAGGTGAGGGTGCCGGTGCAGCCCGCCAAGTCGGTGATCAGCACTTCGTAGGTGCCAGGGGCCAAGTCGGCAATGTCTTCGGTGTCGGCGGTAAAGCCGTCAGGGCCGTTCCACGCAAATCCGTATGGTTCCATGCCCCCGGTGGGGGTCAGGTCGATGGCGGCGTCTTCAAACCCAAAGCAGCTGATGCTGTCCACAACGGCCTCCGCGCTGAGGGGCAGCGGGTCGGCCAATTCCAGCGAGTCGGTCACCACACATCCTGCGTCGTCGGTGATGATGTAGGTGTACCAGCCCGCGGCCAGGTCTGAAATGTCTTGGGTGTCTGCTGAGAAGCTATCCGGGCCGGTCCAGCCGATGGTGTATTCGGGCGTGCCGCCTTCCAAGGTGGCGTCAATGGTACCGTTGGCTTCACCCACGCAGAGCGGTGAGGTGGTGTTGGCAGTCAACGCAATGGGTGCGGGCTCGGCGATGGTGAAGGTCGTGTCGAGGGGGCAGCCGTTGGCATCCACCAGCGCCAAGGTGTAGTCGCCGGCAATCAGGCTGTCGAGGGGGCTGAGGTTGTCGAGGTCCGCGAGGGGTCCGGTCCAGGTGCCCACAAATCCGCCCACACCGCCCGAAGGCACCCAATCAATGCTACCGGTAGAATCGCCGGCGCATAAAATGTGGGTCAGGGTAGCGGTCAATTCCAGTGCCGCGGGTGCACCAATGCATACCTCAGCGGTAGCCGCACAGCCGTTGGCGTCGGTCACGGTGACTTCGTAACAACCGTGTGCCAGGTCCACAGGATTTTGTGCTGAATCGGTAAACCCGTTCGGGCCGGTCCAGGTGAAGGCATAGGGGCCTACTCCGCCGGTCACGGTGGTTTGGATGGCGCCGTCTTCGCTGTCTGCGCACAGCACATCTCCGGCGCTGAGTTCCACAAGCAATTCGTCGGGCTGGGCCACTTCAAATGACTCGATGTAGAAACAGCCGAGGGCATCGGTGACTTCCACCACGTAGGTGCCGGCTTCCAAGTCGGTCACGTCTGGGCTGGTGGCCGAGAAGCCGTTGGGTCCGGTCCAAGCGTAGTCGTAGTCAGGGTTGCCGCCAGTGACGGTCAAGTCGATGGTGCCAGTGAAGTCGCCAAAACAGAGTACGTCTTGCACGCTGGCCTCCAAGGTGGCCCCGGCATCGCTGAGTTGAATGTCGGCTTCAAAGGTGCAGCCGTTGTCGTCGGTCACCACCAAGTGGTAAGTGCCGGAAGGAATGTCTTCGAGCAAGGCCGAGGTGCCGATCAACGCGCCGCCGTTGTCCACGTCGGTCCATACGTAATCGTAATCGCCGGCTCCCGTACCACCCGAAGCTTGGGCCTCGAGTGCGCCGTTGCTCAGCAAGCACGAAGGCGAGGTTTCGTCGATGGTCACTTCCAAGGCGTCTGCCTCGGTCAGGGTGACCGTGAGTTGCGCCGTGCACCCGTTGGCATCCAACACATCCACGGTGTAATCCCCGGCGGCCAAGCCGGTGAGGTCCTCGGTGGTGGCGGTGAAGCCATCCGGTCCGGTCCACACAAAGTCAAACGGTGCGGTGCCGCTGCCGATCACCAAGTCAATGCTGCCGGTGGTTTCACCAAAACAGGCCACATCGGTCACGTTGGCGGTCACGTCCAAGGCGGGCGATTCGTCCACCACTACTTCCAAGGTGGTCTCGCAGAAGTTGGCATCGGTGATGGTGGCGGTGTAGGTGCCGATGTTCAGGCCGGTGATGTCCTCGGTGTCTGCCGAGTAGCTGTCGGGCCCGGTCCAAGACACGGTGTAGGGTTCTGTGCCCCCACCCACGGTCAAGTCGATGGCGCCCGTGCCCGGTATGCCACACGAAACGTCGGTCACCGCAGCTGCGGCGTCAAGCGCGTCGGGTTGGGTGAGCTCCACGTCCAAAGTGGCCACACATCCGTTCACGTCGGTCACTTCTACAGCGTAGGTGCCCGCCTCGAGGTCGGTGAGGTCTTCGTTGTCTGCGGTGAAGCCGTTCGGGCCGGTCCACGTGTAGGTGAACGGATCGAGCCCGGTGACGATCAAGTCGAGGGTGCCGTTGGTGTCGCCGTTGCAGAGTGGGGTGGTGGTCACCGCATCCAGCTGCGGGCCGTCGCTGTCTGAGACGGTCACGGTGGCCACTTCCTCGCAACCGTTGGCGTCGGTCAGGGTCACCGTGTACACGCCGCTGGCCACATCGGTCACATCAGGAGTGTCGGCGATTTCAGTGTCGGTGTCGTCGGTCCAGCTCCAGTTGTAGGGCTCGGCGCCTCCGGTAGCGGAAGCGGTCAAGGTGCCGTCGGCCAAACCACACGTAGCATCGGTGCCAGAAGCGGTCAGGGTGATGGGCGTGTTTTCTGAAACCGTAGCGCTGAAGAGGGCTTCACACCCGTTGGCGTCGGTCACCACCAGGTCGTAGGTGCCGGCTTCCAAATCCTCCAGATCCTCAGTATCCGCGGTGAAGAAAGGCAGGGCCGACCACGCAAAGGTGTACGGTTCTTGACCACCGGTAACCGTGATGTCGATGGCTCCAGTACCCGTGCCCGCGCACAACAAATCGGTCACCACACCGCTCACCTCCACAGGCGAAGCTGGCGTGAGGTCCACCGTGGTGGTGATGGCGCAGCCGCTCGCGTCCTGGATGTCCAGGGTGTAAGTGCCCGGCTCCAAACTGCCGATGTCTTCGGCGGGTGAGTTGAAGCCGTTTGGTCCGGTCCAAAGCACCAAGTATGGCGGCGTGCCAATGGTAATGTTCAGGTCAATGGCTCCTGTGGCCTCGCCCGCGCAGAGCGGTTGGGTCACGTCCAGCGTGTATTCGATGGCAGGAGGTGAGATCAGCTCAAAGGTCTGGTCCCAGGTACAGCCGTTGGCGTCGGTCACCAGTAATGTGTAGGTGCCGGCCTCGAGGCCAAAAATGTCTTCGTCGGTGCTGGCAAAGCCGTTGTCGGCGGTCCACAGCACATCAATCGGGGCGGTGCCTCCGGAGATGGCCAGTTCAATGCTGCCGTCGTCCGCATCGCCACAACCGGGCTGGATCACCACTGATTGCACCTCCAGGGCTTGGGCGTTTTGGATGTCGAAGTTCAGGGTCTGCGAACAGCCATTGAAATCGGTCACGGTCACCGTGTAGGTGCCGGCTTCCAAATCGGTGATGGTGGAGTTGTTGACCACGTTTTCGGTCAAAGCAAAGCCGTTGTCGGCGGTCCATTCCACCAGCCAGTCGGTGATGGGTGCGCCACCTGCGTCGGTGGGCCAGCCGTTGCCGCCGTCCAGGTCCAAGCTTATTTCCGAAACGCCGCCGCAAGGGGGATCGGTAACCGTGGGGGTGAGTACCAGCGGGGTGGCCGCCAATACTTCAATGCTTTGGGTGGCTTGGCATCCGTTGGCGTCCTCCACCAGCAGGTCGTAGGTGCCCGCTTCCAATCCGGTGAGGGTGTTGTCGGCTGAGGTAAAGCCTCCCGGTCCGGTCCAGCTCACGGTGATGGGGTCGGTGCCTCCGGTAATGCTCAGGATGTCGATGGTGCCGTCAGCAGCGCCAGGACAGGTTTCGTTGGTGTGGGTCACGTCCACCACAATGGGCGCGGCTTCTTCCACCATGATGCCATTCAATTCTTGGGTGCAGCCCAACGCATCGGTGATGGTGGCGTTGTACGCACCCGCGGCCAAGCCTGTGATGGTGGGTCCTGTGGTAAAGCCCCAGTCCACATCGTAAGGGCCAACGCCTCCGGAGATGATGAGCTCGATGGCCCCATCGTCCAGCCCGGCGCACGTAGCGTCAGTCACGTTGATGGTCACATCAAACGGCGAGGTTTCGTTGACCGTGGCCAGGATGGTCACTGTGCATCCCGATGCATCTTCGATCAGCGCCTCGTAGTCGCCGGCGTCCAGTCCGGTGAGGTCTTCGCTCATTTGAGTCGAAGTGTCGGGGAAGGTCCAGGTCACGGTGTAAGGGCCTTGTCCGCCGGTCACGGTCAAATCGATGGCACCGCTTCCAGGACCAAAACACGTGATGTCGGTCACGTCCACGGTGGTGTCGATGGGCGTGGGCTCGCTGATGTCGTAATCCTGCGACTGGGTGCAGCCGTTGGCGTCGGTCACCTCCACGGTGTAGGTGCCTGCGGCCAAGCCCGCAATGTCTTCGGTGCCAGCGGTGAAGCCGTCCGGACCGGTCCAGTCAAAGGTGAAGTCCGGGGTGCCGCCAAACACGGTCAAGTCGATGGAGCCGTCTGCCTCGCCTGCGCAGCTCACTGGCAATGCAAAGGCAAACAGGTTGATACTGCCGGGTTCGCTCAGGTCAAAGGAGAGCACTTGCTGGCAGCCCAGGTTGTCGGTCACGGTTACCTCGTAGGTACCGGCCTCCAAGTCCATGATGTCTTCGGTGGTGGCTGTGAAGCCGCCGGGGCCGGTCCATGCAATGTCGTAGGGGGCTTCGCCGCCGGCCACGGTCAAGTCCACCGCGCCATCGTCTGCACTGTTGCAGGTGATGGGGGTAGGGTCGCCAGAAACGAGCAGTTCAAACGGTTCGGTGATGTCAAAGCTGAGGTCTACCGCACAGCCGTCCACGTCGCTCACGGTCACGTCGTAGGTGCCCGGGCCCAGGCCGGTCAAGTCTTCGCTGTTCACGGTGCCGCCGCCGGGCAGGGTCCAAACCACGTCGATGGGTGGGTTGCCGCCGGAGATGGTGAGATCGATGAATCCGTCCATGGCGCCAAAGCAGCTAACGTTGCCCGTAGCAGAAGTAATATCAAGTACGGCACCCGGAAGCACGTCAAAGCTGGAGGTCTGCTGGCAACCGTCGGCGTCGGTCACGGTCACGTCGTAAGTGCCGGCTTCCAACCCGGTGAGGTCTTCGCTCGATGAGGTGAATCCACCCGGACCGGTCCAATCGATGTCGAGTGGGGCCACGCCTGCGGTGATGGTCAGGTCGATTTCGCCGTCGTTGGTGTTGCCGCAGCTGGTGTCGGTGATGTCGGCCGAAAGCACAATGGCGTCGGGTTCGGTCACCATAAAGCTGTAGCTCTCGGTGCAGCCCAGGGCATCGGTGATGTCCACGTCGTACGGGCCAGCCTCGAGGCCAAAAATGTCTTGGGTCGCCGCAGTGAATCCTCCCGGACCACTCCAGTCAAAGTCAAACGGCAAGCTGCCACCCACCAGGGTCAACGCAATGGCGCCATCGGCCGCACCTGCACAGCTGAGTGGCGTGATGGTCTCGGTGAGGTCAAAGGGTGGGTTCTCGTCTACGGTGTAGTTGATGACCACTTGGCAACCGGCGCCGTCGGTCACGGTCACTTCGTAGTCGCCTGCGGCCAAGCCGGTCAAATCTTCTGAGGTGGAAGTGCCTCCGCCTTGGAGCACCCAGTCGGTGTCGTAGCCCGGGGTGCCGCCAGTGATGGTCAGGTCAATCGCGCCAGAATCGTCACCCGAACACAGGATGTCGGTGATGTCGGCCACCACGTCGATGGGGTCGGGAGCAGTGACTTCTACATCTACGGTCACCTGGCAATCGTTGGCGTCGGTGACGGTCAAGGTGTAGGTGCCGGCTGCGAGTCCGGTGAGGTCTTCGTCGGTGCTGGTGAAGCCGCCGGGGCCGGTCCAATCGGTGTCGTAAGGGGCAGTGCCGCCTGAGATGTCCACGTCAATGGCACCGTTGGTGTCGTCCGCGCAGGCCAGCGGGGTGGCGGTGGCGTCTACGGTGATCTCCAAAGGCTCGTCGATGGTCACGTCCAAGGTTTCCACGCAGCCGCCCGCGTCGGTAGCGGTCACGGTGTAGGTCCCGGGCTCCAAGCCTGAAAGGTCTTCGCTTGTGCTGGTGAACCCGCCGGGCCCAGTCCAGTCCAGGTCAACCGGAGGGGTGCCGCCGCTGACGGTCAGGTCAATGGCCCCGTCGGTATCGCCAAAACAGGACACCGCGTTGGCCACAGCGCTGAGGTCAATGGCTACAGGATCGTCAAGGGTGACGCTGGCGGTTTCCACACAGTCGTTGGCATCGGTGACCGTAACGGTGTACGTACCTGCGGTCAGGCCGGTCAGGTCCTCGCTGGCCGAGGTGCCGCTGCCGTCCAAATCCCACGAAACCGTGTAGCCCGGGGTGCCGCCGGTGATGGTGAGGTCAATTTCGCCGTCATCCGCTCCGGTGCAAGTGATGGGGGTCACCGCCAAATCCAACTGCATCGGGTCGGGTTCGGTGAGGTCAAAACTCAGCAGGGTAAAGCAGCCGGTTTGATCGGTGATCAGCACGTTGTAGGTGCCGGCCTCCAAGCCTGAGATGTCTTCGGTGAATGCGGTGAAGAAGGGCAAAGCCGTCCACACAAAATCATAGGGCGCGGTACCGCCGCTGGGCGTCAAGTCAATGGCACCGTCGGCGGCGCCTGCGCACGAGAGTGGTGTCACCACGGCGGTGGCATCTACTGCATCCGGTTCGTCGAGCACCACACCGAGCACTTGCTCACAGCCGTTGGCGTCGGTCAGGGTCAAGGTGTACGCGCCTGCGCCTACCGCAATCAGATCTTCGCTGGTACTGGTAAAGCCGCCGGGGCCGGTCCAGTCGGTGTCGTAAGGTGGCAATCCACCTGCTACGGACACGAAAATGGCGCCGTCGGTAGACCCGCCACAGCTGGGTTCGGTGGTGTTGTCCAGGGTGAGGACCATGGGCGGTTCCTCGAGAATTTCAAAGGTGGTGTCTACTTGGCAACCGCTCCCGTCCAGGATGGTGGCCGAGTAAATGCCGGCAAACTCATCGCTCATGATGGGGCCCGAGTCGCCGTTGGACCAGTTGATGGTGTACGGGCCGCCGTCGCCGCCAACAGGGTTTGCTTCAGCGCTGCCGTCGGGTTCACCGCCGCAGAGGATGTTGTTGATGGTGATGTTGGCATAGAGGGTGTCCAGCGCCAAGGCAATGTCAGTGGTGTAGACACAGTCGTTGGCGTCGGTGACCGTCAAGGTGTTGTTGCCGTTGCACAGCATGGTGGCCACCTGGCCGGATTCGCCGTTGGACCAGTCGTAGTCCAGGGTGCCTGTACCGCCAATGGCAATCACGGTGGCCGAACCGTCACACAGCGTAGCGCACGAAGGTGGGTTGGGCGTGAAATCCAGCAGGGTAATGGCCGGTGGGGCGTTGAGGACATTGGTTTCGCTGCAGATGGTGCCTTGGCCCAAATCGGTGACCAGTACGGTGTAGGTACCTGCGGCCAAACCGTTGATGCTCTGGGTAAAGGTGGGTGGCAACGAGCCACCGACCCATTGGAACGAAAACGGGCCCACACCTCCGGTGACGTTCACCGTCAGGGCACCGTCGGCCGCGGTGTTGCAGCTGATGGCTTGGCCGTTGTAATCGCTTTGGATCTGAATGTCAATGTTGTACGGATCGGCCCCGCCGGTGGCGCAGTCGGTGTCCATCAAAGACAGAGGAGTCAAGTCATCGCCCGCAAGTGCATCGGGGGCATACCACAGTCCAGGGCCGCCGGTCATGGCTGAACGCATGCCGGGTGCAGGCGGGGATTGCACCACTACCGCACCGCCATTGATCACGCGGCCTGGAACGTCCACAGTAGTCAACGACAAGGTGCCTGAAGGCTGCACAAAGGCAACCGCTTGGTCTGAAATCGAAAGGGAGTGGCAGACGGCCGCACCGGTGATGGATACCTCTACGGACCCGTCGCGGGTGGATTGCAGCACCACGTCGGTCTCGGCGGTGGGCACCAAAGAAGTGCTTCCCGCGCCGGAGGCCGAAGCGCTCCAGTTGGCAGGTTCATTCCAATTCCCATTGCCACCAACCCAATACAGGGTTGTGGACTGAGCTGTGAGCCCTAGGGTGGAAAGCCCGAACAGTATCAGTAACAACGCCTTGCGTGGCATGTGCTCTAAATCAGTGCTGCGTTTAATATTAGGTGCTACGCAGCCCAGTTGTTATGGTTTCGTTCTGACCGAAGTCAGTCGTATGCAGCGCAGGGCAGGCGGTTGCCGTAACCGCCCTTCGGACACGCCTGGATGCCGATCACCACCTCGTGGGTGTGCGGCGAGGCGTAGCGCACTCGGTTCAAAGTCAGGTCGTATGCGTAGCCGACGGACACGTAGTCAAACACGTCCACCTTGATCAGGCCAATCAGTCCATATCCGGTTCTGAAGCCCAAGCCCACTTGGAGCTTTTCGTTGTAGTCCACCACTGCTTGCATGTCAATCGACGGGCGCGAGCGGCCCACGTACATCAGTTGTACGGCGGGGCGGAAGGTGAAATCCTCACTCATGTCCACCAGCTTGCCGGCGGTCAGCGTAAAGTGCATGCGGCGGGTAGCCTCGGAGCCATCGCCAAAATTGGTGATGCGGTTGGGCACCATGTTTCTGAACGACACCCCAATGAACCGGTCCGACTTATACAGCCACGCGCCGAAGTTGATTTTCGGCAGGAGGTATTGCTGGAAGCCTCCGGTGATGATGGGGTCGTTGAAGTTGCTCAAGGTCAGCTCGGCGTAGTTGAAGCGGTATTGCTCAAAGCCGGCGGCGACACCTACACTCAATTGGGCGTTGCGCGTCAACTTCATGTGGTAGGCATACAAGGCGTGGATGGAGGTGAAGGAGATGGGCCCCGTGTCGTCGGTTTCTACCATGGCGCCGAGCCCGTGGAAGTTGCGCTTCTTTTCGCCTACAGTGCCGTGGATGGCACCAAACGCACCGGTGGGCGCGCCTTCGAAACCCGCCCACTGCTGACGAATCCCAAGCTTGAGGTCCAAGCAAGGGGTACTCCCGGTGACCGCGGGGTTGATCATCAGGTAGTTGGTCACGATGTTGGAGTAGTTCGTGGCCTGTTGCCCGCGGACGCCCGCAGCCAAGAGCAAGAGCAGAGAAAGGGATACCAGTCGCCGCATCAGTGCACAATGGTTATGAATCCGGTTAGGGGCTCGATGTTCACATCTTGCGAATTCAGTTCGATCACCCAGTAATAGGTAGCCGTGGGCAGGAAGTTGCCGTTGTTGGTGCCGTCCCAGTTTTCGGTGTAGCCGATGGAGCGGTAGACCTGCTGTCCCCAGCGGTCAAACACGGTGACAGACGCGTTTTCAAAGCGGGAGATGCCGCCGATTTCCCACGTGTCGTTGAAGCCGTCGCCGTTGGGCGAGATGGCGTTGGTGGGGTTGATCGGAGGAAGCACAAACACGGTCACTTGATCGGTAGCAATGCAATCGCCAATGGTGCCCGATACGGTGTAGGTGATGGTTTCTTCAGGGAAGGTGGTGGGGCTGTCGCTCGCGAAGTTGTCCAGCCACGAGGGCGGATCCCAAGTGTACCCGGGAATGGCCTCACCACCAAACACCGAGAACTGGTGCGAATCACCCATGGTGATGTTGGCGTCGCAGCACGCGTCAATGTCTACGGCTGGTCCGGAGATGTCCACGGTCATATCGCAGTCGATGGAGGCGGGGTCTTGGTTGGTGCCCAGCACCAGGAAGTAACTGGTGGAGGTGGTCAGCTCAGGGGTTTCGATGGTAAACCCGAGGGTGTCGGATTCGCAAGCCGTCAAGAGCGACCAGGTGGCCGGATTGCACGGATCGGACTGATCAAAGGCGATCACGGCGGCAAAAACAGTATCCGATGCCAATGCTCCGGGACAATTGATGCCCGACACATCGATGGTGGCGGTACCTACGTTGGTGGTGTTGGTGTTGGTGGTGAACTCGTAGAAGAACGTGTTCTGCACATCCAAACAGCCAAATTGCAACGGCGCGGAATCAAAGAACACCGCTTGGTTGCTCCCCACGGTTTCGGCGCAGAGGGTCAGCGGGTTGGTGCAACTTTGGGCGAGTCCGGTGAGGGCCCACATCCACAGTGCAACCGTGGTCAGAGTATAGCAGCTTCGTGATGACATGCGAATGTTCATAGTTCGCACAATTTGAGGCGCACATCAGCACGGGCAGGTGGAATTGTGAACACGGCCGTGTGCATGCCTGTTTCCTTGTAGACCTTCAAAAGATCCCTTCCCGTTGCACGGCCCTGAGCGGGAATAACGATTATTTTAAACCCCGTGTTTTGGGCGCTTCCCGGATTTTGTGGAAGTTGCTCCCATCCTTAACCCACCCATTCCATGAAAAAGCGCGAATTCCTCAAACTCACCGGTATCGTTGGCGCAGGCGTTGTCGTCAGCCCCTTTATGGCCTGCAATTCAGGCGAAGCTCCTGCCCCCGACGCAGCAGCCGAACCCGATGCTGCCCCTGCCGCCCAGACCCCCGGGTTTGAGCTGCCGGCCTTGACTTTCGGTACTGCTGAGTTGGAGCCCAACATCGACGCGCAAACCATGGAAATCCACCACGGCAAGCACCACGCTGGCTACGTACGCAAGCTGAATGCCGCGCTGGAAGCCAACTACAATGGAGAATCGCTGGTGGAACTGTGCGCCGCAGCCAACATGGACAACGCCGGCGTACGCAACAACGGCGGTGGCCACTACAACCACACCCTGTTTTGGGAAGTGATCGCCCCCGGCGGTGGGGACGCCCCTACAGGTGCATTGGGCGAGGCCATGATGAGCACCTTTGGCTCCTTGGAGGCCTTTGAAGAGCAGTTCTTCACCGCCGCCAAAACCCGCTTTGGGTCAGGTTGGGCTTGGCTGAGTGTGGACGACGCAGGCAAGCTCTTTGTGAGCTCGACGCCCAACCAGGACAACCCATTGATGGCTGGACTGGTGGACATGCCAGGCACGCCCATCATGGGCATCGACGTCTGGGAGCACGCGTACTACCTCAATTACCAGAACGAGCGCGGACGCTACATCAAAGCTTTCCAGCAACTGGTCAATTGGGATGCGGTAGCCGCGCGCTACGCTGCCATTTCGTAATTACTTCGGGGTACGTGTGAGCACGGTCTTGCGGAGCAAATCGCTTTGCATGAGCGCGTCAAATTCAGGTGCGTTGGGCGCAATCACCGGCACACCCAGTGAGCCGTTGGCCTCCTCCACGATTGGGGTGATGTTCACCAAGGCGGCTTCTTGCCCCTCTTCTTCCATCGAAAACAGTCCGATTTCGACGTTGCCGTTTTCCATCGGGCGGAACGGGATGACATAGAAACGCCCGTCGTCGTCTTTCAGGTTGGCGTAGTACCAGCGGTTGCCGGCCTTCACGGTAAAGGCGTCCGAGCCTTTGACCAAGTCCAGTTGCAAATCGCCCATGTCTACATGGGTGGCGTTGGCCACAAGGGTTTCGCCGTCTTCGGTCACAAAGGTGCCCTGACAGGCCTGTGGAATTTGGGTGAGTTCAGAGGTGTGGGGCGGCATGGTGTCGGCAAAGCGCATGTCGCCGCATGCGGTCAACGTGAACGCGGCCATCGCGGCCAAAAGAAGCATTCGCATAATCAGTGGTGTTACAGGTTCACTCACTTAACTGCAAGTCTCTTGCCATGTTATGCGGTTAACAACCCTTAGGACATCAGGCCTACCGCAATCGCGGTCGCTCCAGCCAGCGCGCAGTACACCGCAAACCAGCTCAACTTCGAGCGCTTCACCAGCTTGACCATCCAGCTGCAGGCAATCAAGCCTGATACGAAGGCCGCCAAAAAAGCGGCAACCAACATGGTCATGTCCGAGCCCCCAGCTACTGCCGGGGCCTCGGAGTATTCTTTGAGCTCCAGCAAGGTGGCGCCTGCAATGGGAGGGAGCACCATCAGGAACGAAAAGCGCGCAGCCTGCTCGCGGCTCACGCCCAGCAAGAGTGCGGTGGCAATGGTAGAGCCCGATCGGGAAATACCAGGGAGGATGGCTACGGCTTGGGCCACACCCATGATGATGGCGCGCGGGCCGGTCACTTCACCTTCCCGGTGCTTGGCGCGGTGGGTGAACCAGAGCAAAGCGGCGGTCACCAAAAGCATGCAGCCCACCAGCAAGATTTGGCCGTCAAACAGCACTTCAATCTCGTCCTTGAATGCCAGCCCTACCACCAATACCGGAATCATGGACAAGGCGATGAGGGCCACGTACTTGGTCTGGGTGTTCCACTTGAATTTGAAGAGTCCTTTCAGCAAGTCTAGGATGTCTTTGCGGTACACCACAATGGTGCTCAGGGCGGTGGCCGCGTGCACCACGATGGAAAACAGCATGCTGCTGTTGGCGTCGGCGTCGTAGTCAAACAGGGCTTTGCCCAGCTCAAGGTGGCCGGAGCTGGACACAGGCAGAAATTCTGTCAGGCCTTGGATGATGCCCAACAGGATGGCTTCAAGCAAACTCATGGGGGCGAAAATCAGGCTTCTGCAGCCACGTCCATGTCAGCCTGAGGCTGCATTTGGGTGTCGGACGATTTTTCCTTGTACATGATGGCGAAGAACACAAAGCCATAGCCAAACAGCACCACGATGGGCGCCAAGGTGATGCGACGGCCCGAGAAGATGTCAGCATCGATGTGCTCGGCAGAGCGGATCTTCCAAAAGGTCAAATCGCTTGCTCCTGGCAAGGCTTCGGCCACGGCGCTGAGGAGTGCGTCTTCGGTCTCAAACACCTTTCCTTGTAGGGATTGCAGCTTTTGGCGGTCGGCCTCTTCGATGGCGAATTGGCCTTCGGTCAGGGCTTGGAAAGATTCCTCGTTGAGGCTGTAGTCGCCTTTGAACACGTTGGGGTCGTCGCTGCCTCCGCCACTCATGAGGGCGAAACCAAGGATGATGATCACCACGCCGGCAAAGAGCAACAGGTAGTTGCGGCGGCTGAATGCAAATTCGAACGGGGGTTTCTTCACGGCCATGTCAACGGGATTGCGGCAAATATAGCATTCCGGGGTGCGGGGGGATGAGAAGGGATGTGAAAACCATCAATGCAGTCGGTCCAGCGGCATGCGCAAGAAACGGCTCACCGAAATCGAGGTCGACAGCGCTGAGATCAAAATGCCGATCGCTGGCAGCCCAATGGCGATGTAGAGGTAGTACGGTCCGCCAAAGAAATTCAGTCCGACTTCTGCCAGGGAATCGCGGAGCACGTAGAGGATACCCGCCAAAATGCCCAACGCGAGAATCGCGGAGCTCAAGCCCCACCACACACTCTGGATCACATACGGGCGTCGAATGAATCCCGCAGTGGCGCCCACCAATTGCATGCTGCGAATCACAAACCGCTTGGAGAAGATGGCCAGGTTGATGGTGTTGTTGATCAGGGCCACCACAATCAGCAGGAACAGCAAACAAATCACGCCCAGCCACAGGGTGATGGACCCGATGTTCTCGTTCATTTTGGCGATGAGGTCGGGGTGGTACACCACCTCGCGCACTTCGGGATACCCGCCGAGTTGGCTCACCACGTACTCCACACTGTCCAACGGGGTGTGGGTGTGTTGCAGGTGAATCTCCAGGGAGGCAGGCAAGGGGTTTTCGCCAATGAAGGCCACAAAGTCTTCGCCGAGGCGCTCCACTTCACGGCGGGCCGCCTCGTCTTTGGAGATGTAGTCTACGCTCAGGCTGTACGGCTTGGATTCCACCACCTTTTTGACGCGGAGCACATCGGTTTCGCTGAGGTCGTTCTCCATCATCACCAGCAGCGAGATGTCTTCCTTGTACTTGCGCCCCACGGTGTCCGAAACGCTGTACAACACCCCGAGGATGCCCAACATGACCAGCACAAGCGTGATGCCCACAATGGTGCCCACCGTAGTGGTGGCGAGGCTTCTGGAGGTGATGCGTTCGGATTTGGATGCCATGGTTCAAAGGTGTGGGATTCCGGTAGCAGAACGCTCCGGCCGCATGAAAAGTATTCCTAGGCGGGCGGTGGATATCCTTAATGCCCTGATCCACAAGGGATATGCACGGAACTTTCAATCAAGCGTGAAAGCATGCACGCGCTCTATTTATCGTGGACACGCTTCTGGAAAGTCCTGAATTGTGGACAACGTGTGCATAGCCTGTGGATGGGTAAAAGCCCCATTTTGAATGCATTGAAAATGAGTGCGTTCAGTTACCCACTTTTCAACAAGTTGGCATTCGGTTAAGCTGTGAATAACATGCAGGGCGGGAAAATCAAGGATTCACCCGGGTTTCAATGCGGATTGAAAGTTGAGGGCTCGGTAGTTAAAGCGACACGCTGGCCTCACCGGCTTCGAGCTCGGCTTGGGTGGCGGGGCGGATGGCCAACACACGGCCCTCAAAGTACAGGTCTTCCCCGGCCAAGGGGTGGTTGAAGTCCAGGGTCACGCCTTCGGGGGTGTTTTCCAGCACAAAGCCGTCCACCTCGTTGCCTTCATCGTCGCGCATCGGCACCAGCTCTCCTTCGGCCAACAGGGCCTCATCGACCTTGCCGTCTACTTCGAACAACTCCTTAGAGAAGGTGGCAATGGCCGACTCTTCGGGGTCACCGTAGGCGTGCTTGCACGGGATGGCTACACGAAAATCGTCGCCCACTTTTAGGCCAGCCAACGCGTCCACCAACATTTCCAGCACTTCTTCGTGGCCGTAGAGGAAGGTGAAGGGTTCCCCGGCTTGGGTTTCTTCGATGAGTTCGCCTTCGGCGTTGTCGAGGTGGAGGCGGTATTCCAGCTCCACCACGTGGTTGTTTTGAATGGTCATGGGCCCAATTTGCGCCGCAAAGGTCGGAACAATTCCGGGTCTACCGTGCAAACCAGTGGCCTTCTTCCGACATTGGTGTGGCAAATGTGACCTCCTGCACGTTGCCGCGTCCCAAAGACAACAATGCTCAAAATTGATGAAACAACTCCTCCTCACCCTCACCGTGCTGTTTGCCACCACAGCACTTTTCGCCCAAGAGAAAGAAATCCAACAAGCCCTGCTCAATGGTCCGAGCCTGCGCGTAGAACAAACCACCGCCAAGCTCAACCAGCAGCCGCAAGCGGCCTTCACCATGTACCTCAACGCCGAGGCCGGTCAGGTCGAAAAGCAATGGGCCACCTTTGTCAATACCCGCTACAATTGCGAATTCAAGAAGGCACGCAAGCACTACGAAGCACTCAACATCCGCATGCTGGATGTGGCTGAAGGTACCGTGAGCCTCTACTCCAAAGTGGCCGACGATGAACGCGGCGCACGACTGGACGTCTTTGTGCTCAGCGGCACCCGGTACTTGGAATCGGGAGAATTCCCTGGAGAATCAACCAAAATGACCCAAGTGATGGAGTCGTTTGCACGCGCCCTGTACGTCGAGGTCTACGACGAAGTGCTTGAAGACGAGCGCAAAGAGCACGGCAAAATGGTCAAGGAACTCGAGAAGCTGGACAAGCAAGGCGAGAAGCTAGACAAGGAACTGGCCGGCCAAGATTCGGACATCACCAAAGCCACCGAAGGGGTGACCGATGCCGAACAAGACATCAAGCAACTGCAGCTCAAAATCGAGCAACTCAACCTCGAGATTGAGAATGCAAAAGCGGAAATCAAACGTTTGGAAAGCGAACGCGCGGCCAACGAAAAGGCCCGTACCGCACAAGACACACTCGTACGTGAGAAGGCGAGCCGCATCGACCGCCTCAAGGCCAACGCCGACGGCATGCGCCTGCGTTAAGAGCGCACCGGAGCCTCTTCCAACAAGCGGCCCATCAAGGCTTGCATAGCGTTGGTCTCAAACGGCTTGGAAACGTATTCGTTGAATCCGGCTTGCAAACAGCGGTCCCTTTCGAGGTGATCGCTGTTTGCCGTTAGGGCAATGGCGGGCACCGGATTGCCATCTGCCCGGATGGCTTTCATGGCATCGATGCCGTTCATGGAGGGCATTTGCAGGTCCATGATGATCAGGTCCACTTGAGTGGCGCGCAGGGTTTGCCAGGCCTGCTCTCCGTTGGACACCATGAAGAGCTCAACACCAAAGGACTCGAGGATGTGGGCCAGCACCAATTGATTGACTTCGCTGTCTTCGGCCACAAGGATACGCTTGCCGGTGAGGTCGTATTGCGGGCTGGCATCTTGGGTCATGTGCGCAGCAGGGTCTTTTGGACGACAAGGGAGTGACAAGTGGATTTCGAAGCGTGAACCCTTGCCCGGATTGCTGTGGGCGCTGATACTCCCACCCAAACGTTCGACAATCTCCTTGCACACCGCCAGCCCCAAGCCGGTGCCTTTCAGGTTGTTCTTTTCCTGATTGTAGGATCGGAAGAAGGGGTCAAAGATGAGGGGCAATTCTTCTTCAGTAATGCCCATACCTGTGTCCTCCACAGCCAGGACCAGTTCTTTGGTGCCGTCGGCAATTACACAAGCACCGGTGAAGGTCACATGGCCTGAAGGGGTGTACTTGATTGCGTTGTTCAACAAGATGGACAAGGCTTGACGCAAACGTGTGGGGTCGGCCTTGACTTCCATGTCCAGTGCTTCGGGCATCTCGGTATTGAATGCCAGTCCTTTGGACGAAGCTTGGTTGGAGAACTCAACCATGAGCCCTGGCATCATGCCCTCAAGGCTGAACCACTCGTCTTTGAGCAGCAGGCGTCCGCCTTGACTCATGGAGATGTCGAGCAGGTCTTCTACTACGTTTTCCAGTTGTGCCAAGCTTTGCGAGGCAAAGGAGATGTAGCTGTCTTTTTGGACCGGGTCTTGGGCTTTGCGCATCAGGTCAATCAGGCCTCGGATGCCGTGGATGGGGGTGCGCAGCTCGTGGCTCACGTTGGCCAAAAAGAGGGATTTTTCGGAATTGGCCAATTCGGCCTCGCGCTTGGCTTTGAGCAGCTCGGCCATCAGTGAGCGCTGTTCTTGCATGCGCACAACGTTGCGGTATGCGATGCCGGTGATGTTGCAGGCCGAACACATGATGTCGCGCATGTGCTCGGAGAAGTAGCGCACTTTATCGCTGGCCAACGTCAGAACACCCAGTGCCTTTTCGTCGGAACATACCGGGATCACCAACGCGGAGCGCACTTCAAAATCGCGGGGTGAGGTGACGTGTTGATCGGCGGTTTTATCGCGGGTGTCTGGGATCCACAACACGCGGTTTTCGCGGAAGGCCTTGCCCGGGTGACGGTCCATCACCGACTCTTCGGCTTTGGCACGTTGCTCGTCGGTGAAGCCTTTGCCTTTGACGTTCAGCAGCTTTTGCTGTTCGGCGTCATAGAGGTAAAACCCCATGAACGGCATAGGCGCGTTCTGCTCGATAAACTCGAACAGTACCTCGGCAATGTCGTCGCGGGTTTGGGCGTTCCCCAGCTTTTCGGCCAGGATGCCGTACGACGTGATGAAATCCGGAGATGGGTTCACGTGATGCTTGTTGGTCAGTTTTGATGCAACTTTTCGCAGCGAGCGGCAAAGTAGACCAATTCCAAAAGGGCGTCTGTCAGATGTTGTCTGATATCGCGCTGCTCAGTCCTTTGGTCGCAGACCGCGATAGCTAGATCGGTTGGGAAGCGTGTTCATGCTGGAAAAAGGTTGATGTGTACTTTTTCTACAAGTGCAACTAGGCCATACGATGCCTCTAGTCAGGCTGTTGAGGCGAGGGCTTGATTTGTAGTGAAAGCTTAGAAGACCCGGTTGCTCATCGCTTGCTGTTTTTTTCGAAGTATTCCAAGAATCCTGACGCGATGATTCCCGCAGGGATGGCAAACAGTCCAATTCCCAAAATCGCAATGATGCCTCCCAAAACTCGCCCCAAAGCCGTAATGGGATAGATGTCTCCATATCCAACCGTTGTGAGTGTTGCCACACCCCACCACATGGTTTTGATGATGCTCGAAAATTCCTCTGGCTGCGCTGCATTTTCGATGTAGTACATCAACGCACTGACGATGTAGAGGATGAAAAAAATAAGGACAAAACTGACGGTCAACAGGTCCTTCCTTTCCTTCATCACAGTGTGGACCACATTGATCGCCTTGTTGTAGCGTGCCAATTTGAAAATTCGCGCGATTCTAAACAGCCTGAAAATCCTGAGATAACGTAAGTCGATGGGCAAAAGCGTCAAGTAGAATGGAATCAAGGCGAGCAGATCAATGAGCATGGCAAGCGAAAACACGTAGGACAAGAAGCTCCCATTCTTGTTTTTGCTATAGGCTATCAGTCTCAATATGTATTCCACGGTAAAAATGACAGTCAATACCAATTCAACAACCTGAAATAAGAACCGATGAGCTTCAAGCAGTTCTCTTTCTGTTTCGAGCGTCAAATGAATGATTGCAATAACAATGCTCACCGTGATGACGCGATCGAACGGTACGGACAACCTGTGGGCGCCGTCAATCTTGACGATTTCTCTTAATTGTTCCTTCATGGGTGGCATCTTTGTGGATGCCTCTATAATACTATCTCTGACCTTGGAATCAAGGGGGAGAAGACATAATTTTAATCCAACCAAAATCAAAACCTATGAACCTTCAAAAGGAAAAAACCGAGATTCCTTGCCCAGGCAACGGGCGCCCCATCAAGACTACATTCGGCGAGATCAGTCAAAAAAGCTCATTGAAGTCGAGCAAAGGGCACGTATACAAGTTCAAGTCC
The DNA here is from genome assembly GCA_964221845.1 of Luminiphilus sp. Taxonomy (GTDB): domain Bacteria; phylum Bacteroidota; class Bacteroidia; order Flavobacteriales_D; family Sanyastnellaceae; genus CAXPZW01. Next base: position 19,683 of record CAXPZW010000023.1, on the reverse strand, counting down.
AGTGACCAAAGCAAACTCAAGCGTTCCATGGCCAACATGGAGAAACTGCAAAAAGACTTCGAACGCAACATGATCAAGGCTCAAAAAGAGTTTGAAAAATGTTTTGAAAACGTTCTTCGCAACGCTGATGTCATTTTGAAAAGCTGAACGTCGCAATGTCTTCCATCACCGATTCTCCTATAAGTAAACTTGAACAGGACTTTCTATCCGTAGAGAAATATGCCAAATCTCTGAGCAAATTCATTATACAGAGTGACACACCAATCACCATAGGATTGCAGGGTGAATGGGGAACGGGAAAGACTTCGCTGATGTCCCTGCTCTTGGAGCAGTTCAACAGCGATGAAAATGGAAAGTTGATTGCCACTTCCTGGGTGAATACTTGGGAATACAGCATGTTTAAGGGAGCTCACGAAACCACCCCGAGTGTGCTGAAGGGTATGCTCGACAAATTGAAAGAGTCCTGCAAACAAAGGGATGTATGGACGGTAAAGGACGATGTAAAGTCACGCTTTGATAAGGCGGGCAAATTCCTCTCGGGGATTGCCAACCAGGTTGTAGCCAACCAAACCGGCATCAATGTGCAAAGCGCCATGGACCAGAGCAGTGACAATTATGTCGCTGAGATCGCTGAGGTAAAGAAGCTGATCAGCGGCCTGATCCAAGAGCTTGTTGAGGGCAAAAATCCGGTTCAAAAGGTGGTGTTTTTTGTCGATGACTTGGATCGCATACAGCCATCGGACGCAGTTGAAGTGTTGGAATCTCTCAAAAACATCTTTGACATTCCCAATTGTATTTTTGTCTTGGCCATCGACTACGATGTGGTCGTAAAGGGATTGGAGTCCAAGTTTGGTCCGAAGACCAAGGAGAACGAAAGAGAATTTCGTTCGTTTTTCGACAAAATCATTCAGGTGCCATTTTCCATGCCCATCGGGGCCTACGACATCAACACCTTTCTGAAAAACAAGCTGCTTGAAATCGACGTTCAAGTGACCGATGAGGAGGTTTCCCAAATCACCAAAATCGTAGGGTACACCGTAGGCAGCAATCCACGAAGTCTGAAGCGCTACCTCAACACTTTCAGCCTCATCAAAATCATTGTTGATGACAATGATCAGGATGACGACGTCCATAAAATCTTGCTTTTTGCGACACTCGGCATCCAAATTTCTTACCCAGAAGTATTCCGGCTCTTGACGCAAAACCCAAATTATCTTGATTGGGACAAGTCATTTGGAAACAAAATCAACCTGGATTTGGATGAAGTGGTTTCTGAGCTTTCGAAGGTGGGGGAATCTGAACTCACAGATGAACTCTGGGAACAGATCTTGTGGGGCGTTGCTCAACGAGACCCCTACTTGAAGGTGAAAATTTTCAATGTGTTGGAGCTGTTCAATTTCTTACGCGAACTCTTCGAGAAACCCGAAGATCTCCATGATGAACTCAACTCCGTACTCGAGTTTGCGGCCATCACCAACGTGGACGACGATTTGACTGCAAAGCAGGCGGCGAGCAAGAGTTATTCTCGAAAATATTTCGATGGTATCGATGGATACATCGAAAACATGCGGGAATCCAAAAAAGGCAATGCCCTCCTGAATAAAGAGTTGATCGCTCTCCTGAAGTATGTTGACCAAAGCTTGAAAGAACGATTTGCAGAGGAAATTGCCAGTGGTATACTATTTCCTGACGTCAGTCAAACTGGTGGTTTAGTATTGAATTGGAAACAAAAAAGAGGAGGGAAATTTTTCCAAATCAGATTTGGGAAGACTGAGAAGTTCATTGAGACTGAACTCGGGCTGAGCAATCGTTCGTATTTCCTCAATTGCTACCTCTACAAACCAAGTCACGACTACCAAAAGGACTCAATTCTCAAATTGATGCCCGCACAAAGTGAGCATTCAAGTTGGATGTACAAATGCATTTTGCGCAACCCAAGCGACTTCGACTTGCTCGTTCAAAGTGGAGTGATTGACGACGCAATCCAAGCACTGGACGAGGGCAGAAAGCACTTACATCCCGAGGGAGCCGAAAACAATAAATTATTGAAGGGGGCCTACATTTCCGACATTAAGTCGCTTGTGGCAAAAGGTCACTCGTTCTGAATCTTCGAATAGTCTTTCAAGCCGTCGCAGAACTCTGGTTTGACAGAAAGCGCGCGCATGAATTCCCAGTTGGCACGAATGGTAAAAATCAATTCAACCCTCTAGGTATAATTAGGTACGGACCTTATTCTTGGGTCCCTTCCTGCACGGGTAGAGTGCACAGATGCTTCATCTGGTCTGCTGTTATACCATCATCCAATCGGCTTTAGAACATGACTTTCGCTGTTTCGTACTTTCTTGTATACATGAACCACGTTCGTCGCATCCTCTTTTTGTTACTGGCTTGTGCAAGCCTGATTCAAGCTCAGGCCCAAACTATCGTGAACACAGAAACCTTGTTGCTCGACGCCGACGAAGCATTTCAGTGGACCACAGGAATGGCAGGCGATTTTTCGAACGGCAACTCCAACGTTGTTGACCTCTCATTGAATGCGGGAGCCGCATGGAGGAGGGGGCTTTGGACACTCAAGGGCGCAGCTGCCTGGGCACGTTTGGCACAAGATGGCATTAACATTCAGGCCAATGCTTTTGGGCAACTTCGCATAGCAGTCGGGGACGCACGTGTTGCCCAACCTTTTGCATTTGTGCAGACCTCGAGTAACAACGTGCTTCTTTTGAACCAGCGCAATCTCGCAGGGCTGGGGGTGAAGCGTCGCATGCTCGATGGGGAATCCTTGTTCATCGAGACGTCAATAGGGTCGTTTTGGGAAGCAGAAACCTACACGGACGAGTCAGGTGAGCCGCCGAAAGAATTGATACGGAACAGTGTAATTCTATCCGCGGGATGGCGCATTTCGGAACACTTGTTTTGGCGTCTGACCACGTATGCCCAATCTGCCTATTCGGATTTTTCCGATTCACGCGTGTTCGTGGAATGTAGCATGGATGTGACACTGGCGTCCAATGTGGCTTTCGAATGGAATGCAGGGTTTCGTTGGGACGGCGACCCTCACGGAGGATTGGGCAGTTGGGATTTGGGAAATAGAGTAGGCTTGCGCTTGGGTTTAAACAACGCCAAATGACAAACTTGCAAGACCAGCTGATTGAGGGGCTAATGTCGGGAAGATTCGAATCCAAGTTTGGCCAAGCGATTTTGCAGCACCATTCAGAGTTCTACGGACTTTTTACCTAGAGAGGCGGGAACTTGCTGCACAAGCAGGGACTAGCGTACCGCAGACAGCTTGAGTGGCGGCACGAGATCCAGCAGATGTTTGTGGGCACAGGGCTTCTTGCAGGAAAAAGGTTGATGCTTGCTTTCTCTACCGCTGCAACTAGGCCATACGATGCCTTCCCTTAGACCGTTGAGGAGAGAGCTTGATTTGTTGTGCATGCATATAAAGCTCGGTTGCACGTGGCATCCGAAATGAGTACTTTCTATTGACGAATCTCTGGTATATGAAAAAGTCTCATGATCCATCAATGTGGAATGATGAGGATTGGAAACACTACAACAAGCCTTGTACGGAATGGAATGAAGTTGAATGGTCCAACGTCTACAAGTTATATTCTGCATCTGAGCTCTGGGAATTAGACGAAAGGCTGGAATTTGAGGCTTTCAAGCAAGAGGTGCTGAACAATGCGGACTTTGCGCAACTTCACAGGTTGAAACCCGGCATGGACAATCAAGAATATGATCCCTGGTCGTAACGGAATTGAGAGTGAGGCATAAACCATGCGGGCGGGTGCACGTTGTTCAATAGATTTCCTTTTCTAAAAGTTTCAGCTGCTGCACGTAGTTCGGATTAAAGAGTTCGCTTACCCTCAAGTAAAATTGCTTCGCATCGCTGATGTCCCAAGTCTTAAGTGCAGCATTTATTGATAGTGCCATTTTTTTTGCTTCAGGATGTCGTTTTGAATTGATAAAATCATCCTTGCTCTCTAGTATTTTCTCTAGGTCTTTCTTGCAGACACAAAGGGCTGGCAGGTATTCATCTTGTGCAGCTACCGTGAAAAATGATCTTGGAATAGAGTCATTCTTGTACCTATTCAAGCTTAATCCGATCGGAACTAAGTTTTCGATGATATTTCCAGGTCCGCCAACACTTTTTGGAACGAAGTGGTCGATGTCAATGAGATGACTGATTGCATGATTGCGATTGAAAAAAGAATACACCTTTAAGCGAAGATTATTCGGGATTTCAGGTTTCAGCTCACCAACTTGCTTCAGACTGCAGTCAGGGTTTCCCTGTAAATAGCGAACGTCTTCTTGGGTTAACTTGAAGAATATGCTTGCTAGACCTTTTTTTAATGAAGCATCGTATTTAGCTAAAGGCCCATTGTAGGGGATTGTTCTTCTGAGCAGTCTCTGATTGATGAAATACTGGTGACACCGAAGACGATAGTTTTTATCTTTTTGAAGACGTTCACTGAAGACCCGAATCTTGTCCATCCAATAAGCCTCATCCTTGAATTGCTTTGAGAAAGCTAATACATCTTCAATCCGGCTGAACTCTTCTACACCCCTGGTCTCGACCACAATGCCCCTAGCGTAAATACCACCGCTTGTCTCTGCGATAAAAATTGTATCGCCAATTTCAACTTTAGCTGAAGGAGGGTGGTATTCCTTATTCCTGATTGTAATTTCAAAGTACCCTTTGCTTTTCGCGTTACTTCTATGAAGTTCTCGAAAGGCATTACTTCGTTTAATAAGGTAGTGCGCCATAGAGCACAGCTTGTGCCGTTGTCAAATTAACGGTATTGATATGCTGATGATGAACTTGAAATACAAATCACAGACGATGCAGTAGTGATTTACTGACGAAAGTGGTGCAAGCTACGAAGAACGATGTTAAAAATTGGTTGTCGGAATACCTTGAAGAAGCTGACAATTTTATGGTTGAATCGAACTTTGATGATCTTGAGCTTTCCGGCAAAGATTACGCTTTGCAATACGTAAACGTTGGTATTGAAATAGCGGATAATGCTGATCCATTTGTTCAACCCGTTTCAGCTTTTTTTGAATAGTGCTCCTGCAAAGATCGATTCCAATCAAAATTGGGGAAGGTGTATGGTCATACCTGTCAAGCCTGCCGTGACGTAAATAGATTGCATCCTGCAGGACGAAATCAAGTGGAAACTTGATCAATCTCTCCAAAAAACAGTTCGTACAAACAAGGGTCGAGAGACACTTGTTTGTTCATTCGTTGTAGCCCCGCCGAGAATCGAACTCGGATCTAAAGTTTAGGAAACTTCTATTCTATCCATTGAACTACAGGGCCAAGGGGGGCAAAGGTACAGGGCTGCAGGCGACTGTCAATCGATTCCCAACTCCTGCTTCGCACGCTCGGCATAAAACCCATCTGCGTCGGCAATGGCTTGCAGTTCGGCACGTGCTTCTGCGGGGTCACCGTGGGCGTAGAGGGCTTGGGCGGCGTAAAAGGCTGCCGCTTCTGCGAAGGTGTTGACATCGTTGCTCGCGGCTTGGAGCAACAGTTCACGGGCTTCTTTGAAGCGGTTGTCGTGCCAGGCGCTCATGCCGGCGTAGAACTGGGCGTTCACATCGCCCGGGTACACCTTCAGGATGTCTTCAAAATGCCAGAGTGCGATGCGGTGACGCTCAGCGGCATAGTGGCCCACGGCCAACTCCAAGGCTTCTTCGTAGCTCACTTTGGCGGGACGCTGCACTTGGTTTAGCGGGTCGTCCATGTCCACGCGGTGGCTGAATTGGGGCGACAAACTGCGCGGGTCGGGCATGTCGCGCTCGAGTTCTTGGGTGCGTTGGCCGCTGTAGTCCACCACGCGGTAACGGGCAATCTCGTACACGCTGTGCTCAGGGGCGGCCGGTGTAGGTTTCTCCGGCTCGGCGGCGGCAAAGAGCTTCGGCTCCAGCTCGCGCATCTCGTCTTCCAGCACAATCTCCACCAAGCGGAAGGTCTCCGGGTTGGGTTCGGCGATGGCGGGAGTGGCTTCTGGGAGCGAAGTCACTTTCACGGTCACACTCACGCTTGAATCGGTGCGCGAACGTTGCACCACCTGAGGGGCCACGGCCTGGGGACCCAACGGCTCCGGGCTTTGGGTGGTGGCGGGAGCGGTGGTGATCACCGGCGGCGCTTCGGCCACGAGCGGCTCCTCTCGGGGCCACACGAGCAAAGTCACGATGGCGGCCGCGGCAATGCCTCCAGCCCACCACCATTGGCGTGCAAAGCGGGTGTTTTGACCGGTGATGCGGGCCTGCAAGGCTTCGGTTGCACCGGCCGAGAGCGACGCGCTGCCTTCCAACGCAGCGGCCAAAAAGGCGTCCTGCTCGGCAGCGCGTTCAAGCGCAGCAGCCTCGGCCTCGGGCAAGGTGCCGGCGTGGTACCGGGCCAAGGTGTCGGCGTCGGGGCGGTATTCAGGAGTGGAAGGCATCGTGTTGCTTTAAAATGTTGTGCAGGTTGCGCTTGCCGTTTTGGATGTGGCTCTTGACGTGTTTGAGCGTGTATCCGGTCTCGGCGGCAATGGCTGCATAGGATTGCTGTTTCAAGTAAAAGCGCTCCACACAAATGCGTTGCGCTTCATTGAGCTGTTTCAAGGCTCGTTGGAGCTCGTCGAGCTGCACTTCGGCGAGGGCTTTGGAGGCGGTTTCGGATTCCTGCACCTGACGGGTGTAGGCTTCTGCGGCGGCCAAGACCTTGGGGTTGCCGTCTTTGCGCAATTGCATCAGGCATTCGTTGCGGCTGAGGGTGTACAGCCAGGACTTGAAGTGGGTGACCTCACGTTTTTTCAGCTCGTGGAGGAGCTTTTCAAAAATGGCCATGCACATGTCCTGTGCACGGTCCTCGTCCCTCAAGTATTGCATGCACAAGCCCAAGACCAGGTGGGCGTACCGGTTGAACAGTACGCCCACCCATTTGCGCTGCCCGCGTTTGCGGTACCGCGCAATCAGTTCGGTGTCGGTGGCGGTATGGGCTTGTTTGAAGGTGAGCACTTATCGCGTGGGCGTGAGTTCGGGTTGTTGTTCCAGGGTTTGGTCTTCTTGCATGGCTTCTCGGGCCAGGCGTCGTGCTTCAAGTTTACGCCAAACTTCGTTGTAAGACTTGGTTTCGATCACCACAACGCCGCCCGTAAAGTCGCCGTACTTGGCAGGCACGCCGCCGGTGTAGACGTCCATGCGGGCAATGCCGGCAGAAGGGACACTCGGCAGGCTGCCGGTGATTTTCATGCCGTCCAGGAAGTAGATGTTGTCGCCCTGGCGCGAGCCGCGGAAGTAGAGTTCGGTGCGCTCACCTTCTTGCTGGACGATGATGTCTGAGCTCATGGTGCCTACCAGTTCCGCGGTGTTCTTGGCCGCAGGGCTGTGTTTGATTTCCGATGCGAGCAGGGATTTCATCGAGGGCTGATCCGGACGAATCAGAGGCTTGGCCAGGGTCACGATATCTGCGCCTTTCTTGATCACTTGAACATCGGAGGTGAGGTTTTGATCCGGGATGACCGCCAGTCGTTCTCCAGACACTTCCACACCGCTAATGGTCAAGTCGTGGTAGCCAACTGAAGTCACTTGCACGTTGAAGGTTCCCGACGGTACTGGCTTCAAGGTGAATTTGCCATCCAGGTCGGTAGAGGTGCCAATGTCCACGGTGCCTTGGAGGATGAAGACGCTTGCAAACGGAAGTGGATTTCCCGTGTCGTCCAAAATGCGCCCTTTGATGGTGCCGGTGCTCTGTGCGGCCATGCCCAAGGTCAGCAGGGCCAGCAGGAGTGTGAGTGTTGATTTCATGGCTTGTCTTTCTCTTGAGATGCGCCTCGGATTGAGATTCCATACGCTTGGCGAAAAAAAGATTCGGAAAATGCGATAAAGCAGGACTCGCGCGCGCGTAGCCCCCACCCTAGGGGGATTTTGCGCCCCCACTACAAAGTTCGGAACCCGTCTACCTGAAAGTCGGGAGCTACGCGCTTACAAACGGGTATACCCGCGTACAAACGCTTCGACACGACTACCAAGCCGCATTTCCACATCAAGAAAGACACGTAAAAAGAGAGAAGTGCCTCAGCGCTACTTCGAGATCCAGTACTCCGGATTCTGTGCCTTGCCGCCTCCGGAACTCACCTTCCAGATTTCCAGGTGGGCCGTACTGCTGCCGTCTTTTTCCACCAGAGCACCCAGTTCTTGGAACGCGGTGACTTGGTCGCCTTTGCGCACGGCTACCGAGGCCAAATTGGTGTAAACGGTTTTGTACGAGCCGTGGGTCACAATCACGTTCTGGCCCGCGCCGGGAATGGCAAACACGCTGGTGACCTCGCCGTCAAAGATGGCGCGCACCTTCATGCCGGCATCGGTGGCAATGTCCACCCCGTTGTTGATCACGGTAATGCCCGGCAGGTACGCGTGCGGCTGCTCTCCAAACTTTTGCAGGATCACCCCGCGAGTCACCGGCCAAGGCAGTTTGCCTTTGTTCTTTTCGAAGTTTTCGCTGATGATGAGCCCTTCAGGAGTCAGGCCAAAGCTGCCGCCTTCGCGGTTGCGGTCGGCGCGGAGTTCCTCTTCGATTTTGCGCTGGATGGCGCGGTTGATGCGTTGGCGCTCGCTTTCCTGTTGCTGCTGGGTTTTGCGCAGCTCCTTTTCCTTGTCCTTGAGGGTGTTGAGGGCTTGTTTGCGCGTGCCGCGATCCTTGTCGAGCTCAGCCTTTTCGGTGCTTTTGCTTTCCAGCAGGCTCACGCGTTCGGCTTTGAGGTTCTCCAGGGCGGCGATTTGCGCTTTTTGCTCGGCGTATTTGAACTCGATTTCGGCCTTGTGTTGGCTGCGTACCTCGCCGTAGCGCTGCATGAGTTTCATACGCATGAAGGCCTGGTTGAAGTCTTCGGCGGCAAAGATGTACATCAGCTTGTCGTAGCTGTTGCGGTTCTTGTAGGCCTGGTAGATCATTTGCGCGTACTCGTCCTTGAGTTGTTGTATGGACGCGTTCAGGGCCTTGATTTCTTCTTGACGACGTTGGGTTTCGTCTTCCATTTCGCGCACTTCTGCGCCCAGGTTGCGGATCAGTCGGCTGCGTAAAGTGATTTGACGTTCGAGGGCCTGCAATTCACGTGTGGCCGAGGATTGTCCTTGGCGCGATTCGTCGATCAGTTTTTGGGTGTACTTGATCTTGCCGTTGAGTTCTTCGCGCTGTTTTTCCAACTCGGCTTTGGTTTGCCCGGAGGCACCAAGGGCGAGCAGCAAACAGCAGCTGACCAACAGTTTAGGGAGCATAGCGACGTTCATAGCCATCGGGAATTGAGAACGGAAAATCATAGACTTTACCTACACGCAGTCGGCTCACTTCGAAACGGATTTCGCTGGAGCCAAGCTTCTCATCTTTAACGGTCAAACGCCCTTTTTCAGGGTACCATTGCCCGTCCTTCTCCTCATAATCTTCAAAAGCGATCTCCAATTCGCGGAAATCGTAGTAGTCGTTCAGCAATGCGCGCTCCACGCGATGGTGGATGGGGTTCAGCCAAAAACGCTTGAGCTGAAGTTCCTCAGGTTTGGCCCGGCGACGCATTTTTTGGTAGTCTTTGTCCAGGGGATTGATGGTGAAGTGCGTATCGGGCACCATGTTCTTTTCGTCGGCGTTGAGCACCTTGCGCAGCTTGCGGTCCAGCTTGGAGATCAGCACGTACTGCTGGTCTTGGATGCGCGATTCGTACTTGTCTTCTTGTTTGTCGAGGAACACCGCATTGCCCACCAGCAAATCCTGCATGGTGCGGAAGTCCAATTCTACCCCGGCCACATCGGCAATCACTGAAAAGTCGCCCAGGTAGTAATGCTTGTCGCCCGGCACCTTGCTCACGTACTTCACCGAATCGGGCGTCACCACCATGCGCACCACCTCTACCCCAAGTGCAGGGGAGATGGACACCCAAATGATGCTGTCGCGCTTCATGCGCACGTTGGCCTTGAAGGAAGTGGTCTTGCCGTCGCGGTCCAAGTCAGCGCTCAGCTTCATGCCCACGTAGTCGAACGTGAACTCACTTTCTTGGTTGGCTTTGATCAAAAAGCCGGGAGAACGCTGACGCAGCGGTTTGCCCCGCTCCAAACGACGTGTATTGGAACAGCCCACCACAAAAAAGGCGGTCAGCACAAAGGCCAGCAAGCGGTATGTGAACACGCGCTTAGTCATCGAGCGTTCCGGTTTCAATCTTTTGCGGCAGGGTGTCGCTGCCGTCGCCCAGTTGCGCTGCTTTTTTCCAGAGTTCTAAGGCTGTGGCCGCGTTCCCAGACTTAAAGTAAGCGTCACCGAGGTGGTCCAGGATTTCGCCGCTGGCACCGTTGACCGCTTCGTCGGCCTTGGTCAACCACGTGATGGCCTCGTCGTACTTACCTTGTTTGAAGTACACCCACCCCAGGGTATCCAGGAAGGAAGCCTGGCCGGGTTCCAGCGTGTTGCAGCGCTGCGCCAGGTCTTCGGCACGCGCGAGGTTCTCTCCGCGCAGGGCCAAGTAGTAGGCGTAGTTGTTCAGCACAAACACGTTATCGGGGTCAATGTCGAGGGCCTTCTCATAGGCCTCGTCGCTCTTGGCGTGTTGGGCGTCGGAGTGGTACGCATCTCCGAGTTGCGACCAGAATTGGGCCATCAAACCGGGGTTGTCGATCACCAGCAAGCGGCCGTCGTTCAGGTTGCGGATGGCTTCCTCAGGCTTGTCCAATTGCAAGGCGGCCATGCCGGCGTACAGGTAGTATTCGGGCTGGAGGGGGAAGAGGTCACGCGCGGCACTGGCGTGGGTGGACAGCGCCTCCATGTCGTTCTGCTCCAGGTCAATGGTGACCAGTTGTTGCCAAATCAGTCCCTTGGAAGGGTCCAGTTCGAGCGCACGCTCGTAGGCACTGCGGGCTTCGTTCAACGCGCCGTCACGGATGTAGAAGTCGCCGGCCATGGCGTGGGCTTTGGCCTCGCCGGGGTGTGCAGTCTTGAGCAGGTCCAACAGGTTGTAGGCCTTGGCGATGTAGTCCGGGTTCAGCTCGGTGAGGCTGTAGAACTTCATCATCACTCCAATCTTTTGGTCGATGTTGACGTCGTCGGCCGAGAAGGCTTTGGTGAGCGCTTGGTACGAAGCTTCGTCCTTGCCTTGCGCTGCCAGGAATTCGCTCAGGCGCAGCTGCAGTTGGCCGTTGTCGCTGTCCATGCTGGCCACGTGTTCGAATACACGTTGGGCGTTGGCAGTGTCGCCAATGGCGGCGTAGTGCTCGGCCAAAATCAGGTGGAACTCCGCAAACTGGGGGTAGGCTTTGACCAGGTCCTCCAATGCGCCGGTGGCTTTGTCTTGGTCGCCCAAGGCCATGTGCAGGTTGGCGCGGTTGCGGTAAATGTCGGGGTTGGGGCCCAAGGCGCTTTCCATGCGCTCCAGGGTGTTGAGTGCGCGTTTAGGCGCTTCTTGAGAGAGCTGTGCTTCCAACAAACCGTAGTAGGCGTCCTCGCGTTTGGGATCACGTTTGAGGACTTCTTCGAGTGCCGATTCCATGTCCGCAATGCGGCCCAATTGGCGGTTCAAATCGGCCACCATGGTGTGGTACCAGGCGTTTTCAGGGTCGAGGTCGGCGGCTTTGCGGGCGTAGTCCAGCGCGAGCAATGGGGCATCCATTTGCTGCTGTACGCGTGCCATTTCGTAGTACACCGCGTCGTTTTGAGGGCTGAGCTCCGAGGCTTGCTCAAAGAAGCCAAACGCCTTTTTGTAGTCGCCGGTGGCTTTGGCGCGTTGGCCCTTGAAAAAGAGTTCTTGGAAGGGGATGGATTCCTGCCCGTTGGCAGCAAAGCCATCGGTTTTGGACGCACCTCGCCCTGCGCCGCAAGCGGTCAGTACCAGGGCCAAAAGCAGGCCTACAATGCCAATTCGTGTGTTCAAATTACTTGCCTTGTGTCGAGTAGTCGCTGATGCTCAGTTGCAGCGGCTGGGCCTCAAAGTGGGCGTGGTGGCCCACCATGGAGTTTTCCAGCACCGCTCCACGCACGGTGGAACGGTTCTGCACCACAGCATCAGACAAGCGACTGTTTTCAATCACCGTGCCAGCTCCGACAGAAACGCGAGGTCCAATCACGCTGTTGCGGATCACGGCGCCTTCTCCGATGTAACACGGCTCAATGACAACGCTGTTTTCCACTTGGGCATTTTTGGCAATGGTTTCTTCGGTGTCTTGGATGTAACCGAGGATGCGTCCGTTGGTTTCCACCGTGGCGTTTTTATTGCCGCAGTCCATCCAATCGCTCACCTCTCCCGGGGCAAAGCTCATGCCCTTTTGCGTCATGTTGCGCAGGGCATCTGGCAATTGGTACTCGCCGCCTTTGATCACGTTGTTGTCGATGAGCCACTGGCATTCTTCGCGCAGCACTTCGCCGCGGCCAAAGAAGTAAATGCCAATCATGGCCAGGTCAGAAACAAACTCCTCGGGCTTCTCTACAAATTCAGTGATGTTGCCTTGGTCGTCGGTCACCACCACGCCAAATTGCTGTGGGTTGGGAATTTGCTTGACCCAAAGCACGCCGTCCTTGCTGGTGTCTAGTTTGAAATCCGCGCGGAACAAGGTGTCTGCAAACGCCACAATGGTGGGGCCGTTGAGCGTATCTCCTGCGCACAGGATGGCGTGGGCGGTGCCCAGCGGTTCTTCTTGGTAGCAGATCTTGCCCTTGGCACCCAGGCTTTCGGCCACTTGGAGCAGTTGGGCTTCCACCTCGTCGCCAAAGTCACCGATGATGAACGCGATTTCGTCAATCGATTCTGAGCACAAGGCGGCAATGTCCTCCACCAAACGCTGGACAATGGGTTTGCCCGCAATCGGAATCAGGGGTTTGGGAACTGTGAGGGTGTGGGGGCGCATGCGCTTGCCCATGCCGGCCATTGGTACAACAATGTTCATCGTTTCAGCGGTAGTTATCGGGTGCCTGTGCTGCCAAAGCCGCCGGCACCGCGGGTGGTTTCGTCAAGGGTTTCAACAGGGGTCCAGGCCACCTGCTCGTAGCGGGCAATGACCATCTGGGCCACGCGTTCGCCGGGTTCAATGGTCACCTCTTGGTTGGAGAGGTTGACCAGCAATACGCCAATGTCTCCGCGGTAGTCGGCATCGATGGTTCCCGGGCTGTTGAGTACGGTGAGTCCACGCTTGTAGGCCAGGCCACTGCGCGGGCGGATCTGTGCTTCGTAGCCCTCGGGCAAGGCCATGGATAACCCGGTGGGCACCAAGGTGCGTTCCAGCGGGCCCAAGGTCACCGCTTGGTCCAAGTGCGCACGCAAATCCATCCCGGCCGAGAGTACAGTCTCGTAATGGGGCAGGGGATGCGCAGAACGGTTGATGATGCGGATTTCGAGGGGCATAGTCGGGCAAGTTAGCGCAAGCAAGTGCGCGGGCGTGTAGGCCTGCTTCTCACCTGCAAACGCGGGCGTGTTGACAATCAGGATCCGGTGAACGCGGGTTTGCGTTTCTCCATAAACGCGGTGGTGCCTTCTTTGAAATCGGCGGTGCCAAAGCAACGGCCAAAGGCGTCCACTTCGGCTTGCAAACCGTCCTCGCCGTCTTGGTATCCGCTCAGCACAGCGCCGATGGCCTCGGCAATGGCTGTAGGGGAGTTGCGGGCGATTTTCCCGGCGAGTTTGAGCGCGGTTTCCATCAGGGCCTCGGGTGCTGTGACGTGGTTGACCAGACCCCATTGGTGGGCTTCTTCGGCGCCGATCATGCCGGCGGTGGCAATCATTTCAATGGCTTTGCCTTTGCCTACCAACTGGGCCAAACGCTGGGTGCCACCGTAACCGGGAATCACACCCAAGCCTACCTCAGGCAGGCCCATTTTGGCAGCAGAGCTGGCCACGCGGATGTGGCAGCTCATGGCCAGTTCCAATCCGCCACCCAATGCGTAGCCGTTCACAGCTGCAATGCTCGGGGTTTTCAGGCGCTCGAGTTTGTTGAACAGCAGGTCGTGACCGCGTTTGCTCAAGGCCGCGCCTTGCTCCACGTTGAAGCCCGCGAATTCCTTGATGTCGGCGCCGGCCACAAAGGCCTTTTCTCCGCTACCGGTGAGCACGATGGCGCGGGTGGCGTTGTCGGCTTCGGCGTCATCGAGGGCTTGGCTGAGCGCTTCGATGGTTTCGCGGTTGAGGGCGTTGAGTTGGTCGGGTCGGTTGATGGTGATCACGCGTACGGCGTCGTGTTGTTCCACCAGCAAATTGGGGTAGGTCATGGCGTCCATTTGGGCGCAAGTTAGCCCAAAAGCCCGGCCCAAAACGCACAGCGGCTGCACCAACTGGTGCAGCCGCTGTACATCGGGATGGGTTGCTGGATTAGCGCTTCACAAACGGCGCGGTCCAGTGCAGGTTTTCGGTGTCGATCACCACGGTGTAAGCGCCGGTGGCCCAGACCGGGAGGGGGCACCACTGTATTAGCTACCCCTTGGGGATGGCGTCCATAAGGGACTTCGTATAGGCATGCTGAGGGTGGCTGCAGACCTGATCTGCGTCTCCGGTCTCCACCACCAAACCCTTGCGCATCACGGCAATGCGGTCGCTCATGTAGCGGACCACGTTCAGGTCGTGGGAGATGAACAGAAAGGCCAAATTGCGCTGCATTTTCAGCGTATTCAGCAGGTTGAGAATTTGTGCTTGGACGCTCACATCAAGGGCCGAAACGCTTTCGTCGCAGATGATCAGCTCGGGATCGGTGAGCAGGGCACGGGCCACCACCACGCGCTGGCGTTGACCACCGCTGAAAGAGTGGGGGTAACGGCCGGCGGCTTCCTGGGGCAGTCCCACTTCGTCCAACATGCCGGAGATGCGCGCTTGGCGCTCAGTTTTGGAAAGTCCAGGCGCATGGATGTGCAAGACTTCTCCCAGAGCTTGGCCAACCGTCTGATGCGGGGTGAGGCTCGAGAAGGGATCTTGAAACACCATTTGCACCTCTTTGCTGAACGCTCTGCGCGCGCGCAGTTTGCCCAGGTCAATAGGTTGGCCTTTCCAGGTCATGGAGCCGGCCTCGGGATGGACCAAGCCTGCAATGCATTTGCTCACCGTGCTCTTTCCGCATCCCGATTCGCCCACCAGACCCAGCACTTCACCGGCGTGAACGTGAAGGTCTACGCCGTCCAGGGCCTTAACCGCTTGGTCGCCTTTGCCGTAGGTTTTTCGAAGCCCGACGAGTTCCAAAACCGGCGCACCTGAGGGGGAGAAAGGCGGCAGCGAGTCCTGAGCGGCAGCGTGCCCACCCATAACCGAAGACACCGTGGGCAGCGGAAACGGCTTGCCTGTTTTAGGAGGACGACACGCAATCAAGGCGCGGGTGTAGGCGTGCTTGGGGTGGTCCAGCACTTGGGCTGCGGGTCCGGACTCTACCAGATCTCCGCGAAAGAGTACGGCAACATGATCGGCCACTTCGCGCACCACACCCAAATCATGGGTGATGAACAGCACGGCCATGTTCCGTTTGGTTTGCATGCGCCGGATGAGTTGCAGCACGCGTTTTTGTACCGTCACATCCAGTGCGGTCGTCGGTTCATCGGCAATCAGCAGTGCTGGGTTGGCCGCCACAGCCATGGCCAGCATCACCCGCTGCTTTTGGCCGCCAGAAAGTGCGTGCGGGTATGCCTTATATATACGCTCGGGATTGGGGAGTTCCACTTCCTCGAACAGCGCGAGGACCTGGGCCCGTTTTTGGGCCGTGTTTCCGCTGAGGTGTTCAGCCACTTGTTTGCCACAGCGCATGACAGGATTGAGGGATGTCATGGGTTCTTGGAACACCATGGCAGCCTGCTTGCCGCGAAAGTCTTGCCAGCCCGACCGGGTAAAGCGGTGCACGTTTTGGCCGTTGAACCACACGGCTTCCGGCTTGACCTGGGCTGAAGTGGGCAGCAATCCCATGACCGCCAGCGAGGTCAAGCTTTTTCCGCTTCCTGACTCGCCCACCAATGCCAGGCTTTGACCGGCTTGGATGCGCAAGTCCACGCCACGCACCACAGGGGGTTGGGGTGGAAAGGCAATGTCGAGTTGCCGGATGTCCAACAGCGCAGTGCTCATGGGGCGACTTGGTGGAAGGTCAGCAACAGGTTGGGGTGGGAAGAGGTAAGGCGGTTGTGTAGCGCGATTTCCAGCGGAGGCTGGAGGTCGGTGTGGGCGGTCCATTGCAGGGCGCGCTCGACGGTGTCGGCTGTTCCGTACTGCACGCTGTAGTAGTCCACAAATTGCTGGTGCAGTTGCAGGCCGCGCACTGGTGAAGGGGGACGCACCACCATTTCTACCGCGTACACGGTGTCGCCCTCTGCGAAGTAGGTGATTTCGTGGTAGGTGGAGTCTTGGTCGTTGAGGATACGCGTGGTGATCTCCGCGGGCATTTGATGGATGATGTGGTCCTGTTCACGGGCCATCACCTCGCGGATGTCGGCGCCGATGTCCACGCCCTGCAGCGCACCTTCGGTGTTGGCAGCATCCGAAGGCGTCTCAGGTGTCGAGGGAGAGCATGCGGCAATCAGCACCACACATGCGACAAACAGGGAACGCAGTTTCACAATCTCAAAGGTAACCCGAAATGACCCGCCGCAGAAACTAACATGAGGTCAATATAGCGGGGGTCTATCCCCAATAATGGGGAGTATTCACCGCCTCAAATTCCAAACTCATCCCTCGAAATTGAACTTTCTGTTAAGAAATTCACCTGTTGGTCGAAATTTCCGACATGAAACTTCTATTTTTGTGTCGCTTGAAAAACTCAATAACCAAACACGCGGACCAACCACCGCAACCAACAACTGCAATACCTAAACCGATTCTGCTGACCTCCACCCTCCAGTAGATCATTTTACCACATGTCTCCCTTGCGGCCCACGGCTTCGTCTGTGCGGTCGTTTGTCCGTCTGCGGTAAACCCTTGCTTAGAAACGAACCAGAACATCCATATCTGAACTACGTGAACTTTAATTGCTCAACGATGAAACAACAACTAATCTGTTTGGTCGCTTGCCTGTTGGCAGTCTTCACTGGCTTCGGTCAGTTGGTAGACGCCTCGGTGGAGACCTTTTACACTGACGATGGGTCGGTGGCTGGCTATCCTGCCGGGCACACGACTTACCGCATCTACGGCGTTGTCGCCGATGGATCGGATGCCCTGACTGCATGCTTCGGCACGGATGATGACATTTTGGAGCTTGGCTCAACCACTGCCATCTGGAACTCGCCCTACGGCGGGATCACCGGCCCTGAGTTGAACCCTTCGTTCTTCGCCGGCTTCCCGCAAGCCGAGTATGACTCGTTCGTCACCATCGGCATTGCGAACTCATTAGATCCGGGTTTAGGCGTGACCGCTGTTGCTTCTTCCCCCTCTTCTTCAGCGGTTGCGGATGCCTTCGGCACTGCCGGCCCTGACTTTGAGGATGAATTCGACGCGGACCTCGTGCTCAACGACGGTACGTGGTTCTCTACCCCTGACGGCGCCAACTGCTACGGCGCAGCTCCGGACTTCAAAGTCCTGGTCGCTCAGGTGACCACCGATGGTGACTTGGAGTTCAAGCTGAACGTACAGCTCCTTGACGGCGGTATTGGTGGCACCCCACTCAAGTTCGTGTGGAATCCTGCTACCGCACAGAGCGACAATGAGGTTGCAGCGCCATACCTCGAGTATCCTGCTGCAGGCACCCCTGGTTGTATCGATATGGCCGCATGTAACTACGATCCAGCTGCAACCATCGAGGACGGCTCTTGTACCTTCCCGGGTTGTAACGACGCTGCCGCATGTAACTACGACGACACCGCTGCGTGCGACGACGGTTCATGTACCTACCCAGAGCCCGGTTTCGACTGTGACGGCAACTGTGTGGAGGTTCCTGCCAACGACCTGTGTGAAAACGCAACCCCAATCACCTGCGGTCAGTCGATCGAAGGTTCTACTGTTTGTGCTACCGACACCGGTTTCCCAGGTTCTTGTTCTGAGGACTGGTCCACCGATGGTTTCGGTGTTTGGTTCACCTTCGTAGGTAACGGCGAGCCCATCTTGCTGTCGCTCTGTGACGACGTGTTTGACTTCGATACCCACATCGTACTGTTCAACGGCGAGTGTGGCAACCTGACTTGCATCGACGGCAACGACGATTGGGGCAACGAGATCTCTGACGTTGAGGGCGACCTCGGCATGGATCTGCCTACCGATTGCGGCAGCATTCTGCAGTCAGTGTTGATCAACAACTCTGAGCTCGGCGAGACGTACTACGTATACGTAACTGGCTTCAGCGACAACATTGGTTCATTCGACTTCACCCTGATCTGCTCGGACGCAGGTGGCGTATGTAACCTGGACAGCTGTCCAGAAGACCTCACCGTTGAGTGCGGCGACAGCACAGATCCTGCTGACACCGGCGAGCCCACAGTATCGGGTGACGGCTGCCTCGGTTCATGGGACTACACCGACGTGATCGACGGCGACGACTGCCTCTACACCATCACCCGTTCATGGGTGTACACCGACGCTGTTGGCGCCGAGCTGCTCACCTGCGAGCAAGTGATCACTGTACAAGACACCACCAGCCCTGTGTTTGACACAGAGCCGATGGACGTCACTGTTTCTTGCTTGGGCGAAGTGCCTGTTCCTGAGGACCTCACCGCTACCGATGCTTGCAACGGTGCAGGCGTGGAGATCTTTGAATCTGAGACCGGCACTGTAGTTGAGACGTGCGTGCTCGCTACTGCTGAAGGTCCAGGCGAAGACTGGGCGGTTTGGCTGCCAGGTTGGGTAGATGCGGGCATTGCCCCAACTGCTTACTGGCACTTCATCACCCCAGGTGTACTCGAGATTTACGACGACGGCACTGCCCGCGCAACTGGTACCTTGGAGAATTCAGCAGATGCTTCGCTTCAGATCGAGCTCGATCTGTGGTTGGAGAACGCTGCTGACTGGGACACTTGGAGCGGCATGGGTCGTCTGGCAAAAGACACCTACATGACCGGCAACTACCCAGACTGGATGTACTACGAAGTGGTTGCT
Organism: Luminiphilus sp.; assembly: GCA_964221845.1. Taxonomy (GTDB): domain Bacteria; phylum Bacteroidota; class Bacteroidia; order Flavobacteriales_D; family Sanyastnellaceae; genus CAXPZW01. The sequence goes on along the minus strand of CAXPZW010000023.1, from coordinate 682 downwards.
GGCTTCAGCACCATCTCTGGTGTAGCTGGTATCTCTGGAGAGGTGCAACTGAGCCACTTCCCAGTAAGCTACCTGTTCGGTTTCCAGTGTGGCGAAGGCGCGAACGACCGCAACGGCAACGACGGCCTCGGCGGTTGGTTCTGGTACGACGGTACGATCAACGGCCAGTCTGTAGAAGGACAGGGCGATGTAAACGTAGACAAGGACTGCGAAACCATTCCTGAGTCTGACTGCCCACACGATGACGAGTTTACCTACTTGTACCGCGCATTCGATGCGTGTGGGAACCAAACCCTTGTTGAGCAGATCATCACCGTTCTGGACGAGATCGCTCCAGAATTCACCGAGGCGCCTGCCGACATCACCATCGAGTGTGACGAGCTGGACACCCTCCCAGATCCCGCTGATGTAACTGTAACTGCAACCGACAACTGCGCGGGCGACGTGACCATCGAGTACCTCGGTGAGTTTGACGGCGGCGGCGACGAGTGCTTGTACACCATCCTGCGCCGCTGGCGTGCGACCGATCTGTGTGGCAACACTGCAGATCACATTCAGACCATCACCGTAGAAGACGTGACCGCTCCTGAGTTCGACTTCGTTCCTGCTGACGCTACGGTAGAGTGTGGTGATCCGATCCCAACCGACGATGCAACTGCTACCGACAACTGCGGCGATGTAA
>CAXPZW010000022.1:0-18725 GCA_964221845.1 Luminiphilus sp. | reverse complement strand
GGTTTCCAAAAAGAGTTGTTTCACGCGGCCAGCTGGGAAGGTTTCAGAACCTACTCCGGTGCCCGCAAGCGGAACAAGAACTTGCTTCCAACCGCGTTCCTCACGCACCACGTGCGTTTCATCGATGCGAACCGCACCGTTTTGGTAGTCGTACGACTCGAGGCCCACCCATACGTTTTGATCGTTCAGGCTGCCATCGGCTTTGACCCACGCCTCAAAGAAGGCTTCCTTGCCAGTGAAGTTCACGGCAATCCAAGAGGTCCAGCTGGCGCCCATGCGGTTGAAATCGCACGGCTCGGCTGTAGGGTGATACAGCGAAAGCGAAGAGGTGCCCGAGAAGGCTTCCTCTTGGGTGATCTCGAACTTACGGCAACCGAACTCGCCGATGCCCCAAGCGTTTTTGAACGACTCTTCAAAGAGCACATTCTCAGGCGCAAGTTCTACCACGCTTGGCGTGGTGATGCGGCTGGAGGCTGGACGCTCAAACGGCTCGTACTCCACAATGCGCATGTCGTCAATCAAACAGGAACCGCTGTTTTGCAACTCAAACACCATTTGCTTGATGTTGGTCACATCGCAACCGTCCTCCTTGTAGCTGAACCAGCTCAAGGGCAGGCGTGCGGTTTGCCAAGATTCGTTCAGTGGGTAGCTCTCCAAACACGCCGATCCGAATACGGCTGCACACATGGTGCCTCCGTAATCCTCCAGCAGGAAAATGATCAGCGGAATGTTGGCCTCGCCTTCTACTGAGCGGATCTTGAACTCCACCGCGGCTTTGTCCATGATCTCCGAAAGGTCCTTGGGCTGCCAAGCATCCCAACCGATGCCGAAGCCGGCCCATTCACAGCCGCCACGGTCCCACTCCACTTTGAGAGCTTGTTCGCCTTCAGAAGCCACTGCGGTGGCGGCTACCGATTCACATTCAAATTCGCTCTCCCACACATCGTTCATGCTGTTCTTGAAGATGGTGGTGGCGGTAAAGTCGCCCAGACCAACGATGGGCTTGGGCACAGGAAGGTTGTCCTCGAGGGTCAGGGTTTTGAAGCTGACCTCACACCCGGTGAACAACGCAAGGATGCCTGTGGCTATCAGCAGCTTTCTCACGGTTCAAAGGGGGTAAAGAGGGTAATATTGGCGTAATCCATGCAAAAACCGGTCAGGCCTGCGGTACCCTCGGCAGCCAAGAGTAGGCATTCCATATTCAGGATGCGGTCCAAGTCTTTCTGGCCGGTACCGTCGATGTTTCCAAAACCGCCCGAAGTCGAGAGCAACGTCTCGCTCAGCGGGAAGCTCACCAGCTTCCAACCGGTCCAGTCCACCAAGATCTCTTTGCCCCAAGATCCTTCGGTGAATCGGTCGTAAGTGCCGTCCAGGTTGTCGTCTTCCTGGAAATTGATCACCATACGCGTGTTGGCATTGCCAAAGCCGTGTACGAATGCATTGAAGTAAACGTTGTCGGGGTTATTCGTGCCCATAGCGTAGTAGGCCTGTCCATCGGTGTTGTCTTGAACGTTCGCGCCGCCCAAAGCAAAGCCACAAATGAAAATGCTACCCGCGTTGTTGGCCGTCATGCGCCAGTAGCCGTTTTGCTCGGCTGGATTCACCTCCACAAATCCCGGAGGGGTGCCGTAGTCTGGCTGGAAGTAGGTACCGCTCAATCGGTAGTTGTCCGAAGCGGGTTCGGTAAACGGCAGAAAGCCTTGACCATCGGCCTCGAAGTCTGAAATCAACAGGTCCACACCTGCTGCTGGTTTTACCGTTGAGATGGTGATCTCTGGCCCCTCGAGGGTTTCGTCGGGGTACTCCAAAAAAGTCATGTAGGTGGTGCACACCTCCTCAGCAAAAATCGGAGCAAAGGTGATGGTGCCGTTCCAAGTAGCCACATCGCCGGTGATGTCCTTGGCGCGGCCTGAAATGACCTTGCGGGCGCCGGTGGTTTGACCTACGATATGCAGCTCCCAATCAGTTCGGATCGAGAGCTTGGCCGAGAACGCCACGGTTTCTCCAGCAGAGAAATCCACTTCGCTCTTGTCGGCGGTGAGGGATTCGAACACTTCAAACTCGCCAAAAATGTCGGCCAATTCGGGTCCTTCTACAGTGTCTTTGCGGCAGCCAAGCAAGGCCAGCGCGCAGAGGGAATAGAGGGCAATCTTTTTCATCAGAAGAACATGTTGTAGAGTACGACAAACTGGTTCATGTTGTAGTTGAGTTGCGTGTCAATCGCATCCTCGTACCCACGCCAGTGTTGTTGTACAGTGAGTTGAACTGTGTCTGAGAATCGGTAACGCAGACCGAGTGCTGAGAGGGTCTCGGCGCGGTCCACCGTCATTTCGCGGTAGTCGGTGATTTGGTTGAAGCTGTTGCGGATGGCGGTGTACTCGTTGCCGTCGGCAGCGAAGAACAAGAACGCACCTACGACGTCCATCTTGGGCGCAATCTCGTAGGCCACGCCCAACTCAGCAAAGGTGCTGTTGAGGGCCACTTGGCCAATGCCGTCCAGCCCTTCGCCTTGGCCGGTCAAACCGTCGCGGCTGGTTTGCTGGAATTGGATGGCCGCAGAAGCGCTGACCGGGCCTTGCACGATGCCAGCGCGTACGCGGGCGAATGCAAAGTTGCGGTAGGCGTCAATGCCACGACCTTGAACTTCGGTGAGGAAGCCCCCTTCGATGTTCACCGTGCGCAATACTGAGCTGTCTTGCTCCATGGCCAAACCTACAGTTACACCTTGTCGGTTGGGAGTAGCCACACCATAAGGTTCTGCGTTTTCAAGGGATGGATCATAGTTCTGCAGCTCAGGGCCGAAGGTCAGGTTGTACAAGGTGGGGTCCTTCAAGATGTCGCCAATACCCATGGGGCGCGAAATCTCTTGGTTGGTCAAGAACGAAAACGCTTCCGGAGTACGGCCAACGTTCAGCTGACGGCTCTGGGCACCCGGGCTGCGGAAGCCCGATTCCACCATGCGGTAGCCCACGCGCACTTGCCACGGCGAATTGGGCAGTTGCGCTTTCAGGTTCACATCAAAGAAGGAGCCCGAAGTGTCGGCAGGCGCGCCGAAGGTCTCTTCGTAGCGCGTACCGCTACGGCCGATCTCACCGCCCAAACGCAATCCGCGGTCTCCAGGCAGGCCCACATCAAAACGCAGGGTGTGCACATCGGTGGTCGACGCCGACTCGCTGAATTGGGCCGAAGCCGCAATGTCAAACATGCTGGCGTAGGTGTAGCCCACCTCGCCCCAATTGCCGTTCACCGCGGTCAGTTGACCAAGGGCAAACATGCGGTCTGGCAGCGAGAAATAATCGGTGTTGCGGTTCTTGCTGATCATCCCGCGGAATTGCAGCTCATCCACCAGCTTGGGCATCATAAGCGCAAAGTCCAGGTCAGCACCTTGCTGGCGCCACATGTTGTCGCGGTAAAACATTTCGTAGTCAATCACATCGCCAAACACGTTCAGCGCCGAAGCGGTATTCACGCCCAAATCGCGCTGATTGTTCCAGAGGGTGTAAGGGGTGGCCTTGGTGTCGATGTCACCAATCTTATAGCGCACAGCGCCTTTGATCAGACCGCGGGCGTAAAGCTCACGAACGGTAAAGGCAATGCCCGCGCCCCAGAAACCGTCAAGGTCGCTGTTGATACGGGTGATGGCTCGAATTTCGGTTTGGGCGTTGGGACGGATGTCGAAGCCCAAGTCAAACAAGGCGTAACCGCCAAGTTCGCGTTGCGCAGTCACCGTATCGGGGGTGGCTACCGCAGCGCTGTCAAAGAGGTCCCCGTACACGCGGTCGCTGTTGAGCAACAGACGGCCGGCACCGGTAAAGGTGACCTTTTTGTTTTGCCCGTAAACACCTGCCGTCATCAGTACGGCAAGGCAGGCAAGGATATATCGGGTGCGAAGCATGTTCATCAGAATTGGATGCGGAGTTCAACAGTGGTTTCGGAACCTTGGATGTCGTCCTCCCCGTAATTTTCATCGAGTTGATGGAAGCGTCGGTGACGCACGTACAGACCGGCCTGTTCGCTGATGTTGATGTCAAAGCCAGCGCCAAACAGGGTGCTGGTCTGATTCACAAAACCTTGAGCAGGTGTGGCCGCGCCAGAATAGTTGGACCCGGCGATTTGGGTGCCTGGAATGCCGTATTGGCCAAAGGATTGTCCTTCAACGTATTCACGGTAGGCACCGGCCAGGTTGCCGTCTTGATCGATGTAGTAGATGTTATTGGTGCGGTCACCAGCTTGAATGCGCTCAAGACCGAAAGTAAACACGAGATCCAGCCAGGATTTGGGGGACATGAACACGTCCAGCTCGTGGTATTGGGTGCGCAGGTAGGCTTTGTCATTGAAAGCCGGTACCATTTGAAGGTCGTCCGTTGCCGAACCCAAAGACCCAACATAAAAAATATAGGTCGGCAATTTGGACCAGCGCACACGCTGTTTCAGCTGCACTTGCAGCGAATTGAATGTCAACAATTCAGGGGGTAGCCCCTCTTCATCCACGTCTGTGATGAAGACCGATTCGGAAACGCCGCGGAAGAATGAAGTCCAGCGGCGGTACGGCCCGGTATTGTTGGTAAATGTAATGAATCGCGAAAAGGCAACACCATTGATGCGGTGCCCAAATGACAGTTGGTTGGTGATTCGCTCCATTTCCTGAGAAACCATGTTCCCCAGATTGAGTTGAGTGTTCTCGCCAATATCAAACCAAGCGTTCAGGCTGAACCCTTGGCGGTTGTTGCTCAGTTGACCCACATCCGTGATGGATCCTACAAATGATCCCGCACCGTTATTGCCACTCACCGTCTGAGCGACTGCGTCGCCGGTGACAATATTGGTGTTGAAACTCAGGAAAGAGCCGTAGTAATTGACAAACTCTGGAGCCAAGCGGAAGACCTCGACCTCCAAGGGGAATCTGGTCCACGCTTTACGGGTGCGGAACCGCAGGCGCAGCCCTTCATCGTATTCTTGATCATCCACGGTTTGGTACAGGCGACCTACGCCCCCTTCGGCCCACAACTGGAACTTTTCGTGGTCCCAGTTGCCGCTGAGGGTGTGCAACTCGATGCCCGCGCGCTCGGTGGCTTGGGCATCGGTGTAAATGACGTAGTTCATGGTGTTGTAAGCCAAGGTGCTCTTGCCCCACGACTTGGCCACACGTCCCCCCAAGGTGAAGCGCGGCACCGAATCCTCCAACGAAGCGGTAGCAGGCGTCTTTCCGTACAGCACACGGAAGGACATATTGCCCGGCAGTTCATAGCCGTCCATGAGCACCCCTTTAAAGGCCTGCATTCCAAAACGGGCATCACGACTCACCGAGCCGTTGGAGAAGAAATTATCAGCACGCGCTGCAGAACCACTCACCCCTTCCCAGGGGATGCGGTCAAACACACTGAAGCGCTCATATGGCTGGAACGCACCAAACACGAAGTCCGATACGTTCACCCAATTGATACCGCCCATTTGGAACCCAAAGCGACCAATATCGGTGCTGAAACCGCCATTGATGTTTACCCCAAGGTTGAGGTTGATCGCAGCCGCACCGGGGTTGCCCGTGAAGTTCGAGTAGAACGCCCAGTCCATGCCCAGGTAGGTTCCGCTCGAAGGGCGCACCCCAAAGTTCATCAGGATCATGGGGGGATCTCGGTAGAGGTCCCCTACCCCAATGACGTAAGGCGGTGTGTTCGCAAATTGATTGTCTGGAAGCACGCGGAAGCCGTTCTCCAGGGCACGGTTCCAACCGAAGAATCGGTAGTACCCACCCACGGTGATGCGGTCCACGATCTTGCCTAACTCATAGGTAGGCCTTTCCAGTCCGCCATCGGGCCACGAAGGCACCGAGTCGGCGGGCGTGTATACCTGGGCTTGCAGTGTGCCTCCAAGCGCCAGTAGGAGCAGCAACAGCAGGCGTGGCATTAGCGCTTGATCAGAGTCTGGGTAGCAAGCTGGCCGTCTTGGATCAGTTGGAACTGGTAGGTGCCTACTGGCAAGTCAGCGAGGTCCAGCTCGAGGCGGTTGCCCCATGCGCCGGTGTTCTCCAACACTACGCGACCAGCGGCATCCAAAACAGTCCAAGTGCCTTGACCCGGAGTGGTGTCGATGTTCAGGATGTCGTTGAAAGGGTTCGGGTACACGCGCAGCTCACGGGCAGCGGTTTCGTTCACCGATACTTCGTTCTCCAGACGGATGTTGTCCAAGTAGACGGTCTTGGGCTCCAACACACCTGGATCCACCAAGAACACAAAGTTGGTCGCGTTCGGGAAGTTTGAAATCGACGACAGGTCGAATGTCAGCGTTTCCCAAGCGTTCAGGGTACCAGAAGTGGGTACAGTGATGTTGGCGAGGTCGCTCAACAGATTGTCTTGGATCACTAGGGTAACGTTGGTTACGGCAGACAACGCGTACAGGTCCATGTGGATTTGTGGGTTATCACCCAAAGGCAGGGCTTGACCAAAGTTGCCCACCACTACGTCGTTCTCGGCGCCACCGTTCCGGGCGTATTCCAAGCAGTTGTCGGTTTGACCGGCATCGGGATCAGCCACCAAAGACATGCGGCCATCGGCGTATTCAGGGTACCAGTGGTTCTGATTGCAGTCACCGTCATTGATGATCATCATGTCAGACTCCTCGGTACACGGCTCAACGGCCAATTCAGGACCAGTGATGTTGTCCATGTAGTATTGGTTGCCTTCTTGGTTACCTGGGTTGATCAGGATCACATAGCGGTCAACATCGTTGTGCGCGGTAGCCGCATCTGGCCACCAGCTTGCGTTTTGACTTTGGCTCCAAGGCTCACCGGTCAGTGAAAAGGTGAGGGACTCCCACTGGGCACCCAGGGTTGAAGTCGCTTGGTATTCCGAGTGGCGTCCTTCTGGGTAACCGCCCGCAGCGAGGGTTTCGTTCTCCAAGGTGACCTGGAATACGGTGCCTGGAATGGGCGACCATACGTCCATGGTGAATTGCTTGGTTCCGGCCACGTAGTCCGTCACATCGGCCATGTCGCCGGTGCTGACTACAATCACATCATACACCTCGGCTGGGTTGCGTGAGTAGGCCAAGACAGTGGGTGAATCATTGGTGGCATCTGGCCAAGGGTTGGCGGTGTATTGCACAAGTACGCCGTGCCATCCTGGCCACTCAGTTCCGTCGAGCCCGTTGCCGAGTTGATCCGGGAAGGGAATGTCAAACCCGTAGCTGTGCAGACGGGTGGTTTCCGAGTTATCGTACATGATCTGGGCTTGGGTAGCAACAGCCGCGATCACAAGGGCGAGGAGGGTGAAAATGCGTTTCATGGATAAAGGGTATGATTCAATGTATGTATTCAAGTTAAGGGCAATCCGCACCAAATCCAGCAAGGACTGTGAGCAAATCTGTGGTTCCTACACTGCCATCCCCGTCGAGGTCTTCGGGGCAATCCACATTGCCTGAAGGAGCAATGCAGGAACCGTCGTCGGTATTGGCAGCTGGATCGTAGTTATCTGCAGTTTCATAAATGCATCCCCACACGACCGGAGTCATGCACGAGCCATCATCCGTGGAGGCCAACGGGTTGAATTCCAAAAAGAAGGGATCGGTGCATCCGGCGCACGCTTCACACGCCTCAAAACACACCACAGGAAGCACTTCATCTGATGTACCCACCACATGGATACGGTAACCCGCGGTTTCACAGGTGGGTGGGAGGACTTCTTCGCCCGGAGCGGTGTTGCCGTTGACAAAGCGGTAACTCACGGTGCTGCCCTGCGCAACTTCAACAGTAGCTTGGTACACGCCCAGCCCTATAGAGATCATGGGTGTCGCAGCAGGGTCGTTGCCGTTGAAGGATCCAGCGATGTAAACGCCGTTCGGAGAAACGGTCTCTCCGCTCATGTCCACCTGGAAGGTGACGTTGTGAGCCGCACACAGTCCACAGCGTCCGTAGATATCGTTGAACTCAAGGCCTTCTGCTGGGATGTTGACCACACGGTTGGCGTAGTTGGCGCCGTCCGTGACGTCTACGCAGCCCCCGGTGCCCGCGAGGTAATCGTCGAGCAAGTTTTCCTGTTCGGTCCAGTTGTCTACGGCATACTTATACTCAAACGCACCCGCAGACAGTGTGATGGTGCGGGTAAAGATACCGTCGTTATCAGGGTCGGTCATGTCTACACAGCTGCCACACCACCCAAACAAGGGCCCTTCAATGGCAGGAGCGGTGAAGCCCGCAGGGCCCTCGCAGTTCATGTCCACGTGGAAGGTCACTTCGTATTCACACGAACCGTCGTCGATCACAGCTGCTGCGTCGTAATTGCTGGCTAGGACGTCGGTACACCCTGTGAGCTGTCCTGCACATGTGCAGTCGGCTTGGATGGTGTCATTTAAGGTGGCCCCGTTTCCATCGTCGCAGGCCTCCCCTACTTCGGGGTTGTCCACCACGGTGCCGGTGCCATCTGTGGCGCCTGAACACGTATCGCACCCAGTGGCGTAAACACAGGAGCCGTCGTCACTCAAGGCCGATGCGTCGTAGTTGCACGCGTTGACGTCCATGCAACCGTCGTTTGAGGAGACGCAAGCTGTGCAGGTGTTGTACGTATCGTCGAACTCCAAGCCATCGCCGGGAATGCTCACACTGCGGTTGGCATAGTTGGCCCAGTCGGTCACCACTACGCATCCGCCATTACCAGCCCACAAGTCGTCGAGCAGGTCCTCTTGTCCCGCCCAGTTGTCGTGGGCGTACTTGTACTCGTAGTCGCCCACAGGCAAGGTCAAGGTCACCGACCAAATGTTGTCTCCGTCAGGATCGGCCATGGTTACGCAGCTGCCGCACCAACTGGTGCTTGGCCCTTCAATGGACGGAGTAGTAAACGAAGCAGGGCCTTCGCATGACATGTCTACGTTGAAGGTCACTGCATATTCGCAGCTGCCGTCGTCAAAGGGGGCGTCTGCGTTGTAGTTGATCGCCAAAGGATCGGTGCAGTTGACTTCGCTGAATCCAGGGCACCAGTCGCAACTGTTAAAACAAACCATGGGCAACACTTGGTCATCCCACTGCACGCTCAAGCCTCGGTTGACGAATACGTCGGGGCCGTCGTAGGTAGTGATTGCACACGGGGTCTCGGCAGGGAAGCTCTCCTGCAACCCGGTCCAGCCGTTGGTGGTGAACTTGTATTCGTAAACGCCCACAGGAAGTGGCAGGGTGGTTTCCCAAGTGCCGTCGCCCATGTCGGTCATGGGGTTGCAGGTACCGCACCAGCTGTTGAAGTTGCCATTGACGTAGACCACGTCAGTGGGTGCCAGGGTTTCTTGCGACATGTCCACGCGGAAGGTCACGTCGGTCAAGTCGGCGGCATCGTAGCTGTAGACGCGTACGTAATCCACTTCCATGGTTGCGGGGAAGTTGGTACTGCCGTCGGGAGATCCGGGCCAGTTGCCGCCTACGGCAAGATTGAGGATCAGGAACCAGTCCACATCGTCAAACTGCCAACCCAAGGGGTGCATGTCTTGTGCGTTGACTTCGTGGAATTGTACACCGTCCATGAACCACACGATGTGATCGTTGTACCATTCGACGGTGTAGATGTGAAAATCATCGGCGAGGGTTTCGCCGCTGAGGGTGGTGGAACCGCCATTGCTCTGAACGTCAGGCCAAGTGCCAGCATGGAGGGTTCCGTAAGCCGTTGAGGGGTTGGTACCGACGCTTTCGAACACGTCGATCTCTGGTGGCCATCCGGCCGAATTTGAAGTCAGGTTACCGGGATCGGTCAGCAGCCAAAATGCAGGCCACATGCCTTGGTCCACAGGCACCTTGATGCGGGCTTCGATCTTGCCCGATGAAAAGGTTTGTTTGGTTTTGGTGTGGATTTTACCCGAGGTGTAATTCATGCCGCCAAAGGATTGCTCCAAAGCGGTGATGGTCAACACACCTCCACCCACTGAGACGTTTTCCTCACGGTAATACTGCAACTCGTTGTTGCCCCAACCGTTCAGACCGTACTGGCTTCCTGTCCCCAAATCGTAGTTCCAATCGGACAAGTTCAATGAGGTGCCGTTGAATTCATCGCTCCACTCCAACGTCCAGTTTTGGGCTTGGGAGGTGAGCGAGGCCATTACCGCGGCGGCCAGTAGGTATAACGTCTTTTTCATGTCTATAAATTGAAAAAAGAACGGCTCCCTAACAAGGGAGGGAGCCGTTCTCAAATGCATCAATCTTTCTTAAAATCAGGGGCAAGAGCTGCCGAAGGCAGCCAGAACTTGCAGCAGGTCGGTGGTACCGATGGAGAGGTCACCGTCCAAGTCTTCAGGACAATCGTTCACTACAGGAGCGAAGGTACAGCTGCCATCATCGCTGTTGGCGGCCATGTCGTAGTTCTCAGCGTCGGCGTAAGTACAGCCGAATACCACTGCACTGGCACACGAACCGTCATCCGAACCGGCAAACGGGTTGTACTCGATGCTGAATGGATCGGTACAGCCAGCACACGCTTGACACTCACCGAAGCACACCAAGTCAACAACAGTGTTCATGTCGCCGATGGCCACCTCACGGTTGTTGCTCACGTTACACTCAACTGGAATAACCTCTTCGCCTCCGAAGGTGTTGCCGTTGATGTATTTGTACTGGTAAGATTGGTTACCCGCCAGACCTACGAAAGTGATTTCGTAAATGCCATAGCCGAGGTAAGTCATAGGGCTCGCAGCAGGATCCCATCCCTGGAAGGCACCAGCAATGTGAACACCGTCAGGAGATACAGTCTCGTTGCTCATGTCTACGCGGAAGGTCACATCAACAAAGGTTGGAGTAGCACAAGCCGAGCAAGACTCCCAGCACACCAGACCGATGTCGGTTTGACCTGACACGGTGAGCGCGCGGTTAGCGCCGATGGTGCAATCAGCCGCAGGATCCAATCCAAACTCTTGGTCGGCCCAGTTGTCCACTGCGAATTGGTACTCGTAGTCGCCCGCACCCAACTCGATGGTCAAGGTCCACACGTCATCAACGGTGTTGGTCATTTGAGCACAACCGCCACACCAGCTGTTGAATGTACCGTTCACCTCAGGAGTGGTGAAGGTGCCACCTTCAGCGATGTAGTTGGCCATGTCTACCGTGAAGATCACATCGTAGAGGCAAGAACCATTGTCGATGGTCGCAGAAGCGTCATAGTTGTTTGCCGTAGCGTCAGTACAACCAGATCCAGCAACACAATCACCGCATGACTCCCAGCACACGAGGTCCAGGTCCATATCATCGGTCACTTGCAGAATACGGTTGGTGAAGCCGAAGTTTTCGGTCACACATGAGCCCAAGATCAGATCGAGGGTCTCGTTAATCGTGTTCGTTGCATCTGCCGCGTATTTGAACTCGTAGTAGCCCTCTTGCAGCTCAACAGTGAGTGACCAAGTGCCATCGCCGTCATCGTTCATGGGTGCACAGCCGCCGCACCAGCTGTTGAAGCTACCGAACAGGTGGGCTACTTCAGTAGAGAAGTCCAAACCTGCGGTCGCTGTGTTCAAGTTGAAGGTGACATCAAACAAGCAAGAGCCGTCGTTCACCGTCGCAGTCGCATCGTAGTTCGAGGCGTTGGCGTTGTTACACCCTGGGGTTTCGCCAGTTTGACAAGCATAACAGCTTGCAAAACACACCAAATCCAACGTCTGGCTAACACCGGTCTCTACCGTCAGTGTGCGGTTGGTGTTACCACCTTGGCTAACCACACAAGAACCTGCGCCGACCAAATCTTCTTGGTCCGCCCAGTTATTGATGCTGTACTTGTATTGGTAGTCACCAGCAGGAATAGGCAGGGTCACACTCCAGGTGCCGTCGCCGTTGTCGGTCATCTGGTTGCAATCGCCGCACCAGCCGTTCCACTCACCAGATACGTTTACGAAGCCCAATACTTCAGTACCTGAGTATTCGCTCATGTCTACGTTGAAGGTTACTTCCGCAGTCGGGACGCCACAGGTGCCATAGATGTCGCTCACAGAGCCGTTGGCTACAATGGTGGCTTCACGGTTCGCATAGGTAGCGCCATCGGTGATGGGTGCACAAGAACCGTTGCCAGCAATGACGTCGTCAACGAGGTCCTCTTGACCGGCAAAGTCGTCCACTGAGTACTTGTATTCAAACGCACCAGCTGGCAATTGCAGGGTGGTTGACCAAGTACCGTCGCCGTTGTCAGCCATCGGGGCACAACCGCCACACCAGTTAAAGTCTGGGCTTTCTACAGCAGGGGTCGTGAAGCCAGATTCTGCGGACATGTCAACCGTGAAGGTGAAATCATACACGCAAGACCCATCGTCTGATGTCGCCGACGCGTTGTAATTCGCTGCTTCTGAATCGGTACAACCGCTGGTCACGCCAGTACCGCATGAAGTACAGCTGTCGTATACGTCACCAGTCACATCGCCTGAACCCACGGTCCAAAGGCGGTTTGCGTAAGTAGCGCCGTCGGTCACAGGAGTACAAGACAAGTCCTGTGGTGAGTTGTCGAGCAGGTTCTCTTGAACGCCGTCGATCACCCACAGGTATTCCATGTCCACTTCAGGTGCGAGGGTCACAGACCAAGTGCCGTCGCCGTTGTCGGAAGCCACAGGACCACCAGCCGGATCCCAGCCCCAGAAGGGACCAGTCATACGCACCTCAACAGCAGTTCCAGAGCAATCTTCAACAGTCAGCACCACATCTGGGTACACACATGAACCGTCGTCTACGGTTGCAGCGGGGTCGTAGTTGGTTGCATTGCTATCTGTACAACCGCCGCCCGCCAATGGACCGCACTCACCGTAAGTGTCGCTCTGGGTTGCGCCAGCAGCAACAGTTACCAAACGATTTGCGTAAGACACGCCGTCGGTTACCGGGGCACACCAGCCGTTGCCAGCTGCAACGTCGTCCACAAGATCCTCTTGACCGGCGAAGTTGTCTACCGCATACTTGTACTCAAAGTCACCCGCAGGCAAATCCAGCGTCACAGACCAGATGCCGCCGCCTTGGTCAGCCATCGGGGCACAACCGCCACACCAGTTGAACAATGGGCTTTCTACTGCAGGAGTGGTAAAACCAGTCTCAGCGCTCATGTCTACTTCAAAGGTCATGGCATAGAGGCATGAACCGTCGTCAGCAGTAGCTGAAGCGTTGTAGTTAGAAGCGGTCGCGTCGGTACAACCGTTCACCCCGCCAGTACAAGCACCGCATGAATTCCAGCACACCGAGCCTAGGTCGGCGTTGCCGTTTACATATGTGATTCGGTTGGTGTTGCCTTCGTTGTTCGAGAAGCATGAATCGTACCATGCGAGGCTTTCTTGGCCCACCCAGTCGTCATACGTGAACTTGTATTCGTTCGCGCCAGCAGGCATGGTTACAGTTACTGTCCAAGTTCCGTCGCCGTTGTCGGTCATAGCGTTATCCACGCCACTCCAACCGTTGAACGAACCGGAGATATACATCTGTGTATACGTAGCTCCTGAAGAGCTCATATCTACGGTCAAGGTGATGTCTCCACCGGCCGGTGCCGCCGTTCCACATGCAAAGCACTCGTTCCAACATACAGTTGGGATGGAAGCATTCCCGTCTACATAGTGCACGCGGTTGGTGAAACTTCCGGTAGTAATGGTGCAGATACTGTTTGGCGAGAGCGCCTCTTGGGCTGTCCAGTCGTCAATGGTGAATTTGTACTCGATGACACCGCCACCGAGGGCAGGAATGGTAGCTTCCCAGATTCCACCCCCCATATCGGTCAAGGGGTTTGAGACGCCATTCCAACTATTGAAAGTGCCACTCACGTAGACAGTGCCAAAGGCTGCGCCGTAGGTGCTCATGTCCACCGAGAGAGTGATGTCACCGCTGCTCTGTGCTACGCTCAGGAGCGAACAACAGAAGGCAAGCAGCATCAGTTGAAGTTTTTTCATGATGATGATTTTGGTTAACGTAGAACGTTGAATGCGAATTGGTTCTTTAATCTACCCAAAACGCACACTGTTAGGGCGTTTTAAGCGTTTTGTCGAGATATAGCTTACCTCAAACCGTCACAATGTACACAAAATGTGTATTGGGTACACTTAGTGTTGATACTTTTTGGTGTCACTCGTACACTTTTCCCGTAACGCGGGCTTCATGTTGGATTGACACACCCTTACATAAGGTGCAGAATTCCACCCCTAGGGACGCTCGTTGTGCACACTCAGCACGTCCGAGTGATACACCAAACACAGCGACTAGAATACTTCGCGGCGGGTTAAGACTCGGCCTCTTCACCGATGCGCAAGCAGAGCACGCCGCCGATGATCATCGAAGCCCCACCGACCAGCATGGCGTACACCGGGTCTCCTCCGAAGAGTCCTCCTACCAATACCCCCAACAAACTGGCAGCCACCAGCTGAGGAATCACAATGAAGAAATTGAAGATGCCCATGTATACGCCCAACTTGTTGACCGGCAGCGTACTGGTCAACATGGCGTAAGGCATGGAAAGGATACTGGCCCAGGCCATACCTACACCAATCATAGCCACCAAGAGCACATTTGGGTCGCTGCCAAAGAACAACAGCGCAAGCCCCAAACCACCGGCCACCAATGAGACCATGTGCGTGCGGCGACGGTTGATGCGTCCGGCCAACCACACCAGCACAAACGCAAAGATGGCCGCCACACCGTTGTAGACACTGAAGCACACCCCTACCCAATCGCCACCGGCGTTGTAGTTGGATTGCACTTGGCGCAACTCGGCTTGGGCTTGTAACTCAGGAGAGGCGACCAGGCCTTCTTGCTCCAACAGTGTCCAAGCCTCCGCTGAAAAATGGACAGCCTCCCCTGCTTGAATGTCTGTAGCCTCTTGTTTCACTCCAGCGTCTTGAATACTGGCGGCAATTTGACCCGCCCAAGCTTGCTCATCAACCAACGCACCTTCCAGCATCGGCTTGTATACCGCAGGAGCAGCAAAGGCAGAACCTTCCGCCTGGAACTCGGCGCGCATGGCCGCGAGCTCTTCGGTGAGTTCGGCTTTTTGATCGGCGTCAAAATTCGCCCCGGTGAGGGCCGATTCCATTTGGACCAAGGTGGCTTCACCAACGTGTGTGTCGTAATAGTGGCGTGAAACCGTGTTGGAGGTGTAGATCCACATCGAAAACAAGGCGAACCAAGAGAAGAACTGCACCACGGCCAACTTGGACATGGTCTTGGGCATGTGGTTGAGGTCCACCATGATGTTGGTCAACCCGCCACGCTTTTCACCGGACTGGAAGCCCACCAGCAATTGAGCGACGCCATACAGCGCCAACATGCCTCCGAGCACGTACAATTCTTGTTTGCCAATCCCTTGGCTGATTAGGTACCAAAACACAGCGGTTGCCGCCACACCAACACCCAACCAAATCAGGCCTTTGCGCTGGAATACAGCGCGGTCCACAGGCGCTTCCTCTTCTTGCGCAGCCCCCGGGTTCTCCGCCGCTTCAAACGAAGCAAGTTCCTCGGGAGAGTATTCCTTGGTGGTAAACACCGTGTAGAGCACACAAAGCAAGAACACCGCACCACCAATGAAGAAGCTCCACTTGACCGTATCGGGGATCATGCCCTCACCAGCGGTATCGGTCACTCCCAGACTGCTGAGCATGTACGGCAACGCAGAAGCGATCACTGCTCCCACGCCAATGAAGAAGGTTTGCATGGCAAACCCCTTGTTACGCTGCGACTCGGGCAACATGTCTCCCACAAATGCACGGAATGGCTCCATGCTGATGTTGATGCTCGCATCCATGATCCACAGCATACCAGCGGCCACCCAAAGCACGGGCGACAAGGGCATAAATACAATGGCCGCTGAGGCCAACAACGCCCCTACCAAAAAGAACGGACGACGACGGCCCCACTTGCCCCAGGTGCGGTCTGACATGTACCCAATGATGGGTTGAACAATCAAGCCGGTCAGGGGAGCAGCTACCCAGAGAATGGGAATCTCGTCCACCTTGGCACCCAGGGTTTCGAAGATGCGCGACACGTTGGCATTTTGCAGGGCAAATCCAAACTGGATGCCCAAAAAGCCAAAGCTCATGTTCCAAATCTGCCAAAACGAAAGGGTGGGTTTGTTGCTGCTCATCGGTGAGGTGATTTGAGGCCAAGATACTGTTTTGTGTATGGCGGACACTAAGTTAAAATGGGGCACAAAAAAAGCCCCCCGCTTGGCGGAGGGCTTTGGTGCAAGTTCCCAAATGGGTTACTCTGGACAGTCGGTGCCAAAGACACCGAGAATCACCAGAATATCGGTGGTGCTGATGGCGCCGTCACCATTGAGGTCGGCCACACATTCAGGGGTAAAGTCACACGAACCGTCGTCCACGTTGGCGTACGGGTTGTAGTTGTTGGCTGTAGCATCGGTACATCCCGGCTGGGCAGCGATACAACCACCGTTGTCCACGTTGGCCGCGGGGTCGAAGTTCACGGCAGCTGCGTCGGTACAGCCAAACACACTGGCCACACATGAGCCGTCGTCGGTGTTCGCGGCAGCGTCGTAGTTGACAGCGGTAGGATCAGTACACCCTGGAACCGCAGCAATACACGAACCGTCGTCTTCGGTTGCGTCAGCATCGTAGTTCACAGCCGTAGGGTCAGTACAGCCTGGGCACGAGAAGCCAAAGATGCAGGAGCCGTCGTCCACGGTTGCAGTGGCGTCGTAGTTGGTGGCGTCTGGGTAGGTACAACCTGAGAACACACATGAACCGTCATCCACAGTGGCTGCCGGATCATAGTTATCTGCGGCAGGATCGGTACAGCCATTGATGATGGGTGGGAAGCTGATGGCCTCGCCAATCACCTGTGGGTTTTGACCGTCTTGGGCGCGGTACTGCAAATTGACCGTCATGTCCACAAAACCGTCGGTGGTGAGCTGTGCAATGAGCACACGACCCATGGCATCCGGGAAGGCGTCTGGGTTGAGGTCTGGGAAAATGAACCAAGTACCTCCTACCCCATCATCGATGACCATGTCGCCACCTGCTTCAAAGGCAGTTGCGTCCAAGTTGGCTTGTTGGAGGCCGTTGGGCGATTCTTCAGAACCAATGGTGAACCACGAATCGTAGATCAGATTTGGGAATGATGCGTAGAAGGCCGGGTTGATGTCGACAGACAAAGGTCCGCCAGCGATGTCTTGGTAGAAGCTGCCGGTGGTGGTCACCGACAGCGGGTTGGGGTCTTGACCATACACCGCCACGAGCTGATCGAAGGAGTTGGTGAAGTTGGCGTACACGCGGTAGGTGTTGAAACCGGCCACACCATCGGTGGCTACTTGCTCCCAAGACAGTCCTGAATAAGAGGGCGCTGGGTACGCACATGAACCGTCGTCCTCAGTGGCAGCTGCATTGTAGTTGAGGGCGTCCGGATCAGTACAACCTGGGATGGCAGTGGTGATGGTCACGTTTTCGCCATTAGACTCAATAGGAGTGTCGGTGGCGTCGCGCCATTGGATGTTGAGTGTGAAGTCAACATCGCCATCTGTGGTGAACTGGCCCACGAGAACGCGTCCAAGTGCATCGGGGAAGGAACCGGCATCGCCTGGAAGCAAAAAGAGGGAACCTCCAATGGGGTCGTTCACGGTAAATCCGCTTCCGGCCTCAAAAGCGGTGAAGTCAAAACCTACAACACTCAAACCGCTGCCAGCCGCGTTCTCATAGCCCACGGTAAACCATGAATCGTATTCCAGATCCGGGAAGGAAGGAAAAAAGGCGGGGTTGATCTCCAACGAAGTTGGGCCGCCAAAAGGATCTTGGTAGAAGGTGCCAGAGTTGGACACAACCATGGGTGCCGAATCGAATCCATAGAGCGCGATCAGTTGATCACCTGGATCATCGAAGTTGGCGTACACGCGGTAAGTGAGGTAACCTGGGATGGCGTCGGCGGCAACGAGCTCGGAAGAGAACCCGGTAAAGTTTGCACTGCTGAACAGCGCACAGAAAGCCAACGCTGCAGTCAGGAATAAGTGCTTCATCAGAATGGTTTTTGGTTAAGGTCTTGGTTTAGACAGACCGTGAAGATAACGATTCATCCCCAAAAACCGGCTTTCATAGGTCGAATTTCACGGTTCATCGGACCCAAAGACCCAGCCCATGAGTTGCGCCGTTGAGCTGTCCGCACCCGGAGGAACACCCCCGTCTGCCACGGCCTTCAGCACGTTTCCAGCCAACTTTTTCCCGAGCTCAACACCCCACTGATCGAAGCTGAATACATTCCAAATCGCCCCCTGCACAAAAATCTTGTGCTCGTATAAGGCAATGAGCGCTCCCAGCGTGGTAGGGTCCAAACGGTCCAAGACCAATGCGTTGGTCGGGCGGTTGCCTTCAAACACACGGAAGGCCTTGAGGCGCTCGATGGTGCCCGCATCGTTTCCGGCAGCCTCCATTTCGGCCACCACAGCGGCTTCGCTCTTGCCTTCCATCAAGGCCTGGGTTTGCGCCACGAAGTTTGCTAGGAGCTTTTGATGGTGATCGGCAAACGGATGCTCGGGCTGCTTCACGGCAATAAAGTCGGCAGGAATCAATTTGGTGCCTTGATGCACCAATTGGTAAAAGGCGTGCTGGCCGTTGGTACCTGGCTCACCCCAAATGATGGGCCCGGTTTGGTAGGTCACCGGACGTGCAGAGCGGTCCACACTTTTGCCGTTGCTTTCCATATCCCCCTGTTGCAGGTACGCAGGGAAGCGGTGCAAATGCTGCACATAGGGCAAAATGGCGTGGCTCTCGGCACCCCAAAAGTTGTTGTACCAAATGCCCAACAAGGCCAA
>CAXPZW010000021.1:0-45507 GCA_964221845.1 Luminiphilus sp. | reverse complement strand
CCGGCTACGGTACCCGCACCACCACATACACCACAAGCATCGAGCGATTGGCAAGATCCGTCGTCACAGTCAGCAGAAGCATTGTAGTTACAGGCCGCAGGATCAGTACAACCGGCAACGGTACCTGTACCGCCACATACGCCACAGGCATCGAGCGACTGGCAAGAGCCGTCGTCACAGTCAGCGGAAGCGTTGTAGTTACATGCCGCAGGATCAGTACATCCGGCCACGGTGCCCGCACCGCCACACACGCCACAGGCGTCGAGGGATTGACACGATCCGTCATCGGAAGTCGCTGCTGGGTCATAGTTACAGGCTGCAGGATCCGTACAACCTGAAATCGTTGTACTCGGGGTGCAGAACGAATGTGAAGTGCCCGACCCATAATTTGCTGTGGCCATCGTAAACACAGTTGTGCCGTCGGAGTCATAGGTGCACACGTAGTTGCCGTCGACACCACAGCTGCCGTAGGCGGCTCCGTTCATGCCGTCGCCGTAGGAGTCGAAGATGTTAAACGTGTAGCATGTATTGGCATCCAAACAGAAGCTTGTACTGACCGTGACCAAACTGCCATACGCAGGACTGGTGGCTACTGTCAAACCGTCGCTATCGCGCACCAGCGTCCAGCTGACTTCGCCGCCCCAGCAATCGGTGGTCAATGCGAGGGTGGCGTTCACTGGAGTCAGGATGCAGGTGCCGTCATCACAACCGGCCGCAGCGTCGTAGTTGCAGGCCGAGGGATCGGTACAACCGCCGTAGGTGCATGAGTTGTCCTCGCAGGTGGCTGCAGCGTCGTAGTTACAAGCGGTGGCATCGGTACAGCCCTCGGGGCCTGGATCAGGCTCGCAGAAACAAGGGGTGTTGAAGTCTTCGGTACCATCCGCTACGCTGTTAGAACCCCCTTGGTCTGCAAATACGCCCAACCCGCGTTTTGCAAAGGCAGCCCAAATCAGGCATTGGTTTGCACCGCCGGTCAGGTTTTGGTCGGCTTGGAGGATGGCGTCACGGCCATCGATAAAGCCAGGCTGACACGCCTGCAGTTTCATGCCATCCATGACCAATTGAAGCGCAAGGTTATTGCCCCCTGTGCCGTTGTACCAATCTGGGTCAAACCCATCTCGATCGATCAATGCCCAGGTCATTTCCCAGAGCATGGCGCACCATACCGAACCAACCCCGTGCGGTATAGATACAGAACTGATGTCTGCATAGGTGTGGGGATTGACTGTCATGTCGGTGGAGTAGGGGAACGGTCGGATACCCACACCTGTGGTGGGCTGGCCGATGACGTAGGTACCAATTCCACGCACATCTGTACCGGCATCTCCAGGCTCGATGGTCAATATGGCTCCGAGGTAATCGGACCATCCTTCACCCATTTGCTCGGTGTTGCCAAGGCAGCTCACGTTGTTTGGACCACCGGTGAGCCGGTTAGATACACCGTGGCCGTACTCGTGCGCAATCACACCGTTGTCGAAGTCAGAGGTGACATTCGGGGTGGTGATGTTGAAGATGTACATCTGCATGCGTGGGTTCGCGCCGTCGGGAGGGGTGCCAAAGTTTGCATTGTTTACGCCGCTGCCGTCGATGGCATCTGCGTTCACGTAATCCAAACCCAAACCGCCGTTGCCATAGTTGTTCTCTTGGAAGTTGCCACTGGCCTCGTCGAAGCCGTAGTTGTACAGTACATCGTGCATGATGTTGTTCCAGAAGAACAGGTTGGTGATCAACGCATCTTGGTAAGTTGTGGGGTCTTGGGTAAAGTCCACAGGAAAGTCAAAATTCAACAAAGCGCCACCATCGGGAGCGTACCCCGGGTTGTTATCGGCGTTGGCGTCCTCGGTCGCGTATACGTTGTTTCCACGGGTAATGGTGTATTCGGCGCCGGCAACACCGTCGGTGTCGTGCCAACCAAAAGGTGATCCTACAGCTGGTGCCCATGGCGTCACCTCCAAGGAGCGAGTGCCGTGAGATGGCGACTCCACCGGAATGGGGAATACATTGTAGCACTCAGTGGCAAGCGACGATGCCGGTTGAGGGCCTTCCATGGGCTGCTCTGGACGCTTGAACAAACCTGAGGTGCACACGCTAGAATGGCTTTCACCATTTGCGTGGTTCAGGTTGCAAGAGCGTATCCAATTGTTTTTGTCCAACAGATCACCGGTTTCGGCGTCGACGCGGGCTTGCCACCAGTTTTGACCGGTGTGGTCGCGAATGACAAACTCCCAGCACAGGCGCAGGCCTTGCTTGCCTTTGTTTTGGTACACCAACTTGAACATGATGTCGTCCATGGAGATGTTGCCTTTGGAAAGCACACCGGTCATGTTGTCGCCGATGGGCTCTTCCAAGATTTCAACCCCAACAGGTGCGTCGTAGTCGAGTTGACGCGCTGCATTGCCGAGTGCATCAAGCACAGACATTTGAGGGGTGGTGGCGTTGGCGCCGCGCTCGAGGTTGCCTGCAAAGGCACCTGCGTGCGAAGTGGCTTTGCCATCGTTGCCCACTACCACATTGATCAGTGCGTGGTGAATGTCGATGCCTTTGTGCGCTTGTTGCACGTACACGACGTCATAGCTGTTCTTACCGCCGGGCACCATGTTACTGACGCGCAGGTCGTTGAGGTCGTCGTTAGAGACACCGGAGAGTTCGGCCTGGGTGCGCAGATAGTCGAGCGCAGCGGCTTTTTTGTCCTGGGCCTGTAGGGTCAGGGTACCGGTCACGAGGGCCAGTACCAGGCAGGCATGTTTGATCCAATTTACGTTCACCTTGGTTGGTTTTTGGTGGGTATCGATACGGCCCAGCGCTTGCGCACCGGGCCGTTGTCTTTCTTATTTATTCACAAACGGTTCCGAACACGCCCAGCAGTGCGAGGGTGTCCGATGAGTTCACTTGGTCATCGCCAGTCAGGTCGGCGCTGCAGCCGCTGGTGCAGCCAAAATCGCCGAGTACTTCCAGCAGGTCACTTACGTTGATGAGTCCATCGCCGGTCAAGTCGCCGAAGCACGTGCCGCAACCGGTGTAGGTGCAGCTGCCATCGTCACAGGTAGCGGTAGCGTCGTAGTTGCAGGCAGTGGCATCGGTACAGCCGTCAGGCAAGATGCACGAGCCGTCGTCGATGGTAGCTGTAGCGTCGTAGTTACATGCGGCAGCATTGGTACAACCCGCGCACGAGGTGAACTCGCACGATCCGTCGTCGCACGCAGCGGTAGCGTCGTAGTTGCAGGCAGTGGCATCGGTACAGCCGTCGGGCAAGATGCACGAGCCGTCTTCGATCGTGGCTGTAGCGTCGTAGTTGCATGCGGCAGCATTGGTACACCCTGCACATGAGGTAAACTCACATGAGCCGTCGTCGATGGTGGTGCCTGGGGTGTAGTTGCACGCCGTATCATCGGTACAGCCTACGCACGAGGTAAACTCACACGAGCCGTCGTCGGAGGTAGCAGCAGGGTTGTAGTTGCATGCGGCGTTGTCGGTACAGCCCAGCACAGTGCTTGCCACGCAGAAGGTTTCGGTAATGCTTGCGCCATAGTTGGAGGCCGCCATTTGAACCAGAACGGTACCTCCGTTGTCGATCACTGAGTAGTCGCCGTCCACGCCACAAGAGCCGTAGGAAGCGCCAGAGAGCCCGTCACCATACGTATCAGTGATGGTCAGATCGTAACATCCGTCAGTGAGGCAGAATTCGGTGTCATAGGTGGTGAGATCAGCCAGTGTATTTGCAGATACAGAAGCCACTACATCTCCGTTCGCTTGGTTGGTAAGCGTCCATCCAACTTCTTCTCCCCAGCAGTCGGTCAACAGCGAGAAGGTGACCAGGTTGGGGGTCGCCACCGTCGAGAAGTTGGTGGTTTGGCTGTTGTTGGCGGGGTTTTCGTCGGCTTGGCCGTTGGGGTTGCTGATGACCGCTTCGTAGGTGTGCGCGCCATCGGCTGGGAAGATGGTGGCTAGGGTAATCAGTTCAGTAGAACCAATGGTGAGCGAGCCCGTCCAGTTCACTACGCCTTGAGAAATGCCGTCCACAAAGGTCTCGATGTCTGCCGAAGTCAAGGTCTCGGTACCAAGGTTGAGGATTTGGATTTCAGGATCGATGATGTTGCCACAGTAGTCGCCGTCGGGGGCGTTGATGGCGTTGATCACTGCATCGTACTGGGCAGCCACAACCGAAGAGGTGATCTCGACGTTGGCGTTGCTGATGTCAAAGAAGACGTTGCCATTGCCTTTGATTTTGATGCGTGCGGTAGTGGTTTCGATGGCGGGCATGGTGACCAACTCGGCGCCGTCGTTGGCGGTGCCAGACAGGAGCAGGGTGGGGTAGGTGAGGCCGCCGTCGGTCGACAGGTAGATGTCTACGCTGGTGCAGTTCACAGGCGCGCCATCGGTACCGGCCACGTCCCAAGTCATAGGCACTGCACCGGCGCTGGGCAGCTGCTCACCGCCGTTGGGATAGTTCACCAGGAAAGGACCGGTGTCTCCGTCCACGGTGATCTGCATTTCGTCTTCGTTCACGCCGCCACCTCCAGCGCGGTTATCACGTACCGAGCAGCGGAAGGTCATGCCGCGGTCGTAATCGGGGAGGTGCTCACCTACAACAGTGGTGTTGTTGACCAAATCCGTGATGCGTGGGAATACGCGAGTGGGGTCCTCAGTGCCCTTCCACGAGCGGAAGGTGGGCTGGTTGCCAGAAGGGTTGCTCAGGTCGCTGTCGCCAGCGGCGGTAGCAGGGCCGAGGTCGTACTCTTCCCAGGTGTAAGTGATAGCGTCGCCGTCAGGATCCGATCCGGTGGCCGTCAACTCAAACGGCGTGGCACCTGGAATGGTGTAATCCGCACCGGCATCTACAGTTGGCACGCCGTTACCAGTGGTGGTGACCACTGCACACGTGTTGCCGTTGCCCGTGACGGTAAACGCCTTCATTTCGTTGAAGCTGTGGATGTGGAAGTAATCGTCCGAGTTGTTTTGCAGGTTGGGCGAGCAAATGCCGGCGTAGCCCATGATGGTTGAAGCACTTCCAGGCTCATAAGCAGCACCCGAAGAACGGTTGCAGCTGTTGTTTTGGGTGTGGTTACCGCCGTATTGGTGGCCCATCTCGTGGCACACGTAGTCGATGTCAAAGGGATCGCCTACCGGGGTAGGTTGACCAGTTACACCACCTGCTTTGTTGGAGCCACAAGGGCTTTGCAGGTAGGCCACACCTCCACCGCCGGTAGAGTACACGTGGCCGATGTCGTAGTTGGCCGAGCCGATCTGCGCGTTGCAGGTGCTGATGTTTTGGCCCAGCATGGTGCCCCCGTTGTTGTTGGTGTACGGGTCGGTGGCAGCGTCGAGGTAAATGACGTTGTCGTTGTTGGCCACCAGGTCCATGTGTACGGCAACTTCGCGCTCGTAGACCCCATTCACTCGGGTGAGCGAAGTGTTGTAAGCGTCCACCACGTCGGGCACAGTGCCGCCGTGGAAGGCTGCGTATTCACCGGTACACGCCAAGGCCAATCGGTAGGTGCGCAGTTCCGTGCCACTTTCGGTGCGCACTTGCGCTTCGGCTTGACCAAAGTGACGCACTTGGCGGTCGTGCACAGGCTTGTCGTACTTGGTGCTGTTGTTCTCATCGAACTTCTGCAGGTCCATGTGGACATCGTCCATGATGGGGGGAAGTTCTTCAAACACCTTTTCGGAGGTGGCGTAGAAGGCTTTTTTGGTGTAGGACTGGTAGGCCTCTGTGGTGCCGTCGGTCAAGGGGTCGATGTACCATGTGTCGCCGTTGCTGATCACCATCGCGTGGAAACCTTTGGGGGACATGCTAAAGCGCACGGTGGCCGAAGGGTCGGTAATGCCCTGACCCGCATATGAGCGGATGTTGGGGTAGCGTTCCTGCAAGCCCGGCGCCATGACCGGGAACTCCACAATGCTAAACACCTGAATGGTGCCATCGGGTGCGGGCAGTTCCAGCATCACACCGCTGTCTTTGGCGCGTACATCGTGGATGTGAGGAGCTTGGCGCAGCACGCTCCATAGTGCTGCAGGAGAAGTGGTTACGCCACGGTAGGACTCGGGTTGAATCCAGCGTTGGCCGCTCACGCGTTGTTCGGAAGTTTGGTCTTGCCAAAGCTGGGCAAAGCCAGAAGAGGAGAGCAGCAGAGCTGTGACGAGGCTCAGGAGGGTGTAACGTCGCATCATAGTTGTTCAGGCACAGGTTGACAGGGCGTACTTCGTCAATTCGGTTCGGTTGGTTGAGGTGGAATACGCCCACTGCATCCCTGTTCTGCGGAAAGCGAACAGAAAAGGTTGGTTCGCATGCTGGGTGGTCGTCCTCACACACTCATTGGTTTTGCGCCTAGCAACACCGGTTGCGTCATACGCAGCCTTCGCACCCTATCACGTCGAAGGAGGGTGTTGCAAGCGCAAATGCGCTCATGGATTCAGGAGGAAGAGTGGAGCGGGAAAACCCTGAAATCACACAGTCAGCAGGGTACAAGGTACAAAAAAACCTCCTTGAAATGTCCGTTTTTGGTCAACAAATGCGGCATGCAGCGTTTTTTGAAAACTCGGGCGCGATGTTGATAAGTGGCTTTCAGCGATTACGGGCTAGCGGAGGTGGTTTTGCTAATTTAGTTGGCTTATTGCCTTATTCAGGCGATTTCGATCAACCCCTACCTATGGCCCAGGAAGTTCAGTATACCGAAGACAATATCCGCTCGCTTGACTGGAAGGAACACATCCGGATGCGTCCAGGGATGTACATCGGCAAGCTCGGAGACGGCACTTCAGCAGACGACGGCATTTACGTCCTGCTCAAAGAAGTCCTCGACAACTGCATCGATGAGTACGTCATGGGCTACGGCAAAACCGTCGAGGTGAGCATCCGCGACAACTCGGTCAAAGTCCGTGACTACGGCCGGGGCATTCCCCTGGGCAAAGTGGTAGATGTGGTATCGAAGATCAACACCGGGGGTAAGTACGACTCACGCGCCTTTAAAAAGTCGGTGGGTCTAAACGGGGTAGGTGCCAAGGCGGTCAACGCACTCAGCACTGAGTTTACCGTGCAGTCAGTACGTGACGGTCAATCCAAAACCGCCCAATTCTCCAGAGGTGAGCTGTTGGAAGACGGAGCACTTGAGGAATCCACCAAACGCCGCGGCACCAAGATCACCTTCGTGCCTGACCCGGAGATCTTCCCCAACTTCCAGTACAAGCTTCAACACGTGGAGAAGCTGCTTTGGAACTACTGCTACCTCAATACCGGGCTCACCATCTACTTCAACGGCCAGAAGTACCACTCAGAGCACGGCCTAAAGGACTTGTTGGAAACCAACGTCGGAGACAACATCCGCTACCCCATCATTCACCTGCGCGGCGATGACATTGAGGTGGCCATCACGCACACCGATGCCTACGGCGAGGACTACTACAGCTTTGTGAACGGCCAGTTTACCACCCAGGGCGGTACACACCAACGCGCCTTCCGAGAGGCTTACGTCAAAGTGGTGCGCGACTTTTTTGGCAAGGACTACGATCCGCAGGATGTGCGTTCAGGCATTTCTGCAGCCGTTGCCGTGAAGGTGATGGAGCCGGTGTTTGAATCGCAAACCAAAACCAAGCTGGGCAGCAACGAGGTGGAGCCCGGCGGCACCACCATGCGCACCTTTGTGCTGGACTTCCTCAAAACCGCCCTCGACAACTTCCTGCACCGCAACGCCGATGTGGCTGAAGCCCTGCAAAAACGCATCCTCCAATCCGAGCGCGAACGCAAGGATTTGGCGGGCATCAAAAAACTCGCTCGCGAGCGTGCGAAGAAGGCCAACCTGCACAACCGCAAGCTCCGCGACTGCCGCGCCCACTACAACGACACCAAGAACGACAAGGGGCAGTTCTCCACCCTGTTCATCACCGAGGGGGACAGTGCCTCTGGTTCCATCACTAAAGCACGTGATGTGAATACCCAAGCGGTCTTCAGCCTCAAAGGAAAGCCACTGAACTCTTACGGACTCACCAAAAAAGTGGTCTACGAAAACGAGGAGTTCAACCTGCTTCAAGCAGCCCTCAACATTGAGGAAGGCCTGGAAACCTTGCGTTACAAGAACGTGGTGATCGCCACCGATGCCGATGTCGATGGCATGCACATCCGCTTGCTGTTGATCACGTTCTTCCTCCAGTTCTTCCCTGAGCTGGTGCGCGCAGGTCACGTGCACGTATTGCAGACCCCGCTGTTTCGTGTGCGCGATAAAAAAGAAACCATCTACTGCTACAGCGAAGCTGAAAAGCAGCAAGCCATGCAAAAACTCAAAGGCAAACCCGAGATCACCCGCTTTAAGGGACTTGGTGAGATCTCGCCCGACGAGTTCAAGCACTTTATTGGTGAACACATCCGCCTGGACCCTGTGGTCTTGGGCAAAGACAGCCAGATTCCGGAACTGCTCAAATTCTTCATGGGCAAGAACACCCCGGAACGCCAGGAATTCATCATCGAAAACCTGAAAGTCGAAAAAGACGAAGTGGAAGAAGAGGCCGCCTGAGCCTGCCGTGACCTATGAGCGAAGAACAACTGCCCAACGACGACAACGAACGCGACGACGACTTTGACCGCGACGAGAGCGGGGAACAACTCGAG
This sequence comes from Luminiphilus sp., assembly GCA_964221845.1. Taxonomy (GTDB): domain Bacteria; phylum Bacteroidota; class Bacteroidia; order Flavobacteriales_D; family Sanyastnellaceae; genus CAXPZW01. Next base: position 36,905 of record CAXPZW010000021.1, on the reverse strand, counting down.
AACGTCATTCCCATCAAAGGGATGTACAACGAGTGGTTCCTGGACTACGCCTCGTACGTGATCCTCGAGCGCGCGGTGCCCCACTTGCACGACGGCCTCAAGCCGGTGCAACGCCGCATTTTGCACTCCCTGCGTGAAATGGACGATGGCCGTTTCCACAAGGTGGCCAACGCCATTGGTAACACCATGAAGTACCACCCCCACGGGGACGCCTCCATCGGCGACGCCATGGTGCAAATTGGCCAGAAGGAACTTCTGCTGGACATGCAAGGTAACTGGGGTAACGTGGCCACTGGCGACCGAGCAGCAGCCCCGCGATACATTGAGGTCAAGCTCAGCAAGTTTGCCCTCAACGTGGCTTTTAACGCCAAGACCACCACGTGGCTCAGCTCGTATGACGGGCGCAACAAAGAGCCCGAGACCCTGCCCATGAAGTTCCCATTGCTGCTTGCGCAGGGCGTGGAAGGGATTGCAGTAGGTCTCGCCTGCAAAATGCTCCCGCACAACTTTGTGGAGCTGATCGATGCCAGCATGCAGATCCTCAAGGGCAAGAAGGCCCAGATCGTACCGGATTTCATTTCTGGGGGGATGGCCGATGTGTCCAACTACAACGACGGCCTGCGCGGCGGAAAAATCCGCGTGCGTGCCCGCATCCGTAAGGAAGACGACCGTACCCTGATCGTTCACGAGATCCCGTACGGCACAACCACCACGTCGCTCATCGACAGTGTGCTCAAGGCCAACGACAAGGGCAAGATCAAGATCCGCAAGATCGAGGACAACACCGCCGAGCACGTGTCCATCGTGATCCACCTGCCCAAAGGGGTGTCTCCCGACAAGACCATCGACGCGCTCTACGCCTTTACCGATTGTGAGGTCAAAATCTCGCCGAACGCGTGCGTGATCTTCGACGACAAGCCCCACTTCATGGGCGTCTCGGAAATCCTGCGCCACAGCACCGAGCAAACCCGCGAGCTGCTCCGCCAAGAACTCGAAATTGAAAAGGCAGAGTTGGAAGAGTCGTGGCACTTTGCCTCGCTGGAGAAGATCTTCATCGAAAACCGCATTTACCGCGACATTGAGGAGTGCGAAACTTGGGAAGAGATCCTGTCCACCATCCACGAAGGCCTCAAACCGCACATCAAGCACCTGTTGCGTGCAGTCACCGACGAAGACGTCACCCGCCTGACCGAAATCCGGATCAAGCGCATCTCCAAGTTTGACTCGTTCAAAGCTGACGAGCGTTTGGCTGCACTCGAAGGAGACATCGCCCGCGTCAAGCACGACCTTGATCACCTCACCGAGTTTGCCATTGCGTACTTCCAGGAGCTCAAAAAGAAATATGGTAAGGGCCGCGAACGCCGCACCGAGCTGCGCACCTTCGACAAGGTGGACGCGGCCAAAGTGGCGGTCAACAACGCCAAGCTGTACGTCAACAAGGAAGAGGGCTTTGTAGGAACTGGCCTCAAGCGTGGCGAGGGTGAGTTTGTGACCGATTGTTCGGACATCGACGACATCATCGTGTTCCGCGAAGACGGCGTGATGCAAGTCACTCGCGTGAGCGCTAAGGCTTTCGTAGGCAAGGGCATCTTGCATGTAGGCATTTGGAAAAAGGGCGATGCCCGCACCATCTACAACCTGATTTACCAAGACGGAAAGGGGGGGCGTGCCATGTGGAAACGCTTCGCCGTCACCTCCATTACCCGCGACCGCGAGTACAACTTGACCAAGGGCACCTCTGGGTCCAAGGTGCTGTACTTCACGGCCAACCCCAACGGCGAGGCCGAGTTGATTACGGTGCACCTACGCGCGCTACAACGCCTGAAAAAACTGCGCTTTGACGCGGATTTCTCGGAGCTGGCAATCAAGGGCCGTGGCGCCGGAGGAAACGTGCTCAGCAAGCACCCTGTCAAGCGCATCGAGCTCAAAGAACGCGGCGTGTCCACCTTGGGTGCCCGCAAAATCTGGTTCGACGAAACCGTCAATCGCCTCAACATCGAGGAACGCGGACGTTACCTGGGTGCCTTCGCCCCGGAAGATAAAATCCTGGTGCTGCTCAGCTCGGGTGAATACAAGTTGACTGGCTTTGACCTGTCCACCCACTTCGACGAGAAGATGATCCACCTGGAAAAGTGGATCCCCGAAAAACCCGTGAGCTGCGTGTACTACGACGGCTCCAAAGAGACGTGGTACGTCAAACGCTTCCAGGTGGAGGCTTCTACCAAAGTGGTGGGCTTCATTGGCGACCATGATGAGTCGCGCATGGCCTTGGCCAGCACGTTACATTTCCCACAAGCGCGCATCAAGTGGAACCGCAAGTTCAAAGCCACCCGCGACCGTCCGGATGAGGTGATCGACCTCTGGGATTTCATTTCGGTCAAAGGCATGAAGGCCCAAGGCAATCGCCTGAGCACCCTGCCCATCACCGATGTGGTGCTGGACCCACCCAACGCCGAAAAAGAAGCCGAGGCCGAAGCTGTACTTGCCGAACGCCTGGCCCCTGCACCGGCGGCCGAACCCGCACCATTGGCAGAAGTGCCTGAAAGCCCTGCTCCCGTGCAACCCAAGGCTTCGGCTCCTGCGCCAGCGCCCAAAGCGGCTCCGGTAAAAGACGAGGTGTCGCAGCCCATTGACCTGGACGTGACCCCCCAAAAATCGGACGGTGACTCGGACGAAGAAGCATCCCAATTGGGCTTGTTCTGACCCCGCGGTGTGCGGCGCACACTTATGCCTACTTTTGGATCAAACTTGAATCTGCATGCAACGTTTTATTTGCCTGTGCGCAGCGGCTGCCCTTGTGATGGCAGGCTGCGGCGACACCCCTTCTGCCCCGGACGCAAGGAACGTATCCGAAACCGTTGAAACCCAGGTGTATCCCCACGCGGAGTGGACCAAAGACGCCACCATCTACGAGGTCAATATTCGCCAGCATACGCCCGAAGGCACCTTTGATGCCTTCACCCGCGACATCCCCCGCATCGCAGAAATGGGGATCGAAATCCTGTGGCTGATGCCCGTGCAACCCATCGGCGTTGACAACCGCAAAGGCGGATTGGGCAGCTACTACAGCATCCAAGACTACACCGCCATCAACCCTGAATTTGGCGATGCAGATGCCTTCCGTAACCTGGTGGAACAGGCCCACGCCAAAGGTATGAAGGTCATTTTGGACTGGGTGGCCAACCACACTTCTTGGGACAACGTCTGGACTGCAAACCGCGAGTGGTACAGCTTGGATTCGCTCGGCAATTTTTACCCACCGGTTCCGGATTGGAGCGATGTGATCGATTTGAATTACGACAACCCAGACATGCGCGCTGCCATGATCGATGCCATGAAGCACTGGGTGCAGGAGTACGAGATCGATGGCTTCCGCTGCGACGTGGCCATGGAAGTGCCTACCGACTTCTGGAACGACGCCACAGCCGCCCTGCGCGAGCTCAATCCCGAACTCTTCATGTTGGCCGAGGCTGAGACCCCGGAGCACCACTTGGAGGCCTTTGACATGAGCTACAGCTGGGAGCTGATGCACATCCTCAACCAATTGGCCATGACAGAAGGGTTGACCGACCCTGCACTCATGGAAGAAAAAGGCTGGCACCCGGAAGGCATGACCTTGGAGTCGTTGGACAACTACATGGCCAAAGAGGACACCAATTTTGTGGACTACGCCTACCGCATGACCTTCATCACCAACCACGACGAAAACTCGTGGAACGGCACCCAGTTTGAACGCTTTGGCCCTGCGGTGGAGCTCTTCACCACCTTGGCATACACCATCAATGGCATGCCACTGGTCTACAGCGGAAACGAAGCCCCGAACCGCCACCGCTTGCTCTTCTTCGAAAAAGACAGCATCGATTGGAACGGCTATGAGATGCAGGACTTCTACGCCACCCTGATCAAGGCCAACCAGGAAAATCCGGCTTTGTGGAACGGTGCTTACGGCGGCGACTTCAAACGCATTGCGACCGCCAACGACCCCGACATTTACGCTTACTCGCGCACCAAGGGTGACAACCAAGTCATCACCGTGCTCAACTTCAGCGACCAGCCACAGCAAGTCAAGTTTGCCGAAGCGGTGAGTGGCGAGTACCCCAGCATTTTCAACAACCAAACCCTGAGTGTTTTCACCGACGGCGACATGACGCTCGCTCCGTGGGGCTACCAGGTGTTTGTGAAGCACTGATATGAAGATTGCAGTCATTGCCCACGATGGCAAAAAGGCGGAGATGGTTCAATTCCTCGCTCGCCACTTAGACGTATTCAAGCGCAAAGACATTGACCTGATTGCCACCGGTACTACAGGTAAACACGCCATGGATGCTGGCCTAAAAGTGCAACGCGTGCAAAGTGGCCCGCTCGGAGGCGATGCCCAAATTGCCGCAGAGGTTACCGAAGGCAAAATCCACATGGTGTTCTTTTTCCGCGATCCATTGGACAAGCACCCCCACGAGCCGGACATTGCCATGCTCATGCGCCTGTGCGACGTGCACAACATCCCCATGGCCACCAACCCTTCCACTGCTGAATTGCTGCTCAAAGGCATCGACGGCCACCCCGAGGAATGATCCAAACCCGCGGCGAACTGGCAGCCTACCTCACCGAGGACCTCACCCTGCGCCACGGCCAGCGGGAGGCGGCGCAAATGGCCGCGTGGATCTTGGAAGACTCCTTCGGGTGGACCCGGGTAGATGTCATTTTGGAAGCTGAGCAAGACGTGCCCATGGAGGCCGTTGCGCAAGTGCAGGGCATCTTGCGCCGCTTGCGTGAGGGCGAACCGCTACAATACATTTTGGGCAAAGCCACCTTTTTGGACCTGGAATTGACCGTAGATCCCCGGGTCCTCATCCCGCGTCCCGAAACCGAGGAGCTTGTGGTGTGGGCCGTAGAGTTGCTCGAGGGCAAAGCACCGCACGTGTTGGATGTAGGTACGGGCAGCGGTTGCATCGCGTTGGGCATCAAACATCGGGTCCCTGGCGCACAAGTGTGGGGCTGCGATTTAAGCGCGCCGGCACTGGAAGTGGCCCAAGCCAACAGCGTGGAATTGGGGTTGAATGTGAGTTGGATGGAAGTCAACATCCTTGAAGAAGAACCGCGCGTTCCGCCCTTGCAACTGCTGGTCTCCAACCCACCGTACATCGGCACCGACGAAGCGGCCAGCCTCGAAGAACACGTGGTGGCGCACGAACCGCATTTGGCGCTGTTTGCCGAGGGCGATCCACTGCTCTTTTACCAAGCCCTGGCCACCCAAGGCGAAACGTTGCTGGCCCCGAAGGGCCAAATCCTGGTGGAAATGCACAGCAACTACGCCTCCGAAACCAAAGCCCTGTTCGAACGCAGCGGCTACCAGACCGAGATGCGCCAAGACCTGCAAGGGCGCTGGCGCATGTTGCGGGCCTGGAAGTAGGCACAAAAAAAGGCCGGATGAACCGGCCTTTCTTGTTTCTCTTGTGGGGTTAATTCAAATCAAAACGGTCCAGTTGCATCACCTTGACCCAAGCGTCCACAAAGTCCTTTACAAACTTGGTTTCGGCGTCTGATGAGGCGTATACCTCGGCAATGGCGCGCAGTTCGGAGTTGGAGCCGAAAATCAGGTCCGCGCGGGTGGCGGTGAAGTTCGGTGCGCCGGTTTCGCGGTGGTGGCCGGCGAAGAACTGCTGGGTTTCGGTGGTGGGCTCCCAAGCGGTACTCATGTCCAAGAGGTTCACGAAGTAGTCGTTGGTCAGCTGCCCCGGTGTGGCGGTCAGGATGCCGTGGGTGGAGCCGTCGTAGTTGGCACCCAAGGCACGCATACCTCCCACCAGTACAGTCATTTCAGGTGCGGTGAGGGTGAGCAGTTGGGCCTTGTCCACCAGCAATTCCTCAGTGGTGAGGGTGTACAGCTTAGGTTGGTAGTTGCGGAAGCCGTCGGCCATGGGCGCAAGCAATTGCATGCTTTCCACATCGGTCATGGCTTGGGTGGCGTCCATGCGTCCAGGGGTGAAGGGTACTTCTACGCTGTGGCCCGCCAAACGTGCAGCTTCCTCCACACCAGCTGCTCCACCGAGTACAATGAGGTCGGCCATGGAAATTTGAGTGGGGGCATTGGTCTGGTTGAAGTCGGCTTGAATGCCTTCCAGCACGCCCAGCACTTTGTTCAGTTGCGCCGGGTTGTTCACCTCCCAGTTGCGCATGGGTTCGAGTTGGATGCGTGCACCGTTGGCTCCGCCGCGGCGGTCCGAGTGGCGGTAAGTGCTGGCCGAAGCCCAGGCGGTAGACACCAATTCTTGCACGGTTAGCTCCGAAGCCAGCAGCGTTTGCTTGAGGCTGCCGATTTGGGCGGCGTTCACCAGCGGGTGATCGACGGCAGGAATGGGGTCTTGCCACACGAATTGCTCTTGAGGCACGTCTGGACCCAAGTAGGTGGTGCTGGGGCCCATGTCGCGGTGGGTGAGTTTGAACCACGCGCGCGCGAATGCTGCGTTGAAGGCATCTGGATCGTCGTAGAAGCGACGGGAGATCTTCTCGTACTCGGGATCAAAGCGGAGCGACAAGTCCGTGGTGAGCATAGTGGGTCGGTACTTCTTGTTGGCGTCAAAGGCGTCGGGCACAAATTCCTCGGCTTCTTTGGCAATCCATTGGTGCGCACCGGCCGGGCTCTTGGTCAGTTCCCACTCGTAGTTGAACAGGTTGGCAAAGTACTCGTGGCTCCATTTGGCAGGGGTCGAAGTCCAAATCACTTCCAAACCAGAGGTGATGGCATCTGGGCCTTTGCCAGACTTGAATGAGCTGGTCCATCCAAAGCCTTGCTCGGTCATGCTCGCAGCTTCAGGCTCTGGGCCAACGTGGGTTGCGGGGCCTGCACCGTGGGTTTTGCCCAAGGTGTGTCCACCGGCGATTAGGGCCACGGTTTCTTCGTCGTTCATGCCCATGCGGCCGAACGTTTCACGGATGTCGTGTGCGGCCAAAACGGGGTCTGGGTTGCCGTTGGGGCCTTCGGGATTGACGTAGATCAGACCCATTTGTACCGCGGCCAAGGGAGTTTCCAATTCACGGTCGCCGGAGTAGCGCTCGTCGGCAAGCCATTTGCTTTCGCGGCCCCAGTATACGTTGCTGGCAGGTTCCCATACGTCATCGCGGCCGCCGGCAAAGCCGATGGTTTCAAAGCCCATGTCTTCGAGGGCTACGTTGCCCGCAAGGATCATCAAATCGGCCCAAGAGAGGCTGGCGCCGTATTTCTGTTTGACTGGCCAGATCAGACGTCGGGCCTTGTCGAGGTTGGCGTTATCGGGCCAAGAGTTGATGGGGGCAAAGCGCTGCTGGCCTTCACGCGAACCTCCGCGGCCATCGCCGGTGCGGTAGGTGCCCGCGCTGTGCCAAGCCATGCGAATGAAAAGCGGACCGTAGTGTCCATAGTCCGCGGGCCACCAGTCTTGCGAGGTGGTCATCACCTCACGCAAATCGGCTTTCACCGCGTCCAAGTCAAGGGCGTTGAATGCGGCCGCGTAGTCGAAGTCCTCTCCCATGGGGTTGGACATGTTTGAGTGTTGGCGCAGCACTTCAAGATTCAATTGGTTGGGCCACCATTCGCGGTTGGTTTGCGCATCGTGGCGAGCGGCGTCTCGGGCCATGGAGGCCGGTGTCGCTGCCGGAGGAGTTGGGGTGTCTGGGGTGTTTGAGGCCGAGGCGTCCTGGGCAGTGGCTTCTTTGCGTGCTTTGCGCTTGTCGAAACCGAATGGACAACCGCCTTCGGAGGACGTTTGGCTGTGCATCAGGTCAGGGGATATGAGGATGAGGGTAGCAAGGAGTAGTCGCTTCATGGCAGATCTGTTGGGTGAATATTATAGTACGAATCTATCCCGTTGCTGGCTCAATAAAAAAGTGGAATCCTCTATCCTGGATAAAGGGAAACAATCACGACTTGTAAACCCGAGTGGGGCTAGGGATAGCAGCTATCCCGCAACAAAGGTCAGCGCTTGTTTGGCGCGGGAAGACCAATCCTCGGCATAGTCGGCCGGGACCTGGAGCCAATCCTTCATTGGGCGGCCCTTGCCGGAGGGGTCCCATAACTCTGAACCGGGGTATTGGTCCAGCAACAGCGGCATTTCCTCGCGTCCGAGTTTGAAGACCATACAGTCCTTGAAAAAGGCCGCAAAAGCCTTTCCGCCCACTTTCAAACAAGGTTTGCCAAACATTTGGCTGGAGACGGTGCCGTGGGATGCGGCCAGGGATTCGGCAATGGCTTCGTAGGTCATGATGCGGGGGCTGGATGGAGTGTTTCCCAAAGGATTTGTGCGATGTTCCAAGCGTCGTCAACGCCGCGGTGGTGCGTGCCTTTCAGGGGGATGTTCAATTGTGCCAGCGCTCCCGCCATGCCTGTTTCATGCCCCAGCTCGCGTTGCAGGGCAAACAGGGTTTTGACGTTGATGTGGGACGGGCCAAAGGGGTAGCCCCGGTTCATCTCGAAACATTGGCGTTTGAACTGGTTCAGGTCGTAAGCGCCGTAGCTGGCCCAGGGGCGGCGTTGCGTCAGGTACTCCTCACGTAGGATGCGCAAGACTTCTTGAAAGGTGACCCCTTCGGCTTCGACCAGTTCGGGGGTGATGGTGGTGAGTTCGGTACAAAAGGAACTGATGGTAGAGCGTTCGGGTTTGACCAGAATGCCGCGGTTGGCCGTGCGCTCTCCCGAGTTCACACCCAACAGGCACACGCCCACCTCAATGATGTCGCTGGACATGCCTTCGGGCACTTTGCCTTCCCAGCACGTGGCTCCGATGTCCACCACTACGATGTGATCCAGTTTGCGGGCCATGGGATAAAAGCAGGGCAAACGGTCCCTGAACATCTCTTGGCAATTGGAGTTCCTCTAACTGTCCGGCTTTGCCGTCCTTTGCACCGAAAACTGATTCCATGCGACCCAACCCGTGGCTGCTGCTCGCTTTGCTGAGCGTTCCCTTTTTTGCTCAATCCCAAGAGATGGCGCCTTGCCAACTCACCGGACAAGTTCAAGACGGTCGGAACGGACAACCCATTCCGTATGCCACTGTGATTGAATTGGCCACCCCTTCGGGCGCGGTCTTGAACGGGACCACCACCGGTGAAGACGGCCGTTTTTCGGTCCCTTCGGTCCAAGTGGAAGCCACATTGGTGGTCACCTTCATCGGATTCAAGCCGGATACCTTGCGCGGCATCCGTCCACAAGGCCCAACCCTGGACGTAGGCATCATCGCCCTGCAACCCGACCAAGAGCTGTTCGACGAAGCCGTAGTACAGGCCGAACAGTCCACCACCACCTTTGCCCTCGACAAACGCGTGTTCAACGTAGGCAAGGACTTGAGCACCACCGGTGCAAGCGCATTAGAAGTGCTCAACAACGTGCCTTCTGTCACGGTCAGCATCGAAGGCGAAATCAACCTCCGTGGCAGTGGCGGTGTGCAAATCCTGATCGACGGCAAACCTTCGGTCTTGACCGATGACCCGGCCAACGCCCTGGGCGCCATCACCGCCGACATGATCGAAAGCATTGAGGTCATCACCAATCCTTCGGCCAAGTACGAAGCCTCGGGCACTTCGGGCATTCTGAACATCGTGCTGAAAAAGGAAGAAAAGGAGGGACTCAACGGCTCCATCTCACTCAATACAGGCATCCCCGACAACCACAGCATTGGCATCAGCTTGCAACGCCGCGCCAGCAAATTCAACCTGTTCACCCAAATGGGAGCAGGGTACCGTTCCAACCCGCGCTTCTCGGACAACGTCAACCTGAACCGCGGCACCGGCAGCGCCATTGAAAGTGACGGCGAATCGTTCCGAAACGAGCGCTTTGCCAACATCACCCTCGGCACCGACTATCACTTGAACGACTACAACGTGCTCACCTTGTCGGGACGGTTTACCTACGAATGGGAGAACAACCCTGCGCTCACCGCATTTCGCGAGCTTGACGGCGACGGTCAAGCCATTGCCGGCTGGGAGCGCCGCGAAGAAACCGAAGCCACCAACCCCAAATGGCAGTTTGATCTGCAGTATGTCAAGGACTTCCCCGATCACAAAGACCACAAGCTCATGATGAGCGCTTTGGGGGCCTACTTTGGCAAGGCGCTGGAGTCGCAATACACCAACGTGGTGACCTTGGGCAGCGGTATTTACGAAGACCAGCGCACCAACACCGCCTTTGACCGCGCGGATTACACCTTCAAGATCGACTACACCCATCCGGTGGGAGAGGTCTTCAAGTTTGAAACCGGAGCCCAATTTGTGAGCAACGACGTGGGTAACGACTTTGCCGTACGCGATTTGGTGGACGGGGAATATGTCGTCAATCCGGCGTTCACCAATGATTTTAGCTGGACCCAACAAGTGCTGGGCGTGTATGCTCTGGCCTCGGTGGAAGGGGAGCGCGCTGGCCTCCAAATCGGCATCCGTCCGGAATACACCGACGTAAACACGTTGTTGGCCACCACGGGTGAGTCCAATGCCACGGATTACTTGAACCTGTTCCCCAGCGCGCACACCTCCTACAAAATCAGCGATCGCTTGAGCGCACAGGCAGGTTACTCACGCCGGGTTTCGCGACCGCGTTTGTGGGACTTGAATCCGTTTTACAGCATCACCAATAACTTCAACATCCGCACGGGAAATCCCAACCTCCAGCCTGAGTTCACCGATTCGTACGAGGTGACCTCGATTTGGATTTTGGAAAAACTATCGCTCAACGGAAGCGTGTATTACCGCTACACGACCGATGTGGTCGAACGCATATCGCGGTTTGAGGACAACGTGACCCTTACGACTCCCGAGAACATCGGCACCAACGGCACACTTGGCTTTGAATTCAACGGCAAGTACAAGCCCAATAAGTGGTGGTCGTTGAACGGCGATTTCAACGTGAACCGCTTTGAACGTTTGGGTGAGTTTGAAGGGCAGTCCTTCGACTTTACGGGACAACAGTGGACCGCGCGCCTAAGCAACAAATTCAAGTTGCCCATGGATTTTGAACTGGAAGTGACCGGCGATTACCGCTCTGGCTTCCGAACGGTACAAGGGGATGTTACCGGCTTTGGAGCCATGGATCTAGGTGTGCGTAAGAAGGTGTTTGGCGGCAAAATCGTATGCAACTTGGGCGTACGCGATGTGTTTGCCAGCCGCATCCGTGAAAGCATCATCGACCGCGGCGATTTCTTTGTGTCGTCACGAAGCTACAGGGGGCGCTTCGTCACTTTCGGCGTGAGCTACGGCTTTGGCAAGGGCGAGGCCATGACATACGGTGGCGGCCGTCGTTACTGAAGCATCGCAATTGGGCGCTTGTCAGTGCTACGCCAAGAAGTACACCAAACAGAATCCCACTAGGAACACCATGCCAGCGATGGCCAATGCACGCAGCCACAGCGGCGGGCGCCCGTCCTCCGGGAACTGCCCACTCACCACCAAACGGTAGTTGGCAAAGGCCACCAGTGGCGCTACCAAGAAGCTCATGGTCGTCGCAAAATCCACCAACTGACGGAAGCCCGAAGGGTCGTCCGGTCGGTTGAACATGAACACGTGAATCACCCCATACGCCCCGGCGCCAATCAGCACCAGCCAAAGGATGTATGCGTTGGAAATGGGCTTGGGCAACAGCAGCTCTCCGCAGCGCTTCATGGCGCGCGCATACCCGTCAAACACCGCAATGCAGGTGCCCAGCATGATGGAGAAGGCAGCAGCTCCAATCAACACGCGGCTCCACGGCCCCATGACCTCTGTGTACATCTTGACCACTTCTCCGGCAAAGGCCGCAGCGGGTTTGGGGGCGGGGTTTGGAGCGCCATGAAGCAAGAAGGCGCCGAGCACCACAAAACACACGGCCAACACCGTTGAGGCGATGTATCCAAAGTTGAAATCAAACAGCGTTTGTTTCAGGGTAGGGCGGAAGCCTGTTTGGGACATGCGCTCGACGGTCCACAAGCTGTTCCAAGCGCTCATGTCCACGGCGGTCGGCATCCAACCCATCAAAGCAATCAGAAAACCTAGCGAAACACCGTCTCCCCAATCGATCGCAGGCAAGAGTGGCGCACCGTAGACCGGCCCTTTGCCCAAGGCCAATCCAAAGGCCACCAGGGTTGAGATCAGCAACACGGCTCCAATGAGTTTGATCAGGCTGTCCAATACGCCGTATTTGCCCAAAGCCAGCACCACCACGGTTCCCACAAGCAGAAGCCCGGTGATCAGCGGCAAGTTGCCCATCCCAAACAGGTTGTCCAGGAATCCAGCTGTGACCGCGCCAACAGCGGCTGCCACAAAGAACAAGGTCCCAAGGGTCAGCACGGCATAGCCACCAATCACCCACTTGCTCTGCTTGGCGTACCCGTCCAGAATGCTGGTGCCGGTGACGTTCGCGTAGCGCGAGCCAAACTCAAAGAAGGGGTACTTGAACAGGTTGGCCAGCAGCACGGCCCACAGCAGCGCAAAGCCATAGTCTGCCCCGGCCCGGGTGCTCTGCACCAAGTGGCTCACCCCAATGCACGTAGAGGCAAACACAATGCCTGGCCCCAAAGTCTGGAGCAGCGCTTGGCGGTTGGGAAAGAGGGACATGGGGCGGAAGATCGGGAATTTGTGCGTTGCAGTTTGGCTACGATTCCCGAGGTTTAACCCTCAAACCCTCGCCATGCGCAACCTCCTCTACCTTCCCCTGATCCTGCTCTTTGCCGCGTGCCACTCGCATGAAGCTGGCGAAAATCCGCACATGCTTGAACCCGAAGCGCCCGAGTGGGCTCTGGTCATCCATGGGGGCGCAGGCTACTTTGATTCCGAGTCGTACACCGATGAGGAAGAAGCCGCGTACCGCGACCGCTTGACCGCGGCATTGGACGCTGGAGAGGCCGTGTTAGCCGCAGGAGGTAGCAGCACCGATGCAGTCGTAGCCGCCATCCAGGTGTTGGAGGACAGCCCGCTATTCAACGCTGGCAAGGGCGCGGTGTTTACCGCAGAAGGCATCAACGAAATGGACGCCAGCATCATGCAAGGCTCGGACTTGAACTGTGGTGCGGTCACTGGCATCCAGCAAGTAAAAAACCCGATTACCGCGGCACGTGCGGTCATGGACCACAGCGAGCACGTGTTCTTCAGCGGAGGAGGCGCCACCTTGTTTGCGCAAGACCAAGGGCTCACCATGGTGGACTCCAGCTACTTCTGGAGCGAGAAATCGTGGAACCGCTATATGCGCATCAAAGCCAACGAAGATTCACTGGCCGCAGCCGGGCAGGCCTTCCACCTGGACCGCTGGCCGGACGCCAAGTTTGGTACCGTGGGCTGCGTGGCCTTGGACAACAAGGGCAACCTGGCCGCTGGTACTTCTACCGGAGGCATGACCTTCAAGCGGAATGGGCGCATTGGCGACAGCCCGGTGATTTCTGCCGGTACCTACGCCGACAACAACTCAGCTGCCATTTCCTGCACCGGACATGGCGAATACTTCATCCGTACCGCCGTGGCGCACGACATCTGCGCGCGTGTGGAGCACGGGGGCGCATCGCTCGAGGAGGCTGCACGTGCAGTGGTCATGGACAAGCTGGTGCGTATGGACGGCGAAGGTGGCATCATTGGCCTGGACCGTTATGGCAACGTGGCCATGACCTTCAACTCCGCTGGAATGTTCCGCGGATTCCGCAAGTCGACCGGCGAGACCGCCGTCAAGATGTATGGGAACGAGTAAGTCTTAGCGCGCGGTGTGCACGTAAGACACCGATCGGGTGCCTGCGCTGCTGTGTACCGCCACGATGTACTGGCCTGAGGGCCAATCGGCAGCGGGTACTTCCACGGTTTGAGCGCCACGCTCAGCGGTGAACAGCAGTTTACCAAACACGTCAAAGACGCTGCAGCTGTGCAGCATGCCGCCTTCGAGTGAAACGCTCCAGTTACCCGCGTGCGTGGGGTGTACCAGCAGGGGTGAGGCTACGAGTTCTTCAATGCCAATGGGCTCTTCTTCGTCTGCTGGGGGCATGCCAAAGTACACGTCGTCGATGTAGTAGGTCTGCTCGCCAATCTGCCAGCCTTCGAGTCCAAAGTTGAAGAAGATGGAGGCCTTGTTGAAGGTCCAACCTTGTCCCAAACCTGAAGCCAATGAAGGCGTGCCGGGTACGGCGTTGGAGAAGTCAAAGACCATGGTTTCCCAGGCTCCGGTGGCTGTGGTGATGGATTCGGTTTCACAGGTTTGGCCGCCGTCCATGGAGTTCTCCACTTTGAGGCGCACGTTGTAGCCGGCTTGCGGCGACCACACGCGTACGGTCATGATGGTAGAGTCGTTGCTGAAAGGAATGTTGGACACAAATCCGCCAGGGGTACCAATGGTGGTGCCGGCGTAGGTCCACGCGGTTTCCATGCGCACAATGCGTGCTACGGTGTTTTCTGCGTCCTCAGGATCGGTCTCCACAAAGGAGGTGTTGCCTGCAAAATCGGTGAGGCCGTAGTTGATCAGTGGCTCCTCAAAGGTCACTGGGAGGTCCAGTTGCTCGCCGATGTAAGATTGTTTGATGTCGTCGAAGTAGAAGGTGGAGGTCTCCGAACCGTCGCCGTAGTTGCCAAAGTCAAACATGAACACCAAATCGGTGTAGACCATGGGTTGGCCGGTGTAGTCCCAAACCAAGGTTTCCCATTCGCCGGATACGGTGGTTTCGGCATCGTTGTCGAATGCGGCGCCGCCTTCAAGTTTGAGGCGCACGGTGGTACCCACAGGCGCATCGGTGTACACCTTCATTTGGATGGTGGTGTTGACCGAGAAGTCCAGGGTTTCGTTCAGCAGAATCTTTGATCCGGCCCAAATCTCACCTCCAATGCGTACGATGCGTCCCACGTTTTCGCTGGGGTTTGCGGGGTTTTGGTAGGGGTTGGCCACCACCTCACCGGTGCCGCCGTCGAAGTCGACAAAGTCAGCGGTGGTCACGTCGCTTTCGAAGTAAATGGGCAGGGTTTGGGCTTGCGTGGTGATGGTCAGCAGGCAGGCACTCAGGGCAATCAGGGAAAATCGGTGCACGGTCCGGAGGTTTTTAGTTGGAAGGTGTAAAAAGTACACCTTTCGTGGTGTGCAAAGTACACTTAATAATCCGGCAATCGGTCACGCGGCTGACAATGGCGTACAAAAAAGCCCGGTGAACCGGGCTGGAAAAGGAGTGGAGATGGCTTATTCAGCACTTTCCTCAGCGTTTTCGCTGGGGGTTTCCTCGGCGTTGGGCAGGAGCAAGTCGTGCTTGTGCAGGAGGTTGTACCATTGGAAGAGCTTCTTCAGGTCAGACGGGTACACGCGGTCCTCGTCAAACTTGGGGAGTACTTCACCCATGTAGTCGCGCAATTCTTCGTTGGAAGACTTGTGTGAGATGGCGGGGTCGTCGCCGGCGTGGTCCTTGATTTTGTCGAAGACTTCGCTCAAGGGCACGTCGTCGTCATAGGTGTAGATGGAGATGTCCTGCAGGGCGCTCACTTTGTGGGTGGCTTGTACGGGCATGCGCTTGCCGTCGAGCAGAGATTCAACAATGATGCTGCGGCCGCTGTTGGACAGCATTTTAAACAGACCGGGTTTGCCGCTGATGGCGAGGATGTTCTCCAGGTTCATCGAAATGGATTTCCGGCAAAAATAGCGTCACGGTGCAGTTGCTCCTAGGTCAAGGCCGCATTTTGTTGCGCAGTTATTCACGCCCCTGCGGGCCAGTCTTCCAAAAACACCACCCTGCCGTCGACCCAAGTGCAGCAATGGTGCTCCAACCCGTTGGACACCGCCAAATAAGGCATGCCCAGCACTTGGTTGTACTGCACGGCTTGGTCAAACACAGCTTCGGTGAGCTTGATTTTGGGCGCTTTGCATTCCACGAGCAGCTGCGGATTTCCCGCGGCGTCAAAGGTCACGATGTCCGCCCGTCGCGTGATACCCGACAGGGTCAGTGCATGCTCAATCCCGATCCTTCCTTTGGCGTAGCCTTTGTGGTGGATCAGGTACATGACCAAATGCTGGCGCACCCACTCTTCGGGCGCGCACACCAGCCACTTGGACCGCAGCTCATCAAAGATGTGGATCTCCCCGTTGACGCGCTTGAGGCGAAAAGGGTAGGGAGGCAGGTTCAGCGGTTGCATATTTTGCGATCTTCCGACCAAACTACTCAGCACAACCCGATCCATGAAGACCAAAGAGGAAATTGTTCGCAACTGGCTCCCCCGCTACACCGGCACCGAAATCGAGGCGTTTGGGGACTACGTCCTGCTCACCAACTTCGAAGACTACGTCGAGAAGTTTGCCGAATGGCACAAAGCAGAGGTGCACGGACGCGACAAGGCCATGAGCAATTGCACGGCGGACAACCTCTCGATCATCAACTTTGGCATGGGTTCGGCCAACGCGGCCACGATCATGGATTTGCTGAGCGCCAAGCGTCCGAAGGCCGTGCTGTTCTTGGGCAAATGCGGCGCGCTCAAGTCCAAAATCAAACTCGGAGACTTTGTGCTACCCATCGCCGGCATTCGCGGTGAAGGGGCCTCGAACGATTACTTCCCCACCGAGGTGCCTGCGCTCCCGGCTTTTGCGCTGCAGCGCGCCATCTCTTCTACGGTCCGCGATTACAAGAAGGACTACTGGACGGGCACCTGCTACACGACCAACCGTCGCGTGTGGGAGTGGGACGAAGAATTCAAGCAGTACCTGCGTAAAATCCGTGCAGGCGCCATCGACATGGAAACCGCCACGCTCTTTTCGGTAGGCTTTGCCAACAAAATCCCGACCGGAGCGCTGTTGCTGGTCAGCGACAACCCCATGACACCCGACGGGGTCAAGACCTCTTCATCGGACCAAAAGGTGAGTCGGAATTTTGTTGATTTGCAGATCAAAATGGGCATCGACGCGCTGCACGAGATCAAGAACAACGGCCGTTCTGTGCGTCACCTGCTCTGGACCTGATCCATGGACCACCTCCGCATTCTACGAGACATCCGCTCGGGCGAAATCGCGCCCATCTACGCCCTGATGGGCGAGGAACCGTACTTCATCGACCAGATCTCCCAAGTGCTGGAAGACGAACTCTTGACCGAGGCCGAAAAGGCCTTCAACCTCACGGTGGTCTACGGCCGCGACGTGAGCATGGACCAGGTTATTTCCTCGGCCAAGGCGTTTCCCATGATGGGCGAGCGCCAGGTGCTCGTTGTGCGCGAGGCCCAAGCCATGGCTGATTGGAAGAAGTCCGAAAACCTCTCCGCCCTGGAACACTACGCGGGCAATCCGCAACCCTCCACAGTGCTTGTGTTTGCCTACAAGGGCAAGAAAATGGACGGGCGTTCCAAAGCGGTCAAAAAGCTCAAGACCACCGGCGTGTGGTTCGAAAGCCCCCGGCTCAAAGAAGCCCGCATCCCCGGCTGGGTCAAGCAATACACCGAGGATCACGGCTACGCGATCACCGACAAGGCCTCCTACCTGCTCGCCGAATTCCTGGGCACCGACCTCAGCAAGCTCTCCAACGAGCTGGACAAGCTGATGATCTTGGTACCCAAAGGCGCCGAAATTACCCCGGATGAGATCGAGAAGAACATCGGCATCTCTAAGGATTACAACATCTTCGAGCTCCAACGCGCCCTCAGTGTGAAGGACGTGACCAAGGCCAACCGCATCGTGAACTACTTCTTGGCCAACCCCAAGACCCACCCGTTGCAAATGGTGATTCCGGTGTTGTACAGCTACTTCTCTAAGCTGCTGGTGTACAGCACGCTCAAAGACAAGAGCTCGGCCAATGTGGCCAAGGTGCTGCGCATTCCACCTTTTGTGGTGGGCGATTACGCGAAGGCGGGCCAACTCTATCCGTACGGCAAGTTGCGCCGCATCATCGGTTACCTGCGAGAGATGGACCGCAAGGTCAAGGGCATAGATGTGGACAAAATGGAGACCGATGCGTTGATGCGCGAGATGATCTTCAAAACCCTGCATTAGTCACGAATCACATCTGGCAAATTGGGACATGACGGCTTGTTAACTTCGCACCAGTAAGAAATGCCGCTTTGAATATGCTCACCCTCCTTCGCAAAGAACTCCGCTTGGAACTCCGCAGCCGTGAAACGCTCGTGGGGGTGGTCATGTACATGGTCAGCACAGTGTATGTATGCTACCTGAATTTCAAGGAGTTGGATGCGGTGGCCACGTGGAATGCACTGATGTGGATCATTGTGTTGTTCACTGCGTTTCAGGCCATGGCGCGCACCTTTCGGCACGAGCCGCCGCGGGTGCAGCTGTACCTGTACACGGTGGTCTCGCCCGAGCAATTGATCCTGGCCAAGTTGGTGTTCAACGCGCTGTTTATGGGCGTGCTTTCCTTGCTGGCGCTGGGCTGTCTGGTGTTGTTTTTGGGCGATGCGGTGCTGGCAGCGGCCAACATGGGAGCCTTTGTTACCGGATTGGTGGTGGGCGCCATGGCCTTGGGCGCCGGGTTGACCCTCATTTCAGGCATTGCGGTCAAGACTGGAAACAACGTGGGGTTGACGGCGGTATTGGCCTTTCCGGTGCTCATTCCTGTGCTGCTGGTTTTGCGCGACATCACCTTCAGCGCGTTGCAAGGCCAAGCCTTTGCAGAAATTGTGGGAAAATTGGGCCTGTTGGGGGGCATCACCGTGCTCATTCTGGGCCTCAGCTACTTGCTGTTTCCATACCTTTGGCGCGAGTAAAAACGCCGTGTCTGCATGAAATCCCTTTGGTGGAAGTTTTTGGCGCTCGCCATCTTGGTGTACGCCGCCGTTCGCAGCCTGTTGACGCCGCTGAACTCTTGCATTTTGGATGTGGGCACCGGCACGGTTTCTCCCGGAGAGCAGGTGGTGGACGTCATCGGTTACCGCACTCATTTTCAGGACGCTTCGGTGCAGTTCATGCTGCTGGCTTCTGGAGTGGTTGAAGGCGACACGGTAGCGCACTGGCTCGTCTCGCGTGAAGTGACCGCCACCGACGGCGACCACGCACAGGTCACCTTCACCATTCCCCAACAACTGCCCGACACGGTTCTTGATCTGTACGCCAACACCGATTTTGACGGCACCCTCTACCTGCCTAATGCTCTGCGTTTGGAGAACTTCACTGCGGGCAAGCCTTTGGCAGCCAGTGCCGAAATCCAAGTTGAACGCAACGAACCCGCCGAGCTCGGCTTCCCCTTCCAAGTGGTGTTGTTTGAGACCATTCGCAATCTGTGTTGGCACGTGCCCATGTGGTTCACCATGTTTTTACTGATGATCATCGCAGTGGTCAACTCCATTCAATACCTGATCGGCGGCAAAGTCAACAACGACTTGCGTGCCAAGGGTGCGGTGGATGTGGGGCTGATGTTTTGCCTCTTGGGCCTGATCACTGGATCCTTCTGGGCCCGCTTCACCTGGGGCGACTGGTGGGTGGACGACCCCCAACTCAACGGGGCCATGGTTACCTTCATGATTTATGTGGCCTACGCCTTGCTGCGCGCCAGCATTGATGATCCCGACAAACGCGCCCGCATTGCTGCGGTCTACAACATATTTGCCTTTGCCATGCTGGTGGTGCTGTTGATGGTGCTGCCCCGCTTCACCGAGTCCTTGCACCCGGGCAAAGGCAGCAGCCCTGCCTTTTCACAATACGATTTGGACGATACCCTGCGCTGGGTGTTTTACCCGGCGGTCATCGGTTGGATGCTGGTGTCGGTGTGGCTGTATAACCTGAACGTACGCTTGGATCGCGTACGTCTCAAAATCGAAGAGCGCTCATGAACCCTGTTTTGACCCGAAGTCTGACAACATTGGCCTTGTTGGTGGTGTTTTCAATACACGCAACGGCCGCAGCTGACCAGCCTGTGAGCGCCTTGGAAGGCACCTTCTTCCAATCGGCCAAGTTCTACACCGTGCTTGCGGTGGTGGTGCTGATTTTGCTGGGCATGTTCGGTTATTTGTTTGTGTTGGACCGCCGCGTGCGCAAGCTCGAGGCGGAAGTTGAATCTGAAGCATAACGCCATGCAAAAGACCCACGTTGTCCTAGTCATTCTGTTTGCCGCTATCGCCGGCGTCCTGGTTTCCGTAGCATTCGACAAATCCGAAACTGTACCCTTTGCCACCGCGTTTGAAATGCCCGGGGTCCCATACAAAATCAAAGGCACAGTAGACCAAGCCAAAGGCATTCATTACGACCCCGAGGTAGACGCCAACCTCTGTACCTTTTACGTGACCGATTCCGAAGGGCAAACCGTCCAGGTGTATTACCGCAACAGCAAAGATCCACGACCCCAAGGTTTGGAGCAGTCGGAAGACATTACCCTAGACGGTAAAGTCGTGGACGGCCGCTTTGAAAGCAACAAGGTCAGCCTTAAGTGTCCCTCGAAGTACAACGAGGACAAACACCAATTTGAAACCGCAGGCAAGTTTGTGGACACCAGCTCCAACGAACCCTTTGCCACCGCGTTTGAAACGCCGGGTACCACCTATAAAATCAAGGGCACAGTGGACAAAGCCAAAGGCATCCACTACGACCCCGAGGTGGACGCAAATCTCTGCACCTTTTACGTGACCGATACTGAAGGGCAAACCGTTCAGGTCCATTACCGCAACAGCGAAGACCCACGCCCCACAGGCTTGGAACAATCCGAAGAAATTGACCTCTACGGCAAAGTCGTAGACGGCCGCTTTGAAAGCAGCAAGGTCATGCTCAAGTGTCCCTCGAAGTACGACGAGGACAAACACCAATTTGAAACCGCCGGCAAGTGATCGAAGACATCGCCTACGTAGGAGAGCACCTGCTTCCAGGCCAAATCGGCACCGCGTTCATCCTCTTGGCCGTGGCCACTTCCTTGATGAGCGCCTTTGGCTACTTCCGCAGCGAAAAGCTGGGCGAAGAGTCCTGGTTGGGCTTTGGCCGTAACACCTTCCGCCTGCACACCGTGGCCATGCTCGGGGTGATTGGGACGTTGTTCTACATCATCATAGGTAAGCATTACGAGTACTACTACGTATCGGAGCACATGAACAACACCATGCCGTGGCAGTTCATCCTCTCGTGCTTCTGGGAAGGGCAGGAGGGCAGCTTTTTGCTGTGGACCTTCTGGAACGTGGTGTTGGGCAACATACTCATCCGCATTTCCGGCAAATGGGAAGGCCCCGTGGTGGGCACCTTTGCTGCGGTGCAAGTGTTCTTGACCACCATGATGGTGGGCGTGTACTTTGGCGAGTTTCAGTTTGGACAGAACCCGTTTGCGCTCATCCGTGAGTTGCCGGCCAACATCTCCAGCCCCATGTTCTTGGATCCGGAGTACCTGTTCAACTTCGACAAGTTTGCCGACGGCAAGGGCCTAAATCCCCTGTTGCAGAACTACTGGAACACCATCCACCCACCCACGCTGTTCTTGGGCTTTGCCAGCACCTTGGTGCCGTTTGCATACGCCATTGGCGGACTGGTGCGCAAGGATTTCAAAGGCTGGATGGCCCCGGCCATTCCGTGGAGCTTTTTTGTGATCATGATTTTGGGCACGGGCATCCTCATGGGCGGTGCTTGGGCATACGAAGCACTGGGCTTTGGCGGTTTCTGGGCATGGGACCCGGTAGAAAACTCCTCGCTGGTGCCGTGGATCACCATGGTCGGTGGTGCGCACTTGATGCTGATCAACAAGCGCAAGCAAACCAGCCTGTTTACCACCTTCATCTTGGTGCTGAGCACGTTCTTGCTGGTGCTCTACAGCACCTTCCTGACCCGCTCTGGCGTGTTGGGCGACAGCTCGGTGCACTCCTTTGTGGAGACCGGCATTCTGCCCCAATTGTACTTCTATTACCTCTTCTTCATCTTCGCCTCGGTGTACTTGCTGTTGCAAACGCGCAAGCACCGCATGGGCTACTTGATCACCGGCGTGCTCACGTTACTGCTGGTGCTGATTTTCCGTGACAAGCTTTCGATGAGCGTGACCACTTTCTTCTTGGTGGCCACAGCAATTTGGGCGGTGGTGGCTTACACCAAGTTTGAACGCACCAAGGAAGAGGAAGACCTCTGGAGCCGGGAGTTTTGGATGTTTATTGGCTCGCTGGTGCTGGTGATTTCGGCGGTACACATTTCGCTGCGCAACTCGATTCCGGTGTGGAACTTGGTGTTCGGGGAAATGGGGATCGACGCCCACTTTGCCGAGCCCGAGAACATTGCAGATGCCTACCACAAGGTGCAAATCCCGATTGCCATTCTGCTGTGCATCTTGATTGCCATCACCCACTACTTCCGCTACACCAAGACCGACATGCGCAAGTTTGCGCGCCACATGGCATGGCCGTTTGCAGCGGCTTTGCTGGGGTCTGCAGCGTTCATCCACTTTACGGACTTCAGCTACAAAGCCAACCCGCTGGTAGTGGTCCTGTTGGCTGCGAGCATCTTTGTGATTTCCGCCAGCGTGGACTACGCGGTGCGCATCCTCAAAGGCAAACTCAACTTCTCGGGCGCCAACATCGCGCACGTGGGCTTTGGAATGATCTTGCTCGGCGCGGTGGTCTCTACATCGCAACAGGAGTTCATTTCCTCCAACGACATCGGCGACCTGTCGCAACTCTCGGACAACTTCTCTAACGCCGAAAACAAGGCCATGTACGAGGGCGACACCTTGGGCATGCGCGACTACTTCGTGGCCTACAAAGACAAGCGTTGGCAACCCGATAGCGTGCACTTTGAAGTGGACGTGGAGTACTACGGCCGTGCACCCCGCACCTATGCGCAAGGCGATTTGGTCTTCAAAAAAGGCGCATTGTTCATTTGCGTGCAAGACCACACCCCAAGCGCCGAGTTCTTGGACGACATGGAGCCCTACTGGAGTGAAGTGCCCTTCCCCAACTCGCGCCAACTCAAAGTGGCCCAACCTTGGGAAAACGGCAAGCCCGGTGAGTACCTCTTTACCCTGCATCCGAGCCTGATCCGCAATGACCGCATGGGATCCACCAGCCGCGAACCCAGCATCAAGCACTACTTGGGCAGGGACGTCTACACTTACCTGAATTACGTGGACACCGAAGACCCCGTCATCGACGAACGTGGTTACCACGAGGAGCGTAAGCACGTGCTCATGGTGGGCCAAAGCATTTCCATTTCGGGCCACATTGTGGAGGTGGACAGCGTCAACCTGATCACCGATGGCCGTCCGGAGATCCTCCAAAACGAGGACACCTACAACATCTTCTTCACTGTTAGCCGCAAGGACCGCGCGCAGCCCTTCAACCTGCCGTTCATCAGCCTGCGTGGCCAGGTGATTGCCGAAGATTATTTCTTGGAAGACTGGGGCTTCAAATTCCGACTGGAGAACTTTGATCCGCAGCGCCGCGAGGTGACCCTGCAGGTGGCCGAACACGATTCGGTGGCCAAAGACTTCATTGTGATGACCGCTGTGGTGTTCCCGCAGATCAACATCCTGTGGATCGGGTGTTTGGTGATGGTGATTGGAACCGTCATCGCCATCCTGCACCGCATCCGCGAATTCCGCCGTCGAAACGCACGCGATGCGGGTTAACCTGATCGGGACCGGCAACGTGGCTTGGCACCTGGCCCGCGCTTTCAAACAGGCTGGGGTGGAGGTGGTGGCCGTCGCCGGACGCGCGTCAGAGCCGTTGCAAGCCCTGTCAAACAGCATTCAAGCCCAGCCCGTATCGTGGCCAGCGGCACTGCCCGAGGCCGACGTGACCATCCTTGCCGTAAGTGACCGCGCAGTAGCCCAAGTGGCCCAGCAACTGCCTGAGGACACCTTGGCGGTGCACACCTCCGGCAGCGTGCCTTTGGAGGACATGGGCACCGGTCGACGCGGCGTGTTTTACCCCTTGCAAACCTTCAGCAAAACAGTTGCCGTGGACTTCACCGGCATTCCGCTGTGTGTGGAGGCTGCACAGGCAGGTGACCTGACTACCCTAGAAGCCTTGGGGACTGCGCTCGGTATGGACGTACGCCGCATATCATCAGCCCAACGCGCCACGCTGCATTTGGCGGCGGTGTTCGCGTGCAACTTTCCCAACGCGCTGTACGAGACGGCGAGCCGCATCCTGCAATCCGGCGGCATGGAGCTGGACCTGCTGTACCCGCTCATGCATGCGACCACAGAAAAAGCAGTGTCCCAACCGCCGTTGGACGCCCAAACCGGACCCGCCCGACGCGGCGATCACCCCGTACTCGACACCCACCTGCGTGCGCTGCAAGACCAACCCGAACTTGCCGCACTCTACCAACAACTCTCTGACCTGATTCGAAACCGCTACCATGGCCCAGAACTATAAAGAACTCCTGCGCGGCATCCAGGCCGTCTGCCTCGATTACGATGGGGTATTCACCGATGCCATCATCTACCTGTTTTCAGATGGCGAACTCGCCCGTACTGCCAACGTCAAGGACGGTTACGCGGTGCAGTATGCCCACAAAAAGGGCCTGCGTATGGCCATCATTACCGGCGGCACCCAAGAGGCGGTACGTGGCCGTTTTGAAGGCTTGGGCGTGCACGAGGTGTACCTGGGGTCCAAGAACAAGATGGAAGTGCTCAATGCCTTTTGCGAAAAGCACGGAGTAGACCCTGAGCACATCCTGTACATGGGCGATGACATTCCAGACATCCCGGTGCTCAAGCATGTGGGCCTGCCGACCTGTCCCGCTGACGCCGCGCCTGAGGTCAAGGCCGTATGTGCCTATGTGTCCCCTTATGGCGGTGGCAAAGGTTGCGTGCGCGACATCCTTGAGCAAGTACTCAAGGCCAAGGGCCAATGGCTCGACGCAGAGTCCTTCGAATGGTAGGCGTGTAGTACCTTTCCGCGGGCCTTTGCGCCAAAATCTGACACCCGCATCCGAAGCGGGTTTGCGCTGTTCCCTGTGCTTGTTTACGAGGTTTGGGCCGGACTGATAACTCTGGCATGAAAACTCGAATTCGCACTTTTTGGAAACGGGTCACCAACATTGGAGTGACCGACGCGCTCTCCAGCGGCGATGCCAAACGGGTACGTTTGGTAAACCGCATTGGTTTGGAGAGGCGGTCCCTTTGATTGAACCTGCAGCAGCGCTGGTGGCATCCGCCGATGTATTTGTGGTTGTGGGTACCTCGCTCAATGTGTATCCCGCAGCAGGACTGGTCCAAGTGGCCCGTCCCGAAATCCCCAAGTACATCATCGACCCCGCGGTGCCCGAGGTCACTGGCGTGCGTAACCTTACGGCCATCGAAGACGTGGGTTCACGCGGGTTGGCGCAGCTACGTGAGCTGCTGCTTACATGACGTTCTGCCCAAAGTTGGCCAGGATCATCAGCAAGTCATCAGTACCCACGGTGGTGTTGAAGTTAAAGTCGCTTTCGTAGCATTCGGGTTCAAAGATGTTGCACCCAAAGTCAGCGATCACGTTCAGTATGTCTGAGGTGCCAATCATGCCGTCGCCCGACACGTCAATCACCACCAGTTCGTCCAACACCTCAACATCGCGCTGGACCGAAACGCTCCAGTTGCCTTCCACGTCTTGCACACGCACGGTGACCGTGTGCGCTCCAAGTTCCAGGCCCTCCGAAGGAGGCATCATGTTAAAGTAGGCCGTCCAATCGGTCAGGTTTCCGGTAGGTACATCCAATGGGGTGGCGTTGCCGTAGCCGGGGTCGTCGTTGTCCCAGTAGTACTCGAGCCCAGAAATGGAAAGTTCAACCGGAGTGTCCACCACGTACACCCCAGTGCCATAGGTCACGCTGAAGTTACCTTCCAAATCCCGCGTGCGCACAAACAGGGTGTGTTGACCTAGGTTCAACCCTGAGAAGGGGATGAAGGTGTCAAAGACTTCGTCAAAGGTCAGCGTACTGCCGCCGTCAAAGATGAAGGTCTCCTCGCCATAACCCGGGTCGTTGTCAAAGAAGGCGTGGACGCCAGCAAGCGGTACTTCTGGAGCAGGTGCGTCCAAGAGCAGCACTTCTGTGCCGTAGGTGACACTGGGGTTGCCAGCCACATCGTAGGTACGCACATACAAGCGGTGCAGACCCGGTTGAAAGTCGGTTTCGGGAACGATGACCTGCTGCACAGTTACGTCGGTCAGGTCGCCGTCGTCTTCTGCACCGGAGGCAACTACGACGATCAATTCCTCGCCGTAACCGGGATCTTCATCCCAGAAGTAGGCAAAGCGATCAATATCAATGGCAGGCTGTTGCGGCAGCTTGGTGACTTCGGTTTCCACCGGGATGCTCCAATTGCCGTTGGCGTCGAGCACCTGCACGGCCAACACATGCGGACCGGGAGGCAAGCCCACCAGCGAAATGCTGAACGGAGCACTGATCACTGCGTTGGGTTGGGGCACCTGCACGTCCGACCCCGGAGTTGCCGTGGGGTCATCGTTAACAGCGTATGCCACTGCCACAATGGGCACATCGTCGGGAGAAGCGGCCTGAATCACCACTGGGACCACGCAGCTGCCGCGGTCGTCTGGGGTCACTTCCAGCCCCACGATTTCAGGCAGAATGGAGCTGCCGCCAGGCGCGTACGAAGGAACCACTACGGTGTAAGCTCCGCGGTTGTCTCCGTCAGAGGCCGTGCCAATGGCGGAGGATGAACCCTCGGGAATGTAGGCCTGATCCGGAGTGACCGGCATGTCCACAAAGAAGGCATTCATGTCCACATTGAAGTAGTTGTCGGCGCCGGGATTTTGGATGTCGGTAACGTCGTTGCCGCTTCCGTCAGGAGCTACAGTAAGCGCAATGCCTGCCTGCGAGAAAATGGAGTTTTGCACCTGCAAGTTGGCGGTGCTTTCCAACAACGCAGCAGTAAAGATGCTGTTGAACACCATGGCCTGCTGCAACAGCACTGAGCCCTGCGCAAACACCATGTGATCAAACAGGTTGGTACCGCTGGTATTGAACTCTTCCACAGAGCGTTGGTCAATGCCACCCACTCCGGAGTACACCCCTTGAATGATGGTGTTTTGGACCATGCAGTTGTTTGCGCTCACCAACTGCAAGGCGGGGAGGTCGTCAAACTCTTGTTCCAAGAAGCACCCAAACACGTTGCAGTTGCCCACATTTTGCATTCGCAAATGACGTGCCCGCGAGTGATTGACGTCCACATCACTGGCACCTACCTGCAAGCGGTAGACGTCCAGGTTGCCAAGGTGACTTCCGGTGGCTGTCGAGGTCAAGGTCAAGCGTTGAATGCGGGCATCCGAGCTGGACAGCGCTGCGCCCAAGCTACCGTTGAAGTAGCCATTGCCTAAAATGACCACCGGGGTAGAGATCACCGCCGGCGCGAAGCCGTACAGCGAGTCCAAGGTGGGAAAGCCGGGATCGTAGTAGCCCTCAATCAACAAGGTGTCGCCCGCCGCAGCAGCGTCGTGCGCGGTTTGGACATTGTTGTAGGTGGCTGTGGTGCCCGGCAAGTTGCTGACCCTGTGCACGGTTCCCCATGCGCCCAAGGCCACCAAGCAGGTGAGAAGGGTTGTAAGCAATCGCATGGGACCGGGTTACTTGTGGGTTTTTGACTTGGTTTCCGAGGAAGTGCCGCTGCCGGAAGTGCCCGACGCGTTGCCGGTATACTCGTACACCGAAGGGATGCGCGGCATGCCCGAGAGCAAGTAAGGATCGTTGCCGCCGTACATGCCATGGGTAGTGATGATCCCATTGAAAATGGGGTTGCCCGAGGCTGGCATGTATCCACCTGTGTTGGTCTGGTAGCGTCCGTCCGAAGATAGCGTCCCTGGAATGGCCGAACTAAAACAAAAGACCGAATCGGGGATGGCCAAGGGGGCCGAGTCTCCACCTGCCGAGGTGAACAGGAAATTGACGGGCAGCACACCCGCATTGTCTGAAACCGTGAGGTTGGATGACGTAGTGGTGAGGTCAAATTCAGAGCTGTTGAAATAGTTGCCTTGCACCGTCAAGTTGTGGAATACGTTGTCAGGATCGCCCCAAAAGCTGTTGTAGAGCAGGATGCCCGATGAGGTGTTGTCCATCACCATATTGCCAGCACCAGCTGCGTCGGTATTGAAGACCAGGTTGTTGATGAACACCAGCCCGGTCGCGCCTGTAACGGTCACCAAAGCGGTGGACGAGGCGCCCTCAATAAAGTTCTTGCTGGCCGTGCAGTTGTTGCCTTCGATGTTCAGCTCCAGCAGGATCTTGTTTTTGCTGACGGTGATGTTGTTCGTCTCCACACTCAAGGTCGAGATTTTGACCCCGTAGACCTCAGAGTTCTCACTGCCAGGGCCAAAAGTGAGGCTGGTGATTTCGCTGTCGCGGGTATCGGCCTGGGTTTGAGGATTTTCGTCCAAGTAGTAGCCGGTGCCGTAGATGATCACCGGAAAGTCGAAGACGAATGAGGTGGCCGGATCGTATAGCGTGTTGGAACCTTCTACAATGAAGATGGCTTCTTGGGTGGGGTCACCCAAATAGGCGGCCTGCGCCTGGTTGAAGGCATCCTGGAAGGTGGAGAAGATGTTGGTACCGCTCAAGTTGTTGTTGATGCGGTAGTAGGTTTGGGCAGCAGCCAGTGACGAAACCAGCACCGCTGCCACCATGGGCAAGAGGTGAGTTGCTTTCACAGGATTGGTTTTTTGGTTGAGTATGGTGAGTCCAAGATACGCGGAATCCTCGTGGGGGTCACCGTTGGGCTGAGGGATTGCGGATTTGGTCGTCTCTGGCGAGGATTTGGCAGCAGGCCGCTTGGAAGCGGTGGCTACATCTTGGCCTCGAACACCACATTCTGACGAATCAGGCGCGCAAACGCGGTGTTGGGCTGGCTCAAATCGCCGTTTTGGGCGTAGTCGGGCGCAAAACCGTTGACGAAATACATCTCCAAGTCCCCCTTGTTTTTGGCCGCCACAGCCCCCCGTGCTTCCACCCCAAAGTAAGGGGCCACCAAGTCATAGGTAGCGGCCGAAATGTTCACGCGGCCCGGCGCACCGCTGGACTCCATCCGCGAGGCGGTGTTGACGGTATCGCCCCATACGTCGTACGCGAACTTATTCTTGCCCACCACACCTGCAATGGCCGGCCCGGAATGGATGCCAATGCGGATGGGCCACGTGTCCATCCCTTCTGCAGCAAGTTCGGTGTTGAGCACGTCGGTGATGCGCAGCATTTCGAGGCCAAAGGCCACCAACCGGGCAGCGTGCTGATCGGTGGGATTGGGGATGCCTGCGGCGCACATGTACGCGTCGCCGATGGTTTTGATCTTCTCCAGTCCATAGCGGATGGCGGCGTCGTCAAACGCTTGGAAGAACCGGTCCAGCAACGCCACCAGTGCATCGCTTTCCATGGTCTCGGTCAGCGAGGTAAACCCTTTGAAGTCCGAGAACAGCACGCTGCAGCTTTCGTAGTGTTGGGTGCGGGCTTTGCCGTGTTCTTTGAGTTCATCGGCGGTGCTGCGCGGCAGGATGTTGAGCAACAGGTCGTCGGATTTTTGCTTTTCCTGGCGGAGTTCTTCGGTGCGTTCGGTCACCTTCTCCTCCAAGATTTGATTCTCCTTGCGCAGCACGCGCACGCGCCAGCGATACACCCCATAGATCAGTAGCAGTCCCAGCACGGTGCTGATGGCTATGAATAGCGGTGTGGCCCAAATTGGGCGCTGGATGGTAAAGGCGAATTCCGCCACCGGGCCCAAGGTGCCCGAGCGGTCTGCCGCCTGTACCTGAAAACGGTATTCCCCCGAAGGCAAGGATTGGAAGGCCGGCAGTTGCTGGGTGCGCAGCGGACTCCATTCATCGGCTTCGGAGAGTCGGTAACGGAAACGCAGCGGATCGGTTTGGCCCCATTGCACCGCGCGCAATTCAAAGTCCAGGTGGTTTTGGTCGTAGCTGAACACGGGTGATTCGGGCAGGTTGTGCCATGGTTGCATGTCCGCGTATTGCACATACCCGGGCAAGTAGGAGCGTAAGGTTTGGGCTTCTTGCTGGTGCTTGACTTGGCCTTGATACCCGGACCAGTCGGCGACTTTACCGTCAGGCAGGGCCTGGGCCACTACAGGCACGGGTGCAGGCAAACTTGGCAACGCCGCCCCGCGAATCGTACGAATCACCGTGTTGCGACTTCCGAAATACACATATCCGTTGGGGTCTACTGCGCCGTGTGCATCTTCGTCAAAGGCGGCGTGACGCAGCCCGTGCCATCCTGAATACACTTCGGGTTCATGGGCCTCAAACACGCTGCGGGCGGCATCCTTTTTGGGCCGCCAGCACACCAGTCCGTTGGCGCTTGTTTGCCACAGGCAGCCTTCCGGATCGCGGAGCAAGGCATACGCCGTGGCGCCCGTGCCCGCATCTGGGCTTTGTTCTACGCGGATGCCCACGTGTTTCACGCCATCCACCAATGGCCAAGCATCACGCAAGTCCAAACCCAGCAAGCCGTAGCCTTCGGTGGATAGCCACAGGTGTTCGTCGGTGGTTTCGGCCACGTCGTGCAGCACCGGAGCCAGCAAGGTGGTGTCGTTGGGCATCAAATCCAGTTGGGCACAGCGCTCAGGAGTGGCCTCAGCAGCGGCCAAATGGTAGGGGATGCACCACAGGGTGCCTTCGCCGGTGCAGGCCCATACATTGCCCCTTGAGTCTTCCAAAATGCCGGAAACCGTTTGGTTGCAAAGCGGAGTGCCTTCGGGTGATTTGAGTTGGTGCAATTCGCTGTCCTCAAGGATGAGCAATCCACTGATGCCGCCCACCCATAACTTGCCGTGTGCCCACAGCAAAGAGGTGATGAAGCGCGAACCCTTCTTTTCGAAGCCGTAAGGATGGCGTTTCCAGGTGCCTGATTTGTAGCTGTAGACGCCGGCCTCACTCGCAGCAAACCACAACGTGCCGTCCGGAGATTCGGCCATGGCCACGATGTTGGCGTTGGTGGAGGAGGGCAGGGTGACCGTTTCAAAGGATACTCCCCCGTTGGTGCTGCGCGCCAGCTGATTGTCGGGGTAAGTGGCCCATAGTGTGCCGTCTTTGGCCACATGCACGTCGCACACGTTTTTGTCGGGCAGTCCGCGTTCGGGGCCCCATTCTTGGACCACGTCAGGCAATATCATTTGCAGGCCCATGCCGGGTTCAAAGAAACCCACCCAAGAGTTGCCAAACCGGTCTTGCGCTAGCGCCGAGACCCTGTCGTTGTTCAAGCCCTCTGTGGCCATCCAGCGGTGGGGGTCGAGTGTACCAAAAGTGGAAGCATCCACGTGGACAATGCCATGTCTGGAAGTGCCGATCCACCAGCCTTCGGGCTTTCGCAAGGCAGAAAAGGCGTACACCTCAGGCACTGCCAAGGTGGCAACCGGGGTGTCCGAGAGTTCGAGTTGGTAGAGGCCCGTGTTGGTGCATACCCAAGCTTTGCCCGGGTCGCCGGGTTGGAAAAAGCGCTGTTGGTGTTCGGGGTCCAGCCCCACATCGGTCCAGGTGGAAATGCCTGCCGAGGAGATGCGGCTCCAGCCTTCTACCCAGTGGCCAACCCAGAGGTTTCCTTCGGCGTCCAGGGTGCCACCCACCACATCGTTGTTGAGCAGTCCGTGTTCGGTTTGGAAGAGGGTGGTTGAGGAGGGCGCATGCACCACCACGCCAGCATCGGGGGAGAGTCCAATGACCGTATTGCCGTGTAACAGCACTTGCCAAAAGTTGGTGGGAGGGGTCTCATGGGGCACTTCCAGCGCCACAAACGCGGTACCGTCGTAGCGCACAATGCCCAGGCCTTCGGTGGCCAGGTAGAGCACGCCGTCATCGGACATCTCCAGGTCCATGATGGTTTTTGCTCCCAATGCATAAGACCAAATGCGGGTGCCGTCGTACCGAAACAAATGCCCCTCACGCGAAGAAAACCATGCATGTTCCAGGGGATCAAATACGATGTCGGTGGTGGATTCGGGCAGGTTGCGGGTGTCGACCAGTGTCAAAGCGTTGCCCACAAAATCGGGGTCCTGCACAAAGCGAGAAGCTTGTGCCTCGGTCACCACCGGTGAGAGTACACGCTCGCTGCAGGCGGGCAGCACGGCGCCACCGGACCATTGCGCCTGCGCAATTCCATGCACCAAGCACAGCCCCAGCAGAGCTACAGCATACGTCAGAGGTCGAAACACAATCCAGGTAAGTGCCCCGAAGATACAGAGAAGGAAACAGGATGGGGGATTACTCCGAAACCGTCAGGTCCACTTGGCGCTCCACGACTTTGATTTCGCCGGATTCGATGCGTTCGACGATGTCGTTGATGATGGCGTCGTCGCCCTCGGCGTCAAACTCGTTTTTGAGGTTGTGGCCAAACAGGCGGGCCACCGATTGCCACATGAAGGCTGAGAACTTGCCCTTGAGCTCTTGGATCAGAGCATAGGACGTATCGCCGGTTTCGCGGTCGATGAGTTTGATCAACAGGATGCCTTCAGAGACCGTCATGTTGCGCAGGTCGCCTTCGAACTGCTCGGTCATTTCGTCCTCGGCTTTTTCGATGAACGCCTTGCGCTCGCGTTCGCCGTGGATGGTGGCAAGCTCCTCTTCGTACTGGCGCATGATTTCTCCGGCGACGAATGCGTAGGGGTACACTTTCTTGACTTTGCGCTCAATGCGCGAGTATCGCCGCGTAGTTCGCAGGTGAGGAGGGAAGGTGTATCCGGTGATCTCTGCCCCTTCCATTTGGACAAACACAAGGGTGTCGCCCCCCATTATGATCCCTTGCACATCCACATCGGTGGTGTCTCGGGTTTGGGCGGTGGCTGCCGTGGAAAGCAGCAGGGACAATATGGCAAAGACGCGCAGGTTCATCGTTTGCTCAACGTAATCTACGCAAAAGTCGTATGGAGGTTCCAGAGAGAATGCCGGTCACCCGCGCACTTCCAACCGCTTATCGGCGCGAAGTTCGCCACAGGCTTGGGGAGCCCGGACCGGTCGAACCGGTTGATTCCGAAGTGGTTTCGGACGCAAGCACCGCAGCCAAGGCAGCAATGGCTTCCAGGTCTTCGGCCACCGGCAAGTTTTCCGGGTCGAAGTGATTTTTAACAAAGTGCGTGTCAAAGTCGCCGCTGCGGAAGGCCTTGTGCTGCACCGCGTAACGGCAGAATTCCAGTGTTGTACGCACCCCGCTGATGCGGTAGTCGTCGATGGCGCGCACCAAGCGTTCGATCGCCGCGTCACGTGTTTCGGCGTGGACCACCAGTTTGGCGATCATGGGGTCGTAGTGGATGGGAATCTTCATGCCTTCCTCCAAGCCGTCGTCCACACGTACGCCCGAACCTTGCGGACGGCGGTAGGTGTGCAGGGTGCCGATGTCCGGCAGGAAGTTGTTGCGGGGGTCCTCGGCGTACACGCGTGCTTCGATGCTGTGTCCGATGATCTCCAGTTCTTCTTGCTTGAAGGAAACCTCTTTGCCACGGGCCACCTCGATTTGCTCGCGCACCAGGTCAATGCCTGAAATCAGCTCGCTCACCGGATGCTCTACCTGCAGGCGGGTGTTCATCTCCAGGAAGTAGAAGTTGTGGTCGGCATCCAACAGGAACTCCACGGTTCCGGCGCCCACGTAGTCGCAGGCACGGGCCACGTCCATGGCGCAGTTGCCCATGGCTTCACGCAGCTCAGGGGTGAGCACCGCAGAAGGGGCTTCCTCGATGACCTTTTGGTGGCGGCGTTGGATGCTGCACTCGCGCTCAAACAGGTGACGCACGTTGCCGTGGCTGTCGGCCATGATTTGGATCTCGATGTGACGCGGCTTGGTCACGAATTTTTCGATGAATACTGCGCCGTCACCAAAGGCGCTGATGGCCTCGGAAATCGCGCGGTTCATTTGCTCTTGCAGGTCCTCTTCGCGCTCCACCATGCGCATGCCCTTGCCACCACCACCGGCGCTGGCTTTGATCAAGATCGGGAACCCAATGCGGCGGGCCACTTCCATGGCTTCTTGCGGATCCTCGATGGCGTGCTCGGTGCCGGGCACCAGGGGAATGTCGTACCCCGATACGGTCTCTTTGGCCTTGAGCTTGTCGCCCATAACTTCAATGGCGTGGGGTTTAGGGCCGATGAAGGTAATGCCTGCTTCGGTCACCGCGCGGGCAAAATCTGCGTTCTCGCTCAGGAATCCGTAACCGGGGTGGATGCCTTCGGTGCCGGTTTTCAAGGCCACCTCAATGATGGCGTCCCCGCGCAAGTAGCTCTCCGAGCTGGGCGCAGGACCGATGCAATAGGCTTCATCGGCATACTGAACAAAGGGGGCGGTGCGGTCGGCTTCACTGAAGACCGCGACGGTAGCGATGCCCATTTCGCGAGCGGTACGCATCACGCGCAGGGCGATTTCACCGCGGTTGGCAACCAAAATTTTCTGCATAGCGCAGCGAAAATAGGCAAAGCAGACGGGCTCAGTCGAGGTCGTAGTGCTTCATCAAGATGCGTTCGAACATGCGACCGCTGAGCCAGTACTTGATGTGCACGCTCAGGCGTTGCATGCGGGTGCCTACACGGTACCGCAAGCGGGGAGAGCTGCTGTTCAAAATGCGGCTTACCACTTGGGCAATCAGGATGGGATCGCTGGCGGTTTCCACCTCTTCTTCGATTTGGGTGAGGGTGCGTGAAAAGGTGGGGCCGTACCACTTGGGGTCTACCTGCGCAGCCACGCGTCGGGTGGCGTTGATGTTGGTCTTGAAATCCCCGGGCTCAATGATGCTTACCGCAATGCCAAACGGCTTGATTTCCATGCTGAGTGATTCGGTGAGTCCTTCCACGGCGTGCTTGGTGGCCGCGTAGATGCCACGGTAGGGCAGGGCGACTTTGCCCGCAATGGAGGTGATGTTGATCAAGTGGGCGCTTCCTGTTTCGCGAAGCAAGGGGATGGCTTGGCGACAAACATTCAGCACACCAAACACATTGGTGTCAAACAGCTCACGTGCTTCTTGATCGGAGGTGCATTCGATGGGCCCGGCCATGCCCAGCCCTGCGTTGTTGATCAAGACGTCCAAGGTTCCAGCTTCGCGTTTGATCAATGCAAGTGCGCGCCCAATGGAGTCGGGGTTGGTAACATCGAGGTTGACCAGGGAAAATCCGTCCAGGGTATCGCCCAACTTGGCGCTGCGGCTGGTGCCGTACACGCGGTGGCCTTGCGCGGCGAGGTGGCCGGCAATGGCACGTCCAATGCCGGAGGAACCTCCGGTCACCAGGATGACCTTGGGGGATGTAGAGCGGGACTGCATTTTGCACCAAAAATAGGGGCAATAAAAATGAGGCAAGCTACTTATATCGCACCGCTACAACCGCCTACCCTTGCTGCCTTCCGGCCCTGGGGGAGTTCAGCAGGAGCTGATCGTACAAGACTTGCCTCGGTGCAAAACTAATCCAAAGTTTTCGCCCCGCAAACCCCCGGGGTGTCAAGTGGCTATATTTGTCGTAAATCCCGTTCTGATGACCCCATTGATCAAAGAGTCCGTCCTGTATGGATTGGCTTGGGTAGCCTTGTCTGCCGGCCTGTATTTCATAGATCCATTGCTGACCCAGAAGCCCGGTGTGGGCTTTGGCATTTTTGCCCTGAATGTGGCCGGTATGATCTGGATTGCCATCCGGGAGCGACAGCGTCGTGGTGGGTACATGAGCTACTGGCCAGCATGGCGCGTGTTGACTACCATCTCGTTGATTGCGGGTGCATTCAGCCTGTTGTGGACCGTGCTTTTGTTCCAAGTCATCGATCCCGACTACCAGCAAATGCTGTACGATACCGCCATCGAACAGCAACTCATTCAAATGGAAGAGCAAGGCATCAGTGATGCCCAAATTGAGCAGTTCATGGAACTCATGGAAGGCACGATGCAGTTCGTTACTTCAATGGGAGGTATCTTGCTTATGCTGGTTTTAATGTTGGGGTTTGGATTGCTGCTAAATATGCTCTGGGCCCTGATTGTGCGCCGTGAAAAACCGTTTAACGAAGCCCTGGATGGCGATTTCTGAAACGAAGGATTTGACCGTGGTGATTCCCCTGCTCAACGAGGAGGAATCGCTGCCTGAATTGCACGCCTGGATCCGCAAGGTGGTGGACCGCGAAGGCCTGCGCACCCAAATGCTGTTCATCGACGACGGCAGCACCGATAGGAGCTGGGACATCATCTCCAAGCTGGCCACCGAAGATGCGGATGTGCACGGCATCCGTTTCCGTCGCAACTACGGCAAGAGTGCAGCGCTGAACACGGGGTTTGCACGCGCTACGGGCGAGGTGGTCATCACCATGGACGCCGACCTCCAAGACTCTCCCGAAGAGATTCCAGAGCTGGTGCGCATGATCCGCGAGGACCACTACGACTTGGTGTCGGGCTGGAAAAAAGTCCGCCACGATCCCAAGAGCAAAACGCTGCCCACCAAGCTTTACAATTGGGCCACGCGCCGCATGTCGGGCATCCAGCTCCACGACTTCAATTGCGGACTCAAGAGTTACCGCATCGATGTGGTCAAAAGCGTGGAGGTCTACGGGGAGATGCACCGCTACATCCCCGTGCTTGCCAAGCGTGAAGGCTTTGATCGCATAGGCGAAAAGATTGTAGAGCACCAAGCACGTAAGTACGGCACCACCAAGTTTGGGCTGAACCGCTTTGTGAACGGTCCGCTGGATTTGCTGACCATCACCTTTTTGGCCCGATTTGGCAAAAAACCCATGCACCTGTTTGGTACCATGGGCATCGTCAGCTTTGTGCTCGGATTCATCGCGCTGGCGTGGATTGGAGGAAGCAAGTT
Source organism: Luminiphilus sp. (assembly GCA_964221845.1). Lineage (GTDB taxonomy): Bacteria > Bacteroidota > Bacteroidia > Flavobacteriales_D > Sanyastnellaceae > CAXPZW01. Next base: position 314 of record CAXPZW010000021.1, on the reverse strand, counting down.
GGTGGCCTTGGCCCAGGGCATTCCGGCCAAGAACATCGCCGAGATGAGTGCGTTCTACATCGCATTGGCCGCCATGGTCATTGGCACCCAGTTGTTCCTCGCGGGCTTTTTGGGAGAGATGATTTCGCGCAACAATCCGTCGCGCAACGATTACCGCATCAAAGAAGAATGTTGATCCCTTAGGGGGCGAGCCGCGCTACGTTGAACGTGGCTACTCGGTCGTTCTGAACCACTTGGATCACAAAGAAACCGGCTGCCCAATCGGTGAGCGGCTTAGGAAATCACCCCGCTACCAACGAGTTCTTCACCGTTGT
>CAXPZW010000020.1:0-48517 GCA_964221845.1 Luminiphilus sp. | reverse complement strand
AATTGGCCAAGCCTGCTTTGTTCCGCAGCCAGTGGAATGCGGGTCTGACCCAATTCCTTCCCTTCATCGTGACCATTTTGGGAATCGTATTCATCGACCTGCTATGGGGGGTTGGACTGGGCTTGATCGTGGCCATTATCCAGATCATGTGGAACAACTACCGTCTGCCCTACCACTTGGATGAGGAAGACATGGAAAACGGTGTGATGGTACTGCGCCTCAGCGAGGACGTCAGCTTCCTGAATAAAGCGCCTATCCAACGCGCCTTGAACGAACTGCCCGAAGGAGGAAAGATTCGCATTGACGCCAGCGGCACCAACCACATCCACCCCGATGTGGAAGAAATCATACGCGACTTCATGGCTACCTCCGAGGAGCGAGGCATCGAAGTCAGTTACGTGGGAGCTCCAGACACCAAAGTGCTCACCCCGTTTGAAGCCATCAAAAAGGCCCTGGCCCGCAGCGCCAGTTCGTAGCCATGACACGACATCTATTGACTTTGGTCGCCGGGATCCTCTTCTCGGCGACCGCCCTTTTGGGCCAGAATTCCGACCAAGGGAACTGGTTGATGTACTTCGGCAACCACAAACTCTCGAAAGGATGGAGTGTACACACCGAGTTGCAGTACCGCCACCATTCACTGGTGCCCAACAATCCCGAGCAGGTGCTGTCACGTGTGGGATTGAATTACCACGCCACGGCCACCACCATGCTGACCGCAGGCTACGGTTTCATCCCCTCTTACGCAGATCCTGGAGAGTTGGGAGATACAGCTACTGTGGAGCACCGTGTTTGGCAACAAATGATCTTGGTGCACAAGGACAGCCGCATCAAGTTTGAGCACCGCTACCGCGTGGAACAACGCTGGGTGGACGAAGACTACCGCGGCCGCTTGCGTTACCGCTTGATGCTGACCATGCCCATTGGCAAACCCACGTTCGAAGAAAAGACCTGGTTTGTAGGGGTGTACGACGAGGTGTTTATCAACACACAGCGTACGTTCTTTGACCGCAACCGCTTGTACGCGGCAGCCGGATACAAATTGAACAGCCAATTGAGCTTCCAAGCCGGGGTCCTTCACCAAGAAGTGCAAACCACCGGAGGCAAGTTCTACGCGCAGTTTGCTGTATTCCTCAACACGGGTTCCTGGGAGTAACTACTCCAACACCTCAGCGCCTACTACAACTGCATCTGCGGGCGGAGCGAGTGCGCTTCGATCCGCATCAAAACGCACCTGTTCCAAGGTAGCTTCGCCGAGTTGTTCGGTGAGCCCTTCTCCGGGACGCCATGCCCAGAACTTCCACGCGTGTGCCACAGGGATGCCGTTCACTTCGCGGTAATCGTGGTAGGTGATGGCGTGGGGATCCACCTCTGCATCTGAAACCGATGTGCCTCCGGCAGTCACGATGTAAGCCGCGGCGTACAACAACCGGGTATCCGGGTCGGCATAGGTGATGTACCAATCATCCGGAGCGTCTCCCGTTCCCGAGGCAAAGGTCAGCTTGCGCGCGTTGTAGACTTGCTCGTCCAGGGATGTGCAGGGCGTGGGCGACCACTGGGTGCCTGGGTCATTGAGTTTGTAAGGCAGCAAAAAGAAGTACGGCCAGGTGTACGCCGCGAATCGCGCAGAAGCCGGGTTGGCGAGAACCGTATCTGCAAACATCTCCATGCCCTGGGTCCAATAAGTACGCCCACGGTTGGTCATCTGCGCAGCCGAAGAATTGGTGGCCCAAGGCGCAAGCGTGATCTTCAACACCTCAGTGGTGAACGGCAAAGGCTTCCCTGCCATGGGCGCTTATGCTGCGAGCAAGGCAGCCCTGCGCAGCGTGACGCGCACCTTGGCCGCTGAACTCGGCGCGCAAGGCATCCGCGTGAACTCCATCTCTCCAGGCCCCATCGACACCCCGATCTATGGCAAGCACAACATGCCGCAAGACGCCATCGATGAAATGGCATCGAGCTTCCCGGCTCAAGTGCCGCTCGGCCGTTTTGGTCAAGCCGACGAGGTGGCCAAAGCAGCGGTATTCCTCGCCAGCCCTGAGAGTTCGTACATCACAGGAAGCGAGTTGCCTGCAGACGGCGGCTTTGCCCAAGCCTGATGAACGGCCCTGCCTGACCTCACTTTTTGGAAATACCCGCGCCATCCGGCCGGGTATTTCCGTTTTTTTGAAGTCTGATGCCTCGTACCAAGGCTTTTGACCCCGATACCGCGCTGCGCGCAGCGATGCACGTCTTTTGGAAAGACGGGTACAAGGGCGCGTCCATGCAAACCCTGCTGGACGCCATGGGCATCAACCGCGCCAGCCTGTACGACACCTTTGGTGACAAGCAAGCCCTGTTTGAGCAAGCCTTGACCCTGTACCTGCAAGAGGCTCGTGAAGGCATGGCCAAGCGTTTTGCGCAAAGCGACAATGTGCTGGAAGTGTTCCGGGGTATCCTTAACGATGCCGCCCTGGGCACGTTCCGAGATCCCGAAACCAAAGGATGCATGGTGGTCAACTTGTCTTCAGAGCTGACCCGATGCGATGCCAAAGCGCAAGATGCTATGACTGCCCACAATGCAGAACTGGACCGCTTGTTTGCAGCGGCCATTGCCAAAGGCCAGGCTTCAGGAGAGTTGACCACATCGGCTTCCGCAGAAACGCTCGCAGGACTGGTGCGCACCTTGAGCTCAGGACTCAACGTAGTGGCCAAATCGGCCCAAAACGAGCAAGCCCTCACCCACATGGTGGATGCGGGCTTGGCCGCGCTCAAAGCGTAAACTCCAGATTACTTGATGATACCGTGGGTGCGGGCTTCGGTACCCTCACCGCTCACACGTACTGCCGTCCAGCCTTGAATGGTGCTGGGCAGGGTGACTGAGCCTTCGGCCAAATCCAGAAGCTGGGTGTATACCCGGCGGCCTTGCAAGTCGAAGACGTCCAGGGTAGCTCCTGCACTGGCAACGTAGCGCACTTCATTCTCCCACAGTTGTACAGAGGCCTCAGTAGCGGTCAGCGCGGTAACGCTGGTTGCGCCACAGTCAGAGCAGGTGCCCCAGCATACGGGGGGCAGGATGATCTCGGTGTCGTCGATGGAGGCTTGGAAGCCGTAGTTGTAGAACTCATCGCACGGTTGGTAGTCGCATTCGCTTCCTTCGGGTGCACCGCCCAGTTCCTCCCAGAAGTTGAGGGTGAACAGGTATTCGTGTTCTCCGGGTTCGATGTTGACCGTCAAGGTGTAGATGTTGTCGCCGTCGAGGTCTGACATGGGGGCGCAGGTGCCGCACCAGTTGTTGAAACCGCCATTGAGGTACACCACGTCGGTGGCTTCGAGTTCAACGTTGCTCATGTCCACTTGGAACGTGACCGGAACGGTGACGATCCAATTGCCGGGCTCGTTGAGGGTCAGGGTGAGCAGACCGTCAGCCACCGACACGTTTTGCTGGTAGAATCCCGCAAGGTTGCCTTCGAAATCACCAAAGTCGGTGATTTCCCAAATGTCTGGGTTGAGTGCATCGCCGTCAAAGTGGTCTTCAAAATCCAAGGTGAAGTTGTTGCCCGTTCCAGCGTCGCCTGTTCCCGGGGTGTAGTTGTACACCTTCACAAAATCATAGTGCGAGCTGCGGGGAAGGATGGCGGGGTCCCAAGGGCCAACCCAGTTGACGGCGTTGGCCACCCATAGGTTCATAAACACGCGCATGGGGTAGATCAGATCGTCGACGAATGATTCGTTTTGGGTGTAAACCAATTCATCCTCAACGTACCAACGGACGGTGCCAGGAACCCACTCAATGGCGTACTCGACCATCTCTTCGTGCGGGTTGTAGTCCACTTCGTACTCATCGGAGAAGAACCAAGGTCCGGGGTAGTGCGTCGTGAAGTGCAGGTCTTCATCGTTGCCGGTCATCTCAATGTCGATCTCGTTGTTCTCTGCGGGCCAGTTACAGCCAATGTCCCAGTTGTAGAGGAAGAACGAGCTCACAATGCCATTGCCGGGCGCACTCTGCATGGCCACCTCAAAGCGGCCGTACTGGTAGTTCTCGTGGGTGAGCACTTGCGCACCGGTGACGGTTTCCTGTGCGTACACGGCGCCGGTGAGGCCCAAAAACAGGGCGAGAAGCAGGGATTTTTGATTCATGTGTACAAAGTACACAATCTCCGTCAATACAGGGATCAAGAGTCGTCACAACGCGATGAATATTCCCGCATTCTTGGATTTTTTAGCAACCCATGCGAACAAAAGTGCTGTACTTTCGTTATCAATAGTAATACTATTATTTCCGCATGGAAAACCTGCTACCGCATTTGCGATTCAACATCAATCCAGCGATCTACCTCAAGGATCCCGTGTCCAGTGAGCTCGGACGCCGCATCATCCAAGGCAGCGTGGAGTTGATGGATGACATGGGCCTAGAGGTCTTCTCCTTCCGCAAACTGGCCACCCACATTGGCAGCACCGAAGCCTCGGTGTACCGCTACTTTGAAAACAAGCACATGCTGCTGCTGTACCTCTCGGCGTGGTACTGGCAATGGATGGGGTACCGCATTGCGTTTGCCACCGCCAACCTGCCCGATGCCGAGACCAAACTGCGCGTGGGTCTGCGCCTGATTACCGAGGAAGTGACCGAGGACCGCATGGTGCAACACATCCACGAAGGCAAGCTCCACCGCATCATCGTCGCCGAAGGCTCCAAAGCATACATGCACAAGAACGTAGACACCATCAACGCTGAAGGCGTCTACCTCGGGTACAAAAACCTGGTGGAGCGCCTGAGCGAGTTTGTGCTGGAAATCAACCCGAATTACCCCTACCCACACATGCTGATCAGCACCGTGATGGAAGGGGCCCACCACCAGCGCTTCTTTGCCGAACATTTGCCCCGCTTGACCGACGTGGTCGACGGCCAAGACGCGGTCACCACCTTCTACACCGAACTGGTGCTCAGTACCATCCAAACTGCCTAACACCAACCCCAGCCATGAGTAACCTTACTCCTTCTCAGCGCTTTTGGCGCCTGCTCAAGCCTGATGCTTTGGAGATTCGGAACGTTTACGCGTACTCGATCTTCAGTGGACTCTTGAGCCTGACCCTGCCCCTGGGTGTGCAGGCCATTGTCAACCTGATTCAAGGGGGACGCGTGTCCACCAGTTGGATCTTGCTGGTGTGCCTGACTGTTCTGGGAGTCCTGTTCTCAGGACTGCTGCAAATCGTACAGCTGAAAATCACCGAGCGTCTGCAGCAGCGCATCTTCACCCGCGCTGCGTTTGAATTTGCCTTGCGCATCCCCATGATCAAGATGGAGGCGCTGTACAAGAAGTACGCGCCGGAGTTGATGAACCGCTTCTTTGACACCATTTCGGTGCAAAAGGGATTGTCCAAACTGCTCATTGACGTGACAGCTGCAGGACTGCAGGTGATCTTCGGATTGGTGCTGCTGAGCTTTTACCACACGTTCTTCATCCTGTTCAACATCATCTTGGTGGCGGGCCTGTATGTGTTGTTTCGCTGGACGTCCAAGCCGGGACTGCGCACTTCGCTCACTGAATCGAAACATAAGTACAGCGTGGCGCACTGGTTGGAAGAGTTGGCCCGTTCGGCTTCAACCTTCAAACTGGCCGGCAACACCCGCCTGCACTTGGACCGCACCAACCACCACGTGGGTGATTACTTGGAAGCCCGTCAGCAGCACTTCCGCGTGTTGATGCGCCAATACGGCTTTATGGTGGCCTTCAAGGTCTTGGTAGTGGCTGGCCTGCTGGTGATTGGCGGGGTGATGGTGATGGAACAGGCCATGAACATCGGTCAATTCATCGCTGCCGAGATCATCATTGTCTTGGTCATGAACTCGGTGGAAAAACTGGTCATGAGCCTGGAAACAACCTACGATGTGCTCACCTCGCTGGAAAAAATCGGCCAAGTGACCGACCTCGAGCTCGAAGACATGGGCGGCGAAACACTCACCGACGTGCACCCGCATGGCATGGACGTGAGCATCTCGGGCATCCGCTTCGGGTACCCCGACCAAACGCGCCCGCTGTTTGACCGCTTTGACATGAAGCTGGCTCCCGGTGAGCGCCTGCTGGTGACCGGCCCCAACGGCACGGGCAAGTCCACCCTGCTCCAACTGCTTGCAGGCTTGTTGCAACCCGACGAGGGCCACGTGGTCTTCAACGGCCAACCCCTCAAGCAACTCGATGTCGCAGAATTGCGCGCTCACATTGGTGAGGTGCTCGGCGACCAAGTGCTCTTCTCGGGCAGCATCCGCGACAACATCGCGCTCGGACGCCCCGCCGCCACCACCGAAAACGTGCAGTGGGCCATCCGCTTGACGGGCCTGACCGATTGGGTCAACGGCACCACCGACGGCATTCACAGCCAGCTCAATCCAGCCGGACAACACTTGCCGCAAAACATCATCCGACGCCTGCTCCTAGCACGCGCCATCTGCGCCAAACCCGCACTGCTGGTGTTGGAGAACCCCTTGGACATCATCGCCGAGGACCAGCGCCCAGAACTGGTCAAATGCCTCACCGACCCTCAGCAGCCATGGACGCTGGTGGTGGTCAGCGAAGACCCCGGCCTGCGCGCCGCGTGTACGCGTACCCTCGCCCTGTCTCCTTCAACTCCTGGTCAAATCGCTTAACCCGCTCGCCATGTTGAACATCTCAAACAACTCCGTCTCCGACCGCTTTGACGGCAATACATACAGCGCATTCCGACTGGTGATGCGCCCCACCAAAGCACACGTGGCCCGCAAAATCATTTGGATTGGCTTGGCGCTGATCCTGATCATCATGTTCCTGCCGTGGACGCAAAACATCCGCTCAGGAGGCCAGGTTACCACCCTGCGCCCGAATCAACGTCCACAAACCGTGCACGCCTTGATCGACGGCAGCATTGCCGAGTGGTACGTCCAAGAAGGCGACCAGGTCCACGCTGGCGACACCTTGCTGCGCATCTCGGAGATCAAGACCGAATACTCCGACCCCCAACTCTTGACCCGCACCAAGGACCAGTTGTGGGCCAAGGAGCAATCGGTGCAGGCGTATTGGTCAAAAATCACAGCACTCGACAATCGCATTGACGCACTGTTGCAAACCCGACTGCTCAAGCTGGAGCAAACCCGCAACAAGATCAAGCAAAGCAAACTGAAGGTGACCTCTGACAGCATCGATGTGGTGGCTGCCGAGACCAATCTGACCATCGCCCAGCGCCAACTCAAGCGTACCGAAGAACTGTACAAACAAGACCTCAAGTCGCTGACCGATGTGGAGACCAAGGAACTCTCGCTGCAGAAGACCGAGGCCGACCTCATCAGCAAAGAGAGCAAGCTGCTGAGCAGTCGAAACGAACTGATCAACGCCAAGGTGGAACTGACTTCGGTGGATGCCCAATACCGCGACGACATTGCCAAAGCCGAAAGCGAAAAGTTCACCGCTATGAGTGCGTTAAACGAGGCCGAGGTGGAGGTCACCAAGCTGCAAAACAGCTTGAGCAACTACCAGGTCCGCGAGGGCTTCTACGCCATCCGTGCACCCCAAGACGGCTTTGTGACCCAGGTCATCCGCACCGGTCTTGGCGAAGCGCTCAAGGAAGGCGAGGCGGTGCTGACCATAGTTCCCTCGGATGTGGCTTTGGCTGTGGAGATGTATGTGGAACCGGTGGATTTGCCTCTGATGTCTGCCGGACGCGAAGTGCAGATCCAGTTTGACGGTTGGCCTGCCATTGTGTTCTCCGGCTGGCCCAACACCAGCGTAGGCACTTACACCGGACAGGTGTATGCGATCGACCGCACCATCAGCCCCAACGGCAAGTTCCGCGTCCTGGTGGCCCCGGACCCTGACGCGGAGCCTTGGCCTGACGCGCTGCGCGTGGGTGGTGGTACCAGCAGCATGGTTTTGTTGGATGACGTGGCAGTAGGCTACGAACTCTGGCGCCAGATCAACGGGTTCCCACCCAACTTCTACCAACCCGAAACGGCCGCTCCCGGCGGCAAACCCGCGAAGAAATGATGCGATTCCTTGCACTTGTTGCACTGCTGCTTCCAACGCTCGGAAGCGCACAGGTACTCTTGCCCGAAGAGGTGGTGGCACGCGTGCTCGAACACCACCCGATCGCTTTGGCGGCTGGCCTGAGAATCGATGCTGCCGAGGCCGAACAAATGAAGGCCCGCGGCGGCTTTGACCCCAAGCTGGCCGGCGACTTTCGCGCCAAAGAGTTCGAAGACAAACTGTACTACAGCGTTGGTGACGCTGGTTTGAAGATCCCCACCCCCATCGGCATGGATGTGGACCTGGGATACCAAAACACCGGAGGTATCTTCCTCAACCCCGAGCAAGCCGTACCCATTGACGGACTGCTGGGTGCGGGCGTGTCGCTCAAATTGGGCCAAGGCCTGATCATCGATGCCCGCCGTGCGGCGCTACGCCAAGCGGAGTTTGCCCTGACTCTGGGAGAATCCGAGCAACGCTTGATGATCAACCAGCTGGTTTCACAAGCCCTGATGGCCTATTGGGCATGGTTTGAAGCCTGGCACCGCGAGGACATCCTCCGTGGAAGCGTCACCCTCGCCCAGACCCGGAGAGACGGTGTGGTGCAAAGTGCCATTCAAGGAGACAAGCCCTTTCAGGACACCCTAGAAGCAGGTATTCAAGTGCTCAACCGTCGCCAACTGCAAATGGAGGCCGCACAAGATCTGATGCTCAAACGCGCCCTGCTCGAGGCATACCTCTGGGACACAGGCAACGCACCCCTGCAGCTGAACCCCGCTGTGCTTCCACCGGCCATTGACGCTGTGGATGGCGGCATTCCCGAGCTCCCGACCCCACACGGTTCTTGGCTCGCCGACCACCCCACTCTGCTTCAAGGACAAGCGCTCATTGGTCAAAAGGACGTGGACCTGCGCTGGAAGCGCGAGCAACTCAAGCCTGAAATTGGATTGAAGTATCAATGGCTCGCCTCACCTCAAACACTGGGTGGTGAAGACCCGATTACCGTGCGTGACGCTGCCGTGGGGGTTGACCTGGCCTTTCCGCTCTTTTTGCGCAAGGAACGCGCTTCCATCCGACTCACCGAGATCGACCTGGCCACCAAGCGCTATGAACTCAGCGACAAGCAGCGGTCTTTGGAACTCAAGAGTACCGCACTCCGCTCAGGGTGGGCTTTGATGGACGACCGCCGAGAAGTGCAACGCCAAGCCGTGCAAAACGCCGGCAGCCTGTTACAAGGCGAGCGTCAGCTGTTTCAAGTGGGCGAGAGTTCGCTGTTTTTGGTGAATGCGCGCGAGCAGTACTACATCAACACGCAGCTGAAGCAGGTGGAAATCCTGCGCAAAATGGCCGAGAACCGGGTAAAGATCCTGGAGCTGGAAGCCGCCTTGGCTCCCGCACCCCAGCAAACGCCCTAATTAGCGCTTGCGCGATTTGTAACCGCCGCCGCCGCCGCTGCCGCCTTTGTAGCCGCCACCGCCACCACGGCCGCCTTTGTAGCCACCGCCGCCACTTCGGCCGCCTTTGTAGCCGCCTTTGCGGTTTCCACCGCCACCATGGCCGCTGCGCTTCTTACCATAACCGCCTCCGGAACGTCCGCCTTTGCCACGCGAGCGGTCCACTTCTTCACGCGTGGCGCGTTTGTTCAAGTCAGTGCCTGACCCCAAGTTGAGGCGATCGAGCTCACGCGCCACCAAGCGGGCCACGAGCTCTTCTTTGCTGATTTGCGCGAACAAGAGGTCCACCGCTTCCAACAGTTCGCTTGGGATGCGGGCGGTGCCGCCCTGTTCCATCACACCCAATGCCCAGTTCTCCATCCGGGTATCCACAATGTCTTCGGCGCTGGGCACCATCACTTGGCTGAAGTGGATGTCCAGGTCGTGCGCCATGCGGTTGAGCTTGGACTTCTCTTTTTTGTTGATGAAGGCCAACGATACCCCTTCCTTGCCCGCACGCGCGGTACGTCCCGAACGGTGGGTGTAGTACGCCTGATCGTCTGGGAGTGAGTAGTGGAAGACGTGCGACAGGTCGTTCACGTCGATACCGCGGGCCGCCACGTCTGTGGCGATCAGTACTTGAAGTTCGCGGTGTTTGAATCGGCGCATCACGCGGTCACGCTGGTGTTGCGACAGGTCCCCATGCAGCGCGTCGGCGCGGTAACCTTGCTTCAACAGGTCTTCCGCAAGGTTTTGGGTGTCGCGTTTGGTGCGGCAGAATACCACGCCGTACAGGTCTGGATCCAAATCCAAGAAGCGCGCAAGGGCCTCTGCCTTGTCGGTGTGACGCACCAAGGTGTACATGTGCTCGATGTTGGCGTTGACCGCAGTCTTGGGATCAATACGCACCTCCACCGGTTGGGTCATGTACTCATTTACCATGCGGCGGATCTCCTTTGGCATGGTGGCTGAGAAGAGCCAGGTTTGCTTGGTCTCAGGCGTGAAGTCCAGAATGGTGTCGAGCTCATCCTTGAAGCCCATGTTGAGCATCTCGTCAGCCTCGTCGAGTACCAAATATTGGATGCGGTCCAGGCGAACGGCCTTGCGCTTGGCCAAATCGATCAAACGACCTGGGGTGGCGATGATGACTTGACGCGGCGTTTTGAGCAGCTTCATCTGGGTGGCGATGTTTTGACCGCCGTACACCGCCAAGGTTTGGATCCCCTTTTGGAAGCCCGCGAACAAATCAATCTGCTGGGCAATCTGCTGACCGAGTTCACGGGTTGGCGCCAGAATCAATGCCTGGGTGTGCTTTTGTTCAGGGTCCAACAGATCCAACAACGGCAGGCCAAACGCCGCGGTTTTACCCGTACCGGTTTGGGCCAGACCGATGAAATCACGGTCGCCTCCCAGCAGGTGTGGGATGGCTTGGGCTTGAATGTCGGTGGGGGTTTCAAAGCCGAGTTGACCGATGGCTTTGAGCAAAGGGGCCGAGAGGCCGAGGCGTGCGAAGTTTTCCAAAAGGACGGGATTTGCCGAAGGCGTTAAAGGCGGCAAAGGTCCGCATTCTTTCAGGAACGGGTGTAGGCATTGGGAAGAAAGGTGCATTTGAGGGTGTGGAAAACACCAAAGATGGGGTGAGATAGACCATACATTTGGCAGCGCGGGCCATACACACCTGATACCCGTGGATGCGAAAAGGGCCGTTCCTACGGTCCCCGGGAGTGCGTTCGGTGTGAGTCACTCCGGCTCCCGAGGTCATGAACCCGACATCCCCTGCACCGATGCGCTGGTGCGCTCCCGTAGAATCGCGGCGCTCCACCTCTCCTTCCAAGAGATACGTCAAGGTGCTGAGCCCTATGTGGGGATGTTGATCTACATCCATGTAGGTGCCGTCCAAGACCGTGGGCCCCATGTGGTCGATAAAGGTGAACGGGCCCACCTGCCGTTTCTGACGAAAAGGCAACGAGCGTCCCACTAGAAATTCGCCGAGTTGGCGCTGGCGTTCATCCACCAGCAGTGCATTGTTTATGAGGAATGGGTTGGGTCAGGCATGCGTTTCCAGTAGTAGCGAACCGTCAGGCTCAGCACATGTTCTCCCGCCCCCGGATTGCGGTCCGAAAAGCGGAAGTAGGTCGGGCGCCAAACGGCCCCTACGTGAAACGCATCGTGCACACGGTAGAACCCTTCCAATTGCACCCCTACAGCCCAAGTCCGGGTTTGCAGCAGCGGACGGGTTGCGGGAATCGAGTCAGGTACACCAGTGCGGTCATACACCCATACGTGTTGGCTCAGCAGTACTCCGGCCGACCACATCCAATGGTCGGTTTTTCGTGCAGCCAGTACCGCAATGTGCCCGCTCCCAAAGGCAGAGAATTCTCCGTTGTCCGGACGGAATGCCGGTCGCGGTCGCGCCAAATTGATGCCTGCACGCACGGTCATGTCCCAACTCTGGGTCAATTCGCGCTGGAATCCGAGGCCGGCCCCTGCCCAACGCACGCCGGTTTTCCTGGTGTCAAAATCAGGGTCGAACGCAAAGTGATTCACGGCGTAGAGATCTACACTGGGCTCCCATTTTTGGGCTAGCCCACAGCATTGGGCCAACAACAGGCCACAAAGCCAACCGATGCGAGTGCGCGTCTTCACGTCCATAAGGTACTACCTTGTGGGCGCATGTCCAGCCAACCCGCATCCCGATGGTGGTCGTTGATCACCCTGATCATTGCCGGAGAATCCATTTTCTTCCTGCCCTTTGTGCTCACCCGCATCTTTCGGGTGACCTACCTGGACGTGCTCGGCATCGACAACACCCAGCTCGGCAATTGCTTCGCGGCCTATGGTGTGGTGGCCCTGGTCAGTTACCTCTTGGGTGGGCCCTTGGCCGATAAATTCTCTCCACGCTACCTGATGACCTTGGCTTTGTTCAGCACCGGTGCCAGTGGCTTTCTGCTTGCGCAAGTGCCCAGTTACAGCATCCTTATGATGCTCTATGCCTTTTGGGGTTTGTCTACCATCTTGCTGTTTTGGTCTCCACTCTTGCGCGCCACGCGTGAGGCTGGAGGTGTGGGCGGATCCAACATGGCTTTTGGGTTGTTGGACGGGGGGCGCGGACTCAGCGCTGCACTGATTGCCACCTCGGCAGTGAGCATTTTCAGCGCCTTGATGCCCGATGTGGGGGAACAGGTGTCCGATGCCGAGCGTACCGCTGCTTTTGCCCAGGTCGTGCGCTACTTTTCGTGGTTTGTGATTGGTGCAGGAGTGGTGGTGTTCATCACCCTTCGCCCTCGCCAAAAAGAAAAGACTGGGCCCCAGTTCGAGTACAAAGACTTGGGCAAAGTGACCCGCATTCCACAAGTGTGGTGGCAAGCTGCGATTGTGGTGTGCGCTTACAGTGGGTACCGCGTCACCGACGGCTTTCCTCAGTTTGCCCAAGACTACCTAGACCTGACCGAGCAGGCTGCCGCGGCCTATTCCAGCCAGGCGTTGTGGCTCCGTCCGTTGGCCGCTGTGGGCGCCGGCGTGTTGGCCACCATGTTCACCACCTCGCGCATGGTACAGTGGATGTTTGTGCTCATATTGGGGGGCAGCGTGATGATTGGTACCGGTGCGGTTGCCGCCGGCAACTGGGTCGTGTTTGGAGGCACACTTACCTGTGTGGCCTGCGGCATGTACGCCTTGCGTGGTTTGTACTACGCGATTTTGGAAGAAGGCCGCATTCCTTGGGCGGTCACCGGAACCGCCGTGGGGTTGGTATCCATCATCGGTTACCTGCCGGACATCTACATGGCGCGGTTCATGGGCTACTTCTACGACACTTATCCCGGCATCACCGGGCACCAATACACCTTCTGGATGTTGGCCGGGTTTTCAGCGGTAGGCCTGCTGGCCACCGTGGGGTTCCGGCGTACGGTGCGGGCGGCTTAGCCTATTCTGGTAGCTCGGGGTTGGGATTGAAGTTTTCCGGAACTACCGTCAGTTCAAAGGTGCCTTGCCCCATGTCTTCGTGGATGAGTTCGATGCGCGGATCGCACCACTCGATGATGGAGCGGATGTCGTCTTCGTTATACACCACCAGGTAGTCAGCCACTTGAGTGCAATGCGCCGGGTCGATGCTGCTACTGCCGTCAGTGGTTTCAAATGCGGTGGTTTGAAACACCTCACCCCGTTCTCCGGGTCCCATGCGCACCTCGCCCGATTCAGGACCTTCGCGGCCCACTTGCGTTTGGTACTTGACCACGACGGTACCCAAAGTCTGGTTGCGGACAAAAACGCCGTACTGGCATTTGCCGTCATTGAACATCAAAATCACCAGCACAATGCTGATGGCCACCAATCCGGCGGCAACAAGAAGGGTCCGTTTCATACACCCAAGTTGGGCATTGCCTCCGATCAGTGCAAGTAGGCGCTGTACATCCACACCAGTTTTTCCTGCTCGCGGATGTAGTCGCTCATGAGTGCTGCGGTGCCTTCGTCTTCTGCCTCACCGGCTTGGGCCAGCAATCGTCGTTGCATGATCAGCAGTTTTTTGAACGCATCCAAGATGGAGGTCACCGCGCTGCGGCCATTGTGCACCTCGGTGGCTTCCTCAATGACAGCCGTTTTGAGGTATGTGCTGTACGTGTGCTCCGGGGTGTGGCCCAGTGTAAGCACGCGCTCGGCTACCTCATCTACTTTAAGCAGCAGGTCGTTGTAGAGCTCTTCAAATTTCGCGTGGAGTTCGAAGAATTTCTCTCCACGAACATTCCAATGGAAACCGCGGACATTCTGATAAAACACGCTGTAGTTGGCCAGCAAATCGCCGAGTGCGAGGGCAAGTTCTTCTGAAGCTTCGGGGGCAAGGCCAATGCGGTTTTGCAAGGGGGTGTTGGGGTGTGATGTTGTCATGGGACAAAGGTCTGCCCCAACACTTCATATGTAAAATTGATTGGAAATAACTATTGATAGACATAATCTATTTACTTGCGTTTGGGCACCAACCGAATGACCCGACCGGGTCCTTCTGCGGCCACGTACAGGAAGCCGTCTGGACCGGTTTCGATCTCACGCACGCGGCCCACGCCGGGCAGCAGACGTTCACGATGCACCACCTGTTCGCCCTCCATGACGCAGCGCTCAAGGTATTCGAAGCTGAGGGATCCCACCAGGAAGTTGCCTTGCCATTCGGGGTAGCGATCTGAGCGCACAATCTCCAGTCCGCAGGGGCCAATGGACGGCACCCAATAATGCACGGGTTGTTCCATGCCCGCCCGTTCGGTGTACCGTGTGAAGTGGTTGCCGTTGTATTCCACCCCGAAGGAGATCACGGGCCACCCGTAATTGACGCCGGGTTGAATCTTGTTGATTTCGTCCCCGCCGCGCGGGCCGTGTTCATGCTCCCACACCTGTCCGGTCTCGGGGTGGATGGAGAGGCCTTGCGGGTTGCGGTGTCCGTAGGAATAGATGGTCTCGCGTTTGTCCTGCTCCCCGAAGTACGGGTTGCCCGGATGCGGACGGCCATCGGCCAGCACCCGGTGCAATTTGCCACAATCCCTGCTGAGGTCCTGGGGATTGACGTCGCGCTTACCGCGCTCTCCCACGGTAATCCAGAGCGACCCTTCTTGGTCAAACTTCAAACGCGAACCGTAGTGGTGGAAGTTGATGTCATAGGGATAGGCCTCGAAAATTTCCATCGCGTCTACCCATTGCCCGTCCACGATGCGCCCGCGTTCAACCGCCGTCGTACTCATGCGAAACTGCGTAGGATGCGCCTTGGAGTATGACAGATAGACCCAACCGTTTCGTGCATAGTCGGGGTGCAATTCCACATCGAGCATCCCGCCTTGACCGCGACTGACCACTTGCGGAACGCCGATGATTTCGGTGCGCTGGCCTTCGGGGGAGATTTGGGTCAGTCGCCCCACGCGTTCGGTCACCAGCATGCTGCCGTCGGGCAAAAAAGCCATGCCCCAGGGCACCTCCAGGTCGTCGGCCACGAGCTCTGCCTCAAACTCCAAGGCTTCGGTCTTCCAGGCAGTCTGCAGCTCACGGGGCCGGTTTTTGTAGGCTTCAAACGCCACGTCTTCTTGGGCGTTCATCACGTAATGCGTCAGGTCGGTCAACTCGCCGGTGGTGAAGGTCTCTCCAAACGCAGCCATCCCGTCTTGGGGGTAGCCCACGATGATGCTGTTCCACACTTCCATCCAAGAGTTGCCGTAAATCCACTCGCGTTGGACAAAGTCGGCGCATTGCTGGCCGTGGCAACTGGCGCAGTACTCGGTGTAATTGGCCTCGGCGGAATGTTCTTTGTCGGCCCTCTCGGGAACCGAGGCTGCGGTGTCTCGGGGAGAATCGCAGGCCACTATGGCTGCTACAGCAAGCAGAAAAAACAGGAGGGTACGCATGGGCTCAAGGTCGGAATTTCGGAGAGACTCGCGCGCGCGTGCCCCCACCATAGGGGGACGTTGGCGCCCCCAATTCAAAGTTCGAAGCAGGTCTCCATACTAGCCGGGAGCGAAGCGTTTATAAACGGATAGAAACGCGTATACGCACCTACTGCACCCCCAACCGACGCACAAAACGATGCCCCAAGTAGCTCACCTCGGCGAGCACCACTCCAGGCGCGCCGGGCACCATAACGCCGCACGCCCCTCTCGAAACGGTGAGTAATCGGCCGTCGGTGCTCCACAGACGCACGTCCATTTGAGCGCAATCCGGATGACGCACCGTGAGCGATTGTCCGTCCCACAGCCACGCGTCTACAGCCAGGTGTTCTTCCACCCCCACGTAATCCGAGCTTGCTTCCACCAACCAGGTGTAGGTGTTCTCCGGGTTGTTGAGATTGGTAAAGGTCAGCTTGACTTCACTCTCACCGGGAATCCCGTTGGGGTAATGGTAGAGGGTGAATTCCGCCTCGTACCCTTCAAAGACGGTAAAGGAGATGGTATCAATATCAGGGCTATAACAAAGGCCAAAGCACATCGAAAACTCCCAGTCGGGCGTCGCAGAAAGGATCTCGCGGGCCACCTGGATTTGAACGTTGTCCTCGCTGTCGTTGATCACATCGGTTTCGGCAGCCAGCAGCAGGTTGGTGAACTGCGTGGCGGTGGTAAAGTCGTCGGTGATGTAAAAGGTGCCGTCGTAGGTGGTGCTGTCCACCTCGCCTCCGAAGTATGTGGTGAGGTCGTCGTGCAGGTCCATGCCAAAGCCGTTCATCCAGCCGTGCTTGAGCACCACGGTGCCGTCGGTTTCAATCAGATACGCGTTGTTCTCAGCCGGGCCGTAGGCGTCCCACCAATCGTTGCAAGGGGTGTCCAGCAAAACGGGGGCGGGCACATCGAGGTTTTCTAGCATGTCGTTGACCGTGTTGATGCGGTCTTGGTAAGTGTCCGGTTGGTCGTAAATGATGCCAAGGGTGATGTTGGAGGTGGCCGGATTCACATACCCGAAATAGGGCGAAATGTCAGTGTGTGGATGCGCCTCTACGCAGCACGGAAGCCACACGGTGAGCTGATCGCCAAAGTCTTCTTGAATTTGAGCGATGTTGTTCAGGTTGACGCGGAAACGCGGACAGGTGTATCTGCCCGACACCAAAAGAACGGGGCCCTCAGCTAGCGCCTCTGACAATTGATAACCCGTGCCCTCGGCGTCGTACAGGATAAAATCTTCCACCACCTCGCCCACCAGGTAACCGCTGGTGTTGTTGGTGCCATCAGGATCGAGGTATATGGGAATGTCGCAGATGTCTGCGGAAGGATCGGGCGGAGTATCGCTGCCGATCAGTTGGGCAAACAAGCCGGCGGGAACAAGTGCCAAGAGCAGCAAGAACCGGTGTTTCATAGCTTAAAGGTACGGGCTGGATGTTGCAAAAAGATCACTTCGCGCTAGCCGGGCCAGGGAAACAATACCGTTTCTGCTCCTGCACGGAACGCGCGCAATTCTCCAGTCGTTCCGCGCGCTACCGCCATCCCTTCTTCCATGCCCGGGGTACGGAAGCAGACCACCACTTCGCCCGGTACGTTTGGATCGGCCTTCCAGGCTTCTTTGACTTGCCAGGTGGGTGGCGTGATCGAAGCCAACTCCAAGTCCACCAAGGCCGAACCGTCTGGACCAAGCAGATTCCAATTCTGTTTGTTCGGGTCCTTGCGTGCCGCAAAATGATCGAGACCTGCACCTTTGATCTCCGCCCATTCCAGCACTGGCATGTCGTCAGCGGGCAAACGCACCAACCCGCATCTGTCCTGGGACTTGTTGAACACTATTACAGTGTCTTTACTTTCGGTGCGCGTAGCGCCAGCCACCGGCTCAGGCAGTGCGCGCTCGCCATTCCAGAAGAACAGTTGTTTGGTGTAGGCTTCGGTGACTGCTACCAACAATCGCCCTGGAATGAGCGCTTGGTAGCTTCGGTACTCGGGCGGAACCAGGACCTCCTGCTGGGCATTCCACAGGATTGGAAACGCATCTTGGGGGCCTTGAATGGCAACACGTCCTCCCCCAAACACTTGCACTTCGCTGGTTTCCAGATTACGCAGTTCTTTGCCCACCTCGTTGACCCAAGCCACCCACTTTCCGGTAGAATCCTGCAGCAAGAAACCGTCTCCAAACGGCTCCTGACGTAACGCACCGCTGCTCTTGGTAGCGCTACCAAACAAACGTTTCAACCAACTCATCCTTCCGAAGCATGTGGCAATCCCGGAACAGATGACTGCGCAATCGGCAGCGCCACCTCATGGGTGTTGCGTTGGGTGTCCAGCAAGACCAATTCGTGGATGCCCCAGGTGTCCAGCGCCTCGTTGTAGCTCGGACGTTGGGGGGCGTCTTGGTATTCAACCACCGGCTCTGGGAAGGCCCAAATGCCCGGCACATGCGTGCAGAACGCTTGGTAATTGCGGAAGCGGCCAATGATAAAGTCACTCTTGGGTTCCACCATGGCGTAGAACGATTGCTCGGATTCTCGGTGCAGGGCATACAAGCGCACATCACGCTCACCCAACTGGCTCGAAGGGTGAAACGGCACCCACCCCAGCAAGTCAAACGCTTGTGCAAACCCCACCTCCTGAGGCAACTCTACAAGGGTGAGTGGATCGTGTGCGTGCCACTTCAAGGGCAGCCGCGTGGCCGTGTGTCCTTCTCGCTCCCACGCTTCAAGGGCTTCGCCGATGGACTCAATTTCAGCAGGCGCCACCAGGTACAGGCTGTACCCCCCACGCATCAAGGTATGGAAGGTGGATGGCAAGGCTTGCCCGGGAAGCGGGCCTGCGTTCCAAAGGGGGTCGGGATCGCTCAAGGCGGCATTGCGCTTGGCTTCCGCATCGGGAATGTATTCGTCGGGGGTGGTGTCCCAGCCAAGGAACCACGCCAGGCGTTTCAAGGGGCTGTTGGGGCGTTCAGTCATGGGTGATTACGCGTAAAAATAGCGGGTTCGCAGCTGTCATTGTTGAAGTGCCAGTTCGTGCCGACACACCTATACCGAAGGCGGAATAAGGCCTCCAGCCAATACCCGCAAAGCATCAGGATAAAAAAAGGGCGGTCCGAAGACCGCCCGAGATTCAACTTAATTCTGTTGAGGTTCACGCTGCCATACTGCAGCTGAGTTCCTCTCGTCCTTTTTTGGTCAAGGTGTATCCTCCTTTGTTTTGGATCAAACCATCGAGGTACAGTTTGGTGATGCGCTCGCCGATTTTGGCTTTGCCTACTGAGAGGGTCACATCGTTTTCGATGCGCTTCCAAAAGGTTTGCTCAATCACCCCCAGACGAATGAGTTCGTGGTGGGTTTTTTTGTACGCGTGGATGATGTCCAACAGAAGGTAGTCGTACTTGTCCATGATCACTGCTCGGGTAAAAAAGTCAACAAAAAGATTCCAAGGCCGGGCATCTCAGCCGGCCGATAACAACGGCAACAAAAAGGGGGTATGTCCTTGTGTTCTCCAGTGGCAAGGTATCAAAAGTGTCCCCCGCACACAGGAGGCCGTCAACCTTTCTATTCACACGTTATTAACGATCCGATAATACACCAAACCCTTGGCACATCGGCATTTATCAAGAACCCCAATCAAGTTACCACCACTAGCGGTCAAAGCTTTGGAAGTACCGTTTTAGGAATCCAAGGTCGCGTTTGGAATCAATACTTGGGTAGAAGTACGTGTGGAACTTCACCCGGCGATTGCGGTGGTCCAATCCCACGGGCACAATCGGCATCCCGGTTTCGGAGGCGATCTCGTAAAACAGGTCGTCCCACAGCTCGGTGCGCTTGCCGTTGCGGTAGGGGGTGAATACAAAACTACAGGTGCGGTGAGCAGCATAGGCGTCCAGCAGTTGTGCTTTGGCCGCTTCGCGGTCTGCAGGCAAGGGCACCACCTTGCACATGCGCAGCAACAGTCCGGAAAGGCCCTTCATCCGGCGCTCATCCACCAAAATTCCTGTGCGGAAATGGGTCAGGCTCATCACCCCAAACGCCACCATCAAATCACGCGTACGCGTGTGCGGCGCGGCCACAATGACCGATTTGTTCAACCGCTTGGGCAGCGTTCCCGTGAAAATCCATCCACTGCGGCGGAACCAGTATGAAATGAGGCGTTTAGTCATGGGGTTCAAGGGTGGAAGACCGTTGCATCGGACCAACTGCCGAGGCGCGTAGGCGCTTCCATCCCGCGGCGCAAATGTTCCAAAAATTCCGCACGTGGCATGGCCTGGGCGCCCAAGCTTATCAAATGGTCGTTCTCCACTTGGCAATCGATCAAGGGCATGCCCCACCGCTCCAGCCCGCGGGCAAGGCAGATAAAGGCCACTTTTGACATGTTGTTGGCTTTTGAAAACATGGACTCGCCAAAGAACAAGTTGCCCAAACTCAAGCCGTACAGCCCACCCACCAACGCGTCGCCGCGCCAGACTTCGATGGAATGGGCAATGCCCAAGCGGTGCAAGTTGATGTAGGCCGATACCATGTCCTCGTTGAGCCAAGTGCCCTCGCGCTTGCGGGTGTCCATGCATGCGCGAATCACCTCGGGAAAGGCCTGGTCCGCAGTCACTTCAAAATCCGCGCGGTTGAGCACGTTGCGCATGCTCTTACTGACTTTCACCTCGGAAGGCTGAAGCACACAGCGCGGGTCCGGACTCCACCAGAGCAAAGGTTGGTCGTCGTTGTACCACGGAAAAATGCCCGACTCGTAGGCCAGCAGCAGCCGGTCCATACTTAGGTCCCCGCCCACCGCCAGCAAGCCTTGTTCATCGGCGTGCATGGGGTTAGGGAAAACCAAGTCTTGGGTGAGTAGAAATACGGGCATGGCAGGTGTTGGCGGCGAAATTACTGTTCCTTTGCGGGTATGCAGGTGACCGAAGCCATGATTCGTACGGCCATTCGCCAACCCTTGCCAGGGCAAGATGCGCACGACCGGCTGATGCCCTTCAAACGGCCCACCCCGCAGGCGGCAAAAGCACAAGGCAAATCGCCCAAAATCGGGGCAGTCATGATGCTGGTCTACCCTGAAGCGGATGAACTGCACACGGTATTGATGCGCCGTCCCACCTACCCTGGGGTGCACAGTGGCCAAATCTCTTTTCCAGGCGGCAAGCAAGAACCCGAAGACCCCAATCACCAATTCACCGCCTTGCGCGAGACCGAAGAAGAAGTCGGTGTGGCGCCTTCACAGGTAGAGGTGTTGGGCAAATGGACCTCGCTCTACATTCCGCCCAGCAACTTCATCATGCACCCTTACCTGGGCTGGACACCAGAAAAACCCACGTGGGTGCCCGACCCACGTGAGGTAGACGCTGTGCTGGAAACACCCCTCTCCCTCCTCCTGGACCCGGTTACCTTGGAAAAACGCAAAGTCCCCACAGGAGTAGCCGGCACGCGCATCGAAGTGGCTGGTTTTGCCTTGGAGTCCGACTTTGTCTGGGGCGCCACCGCCATGGTACTCATGGAATTCCGCACAGTACTGGAGTCCTTGCGCTGAGCCGTTGCTATCTTTGCCCGCCAATCCACGCCCCCATGTCCGAGAACACCGCCAAGCAAAAACGCGCAGAAATCGAAAAGAACCTGTTTGCCTCACAACCCGTGCTGGTGCAACAAGCCATCAAGGATGCCCGTGATCTGGGCGATGCCGCGTTGATTGAACCGCTGCTGGTATTGCTGCGCGACAGCGACGACGAAGCCATCCGCGCCAGCGTGCACGCCATGCTCTCGGAGCTCAAAATCACCGCTGCTGAACGCGCGTTGATGGACGCCGCGGTGGAAGAGCGCTTTGCCCCCATTCGCACCCAAATCCTGAGCTTTGTGTGGAGCAGCAGCCTCCAACCCGTGGAAGACCTCGAGCCCCTGTGCCGCATGGCCATCGAAGGCGACTACCCGCAACTGGTGGAGATTTATACCATCATGGACAACATGGAAGGCCCTTACCGCGAAGAACACGTGCTCGAAGCAGAACTCTTGCTCCGCGACTGGGTGGCCGATCCGGACAACGAAAACAACGAGAAGTTTGAGTTGATCCAGACCCTGCGCAAGCAGCTGGCCAACATGCACCACAACCTCACCGAGTAAGCCAGCGTCCAAACACCCACAGGTTCCACACCAAATGGGTCAACGCCGGCGTAGGCCTTTTAAAAAAGGCGCCGGTCACCTCGTCCAACCCTTGGGATTTCCAACCCATCTCTGGGGTCAAAACCTCCGCGTTCACAACACGCTTTACATCGACCGCCAACGGTCCTTTTAACCAGCGCTCCATGGGAATTTCAAACCCGTGCTTGGGCCGGTCAAATACGCTTTTAGGCAGCTCCTCGCGCAACGCTTCACGCAACGCGTGCTTACCCACACCTGCTTTGATCAGTCCTGACTCGGGTAAGGCCCGCGCCGCGCGTACCACACGCGGATCCAAGAAGGGCACACGCACCTCCAGCCCATGGGCCATGCTCATGCGGTCTACTTTCGCCAGCATGTCTCCGGCGAGCACGCGAGACTGGTCCTCCCGCAAGACCGCTTGCAAGGTTTGGGGTTGAGGCAATGCAGGGCACGTTCCGCTCCACACCTCAGAGACCAATTCAGGCTGCACAAAGCGGGTCAAGTAGGCATACCGTTCAGGCGTAGCAAGCGCAGTCAACGCGCGCATCTTTTCGGCTTGGTGGACCTTGAGACCAAGTGTGGTTTCACGGCTTGCAGGCAAGGCATTCAGCACAGCTCCAGCCCACTTGCTCCCCGCCAGTTTTTGCACACCTGTACCCGCATGCTTCGCGCGGTCCCAAGCCACATACCTGCGGTAGCCGGCAAAGAGTTCGTCTGCGCCATCCCCACTGAGGGCAACGGTCACGTGTTGGCGTGCAAAACGGCTCAGGTGATAGACTGCCAACGCACTCGCGTCGCCAAAGGGCAAGTCCAGCGCGTTGATCCACGCGTCCAAGCTGCCGAGCATGTCGTCTTCGGTCAGCACGAGTTCGTGGTGGTCGGTGCCCAAGGCCTCTGCAGTAACCCGGGCCGCATCGCGTTCGTCCAACAACCCCTTGCCTTCGAACCCAAGCGCAAAGGTCTTCAACCCGCCGTAGCGCTTGCTGGCCAACGCCGTAACCGCAGCGCTGTCGAGACCTCCACTAAGAAAGCTGCCAAGCGGTACATCGCTCACCAAACGGTCGAACACCGACTCGCGCAGGGCTTCCAACAAGGATTCTGGCTGTTCTGAAATGCTAGGAGTTACTGTCCAAGATTCGGAAGTGGAAGTCCACACCTCTCCGGGGGCCAAGGAACGCACACCCTCCACCAGCGGCGTTGATGGGTCTTCAAACGTCAAGCTCAGCCACTGGGCCACCCCACTTGAAGACCAGGCAGGGTTGTCGCCCAGTAGCACATGCGCCTCAGATGCAAATTGCACCCCGTGTTCGGTCTCCTTGATGTACAGCGGATTGATACCCATGGCGTCCCGGGCCAAGGTCAGCTCTCCGCGTTCAAGGTCGTAGTAGGCCAAGGCAAAGCAGCCGTTCACGTCGGCAAGCCCAGCCATGCCCTTTTTGAAGAGCCAATGAAAAAGGACTTCGGTGTCGGAATGGGTTTGGAAGGTAACGCCCAGCCGCCCCAACTGTGGGCGGAGCTCATCCGCGTTGTACACCTCGCCGTTGAACACCATGACGGCCTTTTCGGCGTGGTGCACCCAGGGTTGGTTGGCCCGGTCCGAGACGTCTTGGATCTTCAGCCGGGTGTGGATCAGGTGGAGGTTGCGGTTGCGCCATTCCCCTGAAGCATCGGGCCCGCGGTGGGCCAAGCGGTCCGCGGTGCCCTCGGACAAACGCGGGTTTTTACCGTGCTCCCAGTATCCAGCGAATCCGCACATCAGGGCTGGCGGTCGAAGATGTAAGGTCCGTGCTCTGCGCCCCAGATGTACACATCCAGACTGTCAAATCCGCGGTCCCAGCTTTGGACTTGGTCGGCGGCGATGGTCACTTCGCTGGTGGCGTACGATGCGCCGTACAAGGTGCTGGAACACCCTTTGCCTTTAGTGCTGCCTGTGTAGGTGCCGTTGGGCTGAAGCGCCAGGTATACTTCACAATCCTGCTTGAGGGTGAGTGAACCGGGATGGAGGGTACTCCAGTAGTCCTCTTGGCCTCGGAATCCAACCACCAGTGAATCCACGGGCAAGTTGTAGATGTCGCTGCGGAACACGCTGTCTTCCAACTGTTGCACGGCATACACGCGTTGGCGGTAGGGACGGTCCAAGTTGGCCGTGGCCGCTTGCTCCACATACAGCCAAAAGCGGCTGCTGTCGGGGTCCCAAACAGGATTCATGTGCAGGGTGATGTCAAAGTAGTTGGTGTCGGCGGCGCTCTGTGCGGAGCTGGTGAAATGCCCGGTCATCAGCGTTTGCAGGCGCTCCAAATGAGCGCGGTTGTGGCTGATTCCAATGCTCACAGGAGCGTTGGAAGAAGAACAAGCAGCTGCCAGGATGGCCAACAGGGGAAGCAGGTTTCGCAATGGCATGCGGCGAATTTCGGGGATTTCTGTGGTCAGTCCGGCGTCACGGCTTTTTCAAAGCACGCAAAGGGCCAGGCTTGCGGGGTGAAGTACACCCGTTCGGGTGCTTCGGAGTAGCCACGCTTGCGGTAAAACTGCATGTTTCGGGAGTTGACCAGGTAGGTGTCCAATCGGATGGCATCGGCCCCGAGGGCTTTTGCCTGACGTTCGTAGAACTCCAGCATGCGGTGCCCCCACCCTTGCCCTTGGTTGCTGGCCCGGGTGGCCAGGCGGTGGATGATCAACGGCCGTTCTGCTGGTATGCGCCAATGCACCTCATCGTATTGCGGCGCAGCATTGAAGTCCAGGGTCACCACGGTGGCGAGTCGGTCTTGGCCCATGCCCCACATGTTGCCGGCTTCCAAGTCCGCCAACTGCTGTGCGGGATTGGGATACCCGTGTTGCCACAGGTCCAATCCGCGTAGCGCCAACTCAAAACGCACCGAAGTGAACAATGCGTTCACCTCCGGTGCGTCTTGAACAGTCAGTTTACGCACCCAGAAATCAGGCTGCGGCGGTGTCGCGTTGGAATTTGGCACGTCCATACCATGCAATATAGGCGTAGCACACGATGGGCAGCATGAGTGCCACAGCCCAACCGCTGGCGTCTACCAACACACCGAGCGTTGGTGGGATGAATGCACCCCCCACAATCGCGGTACACAGGATACCTGAACCGTAAGGTGTATCGTTGCCCAACTTGGAAATACCGAGCGAGAAAATGGTCGGGAACATGATCGAATTGAACAGCCCCACACCCAGCAGCGCCAAGAAGGCAGTAGTGCCCGAGGTCACGATGCTGAGCAGCACCAAGCTCGCCGCAATGCCACCAAAGATGGTCAGCAGGCGGTTGGCTGCAATCGATTGCATGAGCACAGAACCGATGAATCGTCCCAACATGGCTCCACCCCAGTACAGGGCCAAGAGCACGCCTACAATGGCCTTAGAATCCATCTCAGCCAGCTCCACGCCTTTGATCATCGCCGAAAATTCGGCCAATGCACTGAGTATGGGACTTGAGGATACCGCTTCGGCCATGCCCAAGTGCAATCCGTAGTTCACCATGTAGCTGGACAAGGCCACCTCAGCGCCCACGTATACGAAGATGCCCAGAGCACCAAAACGCAGTCGCTTGTCTTGCCATACGCGCTTGTAGCCCGCAGTTGCGCCGTCGCCGGTTTGCACCGCATCGGTATCGTTGGAAGAACCCAAGATCTTGGGCAGCTTCACCGCAGCGATGATACCTGCCAACAACAAGAAGCCACCGGCCAACGCCAGGAAAGGCGTTTGCACCGCAGCTGCTTCGGTGGCGTAGTAGGCCTCGCGCGCTGCATCGTCAAGTTGTGCCTGCTCGTCTCCAGTCAGGATCTTATCCGACAGCAGGAACGCCGCCGAAATGATGGGGGCAATAGTGGTTCCCAAGGAGTTGAAGGCCTGCGCCAGGTTCAGTCGGCTTGAAGCTCGAGCAGGGTCGCCCAGTACCGAGATGTACGGGTTGGCCGCCACCTGCAGTACAGTCAAACCGGCAGCCACAATAAACAGGGCGCCTAGGAACAGTCCAAACACACGTTCACCCGCCGCCGGGTAGAACATCAAACAACCGGTGGCCGCCGTGGCCAAACCGATGATGATGCCCTTTTTGTAGCCCACCTTACGGATCATGATTCCGCCGGGTACACTCAAGAAGAAGTAGGCCGAAAACCAAGCCATCTGCACCATGCCTGCTTGCAGGTAAGACAACTCGAAAACATCCTTCAAACGGGGAATAAACGCATCAACGATCACCGTGATGAAGCCCCACATGAAGAACAGGGAGGTCACAGCAATGAAGGCGGAACGGAACGATTGGTTTTGGCTCATGGCGCGGGTTCTGGTTTAGAAAGTGTACAAACTACACAAATCACACGAAACGGGGTAAAAAAAAGAACCCCCGGTATTCACCGAGGGTTCCAATGGGTGTTGATATCGTGCTTAACGGGTCACGGTCACCTGACCGCGTCTTTCAAAGGCTTCGGTATCGTTTCCTTTCAGTTTGATCAACCAGGGGTACACGCCGTCGGGCACGTAGTACTCGCCGGTGCCTTGGTTGTCACCCAACCACACGCCGTTGAGGTCGGTGCTTTGGTAGACTACGTCACCCCAGCGGTTAAAGACGATGATCTCAAACTCGCTGATGCCGGCGCCGTGCAGGGCCCACACATCGTTGATGCCATCGTTGTTGGGGGTAAAGGCGTTGGGCACGTACAGGCTGATGGGAGAATCGATCAAGATGCTCACGCTGTCGCGGCAGCCGATGCCGTTCACTACGGTCATCCACGAGAGGTACTGGTCCAGGCCGTCGTAGGTGTGCAGTGGGTTTTCCTCTTCTGAAGTAGCACCGTCGCCAAAGTCCCAGTAGAAGTTGAAGTCCGGCTGGGTTTCTGGAACAGGAGTGGCCGTGAACTGCACTTCGGTGTCAGACACGTAGGTCACTTGGAAGAGTGCGGTCACGTCCTGCACGTCCACTTCGATTTCGGTTTCGATCACGTATCCGCACAGATCGGTGGCAGCCACTGAGTAAGTGCCGGGGCCGCTTGGGGTGAACGAAACGGTTGGGCCCGCTTGCGCGAACTCGTTCCAGTAATAGGTAAAGCCGCCCTCACCACCGAAGGCTTCCACGTTGAGCTCCACGTCCTGGCCAAAGCAAATGGCGGTGTCAGGAGTTGCGGTGATGCTCAATGGAATGTTCGGGATGATGATCATCAGCGAGTCGCTGGCGGTGCCGCCACAGGCGTCCACCACGTCTACGTTCACCTGCTGGGTCACGAAGGTTTGCCAGCTGAAGGTGTTGCTTGCACCGGTCGCCTCGGTATTGCCATCGACGCTCCAGGTGTAGCCGTAGCCGCCCGCTCCGGTGAGCACATCGGCGGTTACCTCAGTGTTGTCGATGCAGCTGGCGTTGATGTCCTCGCCGAGGTCAACGGTCACTTCTGGGTTTTCGATGTCCACCTCTATCTGGGCTGTGGCCTCGCCTCCACAGCTGTCTTCAACAGTCAGGGTGATGGTTTGGTCTTCGTCCGAAGAGTAGTTCAGTGCAGAGCTGGTCGAGACTGTAGCGCCTGCGTTGTTGGTCCAGGTGTAATCAAAGTCGTTGTTCCCGCCGGTCACCGTGGGGTCGATCACGAACACCTCGGTACAAGGCCCGGTGACGTAGTCATCCATGGTGATCTCAATCGGTACCACCACCACGTTGATGGGGATGACAAAGTTTTCGGTTTGGCCACAGTTGTCAGAAATGTCTACGCTGATTTCCACGTCTACATCGGTGCTGTAGGTGAAGGTTTCGGCCCAATCGGTCCAAAAGCCATTGACATACCAATTGTAGAAGAAGGGCTCTGCGCCGCCTTCAATGTCCGGTACAAGCGTAAACTGCTCGTTGCATCCTACCTCTAAGGAATCAACCATTGTGACTTCCAAGGTGGGTACGTCCAGTATGACATCTACGGTATCTGTGGCGGTAAAGCCACAGCCATCTTGCACAGATACGATAATCTGTTCAGCGCCACTCCAAGTGCTGTAGAACAGGCTGTTTTCCCAACCGAAAAGGTTCACGCCATCTTCGTTGGTCCAGAGCCAGTTGCTGTAGTTGCCATCGCCACCCGAAGCGGTAGCCAAGACTTCCACAAACTCACCGCAGTTGAGTTCCACGTCACCGTTGTCAATGACGACTTCGAACGGTGGGAATTCGGCCACGTTGATGGTGATGTCTGCACCGTCCGAAGGCATACCACAGGTGTCGCCCACAATCACATTATAGGTCGTGGTCAGCGCCGGATTGACATCAATGGTCGGCGTATCCTGGCCGGTATCCCAGTCGTACACGTAGTTGCCATATCCCCCACTGATGAGTGGCTCCAAGGTGATGGTATCACCCAAACAGATTTCATCCGTATAGCCATCCACGACAAGGGGTTCCGGTTCGTCATTGATGAAGAACTCGAAGAAAGTCGTAAGACCCGTACCGCCGCATGCCGCAACGTTTAGGATTTCCATGACCACCAATTCTTGCCCCTCGACCAAGCCGTCCTCAAACGCATCCAGCGGGAAAGACACTTCGGTCACGAACGGTTCAAAGAAGACCGTATCGGGCAGTGTGGTAAAATCAAGGCTGTTGGTGGCGGTAGAGGCCGAGTAATCGATGATCACGTACTCCTCCACTTCCAAGATGGTTTCGATGGGACGGGTGAAGGTCAACAGTGCCTCACCACAATCCTCGTAAATGGTGTCCGCGTCGGGACCACCCACGTCGATGCTCAGATCCACTTCTACCACAGAGTTAGAGCTGAACGAGCCCGACTCGATGATCACCACCGACTCTAGCGCGGTATCTGAACCGTCGCCGATGGCCAGCTTGATGTGGTAGGTTTCGCCGCAGATCACGTTGGCAATCGCGGTGAGTTTGGTGGTAAAACCGTTTTGGTCGATGTCCACGTTGGGGAACGGGTTGTCGATGTAATACTCCGAGTAGCTGCCGGGGTTTACCGAAGAAATGGTGATGGGCAACGGCGGGTCGGTGTCAGGGACTTGCGCAATGTTCATGGCCCCGTCAGGGAATCCGGCCGGAGATGCGTAAGGCCCCGTAATGCCTGGTCCTGAGAGGAAAAATGCGAAGATGTCGTTGTACTGGGTGTTGATCCAAGTCAGGTACTCATCCGAACCGAACGAGTAGTTGAAGCTCATGGTGTCGCCCGTTGCGATGAAGTCAAACTCGAGGATGGCCACATCGTTGACCGAGCTCACCGAGAACGACTCGCCGATGAGCGGCGGAACGCTGTTTGCGATGGTGAGCAGGTCGGGCTCACCACTGACTTCCTCCCCGGCGGGGATCACGTCGTCCGCGGGCAATCCATCTGCGCCTGCTTGCTGCAAGTTGATGGCGTGCTCAGAGCTCAAGACCAGTCCCGCGTCCATGGGGAAGATGGTGCCTTCACCACCTGTCAAAAAACCGATTTGAGCTTCAGAACCGGTGAACGAAATGTTGGACGCCGAAATACCTGAACCCAAAAGAATATCGTTGACGTATTCTTCGATGGTGTAGTTCTGGTTAATCTCGATTTGAGCAAACGAGCTGACAGTCAGGCAAATGAGCGCACTCAGGAGGAGTAGTTTACGCATGATCTTTCAGGTTGACACAAGCAAGACTGCGATGCACTCAAATGAGTTGCACCTTTGCCTCACTTTTTCCAAACTTTAAAGGTAGCAATCGCACCCCATATGGCTGAAACCGGTTCTCCACAATTCCTCCCCGACAACGATGTTTTGGGCCGCGCCATTCTGCACGCCTTGCAAACCGGAGCACCTACCCAGGTCAAATTGGCCCTCAACGGAGTGGGTGATGAGCCCATGGATGCCGCAGTTTTCCTGCGCCATCCAAGCGAATGGCCCGACTACGAGCACGTGGCCATTGAAGCCTGCCGTGGCAAGGTGTTGGACCTTGGAGCGGGAGCGGGATGCCACAGCTTGTTCCTGCAACGTGAAGGAGTAGACGTGACCGCGCTGGACATCTCCTCGCACGCGGCCGAAGCCATGCGCTTGCAAGGACTCTCTCAGGTAGTATGCACCGATGTGTATAGCTGGAATCCCGGCTTTCAATACGACACCATTTTACTGCTCATGAATGGGTTTGGGATGGGACAGCGTGCCGCCAAAACCGCTGCCTTTCTGGAAACCTTGAAACCGCTACTGGCCCCCGGAGGTCAAATCCTAGGCGAAGGCACCGATGTGCGCTACATGGCCCAAGAATGGAAGCACGTCCCACTCGAATACCACGGAGACGTGCAATTTGCCGTGCGTTGGAATGGCCTAGAACAACAATTCCCCTGGGTGTATATCGACAAAAAACGGCTTGCGCTGGAAGCACAAGCCGTTGGCATGTCTATGGAAATACTCTACGAAGGCGAAGGGTTCAACTACCTCGCCCGTCTGACCGTGGACTAACGTCGGTAGTCAACCAGGTCTTCTTGCAGTTTCTTGCGGGCGTGGAAGATGCGACTTTTCACAGTGCCCATCGGAATCGAGAGGTGCTCTGCGATTTCGTCGTAGTGGTAGCCTTCGAGGAACATCATAAACGGTACTTGGAAGGTATCGCTCAGTTTGTCGATGGCCTTGTTGATGTCCTTTTCACTGATGTGCCAGGTCACTGAATCTGCACTGTACTTGGTGTTCTGATTCAGGTAATACTGGTTCTCGGTAGAATCAGTAATGGTATTCTGGAATTTCTTGCGCTTGTAGTTGTTGATGAAGATGTTGCGCATGATGGTGTACAACCATCCTTTGATGTTGGTGCCTTCCGCAAAGTTGTTGCGGTAGCGAAGTGCTTTGACCATGGTTTCCTGCAAGAGGTCTTCTGCATCGTCCACATTCTTGGTGAAGCCGATGGCAAATTGACGCAGGTAATTCATGTTTCCGGTAAGCAGCTGGTTGAACTCTAAGGTAGACATGCTGAATTGTGTTTAAGTTTCACCCCACAAATATTAAACAGGAATTCGTTCCCAACAAATTTCTGTTGAACTTTTTTCAGGTGTACATTAAACACTTTGGGGGGCTAAAAACAAAAAAGCCGCTGATAATCAGCGGCTTAAGAGTGTTTAACTTTTTTACCCTAAATGCTCAACAAAGCATCAATCATCACACCTGTGTTGGGGTGAACGTGCATCCAAGGCTCGTCTCGGTCCTCGAACCCTTCCAAATTGCGACCGGCCAGGTGCATGGAACACCCCTTGGCGGTCAACAGATCTGAAAGTTTGTCCAGGTACTTACTTTTGTTGGTGGTGGAAGAATGAGCGGTGAAGATGGAGACAAAGTGCACCCCACTCATTTTGGCCAGCAGTTGTTGCAAGTCTTCCGCAGGTACGCTTTGGCCGAGGTAAATGGAACGGTGGCCCGCATTGCGCAGCAGGTACTGCAACATGAGCAGGCTCAATTCGTGCATTTCGCCAGATGGTAAGAACAACACGAACGTTTGATCTGAGGTGGGAACCGCCCCACGCATATCATTAAGAGCCCCCGCCACTTGCTGGCGGATCAGGTTGGAGACAAAGTGCTCGTGGGCCGGACAAATGCTGTTGGCTTGCCACATGAGCCCCACTTGGTTCAAGAAAGGAATGTAGATGCGCTTGAACAGGTCGAACATGTCGTGGCTCTCGAGGTAACCGTCCACCGCGCTGTAGAACAAACGCTCGTCGAAGTTGATGGTGCAGATCTTGAGTACGTTCAGTACTTCTGCATCTCCGGCTTGTTTGCCGGCTTGCTCCAACAAGGTCTCGTTGATCTCCTTATCGGCCATGTGGGCGATGTGTGAGATTTTGTAACCCAACTGGCACAGCAGCGACACGTTCAACAACTTCTTGAGGTCGGCCTCTGAGTAGCGTCGAATGTTTGTATCGGTCCGGGTGGGTTCCAGCAAATTGTAGCGCTGCTCCCACATCCGAATGGTGTGGGCCTTCACGCCGCTGAAACCTGCGAGGTCCTTGATGCTGTATACCTGTTCGGTCATCATCGCATTATAACACCTCTCCCAGCGGAATGTTCACAGGGAACTTTCGCCGAATTCCAAGGGTTAGCAGCGAATTAAATCCGTAATTCGAAGCAGTGTTCACTCCCACCCAAAAGTTTTTCAACGATGCACGTGGTCCTTTTTGACGAGCCGGATATCCAGGACTTTTTGCCTTTGGCGTTTACGCGCCCTACCGCAGAGCTGCGTTGTGGCATCCGTACCAACACAGAACGTTGGACGGCCGCAGGCCACGAAGTTTCCTTTCACACCCGTCCCCTGCTCGCCGAATGCTTTCCCAACCGCGCAGACGGTCCTTGCTTGTACGCCAACGGCCGCGTCCTGTGGAACGCCGATCTGCGCGCTGAGGCAGAAGCCCTGCAACCCGGAGAAGCCCTCATCAAAGAAGAGGCCCTGCTCGCCCTTGCGGTGCAGTCGCAGCTGGACACCTTGGACGAGGTAGACGTGGACACCGCCTACGACTTGGACGCTGAAGTACACATCCTGCAATCGGTGCGCGACTTGTTTGGGCTGGCGGCCCAAGCCTTGCGCGACGACTTTGACGAGATTACCCTGGGACGCACCTCGGCGCCATTGTCCGAGTCTAACCGATTGATCGGCAACCCCGCAGACCTGTTTATCGAGGAAGGCGCATGGGTTGAAGGTGCATCGCTCAACACCGAAGGCGGTCCCATTTACATCGGCAAGGATGCGGTGGTGATGGAAGGCAGCCTCGTCCGCGGCGGACTAGGCCTGTGCGACCACGCCCAAGTAAAAATGGGTGCGAAGCTTTACGGCGCCATCACCATTGGCCCGTGGTGCAAGGTGGGCGGAGAAGTTGGCAACAGCGTATTCCAAGCCTACAGCAACAAAGGCCATGACGGCTATGTGGGCAACAGCGTTATTGGTGCGTGGTGCAACCTCGGGGCCGATACCAATACCTCCAACTTGAAGAACAATTACGGTGAGGTGAAGGTCTGGAGCTACCGTGATGAATCCCTGATCCCAAGCGGACTCACTTTTTGCGGACTGGTCATGGGCGACCACTCCAAGTGCGCCATCAACACCCAGCTCAATACCGGCACCACCGTGGGGGTCAACGCCAACATCTTTGGCCACGGGTTCCCACCCAAGTTTGTGCCCAGCTGGTCGTGGGGCGGCTTTGACCCCGAGAGCCAATACGACCTCGAGCGGAGCTTTGAAGTTGCCGAGCGCGTGATGGCCCGCCGCAAAGTGGCGCTCACCGATGCTGATCGCCGATTGCTGCAAGCCGTGTTTGACCAAACGGCAGACCTGCGCGGTTAAATCGGCCAATGTTGCAGGCCGGTGCCGGTTGGCACACCTGTTGACCTGATGGCCCTGCCGGCGCTTTTCCGGCTTTCGTGCCCCGTGCACTGACACATTGACAAGAGACCCATGGACATCGACCCCCAGACATACCGCATGCTCTCCGACGAGGTGGGCGACAACGAACTCATTCCGCTGATCACCTCCGAAGACGAGGAACAACTCGACAGCGAGGACACCCCCGAAACCATTGCCCTATTGCCCTTGCGCAACACCGTGCTGTTTCCGGGTGTGGTCATCCCCATCACCGTGGGACGCGACCGCAGCATCCGCCTGATCCAGGCCGCCAACAAGGGCGACAAGATCATCGGCGTCATCTCCCAAAAGGACCCCGAAATCGAGCTGCCCGCACAAGACGACCTCAACCGCGTGGGTACCGTAGCGCAAATCCTTAAAACCCTGCGCATGCCAGACGGCTCCACCACGGCAGTCATCCAAGGCAAGAAGCGCTTTGAGCTGGAGGAGGTCTCCCAAGACCAACCGTACCTTGAAGCACGCATCCGCGCGTATTCAGA
This sequence comes from Luminiphilus sp., assembly GCA_964221845.1. Lineage (GTDB taxonomy): Bacteria > Bacteroidota > Bacteroidia > Flavobacteriales_D > Sanyastnellaceae > CAXPZW01. The sequence continues at coordinate 14,753 of CAXPZW010000020.1, read as the reverse complement.
CGGCACCTTCCCCCAGAGCGAAGCCGAGCGCAAGGCCATCATGTCCAGCCTGAAAGACCTCTCGCTGCAGATCATCAACCAGTCGCCCAACATCCCTTCGGAGGCCAGTGTGGCCATTGAGAGCATCAAGAGCCTCAGTTTTTTGGTGAACTTCATTTCCTCCAACATGAACGCCGAGGTGGACTTCAAGCAAAAGCTGCTGGAGATGAACAACCTCGAGGAGCGCACCAACGCCGTGCTCGAGCACCTCAACGACGAGTTGCAGATGCTGGAGATGAAGAACGAGATTCAAAGCAAGGTCCGCACCGACATCGACAAGCAACAGCGTGAGTACTTCCTGCAGCAGCAGATGAAGCAGATCCAGCAGGAACTCGGCGACAACCCCATCACCCAGGAAATCCAAGAGAAAAAACTCCGCGCCGAAACCAAGGAATGGCCGGACTACGTCAAAGCCGCCTTTGACAAGGAGATGGCCAAGCTGGAGCGCACCAACCCGCAAAGCGCGGAATTCAGTGTGCAAGCCAACTACGTGGACATGCTCTTGGAGCTGCCGTGGATGGACTACACCGAGGACAACTTCGACCTCAAACACGCCCAAGAGATCCTCGACCGGGATCACTACGGGTTGGAGAAGGTCAAGGAACGCATCCTGGAGCACCTGGCCGTGCTCAAGATCAAGGGCAACATGAAGGCGCCCATCTTGTGTCTGTACGGCCCTCCCGGTGTGGGAAAGACCTCCCTCGGAAAGTCAATTGCCGAGGCTTTGGGACGCAAATACGTGCGCATGGCCCTCGGCGGCTTGCGCGACGAGGCCGAAATCCGCGGCCATCGCAAAACCTACATCGGCGCCATGCCCGGACGCATCTTGCAGAACCTCAAGAAAGCCGGCACGAGCAACCCGTTGTTTGTCTTGGATGAGATCGACAAGCTCGGACGCGACCACCATGGCGATCCTTCTTCGGCCATGTTGGAGGTGCTGGACCCTGAGCAAAACCATGCCTTCTATGACAACTACGTGGAGCTGGACTATGACCTCAGCAAGGTCATGTTCATTGCCACCTGCAACTCACTCGCCTCCATCCAAGCCCCGTTGCGCGATCGTATGGAAATCATCGAGGTCACCGGCTACACCGTAGAAGAGAAGGTGGAAATCGCCAAGCGCCACCTGCTGCCAAAACAGCAACGCGAGAACGGCTTGGAAGACGGCCAACTCGAGGTGCCCGACCACACATTGGAGCGCATCGTTGAAGCCTACACGAATGAATCGGGTGTACGTGGCCTGGACAAACGCATCGGAAAACTCGCACGCCATCGCGCCAAGCAACTGGCCATGATAGAGGAGTTCGAAACCGCCGTGCAGCCCGACCACTTGCAAGACATCCTGGGACCCACCCGCGAAAAGGACACCTACGCCAACAACGACACTGCAGGCGTGGTGACCGGCCTGGCCTGGACCCCTACCGGCGGCGATATCCTGTTCATCGAAACCAGCTTGACCAAAGGCAAGGGCAAACTCACCCTGACCGGCAACCTGGGCGATGTGATGAAGGAGTCAGCCATGCTGGCACTGGAGTACCTCAAGGCCCACGCCCACATCATCGGACTGGAGCAAGAGGTGTTTGACCACTGGAATGTCCACATCCACGTGCCCCAAGGCGCCATTCCCAAAGACGGCCCCTCGGCAGGCATCACCATGCTGACGGCCTTGGCCTCGGCCTTTACCCAGCGCAAAGTGCGCAAGTACCTGGCCATGACCGGTGAAATCACCCTGCGCGGCCAAGTGCTTCCCGTAGGCGGCATTAAGGAAAAAATCCTCGCCGCAAAACGTGCGGGCATCAAGGAAATCATCTTGTGTGAGCGCAACCGCAAGGACATCGAGGACATCAACGAGCGCTACCTCAAAGGCCTCAAGTTCCACTTTGTGACCGAAATGATGGAGGTGGTGAACCACGCCCTGCTCAAAGAGAAAGTGGCCCAACCCCTGCCGGTGGCCTAAGATGGAGCGGCGCACCTACTTTGCCGATGTCATCCTGCCCCTGGCCATTCCCAGGCAGCTGACCTACCGCATTCCGCACGGGGTGCACGAGCAGGTGCTGCCCGGCATGCGCGTAGTGGTGCAACTCGGCAAAACCAAGCGCTACACCGCCATCGTGCGCGCCGTCCACGAAAACCCGCCCGAGTATCAAGCCAAATACGTGGAAGCGGTACTCGACCACAAACCCATCGTCACCGAAGGCCAATTGCGCCTGTGGGAATGGATGGCTGACTACTACGTGTGCACCACCGGAGAGGTGATGAGTGCCGCACTGCCCGGCTCCTTTCGCCTGGCCAGCGAAACCAAGGTGGTACTCGACAGCCGCTGGGACGGTGACGATACAGGGCTCAACGACAAAGAGTTCCTCATTGTAGAGGGCTTGCAAATCCAAGGTGCTCTATCCATCGGGGACATTACTGACCTGCTGGATCAAAAAACCGTCCTACAACACGTCAAGTCGCTGGTAGAAAAAGGCGTGGTCATCTCCGAAGAGGAACTCAAGGAACGCTACACGCCCAAGAAAGAAACCTGGGTCAAATTGCACCCCAGCGTGCACGCCGATGATGAGCTGCAAGCGGTCTTTGACCAACTGGAAAAACGCAGCCCTCGTCAAATGGAGGTGCTCATGGCGTTCTTCCACCTGACCGGAAACGCCGACATGGCCGATCGTGCTGTCACGCGCAAAGCTTTACAACGCCACTCCGGTACCGATACCTCGGTCACCCGCAAGCTGGCCGACAAAAACGTGCTGGTACTCGAAGAGCGCATTGTGGACCGCATGGCCGAAGCCGCCCAGCGCGCAGCTGGCTCCCCCACCCTCAGTGAGGCGCAAAACACGGCCTACCAAGAAATCCTGACCGGCTGGGAAGAAAAACCGGCAGTACTCCTGCACGGGGTCACCGGCTCGGGCAAAACCGAGGTGTACATCACCCTGATGCAGGAAGCCATCGCCCGCGGCGAGCAGGTGCTGTTTTTGGTGCCGGAAATCGCCCTGACCACCCAACTCACCGCCCGGCTCAAAAAGGTCTTTGGCGAACGTATTGGGGTGTACCATTCCAAATTCAACCCCAACGAACGGGTGGAAATTTGGAATCACGTCCTGGACTGGACCCCGGGCCGCTACGATGTGGTGGTGGGTGCGCGCTCGTCGGTGTTTTTGCCGTTCAAAAAACTCGGGTTGATCATTGTGGACGAGGAGCACGAGTCCAGCTACAAACAATACAACCCCGCCCCGCGGTACCAAGCCCGTGACGTGGCGCTGGTGCTGGCCAAGCTCTTCAAGGCCAAGGTGCTGCTGGGATCGGCCACCCCTTCGCTGGAGAGCTACAACAACGCGCTCGAAGGCCGCTACGCACTTGTAGAAATGCACGAACGTTACGGCGGCATCACTTTGCCCGAGGTGTTCTGTGGCGACATCAAGCAGGAGCTGAAGCAAAAGTCCATGAAGGGCATCTTCACCCAGTTCCTGCTGGACCACATGCAGGAGGTGCTCAGCAAGGGCGAACAGATCATCCTGTTCCAAAACCGGCGCGGATACACCCCGCTGTGGCAGTGCCAGATTTGTGGAGAGGTGCCCCAATGCAAGCGCTGCGACGTGAGTCTCACCTACCACAAGCACGCGCACCAACTGCGCTGCCACTACTGCGGGTACCACGAGGCCCCGCCCAGTACGTGTGGGCACTGCGGCAATCACCACCTGAAAATGCTCGGGTTTGGCACCGAAAAAATCGAGGAAGAGGTGCAGCAGTTCTTTCCAGACGCCCGCGTACAGCGCTTGGACCTGGAAACCACCCGCAGCAAAAACGCCTACCAACGCATCATCCAGTCCTTTGCCGACCGCGAGGTGGACGTGCTGGTGGGCACCCAAATGGTCACCAAAGGGCTGGACTTTGACAACGTGGCTCTGGTAGGCGTACTCAACGCCGACCAAATGCTAAAGTTCCCGGACTTCCGCTCGTTTGAGCGCAGCTACCAACTCATGACCCAGGTAGCAGGCCGCGCAGGACGCCGAGAAAAGCGAGGCAAGGTGGTCATTCAAACCTACTCGCCGGACCACTGGGTACTGCGCCGGGTGATGGAACACGACTACCTGGGCATGTATCGGGACGAGCTGCCCGAGCGTCGCAACTTCATGTACCCGCCGTTTTTCCGCTTGATCGAGATCACCCTGCGCCACAAGGACGCCCGCTTGGCCGAAGCAGGTGCACACAGCTTTGCCACCGAATTGCGCGGCGCTTTGGGCGACCGTGTGCTGGGGCCAGAGCAGCCTTACATTTCAAGGATCAACAACTATTTCCTGCGCAAGGTGTTGGTGAAGGTGGAAAAGGCTGCCTCGCCCGCCCACGTGAAGCAGCTCATCCACCAGGCGCAGGTGCGTTTGCAATCCCATCCCGATTACAAATCCATGCGCGTGGCCATTGATGTAGACCCGGCCTAGCCCCTGTTGAATGCCTACTTTTGCTCGCATGAAAATCGGAATCGTTTGCTACCCCACTTTTGGTGGGAGTGGCGTGGTGGCCACCGAGTTGGGCAAGGCATTGGCAGACAAAGGACACGAGGTGCATTTCATCACCTACAATCAGCCGGTGCGGTTGGGTTCGTTCCGAAAAAACATCTTCTACCACGAGGTACGCGTCAACGAGTACCCCTTGTTTGACTATCCTCCTTACGAGCTGGTGCTCGCCAGTAAAATGGTGGACGTGGCGCGCCACGAAGGCTTGGACCTGCTGCACGTGCACTACGCCATCCCCCATGCTTCGGCGGCGTACACGGCCAAAAAGATTTTGATGGAAGAAGGCCACCACTTGCCGGTGGTCACCACCCTGCACGGCACCGATATCACCCTGTTGGGCAAGGATCCCTCCTTTGAGCCGGTGATCTCCTTTGCCATCAACCAGAGCGACGCGGTGACCGCCGTGTCCCACAGCCTGCGCAACGACACCTACAAACTGTTTGGGGTCAACAAAGACATTGCGGTGGTGCCCAACTTCTTGAACGTAGAAAAACTCCAATTCGAGGAGGATCCTGAAATGCGCGCCGGGTATGCCCAAGATCACGAGCGCATCTTGGTGCACATCTCCAACTTCCGCGAGGTCAAACGCGTGGACGATGTGGTACGCGTGTTTGCCCAAGTGCGCGAGAAAATGCCCGCCAAGTTGCTCATGGTGGGCGACGGCCCCGAGCGCTCACGTGTGGAGCAGCTCTGTCGGGACATGGGCACCTGCGGCGACACCATCATGCTTGGCAAGCTCAAGAACCCCACTGAGGTATTGCAAGTGGCTGACTTGTTTGTGCTGCCTTCTGAAGCCGAAAGCTTTGGACTGGCTGCCCTCGAGGCCATGGCCGCGCGCATACCGGTAATCAGCACCAACACTGGTGGGCTGCCCGAGGTGAACCGCCACGGCGTCACCGGCATGATGAGCGAAGTGGGCGATGTGGACGACATGGCGGCCAACGCCATTTACCTGCTGGAAGACGAAGGGCGCCTCCAACAGTTCCGCGACCGTGCCCGCAGCCGCGCAGAGGAATTCCAAGTGGCCTCCATCATGCCCCAATACGAAGCCATTTACAACGAAGTACTCCAACCCCGCACAGCCTGATTCCGATGGCCCAAATCGACTCCAAACAAATCGGTGAGCGCGTCACCTTCTCCAAATCCAAGGAACGCATCCATGTTGCCATTCACCAACGCGTACCCGCGTGGCAAACCGCCCTGCTGGGGCTTTGGTTGGCCGGTTGGACGTTTTGCGGTGTGGTGTTTTTGTACTTCCTCGCCCAATCCCAAACCCAAGGCGAACGCATCATGATGCTGATTTGCGTGGCGGTGTGGGCCTACTTCGAGTTTCGCGTGGGACGTGTACTGCTGTGGCGCTTGAAAGGCGTGGAGCACATCACCATTCGCCCCGGAGAGTTGGAAATCCGCAACGCCATGCTCGGCAAGGGCAAGGCCAAAGTCTTCAAGCTCCAACACGTCCACAAATTCACCGAGTCCAAAGAGAGCACGCGCAACTTCCTGGCGTTTTTGGACAGCAGCTTTTGGATCATGGGGGGCGACCGGTTCCAGTTCACCTACCTGGACAAGACCTACCTCATGGGCAAGTACCTCTCAGACAAAGATGTGCGTAGCTTGAAAATGGTGTTTGACAAAGCTTTGCGCCAGTTCGCCAAATCAGGCGACTGAGTCGATCAGAAACTGCAGTGCGGCGCGGTAGCCGTAGACCCCCATCCCTGAGATTGAAGCCGCACAATGCGGGCCGATGAACGATACGTGGCGAAAATCCTCGCGCGCGTAGACCTGACTGATGTGCACCTCCACCACAGGTGCAGAAACAGCCTTGACCGCGTCCCCTATAGCCACTGAAGTGTGCGTGTATCCGCCGGCGTTGAACACGATCCCGTCGGCTTCAAACCCGTGTGTGTGCAAGTGGTTGATCAACTCGCCTTCCACGTTGCTTTGGGCGTAATCCAACTGGTGGTCCGGAAATGCAGCGCGCAATTCGGCCAGTACATCATCGAAGGTTTGGGAGCCGTAGATCTCCGGCTCGCGGGTGCCCAACAGGTTGAGGTTGGGGCCATTGAGGATCAAAAAGCGCATGGATCAGTCTCGGACGTCGAGGGTTTCTTCCTTCCAGGCCTGTTCGGTGATGGACTGGTCGTTTTTGAAGTAGTAGGTGCCGGCCTTGCTCACCACCTTTTTGTAGACATCCACCTTGTTGCCCACCTTCACGGTACGCTCAATGACAATCTTATTGCCGAGCTCGTAAGACTTCTCGCTCACGCCTTCTGGAAGGTCATCGGTGCCGTCCTTGGGCAGCAGGTCATCCTGGTCCTTGGGTGAGCCGCTGTCTTTGCCGTGCAATTCCTTCTGGCGCTCGTAGCTGCGGCGCTGGGCCTCGAGTGCACGGTCGCTCATGAAGTTGTCGTTGGCCGACTTCTGCTTTTGCACGCGCACCTGCGCCTCGATGGTAAGGTCAGACTTTTCGTTGGCAATGGTTTCGGCTTGTTCCTTGGCGTAGTCCTTGTCCTCGGCGGCAGTGGTGCGGCGCTCCTCGGCGGCGCTGCTGACGTCTTGCTGGAAACGGTCCACCTCTTCTTTGGTGCGCTCGCGGTCGTCGGCTTTGCGCTCTTGCAAGCCGCGGCCGTCGTTTTGTACGCGCTGGTCGGATTCCTTCTCCTGGCGGGTGTCGTATTCCTTGTCGCGGCGCAGGGTTTGGCTGCGGTCCAAGTGGCGTTGGGCCACTTCTTCTTGTTCGGTGGTTTTTCGTTCGAAGGTCGCGAGGTTGGTCTTGCGCTGGCCGGACTTGTCGAGTTGATTCTCAGTGTAGTCCACTTGCGCTTGGATCTCCATCTCACGACGGCTACGCGCTTGGCGGCTTTCTTCAGACTCTTCCACCACAAAAGTGCCGGCAGCCTCTACCTCTTGGGCAGAGGTGCGCTGGCGGTCGTCCAGATCGTAGCCACCTTGGCGGTAGATCTCTTCCATGGTGGTCACCTTGGCGTCGCGTTGACGGGCCTGTTCGGTACGGGCATCGGTGGAGCGGTCAGCACCCATGGCGTAGAGGTCTTGGACCCCTTCTTTTTTGTCTTGGACGCGCTTGCGGCGGGATTCTTCTTCCTTCTCTTTGGCGTTGCGGAAGTACTCGTCCACTTCGTCCTCCTTTGAGCGGTCGATGTTGCTGAGCATGCGTTCGCGGCGCAGGCGTTCCTCTTCTTCCTGACGACGGCGCTCTTCCTCCTCACGGATGCGTTCGGCGCGCTCTTCGTCCATGCGGCGTTGGCGCTCTTCTTCGGCCATGCGCTCCCGTTCTTCGGCGGCGAGTCGGGCTTCTTCCTCAGCGGCCAAGCGGGCGTCCTCCTCGTCTTGGCGTTGCTGGTCAGCCACCAGATCTTCGGCCATGCGGGCCAACAAGTCGTCAATGCGCTTGATGCGCGACTTGGGGTACTTTTCGTTTTCCTTGAGTTCCAGGGCAGCTTGGTAATCCGCCTTGGCGGCTTCCAGTTGTTCCTGGTCAAATTTTTCGTCGGCCGAGGTGATCAGGGCGTTGTACTCTGCCTCGATGCGGGCACGTTCTGCATCGGCGGCATTGGCTTCTGCGTCGGCAGCGTCTTGTGCAGCCAGGGCGTCTAGAATGTCTTGGATTTCTTCAATGCGGTCTTGGGGCTCGCGTTCATCGGGGAAGATGGCCGAAGCATCTTGGAAGTTGCGCAGGGCTACTTGGTAATCTTCCTTCTTGAAGTTCTTGTTGCCGAGGTCCATGAGGTCGTCGTAACGGCGCTGCATTTCCTCACGCTTGGCGGCGTCGGCCAGCAGGGCGTCCAGTCGGTTTTGCGCCTCGGCGATTTGGTCCGAGGGGTATTTCTCCGAAGGCATCACATCACGGGCGGCCTTGTACTTGTCGATGGCCAAGGCATAGTCTTCGGAATTGAAGAGTTTGTCGGCTTCGTCGATCAGGGCATCGTACTGCTCCTGGTCTGCGGCGAGCGCCATTTGCTTCTCGGCCTCGGCGATCTGGTCTTTGGGATACTTTTCTGAAGGCTTGAGTTCAAGGGCTTCCTTGTAGGAATCGATGGCCTTGCCCCACTCCTTGCCTTTCATTTGGCCGTTGCCTTGGGTCACCAATGCCTCGTACTGGGCGTCGAGTGCAGCAGCTGCATTGAGGGCATCGATCTTGGCTTGAGCCGCGTCACGCTTGGCGATGGCGCCTTCGTCTTGAGGAAAAATGCCGAGTGCTTCGTTGTAGTAGCCCAGGGCGTCTTCGAACTTCTCGGTGTCCATTTTGCCGTCGCCCTTCTGAATCAGTTCATCGAACTTCTTCTGCATCTTCTCCATGTTCTCGGCCAGGTCTTCCAGGCGTTTGCGCTCGTCTTCGATCATACGCTGGCGTTCAGCGGTGTAACCAAAGTCGAATTCGATGGAGTTCTTCTGGGGGTCGAACCCGGCCTTACCTATGGGTTCGTCGGTGATGGAGGTGTCAAAGCCCTCGATCATGGTGAACAGTTTCATGTCCAGGTCCAACTGGAAACCGCCGGCTTGGTCCTCTTCGGGAATGCCCACGGTGTTCATGCGGACGGTTTTGCTCACAAAGCCGTTCTGGGTAAAGCGGATGTCGTACTGGTAGCCGAGGGGCAACGAGAACTCGTATTTTCCGCCTCCGTTGGTTTGCACCGCATCGAACTGGGTGCCATTTTGGAGCACAATCACGGTGACGCCGGCCATTTTCTTCAGCGTTTCGTCGTCCTGGACGTGCCCGCGAATTTGCAGGTCATCTTGGGCCCACGAAGCGAGCGAAACCAGGCACAACACAAGCAGCGTAGCAGTGTTGCGAAAGACGTGGCAGACAGGAGTCATGTTCAAAACGAGGCCTAAACAACAGACGGGGCGTGGCTTCCTTGCATTTTGAGTTGTAACGTAAAAGTATGCATTTAAGTTATTGGGAACAGGCGGCTTTTTTGGGAGATCCCCATACTGTCGTGGTAGGTGGAGGGATTACCGGGCTCAATGCTGCTCTGCAAACGCGCCGACGCGATCCCAATCGAGATGTCCTATTGATCGAGCGCGGCGCCTTTCCCGCTGGAGCGAGTACGCGCAATGCAGGATTTGCCTGCTTTGGCTCCGCAGGTGAAATTCAGGTGGATTTGACCTGCATGACGCGCGCCGAGGTCAGCGCACTTGTGGGGCAGCGCTGGCGTGGACTGCAGCTCCTTCGAGAGACCTGCGGTGATGCGGCGTTGCACTACGAAGACACAGGGAGCCTAGAGTTGTTTGAAGACCATGCAACGTTTGAAGCAGTAGCTCAGGACCTGCCTGCCCTGAATGCTCTGGTGGAATCCACCATCGGGTGCGCATGCTTTGAAGTGGTACAAACACCCCTTCAACACACCTCCAGCTTTCCTTGGGCCATTCGAAATACCCTAGAAGGTGCCATCCACACAGGCGCCATGATGGCCAGACTGACACAGTTGGCTCGGGATGCCGGTGTACGTATTGTCACCGGCATAGAAGTGCAGCACTTGGCTACAGGCACAGTGGAACTGCCAGGAGCAACGCTCCATCCCAAACACATCTTAGTGGCCACAAATGCGTTTGCGCGTGGGCTGTTGGAAGTTGAGGTTACACCGGTCCGCAACCAAGTGTGGATTACGCATCCCATTCCCGGGTTGCCCATTCGCGGCACCTTTCACATGGACCAGGGCTATGTCTACTTCCGCAATGTGGGGAATCGCCTGTTGTTGGGCGGATTTCGCCATAAATTCACGGAAGCAGAAACCACCGATCAATTTGGCATCAACCAAGAGCTGGAAGCGCACCTCAAAGCTTTTGCTGCCCAGCATTTACTACCGGGCATCCCACACACTTGGGACCGAGGGTGGAGCGGCATCTTGGGCGTGGGCAACCAAAAAACACCCGTTTTGAAGCAAGTACTGCCCGGAGTATTCGCCGGCGTCCGGTTGGGAGGAATGGGCGTCGCGATTGGCGCAGAGCTCGGATGTCGGCTTGCGGAGTTGCCTCACTCGTAAGCATTAGTCCAAATCCGCTTGTTCACAACTCCGATTTCCTTTGCGCCTATTTCAATAAATTTTTTCCGTGTTTGTCTGAGGCGTAAGAAAATCTGCGCTTTCAAAACAAATTAAACCTTAAAAAATGTCTGATAACAACGATACCCTCGATGGAGGAACATCTGGGTCAGGAACGCTTCCTTCATTTCTGAATGTTCTGACCATACTGACCTTTATTGGTCGCGGTCTAGCTGCTTTAACCTACCTGATTGGAGCCTTTGCCTTCGGCACACTGATGTCGCTGATGGGCATGGGGGGTGGTGCTATGGATCAAATGCGGGACAGCATGGGCGATTTGGGTGACCCTGAAATGGCAGATGCTTTCGCTGCAATGGATTCGGCTTCGGGTCTGTTGACAATGGGGTCTGGTGCAATAATGGCTATTTTCCTTGTTCTATCCGTCTGCGCTGTTCTGTGCATAGTGGGTGCAGCCCGAATGCGAAAGCTTCGCAAATCTGGTTTCACATTGTACGTTATTGGAAACGGCGTACTTCTGCTAGCCGGAATATGGTTGGCTACCCAAGGCTTTGGAGGATACCTCGGCGTGATTATTACAGCTGCGTTCATTGGGATGTATGCGATGAACCGTAAGCATTTAGTGAACGATTAGATCGCTAACCAATTCAAAATTAAAGCCACTCGATGAGTGGCTTTTTTTATGGATCAATCCTCCTGTCCGGTCAAGGCGTACTCGAGGATGTTGGCGCCCATCTGTAGGGCCTTGTTGCGGGTTTCTTCTGAATCCTTGTGGACTTCGAAATCTTCCCACCCGTCGCCCAAGTCGCATTCGTAATCGTAGAAGCACACCAGGCGGCCTTCGAACACCAACCCAAAGCCTTGTGGGGCCTTGCTGTCGTGCTCGTGCACTTTGGGCAAGCCTTGTTGGAAGTCGTACGTCTGGTGGTAAATGGGATGACCAAAGGGCAGCTCGGTGAATTCCAGCTCAGGGAAGACCTTTTTCATTTGGCTGCGGATGAACGGGTCCATGCCGTAGTTGTCGGAGATGTGGAGGAATCCGCCACCTACCAAGTAATTGCGCAAGTTCTCGGCCTCTGAGGTGTTGAACACGATGTTGCCGTGACCGGTCAAGTGCACAAAGGGATAGTTGAACAAATCAGGAGAACCCACTTGCACGTACGGCACCTCGGGATCGATGTCCATGCTGAGCTTGGTGTTGCAAAACTCCACCAGGTTGGGCATGGCTGTGGGGTTGGAATACCAATCACCCCCACCGTTGTACTGAACTACGGCCAACTGGTAGGACGCCACCGCTGGCGTTGGCGTAGGCGCCGGCAAGCTGGCCGAAAGAAAACACGCGCCAAGTGCAACCCAAACGGCAGCAGCGCGTTTCACATCGAGTTGAAGTGTGGATTTTCCCATATTCGACAAACTTCGCGATTCCCGTTGGGACGGGGGCCGCGTTTCAATCTTTTCACAGACGGGCGCAGGTTTTCAGTATATTTGCCGCCCTGAAAATTAACCTTCACCAACACAACCCTCATGCAGAACAAAGGTGCTATTGTACTCTTTACGATCCTGTTAGGCATCGTGGCCCTGTTCACCCTGAGCAAAAACGTGGTTTCGTCCGGATTCGAGTCGAAAATCGAAGAGCTCGTGGACCGGAACTACCGCGATTCGCTCGAGGCGCTTGGTAAGACCGAAGAGGAAGTCAACAAAGAGTTGGCTGAACTCGTTCGCGTGCATTTGCGTGACAGCGCGAACGCCGAGGTCTATCCAGTGCTGGGCTACACCTACCGTGATCTGAAGAAGGAAGAGCTGAACTTTGGTTTGGACCTGCAAGGCGGGATGAGTGTGACCTTGGAGGTGGATGTACCGTCGTACCTTTTGGCACTGACGGGCAACACCACTGACCCCACATTCCTCGACGCCATTCGTGCAGCCAAAAACGCTCAACGCGACAGCCAGGACGATTTCTTGACCCTTTTCGAACAAGCCTGGACTGACGCCACCGCCGGCGATGAAAACGCCGCTCTCTGGAAGTATTTCAACACCCTCGACAACGGTGACCGATTCCCAATGAACGCGACTGACGCGGACATCATTGAAATCTTGCGCACCGAAGCCGACGAAGTGGTATCCAACACCGAAGACATCCTCGGCCGTCGTATCGACCGTTTGGGTGTGGCCCAACCTGTGATCCAAAAGCAGGGCACCAGTGGCCGTATCGTTGTGGAACTGCCTGGCGTTGAAGACAGCGACCAGATCCGCGACTACATTACCGCAACCGCGAACCTCGAGTTTTGGGATGTTTACTACGCCGGCCAAGTGATGCAATCACTGTTCCGTGCGTCAGAAGCTGTGGGCCGCGCCCTCAACCCTGAAGCCTTCGACGAAGTAGATGAAACCACCGCTGACGATGCCACTGCAGCTACTGCAGACGCGGATTCGACCGACGACCAAGCAACCGACGTTGCTGGCGACGATCAGAGTGAAGGCGAAGCTACCGATGAAAACGACGACGACCTCGCTGACGAGGAACTCGACGAGGAGGAAGACGAAATCACCGACGAGGAGATTGCACGTGCCCGCTTGCGTTCGCCCATTGTGGCCTACGCCAACCTCAACCCGCAAATTCCGGCCAACTCTGTAGTTGTAGGATCTGCTGAGGAAAAGGATACGGCTTACGTCAACACCCTGCTGAACCACCCCGAAGCACGCAAGATCCTCCCCGAGGACCTCGCCCTGATGTGGGATGCGTACGGCCGTGAGGTGGAAATCGAAGAAGGCGAGCGCACCATCCAGGTGTACAGCCTCTACGCCATCAAGCGCGCACCCAACGCCACCCCTCGTATTGACGGTGGTTCAATCACCGAGGCCTCTTCTACTTTCGACCAAGCCAACAACCCCGAGGTTGTGATGCGCATGGGCGGTGAGGCGGCTTCCGAGTGGAGCAGCTGGACTGCTGAGGCTGCGGCCGACGGCAAGCGTCCGATTGCCATCTCGATGGACAACCTGGTGTTTAGTGCACCGAGTGTACAAGGCCAAATCGACGGCGGTGTATCGTCGATCTCGATGGGCAGCGGCAACCGTTCGCAGAAGCTCGAAGACGCTGAAAAGCTCGCTTCGCTGCTGAACGCGGGTTCGCTTCCTGCACGTGCCAAGATTGTAGATCAGTTTGCCGTTGGTCCTACCCTGGGTGAGGCCAACATCAAAGCCGGTTTGACCTCGTTCATCCTAGCGCTGATAGTGATCCTGGTGTACATGATCTTCTACTACAAAGGCGCGGGTGTTGTGTCCAACATCGCCCTGCTGATCAACCTGCTGTTTCTGGTGGGCCTGCTGGCTACCTTCGGTGCGGCGTTGACCTTGCCAGGTATCGCGGGTATCGTACTGACCATTGGTATGGCAGTAGACGCCAACGTACTGATCTACGAGCGTATCCGTGAGGAGATCCGTTTGGGCAAGGGCATGGCCGTTGCACTCAAAGACGGTTACCGCAAAGCATACTCGGCGATCATCGATGCGAACATCACCACCCTGCTGACTGCGATCATCCTGTTCGCCTTCGGTTCGGGCCCCATCCGTGGTTTTGCGACCACGCTGATGATCGGAATCTTCACTTCGCTCTTCTCGGCGATTGTGATCACCCGTCTGGTGTTCTTCAACCGTTTGGAGAAGAAGAAGTCAATCTCATTCTGGACCAACCTGACCAAGGACTGGTTTACCAAGATGAACTACCAGTTTGTAGCCAACCGTCGCAAGTTCTACATCCTTTCGGGTGTAATCATCGCGGCCGGTATCGTTAGCATTGCTACTCGTGGTGTACAATACGGTGTGGACTTTGACGGTGGCACCCAGTTCCAAGTGGCCTTCAACGAGTCGGTAGACGCCGACGCCGTGCGTGAGTCCTTGAGTCAAGCCTTTACCGAAGGAAGCGTGAAAGGAGCACCGACCGTTCAGTCGGTAGCAGGCACCAATTCGTACATCATCAAGACCAGCTACTTGATCAACGACGACGGTGCTGATCGCGAGTCGCGCATCGACGATGCACTCGCTTCAGGCCTCGAAGGCATAGGCGGCGGATTCAGCGTAGAGTCGAAAACCCTGGTGGATCCCACCATGAGTGACGACTTCAGCCGCGAAGCCACCACCGCGACACTGTTCTCGCTGTTGATCATCTTCGCATACATCGTGTTCCGCT
>CAXPZW010000019.1:0-17500 GCA_964221845.1 Luminiphilus sp. | reverse complement strand
AAGGCATTGATGCCGTCTTGGAAACATGAGAACCACATGCCGCACCAATCGGTGTTTTCGATTTGGTCGCGTTGAGAGAGCTGATGGAGGATAGAGTCGGCGGCGTTGTCGTAGTTGTACATGCCTACGTACACTGCGTCGTTGTCGTACAAGACCTTGACTTCGGTACGCTGAGACGGCGCTGCACCCGGGTTGGGGCGGTTTTGCACAAAGTCGGTCGCCACCGGCGCCGAGAGCCACACCGCGTCATCCAGCTTGCCGTCAATGGCAGGGGCCGAGGGAATGCGTTGAGCCGTAAGTTGCTTTTTAACCAACCCTTCTTGGGCGGTGGCCAGTACGCTGCATACGCAGCACAGTACGGTCAGAAACCAGTTGGTTTTAAGCATGGTGCAGGTCTTGCGTTGCGAAAGTAGTTTTTCGCTACTCCACCAATGTCGCGAAGGGGATTTCGGCTCTGTTAAGGAGTGCAAAAAAGTGTCAAGAAAACGCCCGAAGTGTGAACAAGCTGTGAAGGCGATCTGCGTATACCCGTTTCTACCCGGGTATACCCGTTTCCCTCCCGGCTCTTCGCTCCGCGTAACTCAACTTTGTGCAAGGGGGCCGGAATCCCCCATGGGTGGGGGCACGCGCGCGCCCGGCTCTATATGATAGGTCACCACGATGCAACAGCACCAACTGCGCCCCACCACTACCCTCCAAACCTCAACACCCACAGCTGATCATTCTCCCCAAATCACATTATCCCCATTCAACCCCCAAACATCCGCCAGCGATTTTCGACCTTTACCCTCCCAAAACCACCTGCTATGCGATCCCCTTGGATCTTTTGTTTGCTGTGCGTAGGCTTGCTGGCCCAACAGCGCTGCTCGCGTCCGGATGTCCACGTCGAAACTGCGCCCGAAGCAGCTCCCGCGTCGGAAACCTCCGGCCCGCTGAACGTGGCCTTCTACAACGTAGAGAACCTGTTTGACACCGTCGACGACCCCCAAATCGACGACCAGCAATTCTTGCCCAGTTCCGAGAAAGAATGGAACCAAAAGCGTTTCGAGACCAAGATTGACCACTTGGCCGAAGTGCTGAGCCAGATGTTCAACAACGATTTGCCCGATGTCATTGGCGTGTGCGAAGTGGAAAACCGTGCCGTATTGGAGGCCTTGGTGGCCCACCCCAAACTCACCGACAACGGCTATGACATTGTGCACCGCAACAGCCCCGATGGACGTGGAATCGATTGCGCCTTGCTGTACAACCCGTCACGCATCCAGATCGACAAATCGGCATGGCACAAGGTGGTGTTGCCTGTGCGTGAGCGCAAGAATACACGTGACATCGTATATGCTCGGGGCATTTCTGGCGACGATACCTTGCACTTCTTTGTCAACCACTGGCCCTCTCGTTACGGGGGCAAAGACGTCACCGAGCCACGCCGTTTGACCGCAGCCTATATATTGGACAACGCCATCGATAGCATCCGCAAAGCCGTTCCCGGTGCGCAAGTCTTGTGCATGGGAGATTTCAACGACCATCCCAACGATAAAAGCGTCCAGCAAGTACTCGGTGCCAACATTTCCAAGCCGAGCCAGCTGTTCAATTTCATGGCTGAACTCCACAAGGAGGGCGGCGGTACCTACAACTACAAAGGTGATTGGGGTGCCCTGGACCAATTCATCGGCACTTGGAACTTCATCGATGGTGATGCGGCCTTCAAAGCCGATCGCCAAGCCGCAGAACCCTTCCGTCGCGACTTCATGATGTACGTCAACGACCGTGGAGAAGCCTACCCCAGCCGCACCTACGGCGGACCCAACTACTACGGCGGGTACTCCGACCACTTGCCTATCAAAATGACCCTCATTCAACAGTAACCATGAGCCAAGCAGTACGACAACTCGAGCCTTCGAGCCTCTGGAACCACTTTGCAGACCTGAACGCAGTGCCACGTCCCTCCAAAAAGGAAGAGCGCGTGATTGCCTTCGCCAAGAACTTTGGCGAGTCCCTCGGATTCAAAACCATTGTGGATGAGGTGGGCAACGTGATCATTTACAAACCTGCAACTCCTGGCATGGAAGACCGCCAGACTGTGGTCCTCCAAAGTCACCTGGACATGGTGCACCAAAAGAACAACGACACCCAGTTCGACTTCGACACCCAAGGCATTGACATGCTGGTGGAAAACGACTGGGTGCGCGCCAACGGCACCACCTTGGGCGCCGACAATGGCATTGGCGTGGCCGCCATCATGGCCCTGCTGTCTTCGACCGACATTCCCCACCCGCCGCTGGAGGCCCTGTTCACCATTGACGAGGAAACCGGCATGACCGGTGCCATGGGTCTCAAAGGCGGGCTGTTGGACGCTAAAATCATGCTCAACCTGGACACTGAGGACGACGACGAACTCACCATCGGTTGTGCCGGTGGGGTAGACGTGACCGCCGAGGGTACCTACGATTTGGAAAACACCCCTTCGGGACTGACCGGTTACCGTCTGACCGTTCGCGGACTCAACGGCGGCCACTCGGGCATGGACATCCACAAAGGCCTGGGCAACGCCAACAAGATCATGAACCGCCTGCTGTACAAATCCTACGAGAACTTTGGCGTACGTATGGCACGCATCGAAGGAGGTAGCCTGCGCAACGCGATTCCACGTGAATCGGTGGCGCACTTGGCGGTCCCTACCAACCAGGACGGTCCGTTTGCAGAGCACATCCAAGCGCTCACCCGTGACATTCGGTTTGAGCACCGCACGGTAGACCCAGATCTGGAAGTGGTTTTGGAAGCGGTGGACACACCTGCTCAAGTGGCCGAAGAAGGTTTCATGGACCGCCTGATCGGCGCCATTTACGCTGCGCCCAATGGTATCTTCCGCATGAGCCCAGAGGTAGAAGGGTTGGTGCAAACCTCCAATAACGTGGCCCGTGTTGAACTCATCGAAGGCACCTACCGGGTGCTGTGCTTGGCCCGCTCCAGCTCAGAAACCGAAAAGGCCGACATCGCCAACGCCCTGACGGCCACCTTTGAGGCCATGGGTGCTACGGTCAGTCTGTCCGGCAATTACCCCGGATGGGAGCCCAAACCGGACGCCCCCATCAACCAGTTGATGGTCAACATTTACAAGGACATGTTCCAAGAAGATCCGCACGTGTACGCCTGCCACGCAGGACTTGAGTGCGGCATCCTGGGTACCAATTACCCGGGCATGGACATGATTTCCTTTGGTCCCAACATCCGCGGCGCGCACTCGCCTGATGAGAAGGTCCAGGTGTCGTCGGTACAGAAATTCTGGAAGTACCTGCTGCAGACCTTGGAGCGGATTCCGATGAACTAGGTCACCTTGCGTGACTCCGAAGAAGGCGCCCAGTATGGCGCCTTTTTCTTTACCCACAAATCGCACATACTCCCAGTCCTTCCGAAGGACTGAAACGCAAGCCCGGCGCCGGAATCTTCACAAATCCGAAGGCATCCAGGAAGATGCGCAGCGTCCGGTGCCGCGTTTGGATGCGGGTGAGGTCGATATCTAGGCTGAGGTAGTATTCCGATTCGCGCACCGGGGAGTAGGAAGAGAGCGGGTCCAAAGGCTCTCCGCGGCCGGTGAGCATGCCGGTGCCGCCATATCCTGCGGCGATGTTCAGCCAGGTGGGCCACCATCCGGATTCTCTGTTGGAAAAGGAGCGGGGGTTGATGCTGAGCCAATAGGTTTGCCCGTTGTAGTCTTTGAGCCAGCGCTCGGTCCAGTCCGCGCCGAGCAGACTTGGGTTGAGGTCGGCAAACTCGCTGGGCAGGTAGCTGTATTTGAGACGCAAACGTTGGTCCTGCCAGCCGAGTTCTTGGGCGAGAAACAGGCCGATGCCTGCGGTGTTGGCCACTTGGTCGCCGATGGAAAAGCCCCACTCTTGGCTGAAGCCGTCCAGCACTTCAATGCCAGTGAGGTACGCGAAGCTAACACCAGCTGCTTGCCACCCCGCTCGTTTGCGCTCGACCCCAGTACCGACCAGTGCTCGGTGGGCGGCGTCATTGATGTGATAGGCCGTCAAAGCATGTCCGGCTTTGTCGAGTCCAAGCCACTGGGCATTGTCGTTGAAGGTGTGAAACGAGGTGCGGGGAAAGTCCTTGTACCACAAGGCGTTGAGCCCCACCATGGAGCCGGCGTACACCGCACCTCCTGCGATCCACAGGCGCCTGTTCACCACAGAATCGGCCGGCGTTTGCGCGCACGCTGAGGTGGCGAGCAGCCAGAGGCCAATCGCTTGTAGGACGATTTCGAAACGCTTTTGTGCCGTCAAGCTCAGCAGGGTGTGTGGTTGCCTTGCAAAGGTAGGACGGGTATACAAGTGCCCGAAAATACCCTGTGATTATCTCCGCACCCCGAACCCCAACGGGGAGGCGGAAGGTCCTTTTGCCGTCTTTTGGCCCTCATTGGCCTGCTTTCTGGCATGCTGTTCTGCGGGGCGTTCATCTTGGTGCGTCACGCCGCCAAAGCCGTTGAGGGCCATGCCAAGGCCAAGGGGCTGGAGCACCTTGTAGAGGTATAACCGGGCATGCGCAGCTGTGTGTTAACCCCATCATTCCCCAAGATGTGCATGACGCCCTCAAAGAAAGCTTAGCTATCTTGGGCCGCCGCGCGTGACCTTTTTGGTTTTTTCGCGTCTATAAAACACTTACCTTCTAGAGCGTGAGCCGCCTACCGCAACCAAAATCATTCAAACGCACCTTTCTCTGGGTGCTGTTCGCCCTGGCCGGATTGGTCATTGCGGGTATTGTTGCGTTGCAGTTACACTTGAGTAACCAAGAGTGGGCCGGCACCGAAATCAACGTGGCACGTCGCCAACAAGCCCTGGCCGGAAACGTGTTGAACCACGCCATGGTCGTGGCGCACGCCAAACAACAAGGCGCCGAATACGGCCAATCAGTCAAGGACCTACGACAGGCCGTGACCACATTGGAAAACGGCTACATGGGCCTGGTCGGCGGGAGCCAAGACTTCCAGCTCGACGGCGAACATTCTGTAGAAGTCATGGACCTGCTCAACGAGGTCGACCCTTACTTCAACAACATTCTGGAAGACGCCCAAACCGTGCTCGATGCCGAGGACGGCACAGACCTGTCTGTTGCACTGGCCCGCCTTTCGGAAGACACCGATTCCTTCGGACGTAAAATGGACTTTGTGGTCCACGAGTTTATTGAAGAGAACCGCTCCCAAATGACGCTCACCAGCAACTTGTATTGGGTGCTGGGTGGGTTGCTCCTGTTGGGACTTGCCCTTTCGTTCTTGTTGATTTTGCGCCCATTGGTCAACCGTTTGCAACGCCAAAACCGCGAGTTGATCGACCTCAACGCCAACTTGGAGAATGTCAACCGGGTCAAAGGGGACTTCCTGGCCAACATGAGCCACGAGATCCGCACCCCGCTCAATGGCGTCATTGGCATGAGCGAGCTGCTGGGCAAAACCACGCTTTCCGAGCAGCAATCCGACTACCGCAATACCATTCAGCGCAGCGCCGAGAACCTGCTGGTCATCCTCGACGACATCTTGGATTACTCCAAACTGGATGCTGGCAAAATGCGCCTGGACCCCGAACCGTTTGACTTGCACCAATGCATGGAGGACGTGATCGACGTGATGAAACCTTCGGCCTCCTCGCGCGGATTGGAGTTGGCCTATTACATCGATCCCGACATTCCCCGCCAGTTGGTACAGGACGAGCACCGCCTCAAACAAGTGCTGTTCAACCTGATCGGCAACGCGGTCAAGTTCACCCAGCAAGGGGAGGTAGAAGTTACCCTCAAGCCCACCAATTCCCACGGCGACCTCATTCAGCTTGAGTGTTCCATCCGCGATACGGGCATTGGTATGGATCCCGCGGCCATCCCCAACCTGTTCAATTCCTTCACCCAAGAAGACACCAGCACCACCAGACGCTTTGGCGGTACCGGATTGGGCTTGGCCATTTGCAAGGAGTTGGTCGGGCTCATGGGCGGACGCATTTGGGCCAACAGCGAAAAAGGCAAAGGCTCCATCTTCAGCTTCACGCTCGTTGCCGAAAAAACCGACGCGGTGCAGGACTACTCGCACAGGTCGGTGCAAGGGCTCAAGGTGTTGGTGGTGGACGACAACATGACCAACTTGAAGATTTTGGTCAAGCAGCTCAGCAACTGGGGCATTCAAGCGACCCCCTTCAACTCACCAAACCTGGTGTTGGAGGTACTGGACAACTTGGACAAGTTTGACTTGTGCATCCTCGATATGCAAATGCCCGAGATGGACGGCCACCAGCTCACCCGTCGCATCCGCGAGAAGTACGACGCAGGCACACTGCCCATTGTGGTGCTCAGCAGTGTGGGCCAGAGCTTACTCAAAGATGAAGAAGGCCTCTACAACCGCTACCTGACCAAACCGGTGAAGCAAGCGCGACTGCTTCGCACCATCCAGAATGTGTCGGGTGTTAGCGAAGAAGCCCAAGTGCTCAAAGCCGTGTCCCAAGGCAACGCCGCGGTCAAAGACTTGGACCATGACGACCTGCGGATCCTGATCGCCGAGGACAACGAACTGCAACAAGCCGTCACCACCCGCAACTTGCAAATGTTGGGTTACTCCACACAGCGCGCCTTCAATGGCAAAGAAGTGTTGGAGAAGATGAACAAGCACACCTTTGACCTGATCCTGATGGATTTGGACATGCCGCTGCTGGACGGTTTGCAAACCACCCGCAAGATCAAGTCGCTCTACACCGGCGAAGATGCCCCGGTGATCATCGGACTCAGCGATGGTCCGCGCAAAGGCGATCAAAAGGCATGGAAGTCTCACGGCATGGACGACGTGCTGCGCACTCCGTTTGACGCCGACGAACTGGAGAAGAAAATCCGTTACTGGTTCCCGTATTCAGACCGCTGCTGAACTCAGTAGATCCCCTGACGATTCAACGTGTTTTGGTACCTCCGTGCATAGCGGTTGTGCTCGCCAATGGTGCGGCTGAAATGGTGGTACCCGTCGCCGCTGGAGTTGGCCACGAAGAAGAAATAGTCGTGCTTCTCGGCGTTGAGCACCGCGTCAATCAAGGTGCTTGAGGGCAGGGTGATGGGCCCTGGTGGAATGCCGGCGTACTTGTAGGTGTTGTACGGCGAGTCTACGGCTTTGTGCTTGTCCAGGACCCGTCGCAGTGTCCAATCGTTGTTGGCAAACTTGAGGGTGGGGTCGGCGTCTAGGCGCCAGCCCTCGCGCACGCGGTTCAGGTACACGCCGGCCACGCGCGGAGCTTCATCGGCGTGGATGATTTCTTCTTTGATGATGCTGGCCAAGGTGGTCACCTCTTCTGGAGTGAGGCCAATCGCTGTGGCTTTGTCCCGACGGCCGTTGTTCCAAAACCGCTTGTATTCTTCACCCATGCGGTCCAAGAAGCCGCCTACGTCGGTGTTCCAGTAGAACTCGTAGGTATTGGGAATGAACATGCACGAGAAGGTAGCTGGGGTAAACCCGTACCGTTTTGCCGTGTCCGCGTTTTGCATGGCCGAATACAGGGCCACACTGTCAAGCTCCAAGTGTCGTGCCGCCTTGCCGGCAACCTCCACAAAGTGGCGCGTGGGGGTGAAGGTCACGCGAACGGGTGTTTGGTTGCCGGCGCGCAGCAAGTTGACCAGTTTGTTGTTGTTCCACCCGTCACCCAGCATGTAGCGCCCCGGTTTGACGCGATCGGGGTAGGATTTGAGCCCGGCCACAAAGTCAAATCCGCCCGGGTCTTTGAGCATGGGTTCGAGCAATTCCAGGACATCTGCGTAGGTGGCCCCGGTGGGGATATAAAGGACTTCCTCGCCGCCCGGTAAGTCGACGTTGGCGCTGTAAATCTTTGGATAAACGTAGCCCACTACGGCCAAGCCGCCGAGCAGGAGAATGGCCGCCAAGGCCAGCAGTTTCTTTTTCACGTCAGGTTCAGTTGGTAGTGGTGCACATCAATCGCGCCGTCGGGGTGGGCGAGCCACGCGGGGAAGGTAGCTACACGCTCAAAACCTCCTGCCGTAAACAGGGCTTGAGAGGCTGCGTTGCTTTCAGCCACATGGGCATAGAGCACGCGCATGAGCAGCTGTTCACGTGCATGTTGGATGCCGGCTTCCAGGGCTTGTTTGCCCCAGCCTTGACCACGTCGCGCGTCTTCTCCGATCAGGATGCCAATGCCTGCGCGCCCGTGACGAGGGTCGTAGTCATACAGGTCAAAGAGTCCGGTGGGTTGTCCGTCCAGGGTAATCATTAGCCGGAGCTGACGGTCGGTGTAAATGTCCTGGATTTGGGCGATGTAGCGCCTGAGCGTTTCGCGGGTCCAAGGCTGCACGGTGCTGGCTTCGAACCACCATTCCCGCACGTTTTCCCAAGCGTACAGCAGCTCCAAGTCCTCGGGTTCGAGGGCGCGCAAGGCCAATATTGGGGTGGCAGAGTGGGAGGAAAAGTTCATGGCTTACAAAGGTACAAGGCCAGCCCAGAGTTCCGAACCCGGTGCCACACCCGATTGCCCGCGCCCGATTGCCTATTTTTGGAGCCCGCACAAAAGCACACCCATGCGCCTGATTCTGATCGCCGCTCTTCTTGCCCTCTTCGCGTCCAGTTGTACCATCAACAAGGACATCATGTTCAAGACGGACAGGGATTTTGTTTTCGATGTGCCGGATACTTCGGCCCAGGACTCGTCATACCGATTGGCTCCCAACGACATTCTCACCTTTGACCTGTACTCCAACGACGGGTCGCGACTGCTGGAAATCACAGCGCTAAGCGGCAACCAGCTAGTGGGCGGGCAGCGCATCAACGTGGTACGCTACGTTGTGGAGCAAGACGGCATGGTGGACCTGCCAGAGCTTGGACGTGTAAAACTCGCTGGGCTCACGATGGTGGAAGCCCAGTTGTTTTTGGAAGGCGAATACGCCGCCCTCTATACCAACCCATACGCAGTGTTGCGTGTAATCAACAACCGGGTCATTGTATACCCCGGTGGAGGAGGGGATGCCCAGGTCATCTCTTTGGCCAACCAAAACACCAACGTGGTAGAAGCCCTGGCACTGGCCGGGGGACTCAACAAACGCGGAAACGCTTCCAAAGTCAAGCTTTTTAGGTTCAACAGGGAGAGTAAGGAATACGACGTCTACCTCATGGACCTCTCAACGATCGAGGGCATCCAATACGCCACCATGCCCGTGCAAGCCAACGACATTCTGTACGTGGAGCCTGTGCCAGAAATTGCCCGCGAGATCTTCCAAGACATCGCGCCTGTGGTGAACATCGTCACCAGTGTGGCGCTGCTCATTGCGGTGCTTCGAGCCCAAGTTTAATGCAGGAGGACGCGTCGGACAAATACAGCGAGTACCGCCAGCGACTCACCAATTTCTCCAACGAATTTGACTTGGGGCTGTTTTTGCACATCGTGCGAAAAAGCCTCGTTTGGGCCGTTGGTTTCTTTGTATTGGCCATGCTCGCGGCCTTTTTGTACCTGCGTTACACGCCTGAAGTTTACCAAGCAGACACCTTGATCCAGTTGGGCGAAGACGACCGTTCCTCGCGCATCCTCAACGTGGATTTTGCCAATGAAAACGGCTTGGACGCCCGCTTGGAGCTCCTGCGTTCCAAACTGCTCGTGGCACGCACCTTGAAGCGCTTGCCGGTGGACATCTCCTACTACGGCGAGGGCCAAATTTTGACCTCCGAGCATTACCGCCGATCGCCCTACACCATTGAAGTGGATCAGGCAGAGGACCAGTGGAAGCACCGCCCCATTTACCTCACCTTCAACTCTACGCGCTCCTTTGGCGTGGTGGGCACCGAGCACCAGAACTTGCCAGTGGGCCAGCGCGTGCAGTTGCCCGGGCTGTCGTTCACCTTGGATGTGGTAGACCCTGCAGGATTGGAAGAGGCTCTCGAGGCCGCTTCGCTTTACTTCACCATCAACACCACCCAAGCACTGGTCAACCGGTTCCACCAAAACCTGGCGGTGCGCGTGATGAACCAAACGGCCAAGACCCTGGAGATCTCCTTCAAGGACAACAACGGCATGCTGGCACGCGACTTCGTGAAAGCCCACGCCGAGACCTTTGTGGATTACGACCTGCAGAAGCGCATTCAGTCTGATGACAACATCCTGCGCTTCATCGACGCGCAGATCGACACAGTGTACACCAACCTCAGCGAAAGCGAGCGCACCCTCAACAACTACAAGCAAGAGAACCGCATCAACGACTTGGAATCGGTCTCAGGCGTGTACCTGGACCGGCTGACCGATTACGAGGATGAGGTCATTCGTCTAGAAGTGGAAGAGCGCCTGTTGGCGGAGGTGGAAGACTTGGCAGGCGTAGAGGCGGATAGCATTGCCATCTACAACCTGGTGCCGCTTGTGGCTGGGAGCAAGTTTGAATCGTCACTCAGCGGTTTGCTGGAAGAGCTGCACAACCTACTGCTTGAAAAAGAAAACCTGCTCTATTCGGCCACCCCCAACAACAACCGTATCCGCCAACTGGAGTACCAAATTGGCGTCCAAAAGGAATTGGTGGTAGAGACCATCGGCGCTTTGCGTGACAAGATCACCGAACGCCGCGCCGGACTTGAAGACCAACTCGGCGACGTGCGTGGTGTGTACTACGGACTGCCCAGTAAGGAACTGGAATTTGCCCGCCTCAAGCGCCTGTTTGCCATCAACGAGAAGTACTACACCATGCTGCTGGAAAAGCGCATCCAGTACCGCATCTCGCGCGAGGGGTTTGTGACCAACCACAACATCTTGGAAGAGGCCAGTTACCCTTCGGCCCCGGTAAGCCCACGTCCGCAAGCGGTGACCCTCACGTTTGGCTTGATTGGCCTGCTGCTCGGATTGGTGTTCATTTCGGTGCGCTACTTGGTGCACAACGACATCACCTCGCTTAACGAGGTGGTGCGCATTTCGCAAGCCAGCATCAGCACCCTTGGCATCGTGCCCAAGTACCGGGAAGATCTGCCCGAGTCCATGCTCATTGTGGACCGCAACCCCAAGAGCGTGATCTCCGAGGCGTTCCGCTCCATCCGCACCAACCTGCAGTTTGTAGACAACGGCCGGGGAACCAAAGTGGCGGCCATCACCTCCACCATTTCTTCGGAAGGAAAAACCTTTGTGTCGCTCAATTTGGGCGGGATTGTGGCTTTTAGCGGCAAAAAAGTCTTGGTGGTGGATTTGGACATGCGCAAGCCCAAGATCCACCGTGGGTTCAAGACCAAAAACAATGTGGGTATGAGCACCCTGCTCATCGGCCGCACCACCTTGGACGAGACCATCCAAAAGAGCCAGCTTGAAAACCTGGACTTCATCACCGCAGGTCCTGTGCCGCCCAACCCTGCAGAGCTCATCATCCAACCACGTATGGCCGAACTGCTGGACCAGTTCCGCGAGCGCTACGACTTTATCGTAATCGACACCCCACCAGTGGGCCTGGTGACCGACGGGGTGGAAATCATCCAAAACGTGGATTACCCGATTTACGTGTTCAAGAGCGATTTCAGCCGCAAGCAATTCGTGCAGGTGGCCGACCGCCTGATCAACGAGAGTGGCGTAAGCCGCCTGAGCGTGGTGCTCAACAACGTGGATGTGAGCCGCAACCGCTACACGTCGAAGTACGGGTATGGCTACGGGTACGGGTACGGCTACGGCCAGAATTACGGTGCGGGGTATTACCAGGAAGATACTCCCAAGAAACATACCCTGCTCCAGCGAATATTTGGCCGCAAATGACCACGATTGAAACCGGTATCGCAGGTCTGATCCTGCTGCAACCTTCGGTGTTTTCAGACCACAGAGGAACCTTCTTTGAGCCTTACAACACTCGCCGTTTTGCGGAAGTGACCGGGCTGGATGTGACCTTCGTGCAAGACAACGAATCCCAGTCGGCCAAAGGGGTGTTGCGCGGTTTGCATTTTCAAGAGCCGCCGCACGGCCAAGCCAAATTGCTGCGTGTGGTGCGCGGATCTATCGTGGACGTCGCTGTGGACTTGCGTATAGACAGTCCTACCTACGGCAAACACATGGCCGTGAGCCTTTCGGAAACCAACAAGCGCCAGTTCTACATCCCTGAGGGGTTTGCGCACGGATTCCTCTCGCTGGAAGACGACACGGTTGTTGCTTACAAATGCACCGGCTACTACCACCAGCCCGCAGAACGCAGTCTGCGTTGGAACGACCCCGAACTTGACATTCCCTGGGGCATCGATGCCCCTATTCTAAGCGAAAAGGACGCGGCCGCTCCGCTGTTTGCGGACTACACCAGTCCGTTTACCTGCGCATGATGCTTCAAGGCCTGGCACGCATCGATGTGATTCTGCTTTTGGCACTGGGCTTTGTGCTTTCGGTGGTGACCAATGTGTTCTTACTCCGCAAATTCAAAGCGTACAAACGCACGCCCACTCCAGGTCAAATACGTTGGGCTTCCCAGCAAAAACCGGCCGTAGGAGGCATCAGTTTCGCAGTGGCATTGGTGTTGGGGATGGCCCTCGGTTGGGGGCTGGACAGCACTTGGACACCACTCCAATGGACCGGTCTTGCAGCCGGCGCGGTGTTGGCTTTTGGTGTGGGACTGGTGGACGATTTCAAACACGTGTCAGCCCTGCGCAAATTGCTCGTGCAGTTGGCGTGCGCCGGCTTGGTGGTGGGCGTAGGTCTGGGTGTGCAGTGCACCGGATGGGCCGCAGTGGATGCCTTGATCACCGTATTCTGGGTGGTGGGCTTGATGAATGCGGTCAACATGCTGGATAACATGGACGGCATCACCACCATCACCTCCATCTTCTCGGCGTTGTTTGTGGTGCTGGCAGCGACATTGCACTTGGGCCGTTTGGGCACCGAGGCAGCCGTATTCCTAGCGCTCATAGCTGGACTCTTTGGCTTTTTGGTGGTCAATTGGCATCCGTCCAAGATGTACATGGGCGACGGCGGCAGCTTGTTGTTGGGCTTTTTGTTGGCCGACGGAAGCATCGCGTTTGGCTGGAATCTGGGCGCGGATACTGGAAGTTTTGGGGGCACCGATTTGCTGGTGGCCCTGCTGGTGATGGCCCTGCCATTGACCGATACCGCTGTGGTGATCATCAACCGCCTTTCGCACGGGGTTTCTCCGGCCACCGGGGGACGCGACCACACCACCCACAACCTCAGCTACCTGGGGATGGCCGACAACTACGTGGCGGTCACCTACAGCTTTTTGGGCATGATCAACCTGTGTTGGGCGTTGTGGATCGCCTACGGCGAGCCCGAGCAGTTCGTTATCTTCACCGCCACAGCATGGGGCCTCGGAGTGTTCTGTGCCTTTTTCCTCATTTCCCGGTACAACCTGCGCCGGGGCAAATACACATACAACGCCTGATGAAACGCTCGCACACCGCCTGGGCCTTCGGTGCCGGCATGGTCACCCTTACCGCCGTTCTGGTCACCACCGCATTCACCGAACCCGCTGCCACTCCGCGTGGTGAAGTAGAGGTCAATACCGTTGACGCCCCCAAACAAACCGTGCGCAGTTGGAGCATTCCTGAGGACCTGGCCTTGGCTGGCGAAGCCGTGCCCATCACCCAACTGGACGTGCGTGAGAAATTGGACCGCGAGTTGATTGTGAACACCTACTGGCACTCGAACGCCATGCTCATCATGAAGCGCGCGCATCGCTGGTTCCCGGTGATCGAACCGATTTTGGAGGAAGAGGGCTTGCCCGAAGATTTCAAGTATTTGGCGGTGATTGAAAGCGGGCTTACCAACGCGGTTTCACCTGCTGGAGCAACTGGTTTTTGGCAGTTCCTCAAATCCACCGGTCGCAAGTACGACATGGAAGTGACCGAGCAAGTGGATGAGCGTTACCACCTGGAAAAAGCCACCCGTGGTGCGTGTGCGTACCTCAAGTCCATGCATGCCAAGTACGGCAGCTGGGCCTTGGCTGCGGCCTCTTACAACATGGGACCCGGCGCCTTGGACAAACGCCTCGCCGAACAAAAGGTGGATACCTACTGGGACTTGCTGCTCAACGCCGAAACCGGGCGCTACGTGTACCGCATCTTGGCAGTCAAGCAGTTGTTTGCCAATCCCGCCGATTACGGTTTTGTTTTGGACGAGTCCGACTTGTACCCGACCTATCAAACCGTAGACGTGGAGGTGACCTCCTCTATTCCCAACTTGGCCGACTGGGCCTTGGAGCAGGGCATCAACTACAAAATCCTCAAGACCCTCAACCCGTGGCTGCGCGCCAAGAGCTTGACGGTTTCTTCCGGGAAATCTTACGTGATTCAATTGCCGGTTGATCCGGCCTTTACGACACCGGAGTAGCGAGTCCGCTCAAGGTAAACCCAACGGTGGTGGGGCGCACGGTGCGCTGCCCATCGATGTCTTCTTCCCACAGCAACGACTGCGCATAGTCGCCTTCAAACACCTGGTCCATGCTGCGCACTTGGCCGGCAGGAATGGCCTTGGACTGAAACAGCTGAGACCAATGGGCTGCGGTTTCCTGCGCAAATACTGGGGTGAGGAGGTCTGCTAACGCTGTGCGGTGCACCACGCGCTCGGCGTTGGTGGCAAAACGGGGGTCCCCGGCCAAGTCCAGTTCCAATACTTCAAGCAGCCCGGAAAATTGTGCGTTGCTGCCTATGGCGAGCACCAGCAATTGGCAGTCTGCGCAGGAGAAGGTTTCGCCGTAGGGGGCAATGTTGGGGTGCAAGGACCCTATAGGGCTAGGCACGTGGTTGCCCATCAGCCAGTTGGTGGCTTGGTTGGCCAGGTTGGCCAGCGCGGCCCGTTCCAATGAGCAGCGGATCAAGGCGCCTTTACCGGTTTTTTCCCGTTCGTACAGCGCCAACAGGATGGCCTGCTTCATTTGATGGGCCGCGTTGAGGTCCATGAAGGCCAAGGGCAGCTTGGTGGGTCCGCTCTCAGGAGTACCATTCATGGCCGTGTAGCCGGTTTCGGCTTGGAGCACTACGTCGTATGCGGCGCGTCCGGGGGTGCTCGAGTATCCGTCGAGTTGGCAGTAGATCAGGCGCGGATTGCGCAAGGTGAAGGCGGCCGGTTGCAGTACACTTGGACACCGCGAGAATTCTCGGAAGTTGGTCAGCAGTACATCGGCAGTGCTCAACATCTCCAGCAGGACGTGCTGGTCTTGGGTGGACTTCCAATCCAGTTGGATGTATTCCTTGCCTGCATTGGCCGAGGAAAAGTAAGCGGATACCGAAGCCGAAGGATCCTCTGACGGCAGCTTCCAGCTGCGGGTAACGTCCGGGCGATTGGGGTGTTCCACTTTGATGACCGTGGCGCCCAGCTCTGCCAAAAAGGTGCCCACCGAAGGGCCTGCGAGCACCGTCGCCAATTCCACCACACGAATGTCTTTCAGCGGCTGCATGCCGCCAAATTACGACTTCACGGCGTCGAGCGCAGCCTTGTAGGTTTCGATGGCGCGTTGACGCGCAAACTTGTGATCCACAATGGGTTTGGGATAGTGCAGCTGCTGGTATTCGGGCACCCATTTGCGCACGTAACGGCTGTCGGGGTCGAATTTTTTCCACTGGGATTCTGGGTTGAACACGCGGAAGTAGGGAGCGGCATCGCATCCACTTCCAGCGGCCCATTGCCAGCCGCCCACGTTGCTAGCAAGTTCGAAGTCCAAGAGCTTCTCGGCAAAGTAGCGTTCACCAAGTCGCCAATCCAGCAGCAGGTGTTTGGTGAAAAAGCTGGCCACCACCATGCGCACCCGGTTGTGCATGAACCCAGTGCGGTTCAATTCGCGCATGCCCGCATCCACCAGGGGATACCCCGTCCGCCCTTCACACCATGCTTCAAAATGACCTTGATCGGTGCGCCAAGGGATGTGATCGTAGGCCGGCTTGA
Organism: Luminiphilus sp.; assembly: GCA_964221845.1. GTDB lineage: Bacteria > Bacteroidota > Bacteroidia > Flavobacteriales_D > Sanyastnellaceae > CAXPZW01. Next base: position 1,649 of record CAXPZW010000019.1, on the reverse strand, counting down.
AGGCCTGATCCACGCTGTGGGGGAAGTGGAAGATGATCATCTGGTAGAAGTCCCTCCAGATGAGTTCATTCCACCACTTTTCGCTCGTGGCCAGCGCTTTTTGCACGCACGCACGGATCGATACCGTACCAAAGCGCAGGTGCAAACTCAAGCGGCTGGTGCCGTGCACGGCAGGAAGGTCACGTCGGTCTCCATATTGGCGTAGTAGGTCGTTGGAGACCTCGCGTTTTGGGAATTCCAATTCAGAAGAGGCAAAGCCCAAATCGGCCAGGGTGGGGCACGTGTAAGGTTCGGTGGAGTGGAGTTGGTCCAGCAGGGATTCAGACGGGCAGGGGAGTTGCGGGTCTTCTTCCCAGCGTTTTTTCCATTTACGCATGTACGGGGTGAACACCGTGTAGGGAAGACCATCGTCCTTGGTGACCTCACTTTTCTCAAAGATGACGTGGTCCTTGGCGCCTTTGAAGGGAATGCCGTGTTCCTCTAACAACGCATGTACAGCGTGGTCTCGGGTTTGGGCGTAGGGTTCGTAGTCTCGGTTACACCAAACGGTTTTTACATCGAAGCGCTCGAGCAGTTGGGGCCAGAGCTCTTCAGGTTTGCCGTGGATGACCAGCAAGTCCCCGCGGTGGGCTTGGTATGCCTTGCGCAAACGGGAGAGCTCCTTGTGGATGAACTCCACGCGGCCGTCTTTTTCCGGAAGGTGTGCGAGGATGTTGGTGTCGAAGATGAAGACCGGTTGCACCGGGTGTCCGGATTCCAGTGCGGCGTGCAGGCCGCGGTTGTCTTCAATCCGCAGGTCTCTGCGGTGCCAGAACAGGGTTACGGGATGCGCCATGGGCCGAGGGTAAAAAAAGAATGGCCGCCTTTGCAGCCATTCCTCCAAAATCAAATTATTTACCTTACGATCGTGATCGCGATTGCGACACGACTAAATAACCGTTGTTCCAAACGGATGTTCATTTCCCCGCTCAAATTCCTGCCAAAAAAGAGAGGGGCAAGCCGCTAGACTTACCCCTCGGACGAGACGAAAAAACGACTCTACCTTAGAAAAACGCCAGATTGCTCTGGCTCAAGAACTGATAATGCAACAGGGGCTATTCTGGAAAGTTTTTTTGTTCAACCTACTTTCTGAGTAAATTACGACGACTTTTTTCTGAGAACGCTCACTTTGCTTCGCTATCGTTTATCTGACGCGGGTTTCTTAGATTTGAGTCCAGCCGTTCAAAATGACAAGTTGTACGTGTGAACAGTAATAAATGCGTCAATCGTTAAACAAAACATGGATCAAATTCAAAAGACCTACAATCCATGTAGGATAAATCTTATATGCTGAATAGTTGTTATTCTTATACTCCGCTTTAGAAAATCAGTCTTCATTTGTGCCACAATTCCAACAGGACGAATGAAACACCAACGAAGATGAAACTTCTCTTACATCATAGAAATTCAAGAAATCTCAAAAACACCCTCCCTATGAAGAATTTATTTACGCTAGCTGCTGCGCTGCTCGTTGTGACCTTCTTGCACGCCCAAACCGTGTTTGATGTCATAGCAAACAGCCCAGACCACGAGTTGCTGGAAGAATTCGTAATGGTTGCAGAATTGGATGACGACCTCAACGGTGCCGGTCCTTTCACTGTGTTTGCACC
>CAXPZW010000018.1:0-57202 GCA_964221845.1 Luminiphilus sp. | reverse complement strand
ACGCCTTTTCCAGAGGTAGATCTTGGGCCGGATATCACCCTTTGCGCGGGGCAAACGGCGCTCTTGGAGGCACCAGAGGCAAGCGGGACATTTGTGTGGTCAGACGGAACAACAGGTGCGACCCTGGGGACCGGCATAGCAGGGGTCTACACCTTGGAGGTCACCTCCAACGGCTGCACGGCAGGGGATGAGGTTGAAGTCACAGTCGTGGCCATACCGGCATTTGAATTGGGGCCTGATGTTCAGGTATGCTACAACGAGGACTTCGTGCTTGAAATAGCGCCCTCTGATCCCGGTGTGACTGTGCTTTGGAATACCGGTGAAACTGCATTTCAGATTGAACCCACCGTAGATGGGATCTACGAAGCCACAGCATATGCTGGCCCGTGCCAATACACCGATCAGGTAGTTGTCGAGATCATTCCTCCTGTGCTCATCGATCTGGGTGAAGACATCCGGGTCTGCGAGGGAACACCAGTGGCACTGTCTCCAGAAATCAATGGCTTTAGTTATCCCTTGGAATACAGCTGGTCGAATGGCCTTTTGGCGTCAGAAATTGCGGTCGAAGAAAGCGATGTCTATCAGGTGGATGTGACCAGCCCATGCGAGTCGGTTTCGGATGATGTGTGGGTCGAATTTGAGGCTTGCGATTGCCGCGTATATGTGCCCAACACCTTCACGCCCGACAACGACGGCATCAACGACGTATTCCAAGCCGTGGCAACGTGTGACATGATCCACTACACCTTCAGCGTTTTTAATCGGAACGGAGAGTTGGTGTTTTCAACCCAAGACACCGAAGCAGTTTGGAACGGGTCACACAGGGAGGGTACCCACTACGTGCCGGATGGTGTTTATGCTTGGCGCATGGAGTACACGTATTTGGACCTTTCAGGTACGATTTCCAAGCAGGACAAGGGGCACGTTCTGGTCATTCGTTAAGCCATCCAATGATGTGTGGCGTGGTGGGCTTCAACCCAGTCAATGAATGCAAATGCTAAGGGCTATTGTGATCTTCGAAGGCCCACGTCAGCTTTGAGGTATTTTTGCGGTAATTCGAGAGCCTTTGTCTCTCTGATCTATCTACTTATGAAATCCGGGTTTTTCTCTATTATTCTCCTATTCGCAGCCATTGATTCTTTTGGCTCTCAAGGTGAACCAGCGGTTGAAATGGATAGCGTATGTATTTGTCTTGAGCGCATGCTTTTGGATATTGAAGAAAACGATACGATTTCGAACGGGGATTACGATTACCTCTTTCAATACATAAGCGGCACCCTTGCATACAGTGATTCGAGCGATTTCGATCAGGCGGTCACCGAAGCCTATCTCGCCTTGCGCAAGGACTGCACGGCGCTCCTGGGAGATGATTTTTTGAAAGGCCTAGAAGACGGTGTATCCGATGAGAAGACGGAGAAGAGAGGAAGTAAACGTATGCTGATCAAAATCGGCGGACTGGTGCTTGCTGCGCTCATACTCGTAATTGGATTAAAGTGGATCAATACCCAGTATGACCGCTTGAATGAGCGCCTGAATGCGGCCTTGCGTTCTGTCTTGGGCAATCATCCGGGAGCTGCGCCTGCTTTGATTGATACCTATGAGTTGCAATCGTACACCGGGATTGGCCAGCGATTCATAAAAGGCGCTGACCCGATTGTGATCAGCTTGTATGACAGTTGCATAGAATACAAGTACAAAGAGTGCTGTGTAAGGCTCAACTTTTCGAGTATCCAAGAGGCGGGATTCATAGCTGTGCGCAGCGGGAATTACATTGATGTCTTTTTGAGCCTTCAGTTTGAACAGGCCGACGTAGAATTCACTGGTGTCGACGATGATGTGCGTTTGGAATTGTTGAACCTCCTATCGCGCGTTCGCATTCGAAAATCCAACGCGCGATTGAAAGGCGAGAAGGGAACCACGTTTAGAACAGCGTTGATTGAGACCGTTGAAGGGTACAGGGATGCATGGGTTGAGGGGTCTCAAGGGATGTAATCTTCAAGAGATCCCCGTTTTCTTTATGCTTTCCGTCATCGAGCATGGGTAGCGAATCTCGCTCGCTTTTCGTCCCATCACTTCCCAATACAAAACCGCGAAAAAATAAAGTCCAGCAAATCCTCGTGGGTTACCTCACCGGTGATTTCGCCGAGGTGGTGCAGGGCTTTGCGGATGTCGATGGCGAGGAAATCGCCGGTGATGCTGATGGCGAGCCCGTTCAGCACTTCCACCAGGCTGGTTTGCGCGGCCAGGAGTGCCCCGCTGGAATATGCGGGTAATCCGAATCAGTAAGTGGCACAATAAGGTGCAGTGCGGCAGCCTAAATTGCACCTCTAAAAATCAGCCAGTGATAGCTTTGCATAGCCCAGCGAAATTTTCCGAAGAAAAAAGAGGACCGAAGTCCTCTTTTTCTCCCTCAATGTGCACGTGCTCGTTATTTCTGAATGATGATCTGCTCGCGTAGCACTCCTGCTCTGTTGCCAATGGAAATCACGTAGTTTCCAGATGCGAAAGGGAGGGTGTTTAGGGTTGTGTTGATTCCAGTCAATACCCCCTCACTCATCATTCTTCCTTGCGCATCCCAGAGTTGATAGTCTGCTCGGATAAACGGCGCTTCGACGGTGATGGTAACATGTGTAGAAGCTGGGTTCGGAAAGACGTTGACAGCAGGTTCAAGTTGGTCTTCAATGGACGATCCAGGACCAGAATTCACAATGACATATCCGTTGTTTCCAACGGCATACACGAAGTCTGTTCCGTGCGAATCAATCGAAACGATCTGCTCCTCTACTTGCTCGGGGCTCCAAAGGGGTCCATTTTTTTCATGCATGTAATGCGTAGAATCGGCTTGAGTCGCACTTGCATAAAGATCGCCATTGGAACTCATCTCAAACGCCAGCCATGATGCAAAGGGCACTACATCTCCACCAGTGGGTTGCATTTCTCCCCATGTTAAACCTGCATCATTCGATTGAAAGAAAGTGGGGTGACTGTTACCGACTTCATGTCCAGCAAGCATGAGCGTATCGTTCACGATGATCACATCTGTGAGATTTCCACTCGGTGATAGGATAGGTGAAGCGATGGTATCCCAAGTTTGCCCAGTGTCCGTTGATCGAAGGAAAAAATGACTGTTGACGGCGGCAATTCCAAGGCTGTCTCTGAACTCCATATCCCGCACATAATGGTCTGCATCGAGAAGGAGAGGCTGCATCATGGGCCACGACCAAGTACCGTTGTTGTAAGCTACGATCATGGCACCCGAAAAACATCCCGCACCTGATGCGATAAACTGGTTTTCATCAAAAACATGTAGCGTACTTCTGAAGCAGAACGATCCGATTGACGGATCATCCATTGCTGTCCAGTTCTGTCCACCATCAGTGGTCTCATAAAGCCCTTGAGTCTCGGCCAAAGCGGCGTAACCTACATCAGCGTTGGCGAATTCAAGGTCCCGGAAATGAACATCGACAGGGATGTCAATGCCAGCATAGTTCACTTCTGCCCAAGTGACACCACCGTCTGTTGTTTTGAGTAAAACACCATTCTCTCCTCCAATGTACCCAACTCCAAATGAGTCTTCAGGAAACTCGATGTCCAATAGGTTTTCGGATGTAGGAACGGTCACTTGGTTCCAAGTTTGGGAAAAACCAAGTCCTACCAGCATCGAAAACAACGTAGTCGTAATCGCCCTTTTCACAATCGTATTTTTTAATGTTCACTGCAATGCTACAACTGAGGTTGTCTCAAAGCCATGTACAATTCTGCGAACTTCATGTACATTCCTTGAAATCGCTTGGAGAACTGCCGGTTTTGTTTTTGAAGAACTTTGAAAAATGTCCGGGATCATCAAACTGCAAGGCGTAAGCGGTCTCTTTGACGGAAATGCCTGTTCTCAACAGTCGCTTTGCCTCCATAATTACCTGGTTGTAGATGACCTCACTTGCACTTTTGCCCGAGTGGGCTTTTGCCAAGTCATTCAAGGCCCTCTCGGTCAAATTCAGAAGTTCAGCATATTCTCTCACCTTCTTTAAATCCTTGAAGTTCTCCTTCAATGCTCTCCTGAAATTCAAATAATCAGAGTCAATCAAGGTTCCCCTGACTCCGACATGTTCCATACAGTTCAGACAGAACAATTGCATGTGATTGATCAAACGAAGTTGGTCAAGATCGCTTCCTTTCTGGGCACAATCATAGATTTCCCGCATCCGGTTGTTTAGTGCATTTTTCAGTTTGGGGTTCAACCTGAATGTGGGCTTAAGCTCACTTGCATCCAAACAGATATGCTCAAAAAGAAAGTTCTCAATCGGCGCCGGTGGGGCAATGGCCGACAATTCAAACAACACGACGTGACCTTCAGAATCTAACCCACGTTTCATTTGGTGTACCTGCCCTGGGGCCACGATGTGCACCGAGTTAGCATGGATGTCAAATGCAATGAAGTCAATGTAATGCGTCCCTCCGCCACTCTGAAAGAAGAAAAACTCGAAATAGTCATGCCGGTGGGGTTCGGTGAAATCGTATGTATTCAGTTGACCTAAATGATTCACTGTAATTCCCCGCTTACTGGTCTTTTCCGAGCTGTGAGTTGGTATCATGCGCTCAATTTCGACTTCATAGAAGTACGCAAGAATTCATCATCTTCTCTACTCTTGAAATCACAAAGCATCGGTCATATCCGTGCAGGAGTGGGCATGGATTACCGAGTCTGTTTGCATTGCGTCGCGACGTTTTATACCAACAGGTAAATGGTGTTTGGTTGGATGTCCTGAGCGTTGGAAACAACTCTACTTTCCAATACAAAACCGCGAAAAGATAAAGTCCAGCAAATCCTCATGCGTCACCTCACCGGTGATCTCGCCGAGGTGGTGCAAGGCTTTGCGGATGTCGATGGCGAGAAAGTCGCCTGTGATGCTGATGGCGAGCCCGTTCAGCACTTCCACCAGGCTGGTTTGCGCGGCCAGGAGTGCGGCGTGGTGACGGGCGTTGGTGACTACCGTGTTGTTGGAAGACAGAGCCTCTGAAATCGAGGCGGTCAGTGCGGAGTGCAGGTCTTCCAATCCTTGCCCTTCCTTGGCGGAGATGCTGAGATGCTCGGGATGGGGGGAAGCCAAATCGGTTTTGTTGCGGATCACGATGAGTTCAGCGCCGTCCGAGAGGCGGGCGTGGATGTCTGCGAGTTCGGGTTCGAGTTGGGCGTCGTCCAGCTCGGTGGGGTCGTAGAGGTAGAGCACCAGACGGGCTTCGCCGATTTTGGTGCGGGAGCGTTCCACGCCGATGGCTTCGATCTCGTCGGTGGTTTCGCGCAGGCCTGCGGTGTCGATGAAGCGGAAGCGGATACCACCGATGTTGGTCACGTCTTCCACCGTGTCGCGGGTGGTGCCTGGGATGTCAGAGACGATGGCGCGGTCCTCGTTCAACAGGGCGTTGAGCAGGGTGGACTTGCCCGCGTTGGGTTTGCCCACAATGGCTACTGGCACCCCTTCCTTCACCACCACTCCGGTGGCAAACGAATCCATCAGGCGCTTGATCTTGCCCAACAGCGATTCCACCAACGCCTTCAAATCGTCGCGGTTGGCAAACTCCACATCCTCCTCGCTGAAGTCCAGCTCCAGCTCAATCATGGAGGCAAAGTGGATCAACTCCTCCCGCAACCCCTGAATTTCATCGGAAAATCCCCCGCGCAACTGGTGCATGGCCAACTGGTGGCTCGCCTGCGATTCGGCTGCAATCAAATCGGCCACCGCTTCGGCTTGGCTCAGGTCCAGCTTCCCGTTGCGGAACGCACGCATGGTGAATTCCCCCGGATCTGCCATGCGGAAGCCCGCACCCACGAGCGCTTGCAACAACCGTTGCTGGATGTAAGGAGAGCCGTGGCAGCTCAGCTCCAGGGTTTCTTCACCCGTGTAGGAAGCCTTGCCCAAGAACAGGGTCACCACGCCCTCGTCAATCCATGCCTCACCCTCAGCAAACTGACCAAAGTGCACCGTGTGCGTCTTGGCCGCCGATAGGTCTTTGGAAAACAGGGGCTGAAACAACTGTAGGCTGCCCGCACCGCTGCAGCGGATCACTGCAATCCCGCCCACACCAGGAGGGGTGGAGAGGGCACAAATGGGGTCGGTAGCCAGGCCGGTTGCTTGCATGGGGCAAAAGTACAAAGCCAGGCAGGTGCGAAGGGCAAAATCACCCATTGGGATGACAAGCAGCACAAGCGGTCTCGTGTGATGTGTACCAACAACCATGAAAAGGAACTCACGCGTAATGCTAACTGACTGACGCAACCTGCTCGCATGTTCATCTGAACGAAAGGGTGCCCATTGGCGCTCCCGGTAAAGGTTGGTAAGCGGCCGCACCCATGTGCGGTCGCTTTCTTTTTCTCTGAGCCCAAATTCGGGGGTGGAATTTGTGCCCGTAGGAGTGGTGTGGCCCCGTGCGGAACCCCTATTTTCGCAGCGGAAAAATCTGACCCATGAGCGTACTCGTCAACAAAGACTCCAAGATCATTGTCCAAGGTTTCACTGGTAAGGAAGGCACCTTCCACGCCGAGCAGTGCATCGCATACGGCACCAACGTCGTAGGCGGGGTAACCCCTGGAAAAGGCGGCCAATCCCACCTCGACCGTCCGGTATTCAACACCGTAGACCAAGCCGTGCGTGAAACCGGCGCTGATGTTTCGCTCATTTTCGTTCCACCAGCGTTTGCTGCGGACGCCATCATGGAGGCCGCTGAGGCCGGCATCAAAGTGATTATCTGCATCACTGAGGGCATCCCGGTCAAAGACATGGTGACCGCCAAGCAATACGTAGACCAACGCGACTGCACCCTTGTAGGACCCAACTGCCCAGGTGTGATCACCGCAGAGGAGGCCAAGGTGGGCATCATGCCCGGCTTCATCTTCAAGAAAGGCCGCGTGGGCATCGTGTCCAAGTCCGGTACCCTCACTTACGAGGCTGCGGATCAAATCGTAAAAGCAGGCATGGGCATCACCACCGCCATCGGTATCGGCGGCGATCCCATCATCGGCACCACTACCTTGGAGGCCGTCCAGCTCTTCATGAATGATCCTGAAACCGAAGGCATCGTGATGATCGGTGAGATCGGCGGTGATTTGGAGGCCAAAGCGGCCCGCTGGATCAAGGCCAACGGCACCAAGCCTGTTGTGGGCTTCATCGCTGGTGTGACTGCACCTAAAGGCCGTACCATGGGCCACGCCGGTGCGATTGTTTCTGGCGACGAGGAGTCGGCAGAAGCCAAGAAAGCCATCATGCGCGACTGCGGCATCCACGTGGTGGATTCGCCGGCCACCATCGGCTCGACCATGGCGTCGGTGCTCGGGGTAAACGCTTAAGCTTCTTTCAAGGAAATGCGGGTCACCCCCTTTGGGTAGTCCTGCTCCAGCAGCTGACAGATTTGCTCAAAATCCGCGGGGTTGTGGACAAAGTCCACGCCGGCCGTGTCCAGGATGAGTACGCGCAATTCTGACCGCGTACGGATGTAATCGAAGTAGCTGTCTTGCACCTGCTCGAGGTAGCTGTCGGGAATCTTTTGCTCGTAGCTGCGCCCGCGTTTGCGGATGTTGGCCTGCAGCGCTTGGGTATCCAAGTAGAGGTACACCAGCAAGTCGGGCTGGGGCAGGTTGGGCTGCATGATCTCATACAGCTGCATGAACAAGTTGAGCTCGTCTCCTTTGAGCGTGGCCTTGGCGAAGATCAAGGACTTGCTCAAGAAGTAATCCCCGATGATGTGCGGTTTGAACAGGTCGCGCGAGTTCAACTCGGCTTTCAGCTGGGCAAAGCGCTCGCTCAAAAACGACAACTCCAACGGAAAGGCATACCGATCCGGCTGCTCGTAAAACTTGGGCAGGAACGGGTTCTCGGCAAATTCCTCCAGCACCAAACGGGTGTTGTAGCGTTCGCTCAGGCGGGTGGACAAACTGGTTTTGCCCGCGCCGATGTTTCCTTCGATGGCCAGGTATTCGTACTTCATGCCCACGTGCCAGCTGGGTCCGGGCACTGGGCCAGGAGCTGTTCAACAGTGCGGCCTGAAGCCGGGTCCGTCCAGTCAGGTGCCAAGGCTGTCAGGGGGGCAAGCACAAAGCGGCGCTGCGGAATCTCGGGGTGCGGCAAAGTGAGATGCACGCGGGTTTGGTGACGATTTCCGTAGTAGAGCAGGTCCAAATCCAGAACGCGGTTGGCGTAGCCTGCGTGGTGCCGGATGCGTCCAGCGTGGGCTTCGATCTGAAGCAAGACCTGGAGCAGGGCAGCCGGATGCAGTTCGCTACGCAGCTCCACCACTTGGTTCAAAAACGGCAGTCCATCGAATCCCCAGGCCGGGCTGGCAAACAGGGGAGAGGCCTGGGTTACCCGTCCGGCGCGGCGTGCCAGGGCTTCTCGCGCTTCACGCAAGTGCCGCTCGCGGTCGCCGAGGTTGCTGCCGAGTCCGATGAAAATGCGTTCGTCCTGCATGGGGCGAAGATAATCGTCTGGCCTCACCCTCGCGCATGCGGGCACGGAGTAGTAAGTTTACCTCCCAATCCGTCTTACGGCTATGAAAACCTTCTTCTCCAGCTTCCTGGGCGCATTCATTGGCGTCCTCATCGCACTGCTGGTGGTGGTCATCGTTCTGGTGTCCCTCATCCCCGGTGAACCCGAAATCTCGGTAGAGACCAAATCGGTCCTCCACCTCTCGCTTGACCAACCCATTGTGGAGCGCGGCAACGACGATGCTCCGGCCATTGATCTGGCGCCCTTCGCTTCGATGGGCGGCATCGGTCTCAACCACTTGCAAGAGGACTTGGCCCGCGCCGCGGTCGACAGCCGTATCGAAGGGTTGTACCTCGAATTGTCTTCGGTGGCGGCCTCGCCGGCCACGTTATTTGACGTGCACAGTGCCATCCAAGCCTTCCAAGACTCTGGCAAATGGGTAGTCGCCTATGGCGAGACCTTCTCGCAAGGGGCTTACTTCTTGGCCTCGACGGCCGATGAGGTGTTGCTCTACCCCGAGGGTGGACTGGACTTTCGAGGTCTCGGGGCTGAACTTATGTTCTACAAGCGCATGCTCGACGAACAAGGCATCGAGGTGACCGTCCTGCGCGGCCCCGACAACAAGTACAAGAGCGCGGTGGAACCCTTCCTCTACGATCAAATGAGCGAGCCCAACCGCGAGCAGTACAAAGCCCTGCTCGGCGGCATTTGGGACGGCATGCTGGAACGCATTTCGGCCTCACGCGCCATTTCGCCCGACAGCCTCAACAGCATGGCCAACAACCTGTCTACCCTCATGCCAAGAGAAGCTGTGACCAATGGCTTGGTGGACCGCTTGGCGCATCGCGATGAAGTGATGCGTGCCTTGCGCAACCAAATCAGCGCTCCCGAGCCCGACAGCACCGGCACTTTGCCCGCCGAGGACTACACCAAAAAGGTAGATGTGGAGCTGATCGCTTGGTCGGACTACCACAAGGCCGCCGATGAAGCCAGCGAGGACGATGAGCCCCGCGCCACCTTCTCTGGCCCGCACGTAGCTGTGGTGTATGCCGTGGGTGAGATCGAATCCGGCGAGGGCGACGACGAAACCATCGGTTCGGAGCGCATTGCACGCGCGTTGCGTAAGGCCCGCACCAAAGACAAAGTCAAAGCAGTGGTGCTTCGGGTGAACTCTCCAGGAGGCAGCGCACTGGCTTCAGACGTGATCTACCGTGAAACCCAACTCCTGCGCGAAGCAGGCAAACCCGTGGTGGTATCCATGGGCGATTTGGCGGCCTCTGGCGGGTACTACATCTCGGCCGGCGCCGACCGCATTTTTGCCAACCCGAGCACCATCACCGGTTCCATAGGGGTGTTTGGCATGGTGCCAAACGTGGGCCCGTTCTTGGAAAACGAAATCGGCATTACAACCGATCGCGTGGGTACCAACGACCACGCCAATATGATGAGCGCTTACAAGTCGTTTGACCAAACCGAGTTGGATGCAATCAACAAGTCCATCACCCAGGTCTACAACCAGTTCATTGGCTTGGTGGCCGACGGCCGCGGCATGACCGTGGAGCAAGTGGACACCATCGCCCAAGGACGCGTATGGACCGGAGAGGACGCCCTGAACCTGGGCTTGGTGGACCAACTCGGCGACCTACAGGACGCCATCGACCACGCCGCCGAATTGGCCGAGCTGGACCTGTACCGCACTATGGAGCTGCCCACGCTCATCAATCCGTTTGAAGACCTGTTGGGCCAGGCTGGAACCCAAGCACGCGCGCACTACATGGAGCAAGAGCTGGGACCGCTTTACCCCGCCTACGAGCAAGCCGCACAAGTGCAAAAAATCATGCGCTGGAAAGGCGCACAAACCCGTTTGCCCTACGTGCTGGTGATTGAATAATGGACATTTTCTCCCATACCGTCAGCGGGTTGGCCGCAGCAGCAGCGTTGTTGCCTGTGGTCAAGCCCAAACCGGCGCAAGTGCCGTTGGTGCTGCTCACCGGTGCGCTGGCGGGTGCCTTGCCGGACGTTGACGCCATTGCCATGTGGGGCGGGTACGACGCCACCATTGGCAAGTGGTTTTCCATCCCGTATTCGGGGCGGGACATTTACTTCAATCAGCTCTGGTATTCGCACCACGGGGTGACCCACTCGCTGCTAGGGTTGGGGTTCTTTACCGGGGTATTTCTGCTCATCATGCGGGCCTGTTTGCCTGGGCACAAACGCAAGTGGAACTGGACGTACGCCGCGCCGTTTGCCCTGGCTTATTTCATGCACATCCTCGAGGACATGCCCACCCCGGGCAGCGTGTGGGAAGGCGTGATGCTGTTTTGCCCCATCGACCATTGGGTGGGCGGCACCGGGCACATCTGGTGGTGGCACAACTACGACCTATTTCTGCTGTTCTTGGGGAGCTTTGTGATCAACGTACTGGTGTTCTGTTTTGGGCGCTGGGTAACGGTGCTCAACAAGGCCAAAGTGACGCTGTATGTGTACGGTGTGATGCTCGCGCTGTGTGCAGTGCAAATCGCCCGCCGCGACTACGACTACGATTACGTCGATTACACCGAGAACGACTACGACGCCAAGGACGAGGAGGCCATCCGCTTCCAACGCGAGGTCTTGGGCGACGATCTGACTGACTACATGCTTGAGATCAACCGGGCATTGCCCCTTCCGTTCTGACATGGCCAATCCCAAACAGCAACTCGAAGCGCTTGGGCGCATGGATGTGGACGCCTTTCACCAGTCCGACAAACTGCCGCTGGTCTTGGTGCTGGACAACATCCGCTCGGGGTTGAACGTGGGCAGCTTGTTTCGCACCTCCGACGCGTATCGCGTGCAGGAAATTCGCTTGTGTGGCATCACTGCACAACCGCCCCAGAAGGACATCAAAAAAACCGCGTTGGGTGCCACCGATTCGGTCGCCTGGTCCTATTGGGAAACCACGGCAGCCGCGCTGGATGACCTGCGTGCAAACGGGTACCGCGTAGCTGCCATCGAACAGGCAGCGCACACCCACATGCTGGACGCCTTTAACCCGGGAGACACCCCGTGGGCGTTGGTGCTAGGCAACGAAGTACGCGGGGTAGACCAAGCCATCGTAGACAGTGCCGATGCCGTGCTGGAACTGCCTCAGTTTGGCACCAAACACTCGCTGAATGTGAGCGTTTGCGGGGGCATTGTGGTGTGGGAATGGTGGCGGAAATGCCGCCCGTTCGGATGATCGGTTCAGATCGGTTATCTTTGAGAGCGCTGATGAAGTATTCGTTGACCATTCTACTCTTGCTTGCAACCATCGTGCTGCAGGCCCAATTCTTCAACAAGGTGAACTGGGAGGACAACCGTCACCAGTTGGAGGTGGGCTCGGGTACGTCCAATTTTTTGGGCGACCTCGGGGGCAAGGATGCCCGAGGTACCAACGACCTGCAAGATTTGGAACCCAGCGAATACAACTTCGGAGCATTCATTGGCTACAAGTACACCATCTTTCCCAAGTTCTACGGCCGCGTCAACTTCACCTACGCTCGCGTATCGGGGTCGGACGCGTTGACCGAAGAGGCCTTCCGCCGCAACCGCAACTTGCACTTTCGCAGTAACATTTGGGAGCTTTCGATGTTGGCCGAGTACGAGATTCCGATCAACTTCCGCAAAGGCCACATTCACGACCTTCGCGGGGTCAAAGGCTGGAAGAACGGGGGCAGCAGCTTGTTTGTGTTTGTGGGCATCGGTGCCTTCCATTTCAACCCACAAGCCCAGCTGGACGGTACCTGGTATTATTTGCATCCGCTGCGTACCGAAGGGCAAGGTCTCCCCGATGGTCCCGAAGAGTATCGCCGAGTCGCACTCTCGGTGCCTTTTGGAGGCTCGTTCACCAAGCGTCTGAGCCCGCAGTTCTCGCTCGGGTTTGAATTGTCGTACCGCTTCACCTCCACCGATTACATCGACGACGTGAGCACCGAATACTACAATCCTTATGACATCGCCCTGTTCAACGATGAGAATCCAGAGGTGGCCGCTTACTTCTCCAACCCCGCTCTGGGCGTAGCAGAAGACGGACAACCCAATTATGTGACTGCCCCCGGCCAGCAACGCGGCGACCCCGAGAACGACGACGGCTGGATGATCTTCACGGTAAAAGGCCAGTACCTGCTCGGCAATGGATACCGCTCGCCGCGCAGCCAGTTCCGCCGCTACCTTGCCAAGTCCATCAAGCGTCGCAAGTAAGCGCCAGTTTTCCCTGGGAAGGGATAGGAGTATCTCTGTTCCTCGTTTGTTCCTATGTTCCTGATTGAGACCGTGCGCAGCAATCAAACTGCGTCTAAGTCTTGCTGTGCAAGAGCGCCGTTCTGGTCCGTTTTGGTACGCGTGCTACCCTAGTGAGCTTTGTCTTGAAGCGATGGCCAGTATTGCGCCCTGCAGCACACGTACGGGGATTGTTGCATTCCGGGAAAGAGACGTGTATGCAAAAAATAGGGCACAAAAAAAGCGCGCCACAAGGGCGCGCTTTTCAATGTTTTGAAATCCGCTTAGAAGTTGAACTGGTCTTTGAAGTCTACAAATTCCAGGTCGTTCATGGCTTTCTCGCCCAGTGAGGCGTCGGCGGCCACGGCCTTCTGCAGGTTGCTTAGCACCGATGCACCTGAGTTGCTACGCGCTGCGATGATCGCACGCAGGTAGTAAGCCATCGCGCTTTCGTCGCCGCTGTTGTCTAGGGCTGCAGTGGCACCGGAGTTATCACCATTGAGGCATTTCACCAGTGCTACGTTGAAGGTGTTGTAGCTGCCCATGTTGCCAATGGCGGCGTCGTAGTCGCCGTTTTGGATTTGGATCAGGGCTTTGTTGTAGTTCACTTCCTTCCCTGCGCCACCTGCTTGGTTGAGGTAGTCCATGGCAGCCTCACGGTCCATTGGACGGGTTACGCAAGCCATGTTGTTGGCCACTTCAGCGGCTTGTTGGATGGCCCAAGCTTTCTCGAACGAGGCCTTGGCTTCGTCCTTCTTGTTCATCATGTACAGGCAGTAGCCTACGTTGTTGATGCCGCGGTAGTCGGTGGGGTAGAGGCGCTCGGCTTCTTTGTAAGCAGCGAGTTTGTCGTCCAAACCGTCAAACAGGGTGGCGGCAAACAAGATCTCCTCAACTGTGAGGATGTCGGCGTTGGCCTTTACCAAGGTCATCAGCTCCTCGTCGGTGTAGCCCTCTACGTCGTAGTCGATCACAATCTTCGAGCGGCGCAGTTCTGGGAGGATGTTTTTCTCAATCTCCTTGTAGGTTGCCGCGATGTTGCGGATTTCCTCTTCGCGCTTGGCGTCGTCCTTGTACATTTCCAGTACGCGGATGATCAGGTTTTTATCCTCGATGTCCGAGGCCTCCATCAGCGCCTTGAAGCCTTCCCAGTCCTCACCCTTAGGGTTGTTCTGGATGAAGGACACCAGGTCCAGCTCGATGTCGTTTTTCTTCACGGCTTTCTCCAGTACAGGACGCGCAGTCTCTGCACGGTCAGAAGCCAGCGGAGTGTTCAACTCCTCGGTACCTTCTGGTGAAGCGTATGAGTTTACGGTAGCACCTTTGAGCACCAGGCTGTCAGACTCGGCCACTTCTGCAATGAAGTCTTGCATGGCTTTCACGTCCTCGTCGCGCAGCTCTTTGCTGTTGAGGCGTGAGCTGTTGTAAGCGTAGTTCACGGTTGCCTCTTTTTGGTAAGAGAGCACGCGTTGGAAGTTGTCGGTCGACATGATCGGCATGTCGTCGTCGGTCATCAGGTATGGGGTGGTGCGCACACCTTGGCCAATCACAAGCGGCTCAAACTCAGCAGCCTTGTTGCCTTTGGTGCCTTTGATACGCAGCTCGAGGGTGGCGCCGTTGGCCATGGCCTCTTCGAAGTCGATCTCATCGGTGTAGGAGAACGATTTGCCGGTGTCGTAAGGAATCACCTCGTAGTTGCCCGCGGCGTCTTCGCCTTGGTAGCCTTGCAGCTTGAACGGGGTTTCCTGGCCGTTGTAAACGAGTACGGGAGTCACCTCGCCGACCACTTTTTTGTGGAAGTACTTCTCCGGGAATTTACCGGTGATGTTGAGTTCAACTTTGTCGCCTCGCACGATGAGTGGGGACGGAGACATTTCAGCACCCAGTTCTTCCTGGTACTTCTCCATTTTTTGCAGCGCACACCCGCTGGCCAGTCCGGCAACAGCAATGGCAAGTGCAGCACGCAGTACAACGGTACGCTTCATTGGTTGTGTTTTCATGAATGCAATAGAGCGCTTTCAGCGCGGATTTCGCTGCAAAGCTATAATTCCTTTCGGAAGGGGAGGGTACGCCAACTGCGTATTTCCAAAAGAATGAATGTGGATATCAAGGGGGGGTGGCCGAGTGACTTACTTCTTGACCACGCCCATGTTCTCAAACTTCTTGATGCGCGCGGCGATGCGTGTGTCAGCATCCAAGGGCATCAGACGCTTCAAATGCTTCTGGATTTCCTTAGACACAGATTGAAAAACCCCAGTGTGGTCGCGGTGTGCGCCGCCCATGGGCTCTTTGATGATACCGTCGATCAATTTGTTCTTAAGCATGTCCTCAGCGGTGAGCTTGAGGGCTTCGGCTGCTTCCACTTTGTGGTCCCAGTTGCGCCAGAGGATGCTTGAACACGATTCGGGGCTGATCACCGAGTACCACGTGTTTTCCAACATGAGTACGCGGTCGCCCACGCCAATGCCCAGTGCACCACCTGAGGCGCCCTCACCGATGATCACGCAGATCACAGGCACTTTGAGCTGCACCATTTCGTAGAGGTTGCGGGCGATGGCTTCGCCTTGGCCACGTTCCTCAGCCTCGAGGCCTGGGAAGGCTCCTGGGGTATCGATGAAGGTCACGATGGGCTTGCCAAACTTCTCGGCGAGCTTCATCAGGCGCAGGGCCTTGCGGTAACCTTCGGGGTTGGCCATACCAAAATTGCGGAACTGGCGCATTTTGGTGTTCACGCCTTTTTGCTGGCCAATGAACATCACCGATTGGTCGCCCAGCATGCCAAAGCCACCGACCATGGCTTTATCGTCTGCCACGTTACGGTCGCCGTGGAGTTCGATGAAATCGCCGCCGGTGATGGCCTCGATGTAGCTCAGGGTGTACGGACGCTCCGGATGGCGCGACAACTGTACCCGCTGCCACGGGGTGAGGTTGGCGAAGATTTCTTCGGTGGTTTCCTTGATTTTTTTCTTGAGCTCACGTTCGGTCTTGGTGATGTCTACTTGAGACTGCTCACCGATTTCCTTGGCTTTTTCGAGCTGTTCTTCTAGCTCCTGAATGGGCTCTTCAAAATCCAAATACGTTGGCATACGTCAGCGTTTTGCGAAAGGCAAAGAAAGGCATTCCATGGAATTTCACCCCAGCTTGCGCAGAAAGGCTACCAGTGCGGCTACCGCTTTGCCGCGGTGGCTCAACACGTTCTTTTCCGAGGTGGTCATTTGGGCAAATGTGCGGTCGTGTCCGTCGGGCTTGAAGATGGGGTCGTAGCCGAATCCTTGATCGCCGGTGCGGTCAGGAATGATGGTGCCGGTGGCCACTCCATCGAACTGGTGCTGCTCGCCATCCAGCAGCAAGCAAATGGAGGTGCGGAAGCGGGCGCTGCGGTCGGCTTGGTCTGCCAGACCGGCCAGCACCTTGTCCATGTTGGCCTCGGGATCTTTGGCTGCTCCGGCATAGCGCGCGCTCAGCACGCCAGGTTCACCGCCAAGTGCGGCGACTTCCAGGCCGGTGTCGTCCGCAAAACAGTCCAAATTATAATGCTCGCGCACATACTCGGCCTTCAAAAAGGCATTGCCTTCGAGGGTGTCCGCGGTTTCAGGAATGTCTGCATCACAGCCGATCTCGGCGAGGGTTTTGATCTCGAATTCCGAGCCGAGTTGGTTGCGGACTTCGGCCACCTTGTTGGGGTTGTTGGTGGCAAATACCAAGGTCTTCATCAGAACGTTTGGCGTTTGATTTTACCGGTTTCCGTGCGGGGGAATTCCGGCAGGTATTCAATGGATTTGGGCACTTCAAACGGCGAAAGCAGGTCTCGCATGTCTTCGTAGAGCTCGTCGTGGCGGGCTGTAGAAAGCGGTTTGCCCTCCACCACCAACACCACTTGCTCGCCAAAGGAGTCATCGGCGCGGCTCGAAATGTAAAAACGGCGGTCGAAGAACTTGCTGATCACCGCCTCGATTTTTTCGGGGTAGACCTTGACTCCGGCGCTGTTGATGGTGCTGTCGGTGCGTCCGATCCAGTTGAACTTGCCAAACTCCACCATCTCCACGCGGTCGTTGGTGATGATGACGTTGCCCACCAAGTGGTCAAAGTTGATGGTGAGGCAGTTGCGGTTGTCGAGCCCCAACACGTAGCCGGGCAGGGCTTCAAAATGATCGGTTTGCGTGGTGCCGTTTAGGCGTTGGACGGCCACGTGGGTGCACGTTTCGGTCATGCCGTAGGTGGCGTAGCAGGCGGTGAGCAGCGGTTGCAAGCGTTTGCGCAACAGGTGCCCCACAGGCGCGCCGCCGATGATCAAGGTGCGCACGCGCTCAAAGCAGTCGGGGTTGGCGTCGAGTGAACGCTCCACTTGCAGCGGCGTCATGGCCACAAAATCCAGGTCTTGGTCCACCCCTTCGAGCGGGGTGAGCGAGGGCTCTACGGACACCAACTCCCACTGTCCCACCAGGGCGCGTACCACCATCATTTTGCCTGCGATGTAGCGGATGGGCAGGCACAGCAGCGCCCGGGTGCCCGGGACCAGTCCAAAGTGCGCAATGGTGATTTCTGCACTGCGGCGCATGGCAGGGGTGTGCAGTTCAATGGGTTTGGGGGTGCCTGTGCTGCCCGAGGTGTGCACGGTAATGGTGCGGGGAGAACTGTCCCAGTGACGGGCAAAGGCGAGCACTTCTTTTTCCCACCCTTCCAGGGCGGGTGAAGCCGCGGTCAGTTCGGCACGGCTGAGGGTGCAGTGGGGGAATTTCAGCGTAAACATGGGTCGGGACAAAGGTCGCTTACGCTGGTGGTTTCGCGGGCCATTCCCAGCTGCCGTTTTGTGAATGGTAGATTTCAGCCGATGAAATGCAGAGCGGGCTTTGTAGGTTGTTCCGATACAGCTTTCCGGTACCCAACCCTTGTGGCAGCGAAGGGGTGTGGGTGGCCACCCATTGGGCAATGGCGTTGAGCCCAAGGTTTGATTCCAGTGCTGAGGTGGCCCACCAACCAATGCCGCGTGCTTCGGCCAAGGCAATCCATTCGTCGCAAGAAGCCCATCCTCCCAGCAGACTGGGTTTGAGAATGAGGTATTGTGGACCGATGGTGTCCAGCAATGCCTCGCGTTCCTCCAGCAGGCCCACACCAATCAATTCCTCGTCCAAGGCAATGGGCAAAGGCGTGTGCGCACAGAGCGCTGCCATCTGGGACCAATGACCGGCTGCGATGGGTTGCTCGATGGAATGGATGTCCAATGCCGCAAGGGCCTGCAACTTGCCCATGGGGTCACGCTCGGTAAAGGCCCCGTTGGCGTCCACACGGATTTCCAAGACGTCTGCTGGAAAGCGCTTGCGCATGGCCTGCAGCAATGCGTGCTCATCGTCCCAGTTGAGGGCGCCGATCTTCAGCTTCAGGCAGCGGAAGCCTTCGTCCAACTTCTCCTCGATTTGGTTGCGCATGAAATCCAGATCGCCCATCCAAATGAGTCCGTTGATGGGTTGGCCTTGGCCGTGTAAAAACGGAGTGTCAAACAAGCGGGTAGGGTCGGCTTGGGTGCGGCTGTGGAGCCAGGTCTCGATGCCAAACACCAGCGAGGGAAACTGTGCCCAGTTGGCCCGGTCGGCCACAAAGGCTTCGGGAGCGGTCAGGGCCACTTCCAAGGCTTCGCGGTAGCCCGCCTCGGGTTCGGGGCTCAATCCCCAAATGGGCGAGGCCTCACCAGCACCGATCAAACGGTCGCCTTCGTACTCCAACAGGAGCCAGGAGTCCTTGGTATGCAAGGTGTCCCGGCTGGTTTGGGCCGGGCGGTAGAATTCCAAGAGCAGGTGGTGCAGTCTAACCGACATGCAGCCCTCCCAATTTCATCATGATCTTCTCCAGCGGACCGTGGGTCTTGTAGCGGCGCCACACCGTGGTAAACACAAAGCAGGCCATCACAAAGAAGAAGGAGATCACCCCGATCACTTCCGGACGCTGTAGGTCCTCGGCGTCGATCACGCCAAACTGGCCCGCAAACACAAAGCCCGCTCCCACGATCACCGCGGCCCCGTAAAAGGTGAATTTCATGCGGCCTACGCGGGCCAGGATTTTCACCGGTGGGGTGTCCTTGATCTTTTGCATGAGCAGGGTCACGTACGGCACATACAAGCAGCACAGGCAGATGCCTGCAACGGTGAACAAAGCTCCGTGTTGGAAACAGCCAAACGGCCAAAAGGTGCTTTCCAGCTCACGCGGCGCGTACTGGTAAAACTTGTCGATTTGCGGGTCTAAAATCAGCGCCAACACAAACAGGCCAATGCTCCAAGAGGTGATGGTGCGCAGGTTGCGCTTTTTGGTGAAGTTGATCTTGCCAAACACCAGGCCCACCAAGTAGTAAGCCGCCCAGGGAATGAATCCGTAGTAGCTGCGAAACAGCACAAAGGTGATGGACTTAGGGATGAAGTCTCCGCGGTTTACTGCCGAAACCGGTTGCACGTACTCGCTCCAGTTCAACGAGTAGAATTTGAAGCTTGCCGCGACCACCACTGATGCCGCTAGAATCAACGTACCTGACCCCAACTTGGTCAACCAAGGAGTCACAAAGTAGAGCAAACCCAAAATGATAAATAGGTGTACTGGAAACCAGATGGCCAGAAAGAACCCGGCCGCTGCAAACAGCAGGCCTTTGCGCTGGCAGTACAGGGTGAACTTGCCGGACTTGAGTCCTTTTTTCATGAACAGCATTTCATGCATGCCGCACAGAAACAGGAAGAGTCCACCAAAGCCGTCTACAATCCAGTTGTTGTAGTGGCGACTCATCAAGCGGAATTCATCGCTCAATACCGAGGAAAAGGCGAAAACGACCATCACAATCAGGGCAATGGCCAGGGAGGCGTGAATGGCGGCGCTGCGTTCGGGCTTCATGAAATCTTTAGCGTAAGGTGCGGCAAATATAAGTGTCTCACCACGCTGGGGTCCACCAGAAGCTGCTGACCAACATGCAAATGGCCAAAAGCAATGCGCCCAGGGCCACCTTTTTGAGCTCGGGGTCGAGGGCTGCAGGGGTAGGTTCGCCCAATACCTGTTTGATGTGGGGCACAAACAACACCCCCGGCAAGAACCACAACAGGTGGACGCGTCGGAATTCGGGATGGAGCAAGTACAGCGCGATGATGCCACCCCAAGCGAGCAAAATCAAGGTGATGTGGTAGGTGCGCGCATTGTCCAGCCCCATGGACACCACCAAGGTGTTTTTGCCTGAGTTGCGGTCGTTGTCGATGTCGCGCATGTTGTTGAGGTTGAGCACCGCCATGGCCAACAGTCCAAAGGTGAGGGCGCCCAGCCAAGCCTCAATGCTCACAAAATCAGCCACCACGTAGTACATGCCCACCACTGCAACCGGGCCAAAGAACAGGAACACAAACACGTCCCCCAAGCCCCGATAGCCAAAGGCGTTTTTGCCCACGGTGTACTTCACGGCGGCCCAAATGCCCAGCAATCCCAGCCCCACGAAGATGCCCACCGTAGGGGTGAAGAGGGCGGTTTCAAAGCGCAAATACAGCGCACTTACCCCCGTGACAAAGGCCAGGATCCCTGTGAGGATCATGGCGCGCAGCATGGCTTTGGGCGTCAGACTGCCGGCCTGCAAGGTGCGTTCGGGGCCCAAACGGTCGGCGTTGTCGGTGCCTTTGGAGAAGTCGCCGTAGTCGTTGGCAAAGTTGGAGAGGATCTGCAGCAAGAACGCGGTCAACAACAGCAGCCCCAAAATCCACGGAAGGTGTTCCAGGTATGCCGGTGGGGCAAAGCGCCGCGTGGTGAAATGGGTCATGTAGCCCAACACCGACCCTCCAAGAATGCCAGAGGCAGCCAATGGCAAGGTGCGCAAACGGGCCGCTTGCAGCCAAGCAGCCGCGCCGCCTTTTGGAGCGCTTGAATCAGCCATGTGCTCGGGTTTTCAACGCAGCGAAGTAGGCTTTGAGCACCTCTGCATTGGTGCTACGAGGGGTAAAGACTTCCAGCACAGCAGGGCCGTTTTCGGCCTCGAGCCACGCCAATCCCGCGCGAAGCTCATCGTTGGATGCTGCATTTTGGTAGGCCAGACCTAGGTCGGTGACCAAGGCCTGGGCGGTGCGTTGGTGGTGGCTTTCGAAGTAGCGTTCCATCACCCCGCTTTGTTCAGGGCCAGGAATGATGCGAAAGATGCCTCCCCCTTGGTTGTTGACCACCACCACCTTGAGTCCGGCTTTGGGTTGGTCGTTCCAGAAGGCGTTGCTGTCGTAAAAGAAGGCCACGTCGCCGCTGACCAACCAAGTTTGAGCGGTGGTCACGGCGTTGGCACCTACAGCGGTGGAGGTGCATCCGTCAATACCACTGGTGCCACGGTTGCCAAAGTAGTGCAGGTCGGTCCGCGGGTCGTCCAGCAGGAAGTAGCGCACCACTGCGCTGTTGCCCATGTGCAGTTTGCTCCCGGCAGGAATGGCGCGGTGCACTTCTTGGATGACCTGCATGTCGCTGAACCCGGCCGTTTCCACGTAGGTGTCGTGTTGGGTTTGGTTGGCGCTGTTGCGCGCTTGCCACGGCTGGGCGTATGCAGCCTGAGAGGACCAGTCCAATTCTGCAAAGAAGTGGTGCGGCTCCATGCGGAACGCACGCGTGAGCGAAGCATAGGTGTCCATCTGGGGGGTGATGGGATCAACATGCCAGTGCTCGGCGGGCGGGTCTTCGCGGAAGAGGGCCTTGATTTTTTTGGAGATGATGTTGGTGCCAAAGGTGATGAGCACTTCGGGCACAAAGGCGTCGCGTTCGCCACCGGCAAAGGTCATCAGGAGCCGGTCGATGCAGCCTACAAAGCGCTCGTGGGCCAGGTTGCTGTGGTGTTCGGTGAGCACCAACACGTTGGGCAGGGCGCTGAGGCGTTCGAGGTCGTGCTGGAGGGGAGCGTCGGGGCGTTGGCTCCCGGCGAGGATGAGAACGCTTTTGGCCGCTGCACAGCGCTCGTTGAGAGCCTGGCTTTGGTTTGCGGGCAGTGAGGTGAGGGCCGGTGGAGGGGTGGGCGTGCGCAACGCAGCCAAGTCCCGGTTGGAGACCTCATACAGCGGCTCGCGCAAGAACACGTTGAAGTGGACTGGACCGTCTGCCCCGTCGCGCATAGACAGCAGCGCGTTGTGCACCGAGCGCCATTGGTGCAGGCGTTGGTCGGGGTGGGCAATGTCTTCGCGGACATCTACAGCGGCCCGTACGTGGGGGCCAAAAATGCCGCTCTGAAAAATGGTTTGCCCGTCGCCTTGTCCGATCCATTCTTCGGGACGGTCGGCGGTGAGCACCACCAAAGGAATGCGTTGAAAGTAAGCTTCGGCCACCGCCGGCGCATAGTTGTATGCCGCCGAACCGCTTGTGCAGCAGATGGCCACCGGCTCGCCGGATTGCTGGGCCATGCCCAAGGCCACAAATGCAGCCGATCGTTCGTCAATGACCACGTGGGTTTCCACCTCGGGGTGGCGATCCAGCGAAACGCTGAGCGGGGCGTTCCGGGATCCGGGTGAGACCACCACCTTGCGCACGCCGTGGTGCACCAGCAGGTGAATCAGGTCACGAACACTTTGTTTGTTTGAGAGCATGGACGCGTCTTCCAAAGCGAAATTAGTACATCCGCAGCACCGAGAGCAGGGTTTCGGCCTTGGCTTCGGTTTCGGTCCATTCGGCCTCGGGGTCCGAGTCTTTGGTGAGTCCGCCTCCGACGTACAACAGGGCCGCTGACCCGCTCAGTTGCATGCAGCGCAACAGTACAAACAACTCCGCAGGAGCGTTGTTGGGCACCCAACCCATGAATCCGGTGTACAAGCCGCGATCGTGGGTTTCGTGTGCGGCAATCCATGCGGCGGCCTCGGGTTGGGGCAAGCCGCAGACCGCTGGGGTAGGATGAAGGGTTTGGGCCAAAGGCAATGCCGCGGTGGCTGTCGCAAAACGCAACACGGTGCGCCGGTGGGTGAGGTGGCCGGCGCGGTGGTCCACTGGGCCAGCAGATTGGGTGATGACTGCACCGGCCTCGGCCAAGCGGGCACGCAGGTAATCGGTCACCAAGGCTTGTTCCTCCACTTCTTTTGAGGTCCAGGGTGAGGTCGGCAGCTCGGCAGTGGTACGGGTGCCCGCCAGTGAAACGGTTTCGCCGGTGCCGCCGTGCAACTTCAACAGGCGTTCAGGAGAAGCGCCAACCCAAAGGGGCTCGCTAGGCAGGTGCACAGCAAATACATAAGCAGTCGGATAGGTGGTCTCCAACGCCATCAGTAAATCACCTAACCGGAGCGTTGAGCTCAAGTCGTGTTTGACCGTGCGTGAGAGCACCACTTTTTGAATTGCAGACGGCATGGCGTCTATTGCGGCTCGTACGCGTTGCAAGTGCGTGACTTTGTCCGGAGAGGCTTCCAACGCGAAGTTGGGGAGTGGGGTGGTGGCTTGGGGCAAGGCATCCAGTTCGCGCAGGTGCATGGGGGCGGCGTCTCGCTGGTAAGGTTGGATGACGAATGCGTCGCCCGTACCTAGGGCATGGGCCAACCGCCAAGGCTGACCGGGATAACGGGTCAGTGCCCAGGGGTGGGCCAGATCTAAACCGGTGTTGAGCGGGGCGAGGTTCATCCCTGCGCTTCGGGGTTGGGGATGATCATGGTGGTCAACCGGCCGGAGGCCACCTTGCGGCCTTTTTCGTCTTCGATGGTGATGAGCCACACGTGCATGCGCCCGCCTTGGTGTTCGATGCGGGCCTTGCCGGTAACGGTGCCTGAACGCACGCCGCGCAGGTGGTTGCAGTTGACTTCCACGCCCACGGCCAGTTTGCCTTGGTCGTACACCAACAAGTGGGAGCCCACACTGCCCAAGGTTTCGGCCAACACTACGCTGGCGCCGCCGTGCAGCAGCCCGTAGGGTTGGTGGGTGCGGTGGTCTACCGGCATGGTGCCTTCCACATAGCCGGCTTCGGCGCGGGTGATCTCAATGCCAAGCTGTGCGCCAATGGTGTGGGCGCTTCGTTCTCGCAGGCGTGCAATTTCCTCTTCCATACAGCGAAAGTAACCCACGGGCACCGAGTGGAGTTCACCGCGAACTACAAGGCCGGCTGATCTGTTAGTTTTGCGGCATGACCCAAGAACGCGACACACGGATCCTGGTGGTGGAAGACGACAAGGCCATCCAAACCTTGCTCGACATCAATCTGGAGGCCGAAGGCTACCACGTGACCTGCACCGATTCGGGCAAGGAGGCGGTGAACCTGCTCACCTCGCGCCGCTTTGACCTGGTGGTGCTCGACGTGATGCTGCCCGACATGGACGGCTTTGCCGTATGCCAAGCCGTGCGCATCAAAGGGGTAGAGGTGCCCATTCTGTTTTTGACTGCGCGCAACGCCGGCGTGGACCGCGTTGAAGGCCTGCGTTTGGGCGCCGACGACTACCTCACCAAGCCGTTTGAGCTGGAAGAATTGCTGCTACGCATCGGAAATCTGATCCGCCGCAACACCACTTCGGCCCTGCCTGAAGAAGTTTTTTCCTTCGGCGACAACAAAGTGTACTTCAAAAGTTTTGAGGTCGTCGGGCGCTCCGGAGAGCGGGTGCGTATCAACAAACGCGAGATGGAATTCTTGCGTTATCTCATTCTAAATCAGGGGCAAGTGGTGCGTCGCGAAGACATCTTGGAGCAGGTCTGGGGGTACGATGTGTTCCCCAATACCCGCACCATCGACAACTACGTTTTGGCCCTTCGAAAACATTTTGAGGAAAATCCGAGGCAACCCCGGTACATCCATTCCGTCAGAGGAGTAGGATATAAATTCACGCCCTAGAGAAAAAAAGTTTTCCGATCGGGGCAACCCTTTAGAAATTATCCGTCTAAAGGATGTACGCAGTGAAACAACTGCGTTGGTTTCAAAATTTTCCTTGCAGGTTTACAGAAGGGGGTGTCGGTAACGACATCCCTTTTTGTCTTTTAGGAATCGCCTGTCCCACGCGGGTTTCAGGCCGTCGACCCGTCTCTAGGAACGGCCTTCACTTCCAGCGAAACATCCAAGAAATCTTGCAATTCGGTCAGCACTGCAATCAGCGTTTTTGCTGTGGGGTTGCCTTTGGGACCAAAGCTGCGGTGCAACGATTTTGGGGATTTGCCCAATTTTTTTCCGAGGGATTCGAAGCCTACTGAGCCGTGCACGGCAATTTTAATTTTCTCCCTTGCTAGGTGAAGTTCTCCGTGTAAGATGTTTTGAGCTGCATCAGCCAATAGCAAAGAGCGGTACTCTGGCGAGCGTTGGGTTTGTTCAACGAAGAACTCCTGGATTTCTTTAGACAGTGCCATGACTGCGTGCGGTATTAAAGCGACTCCAATATGTCCGTGCTTTGAGTATGTCTTTGGTTTGATGCTTTTTGGCACCGCCCCAGAGTGCGAGCAGACGGTTGTGTTCGATCCGTCCGAAGTACAAGCGCATTTCCTTTCTTCCTCGAATGCGGACTTCGACCAAGCCCCCGGACAACGACTTCAAATGGGAAGTGTTCCCCATCGATAGGCGCAACAAGTAGTCCGTGCTCGGGTCAACTCGGCAGGATCCAACGTGGACATCCGTTCCAGAAAAGGGACACGGCCGCCCTCGACGTAGTGTTCGATGACCAACACAAAAGTAAATTATAAGTTACTATTTGATCGCCTCCACAGACTTCAACCGTTGCCGTTGGCATTTGCGCACAGCGTTCACCACACCGATCAATTCCTTGACCGGGCAATAGCCTTGTTGGCTGGTAATTTGTTGCAAGCGCAGTTCGGACTCGCCCATGTATTCGGCCAGGGTCTTGTAGCCGGGGCCTGCTGAAATCAGCAAGCGCAAGAGGTACTTGCCGGGCTCGGTGCCTTCTTCGCAGAGGGAGTAGAGGATGGCTTCTCCAAACTCGTGCACAAAGGCAGGGTCGTTGGCCAAGCGCCGCAGGATCAGCGCGCCAAATTCCACGGTTGGTTTGGGTACGTCCTCTTGCAGGCTGGCCAGGTAGGAGGCCCAGGTTTTGCGCACGGTACCCCACATGCGGTTTTGGCCTCCATAGCGGTAGCGCCCACGGCGATGCCCACCACCGGCGTCGCTCATGATGCCGAGGACCACCCAGTGGTTGTAGGTCCATTTTTCATGGCCCAAAAACACCCGCCAATCCGGGGAGCCTTTGTGCTTAAAGGTGACGATCCCGCCTCCCACACCTTTCATGCGATCGTGCAGGCCCAGGGTGGCTGCGTGGATGTGCCGCACGAGCTGTGCAGCGGGTTCGGGTTTGGCCGAGAGGAACCAGTGGTAAAAGTGATCGGTGCGGTCACCTCCGCAGAGAAGTTTGATGTCCAACATGCCTGTAGATGCGCCCGGGTTTTTGGCTTTGAAAACGGTCCAAAACCAGGGTGGGCAGCAGGGCAAGTTGGGGCCTCACAAAGGCGGAATCAAGGGTCAAACGGCGGCGTTTTGTGAATGGTAGGCCTCGAGGAATGGATGGTGGAGATCAGTCCACCATTCGCACGTAGACCAGTTTCTTGGTCTCGAAGAATTCTTCCTTGAACCAATCGGTGAGGTCAAAGATGTCGTAGTCCTGGTGCACGGCTTTCATCTCTTCAGACAGGTCGCCGCCCTTGAGGTAGAGGATGCCGTTGGGAAAGGCATTGCGCATGTCCTGGCGAAACTTACCGCGGGTCCACGGCAA
Organism: Luminiphilus sp.; assembly: GCA_964221845.1. Lineage (GTDB taxonomy): Bacteria > Bacteroidota > Bacteroidia > Flavobacteriales_D > Sanyastnellaceae > CAXPZW01. The sequence goes on along the minus strand of CAXPZW010000018.1, from coordinate 30,840 downwards.
AAAGTTCTCAAAGCGGGTCACCGCGCGGCTCACCACAAAATCAAACTTCTTGTTGACGGTTTCGGCGCGTTGGTGGGTGGCCTTGACGTTGGTGATGCCCAGTTCGGCGCACACTTCGTTCACCACTTTGATCTTCTTGCCGATGCTGTCTACCAGCCAGAAATCCACTTCCGGATGCAACACGGCCAACGGCACGCCGGGGAAGCCTCCTCCGGTGCCAATGTCTAAGATGTGACTCCCCGGTTGGAAGCGGAACAATTTGGCAATGGCCAGCGAATGCAGGATGTGGCGCTCATACATGTTCTCGGCATCCTTACGGGAGACCACGTTGATTTGGCTGTTCCAATACACGTAGGCCGGACCCATGCGCTCGAATTGGTCGCGCTGGGTGTCGGTGAGGTCAGGAAAGTAACGGAGGATCAGATCGAGCCCCATGGAATCAGATGGTCTCGCGGGTGTTCTTCATCAGGTTGTACAGGAACTCACGAGCACGGAAGAGCTGGGCCTTGACCGTTCCCAAGGGGATGTCGAGTTCCTGGGAGATTTCCTCGTAGGAGAGCTCCTTGAAGTAGCGCAGCTCCACCAATTCGCGGTAGCGGGGCTTGAGCTTGGTGACCACTTCGCGCATTTTCTTCACGCGCTCCATCTTCTCCATGGTTTCTTCCGGGTCGAGCTTGCCGTCGGCAATGTTGATCTCCATGGTTTCGCCGTCGGAGTTGGTGTATCCCGCGTCCAGGCTGAGGGCGTTGATGCGTTTTTTGCGGATGTGGTCGATGCAGTTGTTGGACGCGATTTTAAACAGCCACGTACTGAAGGCAAACTGCGGGGTGTATTGGTGCAGGCGTTTGAAGGCCTTGCCAAATGCTTCGATGGTCAGGTCCTCCGCGTCGTCGGAGTTGTTGACCATTTTGAGCAACATGTAATAGATGCTTTCTCGGTAGCGCTCCATGAGCTCCCCATAGGCACGTTGGTCCTTGTCTTTCAGGGCGCGTTGCACCAGGGCGTAATCGTATTGCGCTTTTTCGGAAAGGTTGGCTCCTACTTCCATTGTTTGGGTGGTTGGATCATGTTTGCGAGCATTACCGTGGGGGTAAACGCCAGCACAAAGGCCTCAGAAAGCGGTGCGAACCACGCCACACCACGGTCTCCGAGAAGGTTTGCAGCTCGGCTAAAAATAGCGATTTGCATTCCCCACCTCAGGACCAGCGGTGCAATTATCCACACCACGGGTGTGTGGAAAACCAGCGCACCCACCAAAGCCATGTGGAACACCAGCCAACTCAGCGGGTAAAGTCCAAGCAAGGCTTTGTGAATGGCGCGGTAGCGGATGCCGGTGGTCAGGTGGCGGCGTTTTTGGCGCCACCAGGCCTTCCAGCTGGTTTTGGGTTCGGAACGGGTAATGGCTACGTCGCCCAGCACCACACCGGTGTTGGATTTGCGGGCCACTTCGTTCACAAACAGGTCGTCGTCGCCGGATTGCAAGTCCAGGTGGGATTTGAAACCGCCGTGTTCCATGAAGAGGTCTTTGCGGTAGCCAAGGTTGCGTCCAACGCCCATGTACGGCATACCGGCCAAGGCAAAAGACAAGTACTGCACGCCGGTAAAAAAGGCGTCGTAGCGAATCAGATGCCCCAGCATGCCGGGGGTGGATTGGTATGGACTGTACCCAATGCTCACTGCTTTGTTTTCATTCAGCGGAGCGGCCATGTGTCGGAGCCAAGAGGATCCTGATGGACGGCAGTCCGCGTCGGTGAAGAGCAACAGGTTGTGCGAGGCGGCCTTGATGCCCATGGTCACCGCGAACTTCTTGCCCGACATGCGTTGGGCTTCGTCGTCCAAGGTCACCACCTTGAGGTTGGGGTAGCGCACTTCAAAAGCGCGCAGGATATCTGGGGTATCGTCCCAACTGCTGTCGTCGACCACCACCACTTCGTATTCCGGGTAGTCCTGGTCCATGAGTTCGGGGATCAGGCTGCGGAGGTGTCGCTCTTCGTTCCGGGCACAAACTAGGACAGACACCGGTGCTTCCATGGCGGACGACGGCCGTTTCCGGTGAAAGGCAATTCGCACAAAGAGCACCAAGAAGTACAGCAATTGCACCAGCAGTGCTCCGCCTGCGACGGCGAGCCAACCGAGTTGATGGGGATGGAGCGGCCAGAGTTCCATGCGGTCAAAGCTAGGCCACATCCCGGGCCCAATCATGAAAAAAGGCGGCCCGAGGACCGCCTTTTTTGCACAAGTTCTTTTGCATTTAGCGTTGGATCAGCTGCAGGTGGTGCCAGCCGTAATCGCTTTGCAGTTGCACGGTGTAGGAACCCGCAGGCAAGCCGGCCAAGTTCAACTGGGTGCGCTTGTCCCAGCGGGTGTTGTCTTGCAGGACGGTACGGCCCACCGCGTCAATCACGCGCACCAGTTTGACTTCGGTGTCTGCGGTGAGGGTGTAATTGCCGTTGCCCGGGTTGGGGAAGAGGCTTGATTGCCAGGCGGATTTCTCTGCGATGTTGTTGGCGGCGGTCATGCCAAATTCGTGTTCGGCCTCGCCTCCAAATTCGCCGCCCGACGCCAGCACGGTGCCCAAAGCATCTGTGATGGTGTAGCCGCCCTCGCCGTATGCACAGCAAATGCCGTCGGCGTAGTCGTCCACAATCAGGAAGGTGTAGCAACCAGGATCCTCCACGTTGTAATCAAAGCTGTACAGGGTGCTGTTGTCGTATGCGCCGGGGTCGTCGTTGGCTGCATCGGTGAGCCCGCCGCCGTTGGGGCCTACGTTTTCGTTGCCGCCCGAGAGGACCACGTCGCCATACGGGCCGCGGAGTTCCCAATACGTTTCATATCCGTAGGTGTCGGTGAGGATTTCGATGGTCAGCGCTGCTTCGCCCAGCGAGAGTAGCGTGGTGGCAGTGCCAGCGTTGTTCATGGGGTTTTCATCGCCTTCGGCGTCCACGATGACGCTGAGGTCGTTGTTGCCGTCTTCGGGGGTGAAGGTGGGCAAGGTGACATCTTGGGTGTCGCCCGATGCGAGTGAGCCTGTCCAGTAAACAGGGTCTTGCGCCACACCGTTGTAGGTCACCAGCAATGAGCACGCAGTCAGCACGTCGGTGCCAAAGTTCTTGATGCGGAACACCGGGTCGAACGAAGAAGGGTCGCACAACGTTTCGGGGATGTTTTGGAAGCCGTTGGCTGCAGGGTCGCTGGCAAACACTTCGGCTCCTTCAGGCCAGCCATCCATGGTTTCGGAGCCGCTGCCCGAGGGGTCCAGCCAGTCTTTGAGGCGATTCGACGCACTGGTGCCGTCCCAGCTGATGGCAAAGCGGCCGTAATAATCGGGTTGGTTGTTGTCGTTGGAACCGCTGCACGCTGCGGAACCGCCAAAGAGCTGACCCACAATGCGGTGGTTTTGATCAAAAAGTGGTGAGCCTGAAGAACCGGGCTCGGTTACGCCAAGGTCCCAGTTGGCAACTCGCCAGGTTTGCGCGCCGCCCCAGTTCTCTTGCGAGAGGGCGTCGTCTTCGAAACAGATTTTTTTCACGTCGCCCGAAGGGTGGTGGATGCCACAGGCGTTGGGCACGGGGTTGTCGGTGCGGTCCCAACCGGCGTATTGCACGTTGAAGCTGGCAGGAGGGGATTCGTCCAACTCCAACAGGGCAAAGTCACTGCCGCCATTGCTTGCGCGCAGCACCGAACCCGACACCGAATCGCTGGTGGGGCCCGTGTTGCCTGAGCAGGTGGCTGACTCATGGTTGAAGTAGAACACCCAGCCGCCTTCGCCGCCCAAGCAGTGGTTGGCCGTCAAAAAGTAGGGGGTGCCGTCTTGTTGGGTGTTGTTAACCAGCGCGCCTGTGCAGGCTGCGAATCCTCCGTCCACAATCAAGGCTACCGAGCGGCTCTCGGTTTGCCATTCATCGCCTTCGGGGCAGTTGACGTTGACGTTGCATGCGCCGCTGTTGCCAAACGGGCCGCGCAGGGCTTTTTCCCAGGCCTGGGCTTCTTGGTTCCATTTGCTGAGCACGTCGCGGTAGCCGTAAACCACCTCGCCCAAGATCACCTCTGCGGTGTGTGAGTTTCGTGCGGGCATTTGGAGCTCGATCACCACGTCGCTGGCGTAGATCAACCCTACGGCAAACTCACCGCCATCGGTGTTGCTGCGGTGATCATAAGCGCCGAGGTAGGCGCTTTGGTTGGTGTCCCAAATCAGCAGCTTGGCGCCTTTGGGCAGGCGCAGTGCGTCAAAGGTAAAGTTCATGGAAACCGCGCCGGGCGCAGAAACGCGTGCTTGGGTGACCAGCACGTTTTGGCCGTTTGCACGGGCGGTAAAAGTCTCGCCTGAGGCGACCACGTCCAGAGAAACGGGCATGTCCACTCCAAAGCGGTAGCCGAATTCCTTGTGGAGGTCGTTCTCGAGGTCCTCGGCGCGCAAGGCTTCCAGGTCAGGAGCATCCAAGGTGAGCTGGGCCTCGGTGTGCGGCAGGCTCTGGGGCCAATCCACCGGGGTGCCTTCATAGGCGATTTGAGAAACTGCGGGAAGTGCCAGCCATGCGAAGAGCACGGTCAAAATGCGTGAAGCGGTCATGTTACTCGGGGCGATCAACGGTTCGAATCCAATACACATTCAAGGGAAAACTCCCTATCGGCTTGGAGGTTCAATTTGATGCGGCCTCCTCCAGGGGCGGCCAATGGGGTCAAGTCAAAGGTCAGGGTGTCGATGATCATACGGCGGCACACGTCCTCGTTGGCCTGGTGAATCAGGCGCACAGGGCGCTGGGGCGGCAGGCTTTTCATCAGCATGCCGTTGGTCACCAATTGGAACACGTGGTCGCGGCAACCGCCACTGTATTCCACTACAACTTTGAGGGTGTTGCCGTCCACCATGGGTTCACCGTTGACCTGGAAGGGGTCGGAGGGACGGTTGAATTCCAGCGGATCATTCAGGGTGGGACCACTAAAGGCCATGGGCGCTTGCGCATCGGGGTTGGAATCGGCCGAAGCAGCATCGCGCGACTTGCAACCGGCCAATACGGCCAGGGCCAAAACAGGAATCAGAACAGCTTTCATAACGACACCTAGACAAAGTCCATACCGGACTGGTACACTGCAAGGTGCACCTAACCGGCGAAAGTATGCGTGCCGCGTACCCGGAAGTTTGAACAGCTTACCCTTGGTTCCGGGATTCCTTCTGGACTTTGAGGGCTTGCCACTCGTCGCGAAGGCGGGCGGCGTTGATGAAGTCCAGTTCCTTGGCAGCCTTTTCCATGCCGCGCTGGGCGGTACGGATGGCGCGTTCGAGTTGGTCGTCGGTCATGTGTGCGATGACCGGATCGGCGCTCGGTTTGTTCAGCGACTCCGGGCCGGCGTAGGCCTTGCGGCGGTCGTCGATGAGCTCGTTTTGCTCGAAGATGGTGGTCTTTTTCTTGACGATTTGCTGGGGCACGATGCCGTGTGCTTCGTTGTAGGCCATCTGACGCTCGCGTCGGCGGGCCGTTTCGTCCATGGTCTGTTGCATGGAGTCGGTGATGGTGTCAGCGTAGAAGATCACCCTGCCGTTCACGTTTCGTGCGGCGCGGCCGGCGGTTTGGGTAAGCGAGCGGTTGGAACGCAGGAAGCCTTCCTTGTCAGCGTCGAGCACGGCCACAAGCGATACCTCCGGCAAGTCCAGCCCTTCGCGTAGCAGGTTGACCCCTACCAGCACATCGATGATGCCCTCGCGCAACTCGCGCAGGATCTCAATGCGGTCCAGGGTGTCGACCTCGGAGTGGATGTACTTGACCTTGATGTCGAGTTTGGCCATGTACTTGGTGAGCTCTTCGGCCATGCGTTTGGTGAGTGTGGTGACCAGCACGCGCTCGCTGCGGTCGAGGGTGAGTTGTACCTCCTCCAGCAAGTCGTCGATCTGGTGCTTGGTGGGACGTACCTCAATGGGCGGGTCCAACAGCCCGGTGGGGCGAATGAGCTGTTCCACCACCACGCCTTCGCTCTTTTCCAATTCAAAATCGGCAGGGGTGGCGCTGACAAAGACGGTTTGGCGTAGCATGGTTTCCCACTCCTCGTACTTGAGCGGACGGTTGTCCATGGCCGAAGGCAAGCGGAATCCGTATTCCACCAAGTTGACTTTGCGGCTGCGGTCCCCGCCATACATGGCGCCCACTTGCCCTACGGTCACGTGGCTCTCATCGATGATGGTGAGGTAGTCGTCGGGGAAGTAGTCGAGCAGGCAGAATGGACGCTGCCCGGGCTCGCGGCGGTCGAAGTAGCGCGAGTAGTTTTCGATGCCCGAGCAAAAGCCCAATTCGCGCATCATTTCAAGGTCTTGGGTGGTGCGCTCTTCCAGGCGTTTGCTCTCCACAAACTTGCCGCCGTCGTTGAAGAAGGTGCACTGGCTGACCATGTCTTGCTGGATCTCCCAAATGCACTCCTTCATGAGATCTTTGGTGGTCACAAACAGGTTGGCGGGGTAGATGTTGAGCTCGTCAAAACTGTGGAGTACGCGTCCCGTTTTGGGATCGATGCTTTCGATGCCTTCGATCTCATCGCCCCAGAAGGTGATGCGTACGGCGTGATCGGCGTAGGCCAGCCACACGTCTACCGTATCGCCTTGCACGCGGAATTGCCCGCGTTGAAAATCGCCCCTCGCCCGGCTGTAGAGGCTTTCTACCAAGCGGTGCAAGAAGGCGTTGCGGCTCACCAGTTGGCCCTTTTTGACCGGAATCACGCTCTTGTGAAACTCCACCGGATTGCCAATACCATAAATGCAGGAAATCGAGGCCACCACAATCACATCGCGGCGTCCGCTCATCAGGGCCGAGGTGGCGCTCAGACGCAGCTTTTCGATTTCGTCGTTGATGCTGAGGTCCTTTTCGATGTAGGTGCCGCTCGAAGGAATGAACGCCTCGGGCTGGTAGTAGTCGTAGTAGGACACGAAGTACTCCACCTTGTTTTCAGGGAAGAATTGCTTGAACTCAGAGTACAACTGGGCCGCCAGGGTTTTGTTGTGCGACAACACGAGCGTGGGCCGCTGGGTGTTGTGGATCACGTTGGCAATGGAAAAGGTTTTGCCCGAACCGGTAACCCCGAGCAGGGTTTGGAAGGGCAGGCCTTCTTCGATGCCTTCGGTCAATTGGCGGATGGCTTCGGGCTGATCGCCGGTGGGCGAGAACTCGGAATGCAGCTCAAACTTCATAGAAGGCGAATGTACAATTTCGGGGTGCGATTGCTAATTATTTTAGCATCAATTTAGAAGCTCTCCCAGATCCACATGAACACCTCGGTGACCCGCCAGAGCAGCACCACCGAGCCGATGACGATCAACCCGGTGCGTTTGGTTTTGTCTGGCATAACTGCCCCCAGGGCCACCACCATCAATCCGGAAGCATACGCCGAGAGGACATTGGCCAATTCGAAGGTGGGGCTCTCGTAGTAATCGAAGTTGCCAGTTAGGCGGATGGCCCCCCAAATGACCGCCGAGACGGCGACCCAAATCACGGCCCACATCAATACGTTGTCCACATACCCTAGGCGCTTGCCTTCCAGTGCCACTTCGGACTCCGGGGACGGACCATGGTCGTTTGAGCCCCGGGTCCCGGGCAAAAGGGTCAACACCAAGAACCAGATGGGGCCGGCGATGGGGATGAGCGACACCAGTACAAACCACCCGGACTTGTTTTGGTCCTGCATGCGGCGGATGGCCAGCATGAGCCCGGGCAAAAACAACCCCAGCGCAATCAAGGAATAGGCCACGCCGGCACCCAATTCGCCAAAGTGGAGCCCGCTGAACAGGTCAATCATGGCCCCCACGTATAGCAGCAGCAACGCCCACATTTGGAAGTTCCAGTATTCAAAGCGTCCCGCACGTCCTCGGTAGCTGGCGTACTGCTGAAAGGTGTGGGCAAACCAATACTTGGGCGGCGCAGCGGGGTCGTGCGTGGGGTGAAGGTCTTCGTTGAAGTCGATGTTTCTGTCCAGCGGTTCCATGGTCAGGGCATTCGGACGCCAAAATAGGGAAGAGGTCAGGCCCTCACCAATCGGCGCCAGCCACCCATCCAAAACCACCTTACGCCATCTGAAGCACAAAAAAAGGGCCGCCAACGGCAGCCCTTTCACAGTCGTTTAAGGAGTAGCGGCTTATTCGCCTACCACTTCAAACGCAACCATTTGCTTCACCTGGCGGTGAATCACGATTTCAGCCTCGTACGCGCCGAGTTGCTTGATCGCGTCTTCTTGGATGCGGATGTTCTTACGCTCGATGTTGAAACCAGCTGCGGTGAGGGCTTCTGCGATCTGGATGGTGTTCACCGATCCGAAGATCTTGCCGCTCTCGCCAGCTTTGGCGCCAATGCTCAGCTTTACGCCAGCCAGCTTGCTTGCAAGTGCCTGCGCTTCTTCGAGGACCTTAGCATCTTTGTGTGCGCGTTGACGCATGGTTTCTTCACGCATTTTCTTGGCCGAAGGGGTAGCGGTAACCGCCATGCCCTGAGGAATCAGAAAGTTGCGTGCGTATCCTGGACGAACGGTAACAATGTCACCGGTGTGGCCCAGTTTTTCGATGTCTTGCTTGAGGATTACTTCCATGGTTCGGTCCCTCCTTATTTGAGCATGTCAGCCACGTAAGGCATAAGCGCCAGGTGACGTGCTTTCTTGATAGCTTGAGAAACTTTGCGCTGGTACTTCAAGGTGGTACCGGTCAGACGACGAGGAAGGATCTTGCCTTGCTCGTTGCAGAGCATCAGCAAGTAATCGGGATCCTTGTAGTCGATGTACTTGATGCCAGCTTTGGTGAAGCGGCAGTACTTTTCACGCTTGGTGTCGATCTGAATCGGGTTCAGATAGCGAACGTTGTTGTTGGCCATGATTTCAGGTCTTTAACTGGTGAGTGAATTACTCGGCCGCTTCAGCCGGAGCATCTTTTTTGTTCTTGAGCTTGGCTTTACGCTTTTCAGCGTATTCAGCATGGTGCTTGTCCATTTTGGTAGTGAGCCAGCGGATCACGCGCTCGTCGCGTTGGAAGGCCACTTCCATGGGTTGCACAACAGTTCCTTCAGCGTCAAACTCAAGCAGGTAGTAAAAGCCGGTGGATTTCTTCTGGATCGGGTACGCCAACTTGCGCAGCCCCCAGTTTTCGGTGTGAGACACCTTGCCACCTTGCTCTTTGATCAGACCTTTGAATTTGTCCACTGTTTCCGCTGCCTGCTCATCGGACAGCACGGGAGTCAAAATGAAAACAGTTTCGTATCGGTTCATTAGACCAAAAATTGGGTTGTAAAAATGGTCGGCAAAGATAGTGTTTCTTTCTTGAAATCCCGAGTGGTGCGCCGCTTATATAATGCACGGCGTTTTGAGTGGTACACCGGCAAGGGACAAGAATGGGGATACAGTGTGGAAAACTCGGTGGGTGAAGGGGCAGGAGGAAGCCCGATATTTGAAGTTCCCATTCCGCACCAACTGTGGCTGATAATTACATCGTTTCTGCTCGCAAGTACCGTCCCCAAACCTGGGACACGGTCGTAGGCCAAGGGTCGATCACCGACACCTTGCAGAACGCCATTGCCCAAAACCAGATCGCTCAGGCGTACCTGTTTTGCGGGCCACGTGGGGTGGGCAAGACCACTTGCGCACGCATCTTCGCCCGCGAGATCAACCGCGAGTTCGTAGCCGAAGGAGAGGAGCTGGTCTTCAACGTGTTTGAGCTTGATGCCGCCTCCAACAATTCGGTGGAGGACATCCGCCAACTCACCGAGCAGGTGCGCATCCCGCCCCAGCAAGGCAAGTTCAAGGTGTACATCATCGATGAGGTCCACATGTTGTCGCAGGCCGCCTTCAACGCGTTCCTGAAAACACTGGAGGAGCCTCCGGCGCACGCCATCTTCGTGTTGGCCACCACCGAGAAGCACAAGATCATCCCCACCATCCTGTCGCGTTGCCAAATCTTTGATTTCAACCGCATTCAGGTCAAGGACATCCGCGGCCACCTGGCCCACATTGCCCAGCAAGAAGGCGTAACCGCCGAGCCGGAAGCACTGCAGTTGGTCGCTGTAAAAGCCGACGGCGCCCTGCGCGATGCCCTTTCGATTTTTGACCAACTGGTGGCCTTCTGTGGCAAGGAGTTGACCTACTCGGCCGTGGCCGCCAACCTCAACGTCCTCGACCACGAGACCTACTTCAAAGTGGTAGAAGCCGCGTTGGCTGAAGACATCCCCGGAAGCCTCATGCTCCTGCACGAGGTGTTCAACAACGGATTCGACGGCCACCAATTCATCATTGGATTGGGCGAGCACCTGCGCAACCTGATGATCAGCAAAGACGCGCAAACTGCTGCGCTCATGGAAGTGAGTGAAGGCGTGGCCGCGCGCTACCAACAGCAATCGGCGCAAACCGGTTTGCACTGGCTGGTGGGCGGCATGGAGCTCACCAACACCTCTGACCTGGGCTACCGCGCCAGTAAAAACCAGCGCTTGTTAGTGGAGCTGTGTGTAATGCAGCTGTGCTCGTTGAAGGCCAACGCTGAAAAAAAAAAGGCCAGCGCTTCCGCTTAGTCCCGCCAGCGTTTGACAAGGCCACCCGTGGCACTGCTCCCAAAGCAGCTATCCAACCGGCGAAAAGTCCCGTCAACCCGACCTCTTTGGCCCCTGAAGCCGCTGCGCCGTCCACCAATCCGTTGTTGCGCGAGGCGCCTCGGAAGGTGACCACCAAACCGCTGGCCACCCGCCCCAAGGTGGAGAAGGCCACCCAGGTCAGCCTCAAAGAAGTCTTCAACCACGACCCTTCAAAGTCCGTGGAATCCAAAGAAGAGGTGGTGGAAGACGCCGGCAAACCGGGCGATGCCAACCTGCCGCGTGACCCTTACACGCCCGAGGAGTTTGCCAAAGCTTGGCATAACTACTGCGCGGTAGTCAAGCGCGAAGACAACCTCAGCACCTACGCCACCTTGAGCGTGCGCCTCCCGCAGGTCAATGCCGAGCACGAGATCCAGCTCATTGTCACCAACGATTACCAGATCAAGTACATCAACGAGGTGCGTGAGCAACTGCTGACCTACATCCGCAAGGCGCTGAACAACCACGCCATCACCCTTAATACGCGCATTGTCAAGGAAGAAGCTGCGCAGGTGCAGCACTATTCAGACAAAGACAAATACAATTCGCTGGCCGAGGAGTTCCCGGTATTGGAGAAGCTGCGTAAGGCTTTGGGGCTGGACGTTGAATTTTGATCGTGTCTTGCAGTTCGTTTGGCCAGCAGCGAACGTGTAAGTAGAAGTGGCAAAATCTTGTGATCAACAGGAGCGTTGTGCGTTTTGTGATGGTATGTGCCCGATGCTAAACATGCGTTGTTCAGAGCGGGAATTGCTAGGTCCAGCTCATCTTAGTTCACACCCATTCCATGGGCATCTTTCACCAACTAATTGTTAGGCTTAGGCCAACAGCACCGGTAGTGCCGGAATCCAATTGAATGATCCACGGCTCCAAAACACCAACCGTGCCTGCTGTGCCCCCAGATCCACTCTGGCAGCCCCCAGTTCCAGCGGTTCCTCCAGCGCCTCCTCCGCCACCGAATAACTCAATCACGTCATCACCATTGATTTTGATTTGCGTATGCTCTCCATTGGTTCCTCCATCCCCAGTACAAGAGAATGAGCAGCCGGTTCCGCATGAGCTACAACTGGCACTACTGGCTCCATTAAGGCCATTTTGAGCATTCTCCATTGAGATGATATCACCCGAAGAGATGTTGATGATCATTGCATTCAAGAAAGCGGGTGAACCCCCACTTCCGCCACCTACCGAACAAGTTCCACCTCCTCCTGAAAAACTGGCAGACGCTCCTTGGCCATTACCGCCTTTAGTACCTGTCGCTTCTATAAGCACTTGGTTTACACCTGCTGGAACCGTAAAGCTTGGCTGATCAACAGTCCAAGTCCATGAACCATGAGTGGCAGTGGGGAAAACTGTATCTAGTTCAGGCACCACTCTTCCAGCATTTTGTATGTCGCCTGTGGTGAATGTCACCCAAAGACTATCTTCAACGATTTGGACATCCATGATGCCTATTCCCATGGCGCCATTTTCACCTTGAAGCCCTTGCGGTCCCGGTGGTCCTGCTGGCCCGGTTGCGCCCGGTTCACCTGCAGGTCCTTGTTCGCCTTGCGGACCTATCGCCCCTGTTTCACCAGCGGGTCCTTGTTCACCTTGGGGACCAATGAATGACGGGGTCGTATAGGACGAACCATCGGTAAATACAAGCGTGAAGGAGCCATCTGAATTGCTGATTGTTGTAAAGATTCCTTTTCCGTCTTCCCCTTGTTCACCTTGAGGGCCCATTGGCCCCGCTTGCTCGCTCGTTTTTGCGTGCAATGCGTATGGAACACTTGCCAACGCGCTGGTGCCCATCAATTGATAGCCCTCTCCGTTTAGGATGTCGAGTTCAATCTGTAAGAAGTAAGGTCCATTTTCCCATTCTACCGTAGCAAGGGATCCCATTGTGGCATCTCCCGACCCCACCAGCAGATTGGCCAAACCAAAATTGTTGGTGACAGCGGCTTGTTCTTCCATGTAAACTGCGGGTCCATTTACAGAGCCTTGGAGCACACTCAATCTGAAATCGACAGATTGGTTGGTTAGGGGATTGCCGGCTAAGTTGCGGGCAACAGCTTGGAAATTGAATTGAAATGGACTTTGCGCCCATGCGTTACAGGTGAGTAAGAGAGCGCTTAGTATGTTGGCCAGGCGTTTCATGCAGTAAATTTTGACGAAGGTAACTTGTTGTGTATAAGGTAAGAGAAAGACTGGTCTGCGAATGGAAAAAATCAAGAAGAGTGAAGTTCAGTTGTTGAGTGTACCTTTTCTTCTGACCAGATATTGTATGAACTTCAGCCCATAAAACTTGCACCCGACTCCCAACACGTAGTACCATTAGAGCGTGTGCAAAACGAGGATCAGAAATGACACTTTCGAGCCGTATTTTCAATTGGTATCGCTGATGTTGACAAACATCAACCTGAATATCGTCCCTTTTACTCCGCTCTATCGCGATGCTTTTTTACGTCTGAATCGTTCATGGCTAGAGGAGTATGGGCTCCTTGAACCGTATGATTTGGAGGTGCTTGAAAATCCGGAGATGATGGTACTTGAGAAAGGCGGCGAGATCTATTTTGGGGTGGTGAACGACGAGGTGGTTTCTACCATTGCGTTGACACCTGCCGGTGAAGGTGTGGTCGAGTTAAACAAAATGGCTGTGAGCAAGGAGCTCCAATCCCGAGGCATTGGGCAACAGTTGATGCACTTCGCGATCCAATTATCCGCCTCCAAAGGGGTCAAGTGCATCGAGTTGTATTCGCATTCAAGTCTCAAAAGTGCGCTGCACATTTATGGGAAATTCGGCTTTCAAGAAGTCCCTTTGGCCGAGGGATGTATGTATGACTTGGCCAATGTTCATATGCGTCTCGAACTTTGCGACTGATGCCTGGTTTCAGGTAATCCCAAGACCGTTGTGCTTTCGCTTTCAGTGCTTCTTAGAATGCGTCTGACCTAGAGAAGCCGTTGAAGAGAAGAACGGTGTATGCCCCTTTGCTCGGACCAATGAAAGCTGGGCTGAATCGTGCGGAAAACCACTATCTTTCGAGCAAACTTTAGTGATATGCGCTCTACATTACTTCCCCTGCTCGTTTTGGTATCTGCCCTCAGTTACGGGCAGAGTCACTCCATTGATGATTACGAGTTGATCCTCGAGGGAACCGTTGATCAGAGCTCACCGGCACAGAACACCTACTACAATGCCTTGGAGGAGGTGACATTGTCATGGAGCATTGTAACACTGGAAGGTCCAAGCGAATGGGACTTTTCTTTTTGTTTCCCCAACTGTTACGATATCGGCGTTACCGAAGGAGATTTGAACTTTACTGCGGGGACGGAGCAGTACCTGAACTGCCATGTTTATCCTAATCAAACCCCCGGGACGGGCATGGCACAAATGGAAATTATCACCAATGGCACGGCTGTGGATACGGTGACTTGGATGGTCACCATAAGCGCTCCATTGTCGGTTTCGACCATCGAGACTGAGGTGGGTATTTTTCCCAATCCAGCATCCTCCGAAACCAGGGTAGGCGTCAATGTCGAATTGGTGAACAGTATGTATGTCATCACGGACCTGCGAAGCCACCGCTGTGTGCAAGGAACCTTGACCAGTACCATGACTCCAATCAACATAGCGGGCTTACCTTCAGGAAGGTATACCTTAAGTATTATAACCGACGGCGAGGTCGTTCACAATCCACTGCTGATACAGAGGTAAATGAAGCGGATCTTCTCGTTGAATCTTGATCATTATCTACCATGAAACTGTCACAAAAAAAGTGGGTCATTGCGCTTTGCGTTGTGTTCTTGGCCACAGGACTAGCCGCATTTGTTCAGAACAATGCGTTGGCAGCAGAGTGCCTCAATGGCGATGTCCCAGAATGTCCCTGCACACCGGATTGTCAACCCGGAGATGAGTGGTGCACGTGTCCGGAGTCCTGTGCGTATTGAAGTCCTGATTTAGCAGGATCATCAGCTGCACCATGTCTTATCTGTCTGAGCGGTTGTTGAGCAAAAGTCAGAGTAAGCTAAACATGAAAACACCAGTGTTGTTGCTCGCAGTCGTCTGCTGTACGTATGCATGGGGACAGGTCGTTCCAGCATCTTCCTCTTACAACGCGGACATTGCTTGGGAAGCCGTCTTCACAGACGGACCAGCAGGAAAGGTAAACCGCGGATGCACGGACCTCAACGGTGACGTTGCGTTGGTGTTTATGCCTGAGGGCATGGCGCGTATTCACAAGATTGACGGCAATTCAGGCGCGTTGCTGTGGAGCCAAACGTTCGAGGATAAAGTTGGATTTGGCATTTGCGAAATCGCCGGAGAAGGAGGGGCAGACTTCATCGTTACCGGGGGGGCTGGTGATACACAAGAGCGCTGGATGGCCCGTTTGAACGGCCAAACCGGTGAAGTCATCTGGGATCGTAATTATCCATACCCGGGAAACAGCCAGCAATTTGATGGCGTGCGCATGGCCATTGTGGGTGAAGACGGGCAGATCTATGGGGCAGGATTTGTGAATGGCGATGAGCCCAATACCATTTTTGTTGTCTACGGTGGGCAATCCATGCTGTTAAAGGTAAATCCCGAAACGGGAGACGAAATCTGGTCCACCATACACGATGCTTCTGAATACGCCCTTGCCATTGTTCAAGGCGAAGGGGGAGATCTCTATGCTGGCGGAGTGATGTACGAGGAGGGCGTATCGGTGTCCAAATTTGATACGGAAGGAGCGCTGCTCTGGCACGAGGTCATCCCTGATACCGAAACCGAAATCCCGTCGGATTTGACCGCCGATGGCAATGGCCAACTGTACTATGGGTGTCACAATGGGCGGGAAGGTGCCGGTGATCCCTACGACTACACCTGCATTGCATTGACCCCTGAGGCAGATGTGCAGTGGAAATACCACTACGCAAACCCTCGTGGGTACTCGCTGGAACACATTCGAAACGAATTGTACGGCATACAGACCAACGGCGATCATGTGTTCTTATTCGGCGGGTCTGGAGACGAGAGTAGCTACAGTGCCTCTGACCCGCTCTTTCCTGCATCGGATGTATGGGTAGGTTGGGTGTTATCGGTCACCACAGGTGGTGAGATCGCAAACAGTTGGGTATACAGTCACGACGGAGTCAATACGGCCACAGAATATGGCGTGCTGATCGAAAACGGATTCGTGCTATTCAACGACACGGACGCAGGAGGTGACACCGAAGTGGGCGTCATGAAAATCCAGCCCGCAGCAACACAGGTGTCGTTGCATGACGAACCCGACAGACGAGTGGGGCTATCCCCCAACCCGGCATCCAGCGCAGTTCGAATTTCCATCGAGGGTAATCTGCGTAACAGTGCCTACAGCATCTCGGATATGCAAGGTAGAATCGTTAGTGAAGGCGTATTGCTGGATACGCTGACCACCTTGCTCACGGATCAGTTGACCAATGGTGAATACATCTTGAGCATCTTTGGTGCAGAAACAGTGATCACCAAACCGTTGCTCATTCAGAAGTGACGGCGGTACTCTGAGAGAAACATGGCGGTTGTGGCCAGTACTTGAGTGCTTTTCCGGCATTCCAACCAATTAAACACCAATAGGATAGTACACATTGGTGAACCTCTGAAGGCTTGGCGTGTTTCACACTCAGAAAAACGCCAGTCATGCGCTTCCTGTTTACGTTCGTTTTTGCCGTCACGGCGGTGATGGCGCACGCCCAATCGGGTGTGATTTCCGGTAAGGTGACCAACGCGCGCACCAATGAGCCGGTACCCTTTACAAACGTGCTCGTGCAGAGCACCAATGTGGCAACGGCCACCGATATGGAAGGCCTGTACCGCCTGGAAGGTTTGGCGCCAGGACTCTACAATGTGGAGGTGAGTGCGATCGGGTTCACCTCACAGATCCTCTTCGAAATAGAGGTGTCTACCGCCCGCGTGGCTTTCAAGAACATCGCTCTGGAGGAAAGTACCATCGTAACGGAGGCAGCCGAAGTCCAGACCTCAGGATTAACCAAACGCGATGAGGCCCCAGTTTCGCTCTCGCGCATTGGTGTGAACGAAGTCAAACGCAATCCGGGCGGTAACCGCGATATCTCCCAAGCCATCCGCTCCTTGCCCGGTGTGGCCAGCACCCCTTCTTTCCGCAACGACATCGTGATTCGCGGTGGCGCTCCAAACGAAAACCGTTTCTACATCGACGGCATCGAAATCCCCAACATCAACCACTTCGCCACCCAAGGTTCAAGTGGTGGCCCGGTGGGCATGATCAACGTGGATTTTATTGAAACGGTGGACTTCTATTCGGGGGCCTTTCCATCCAACCGCGGAAATGCATTGAGCTCGGTGCTGGAATTTGGCTTCAAGGATGGCCGTTCGGACAAGTGGACGGCCAATGCCGTGGTGGGCGCTTCAGACATCGGTCTCACCGTAGAAGGGCCGACTGGAGAAAACTCCTCCCTGATTGCCAGTGCGCGCCGCAGTTATTTGCAATTCCTCTTTGGTCAACTCGGCCTGCCTTTTCTGCCCACCTACAACGACTTCCAATTCAAGTGGCAAACCCAGCTGAACGAGAAGAACAAGGTCACGGTACTTGGCATAGGTGCATTGGATGATTTTGCACTCAATGTCGATCTGGCAGAAGATACCGAGGATCCAGATTTCGAAAACAACCGTCGCATCTTGGATTTTCTTCCCGTCAATACCCAGTGGAACTACACGATGGGGATCAAATGGGACCATTACTCAGAAGGGGGCATCACCACCGTAGTGGCCAGCCGCAACATGCTCAACAACGAAAGTTTCAAGCACTTCGACAACGATGTGAACCTGGATAAGACCTTCGATTACCAGAGCCAGGAGATCGAGAACAAGTTGCGCGTGGAGCACAAGAAGTTCTTCGAAAACGGCATGAAGGTCAACGTGGGGGTGGCTTACGAATACGCCAAGTACAACAACTTTAGCTTCTTCCAGATCTTCAGCCAGCAATCTGGAACTTTGGTTCCTTTAGAGGTGTCATCGCGCTTTGACATGCACAAGTACGGTGCGTTTGCTCAAGCCAGCAAGCCCTTCTTGGAAAACCGCTTGGTGTTGAGCGCAGGACTGCGCGTCGATGGCAACGAGTGGGACCAGAGCATGTCCAACCCTTTGGAGCAATTCTCGCCCCGCCTGTCTGCCAGCTACTCCATCACTGAGCTGTTGAGTTGGAACTTCAATACCGGCATTTACTTCCAGCTGCCAACGTACACCGTGCTCGGTTATGCGGAGAATGGCAACTTGGTCAACCGTCAAAACGACATCAAGTACATCCGCAATCAGCAACTGGTTTCGGGCTTCCGCTACGAGCTGCCCAAGCGCAACGCGCAGGTATCGGTAGAAGGCTTCTTCAAGTACTACGACCGCTACCCGTTCAGCGTCGACAAGCAAATTTCGCTGGCCAACCTCGGCGGCGACTTTGGCGTGGTGGGCAACGAGCTGGTGACCTCCACTTCAGAAGGGCGCGCGTACGGTGCGGAGTTCATGTTCCAGCAGCGTCTCTTTAACGGCCTGTATGGTATCGTAAGCTATACTTGGGTGCGCAGCGAGTTTACTGGCGCTGAGGACGACGTCTTCATCCCCAGTTCGTGGGACAGCCGCCATTTGGTATCGGTCACTGCGGGTAAGAAATTTGGCAACAACTGGGAACTCGGTTCGCGTTTCCTGTTCTCTGCCGGAACCCCATTTACACCGTTTGACGTGGAGAACTCGGTACAAATTCCAGTGTGGGACTTGTTCCGCGCGGGCCTCTTGGACTTTGAGCAGTTAAACACCGAACGTTTAACGCCCTTCTACACCTTGGACGTACGTCTGGACAAGAAGTGGTTTTTCGACAATTGGAGCCTCAACCTGTTCCTGGATGTGCAGAACGTGACCAACTTCCAAACCCCTGCGCCTGATTTCTTGGATGTGGAGAAGGACGAATTTGGCAATCCCATCCCCGATGCCATTAACCCGGGCTCTTACACGCCGGTGTTTATCGAGCAAGTGGGCGGTACAGTGCTGCCGACCATTGGGGTAATTGTGGAGTTGTAATCACTCGAACCGCTCGTACTCCCAGACGTACACCACTTGGCCAACCTGGCCCTCGCACTCAAAGCCGTTGACCTCGGATTGGAGCAAGCCTGCTTGGTAGGTGAAGGTAGTGGTGAAAGCACACCCCGCCTTGTCGATCCGTTTTTGGAACGTGGGCAGTCCTTCGGGGGAGTAAGTATTCTCTTCCAAATACACCTCGGCACCGTCCGCAAATCGCTGCTCTTTGATTACGCGGCCCTGGTGCAATACCTGTACAAATTCACGTGCGCCCGAAGCGGCCTCCTGAAGCACCCGCAGCGTATCACCGGTGACCGACCAGGTGTAGGTGTTTTGGGTGCGCACTTGGCCCGCTTTGGAGGTTTCTGATATTAAGTGGCGCCCTTGGGCATCGTTCTCATACACCGTGCGCAAGGTGTCGTGCAGCAGAAAGGTTTCTTCCACCACCGTGCGTCCCCCGTCTTGCAGCAGCCGGCGCATGTGCGGTTTGCCGTTTTTGCTGGCGGTGTTCACGCTGAAGTCCGGATGATAGGTGTAGACCACGGTGCTTGCCGGTTTGCCGCCGCGGTAGGTGACCTCTTCGGTGAGCAGTCCTTCGGTATTGTAGGTCAACTGCGCCGCCAATTCGCGCTGGTCTTCGACAACTACTTTGTACTTCTTGGCCACATGCACCCCGGCCGCCACACGGGCGTTGCGCTGAGGGTCCGTCACCGATGAGGTGGTGGGGTGCGGGGTGTTTTGGCAAGCAGCCGAGAGCAGGATGACCGAGAGGAGGAAGGACTTCATGGGTGCAAAGCTACAGAGGCTTTGGCTAGTGGAAGTGGAAGTGCAAGCAGATAGTGCAAGGGAGTTAAAAGTGAAAAGTGAGGAGTGGCTATTTGCAGGAGGTGTGTGATCCACAAGGTGGGCTGGATGATCCATGCGTCTGACGGTTCCATCCACAAAAGGGTGTGGTTTGGGGGTTGGATGGTGTTGGTGTCCGGTCGAACTTAGCCACGAGCGACATGCTCAGGATGGTAGGCGGGGGCGGGCGCCCACCAAGGTAAGCGAGAGGGCGGGATGGCGGTGCAAGTGCCAGCAATAAGTGAAAGCCGAACCTGACTTCATCCAGACAGATCGCTAAGAACCACCCCCCTCCTTGCACTAAAACCTTGCACTAAACCCTTGCACTAAACCCTTGCACTAAACCCTTACACTGCTCCTCCCCCCACTTCGTATCTTTATAATTCTAACCTCTGCGCCCATGCGAATTGACAAGTTTCTCTGGTGTGTCCGCATCTTCAAAACCCGAGCCCAGGCCAAGGAGGCGTGCGTTGCGGGAAAGGTTTGGGTCAACGGAGACCTGGCCAAGCCCTCGCGTTTGGTGGGGGAAGATGACGTGATCAAGGTGCGCAAGCAAGCCATCGATTACGAATATGAAGTGTTGGACATTCCTAAGTCCCGCGTTGGGCCTGCGCTTGTGGAGGGGTTGATCGACAACATCACCTCCGCCGATGAGCTGCACAAGCTCGAGCTCCTCAAGCTCCAATACAAGGACGTGATGTGGAACCGCACACCGGGGCGCCCGACCAAAAAGCAGCGCCGCGACTTGGACAAATTCCGCAAATGAGTTTCACTACGCGTACCATTGCTCCTGAGGACACCCGTCCGCTGCGCCACCTTGTGCTGTGGCCGCATTTGCCGGATGTGGAATCTTGCGTGATCGACATTGACCACCGCAAAGACGCCATCCACATTGGCGCGTTTTTGGACGACCACTTGGTGGGCATTTGTTCCTTGTTTGAAATGCACACGCCCAAGCTCAAGGATGTGAAGCAATACCGCCTGCGCGCCATGGCTACCCATCCCGATGTGCGGGGCACAGGAGCCGGCAAAGCCGTTGTGGATGCTGCACTGGAACAAGTGAACAATCTCGGCAAGGACGTACTGTGGTGCGATGCGCGCAAAGTGGCCCTTGGCTTTTACGGACGCATGGGGTTTGACCGCATTGATGAGTGGTACGAGGTGCGCAATATTGGCCCACACCAGCTCATGTTTTACCGATTCTGACCCGGGGGGTTGGAGAAACCCTTTCGGCTCCCGAATTTTGCCGTCCGACAATCCAGACCCATGCCCCAGATTTCATCCAAGGGTACGGCCATGCCGGCCTCCCCCATCCGCAAGCTTGTTCCTTATGCTACGGCCGCCAAAGCAGCGGGCAAAACCGTGTACCACCTCAACATCGGCCAGCCCGATATCCGCACGCCGGAAGTGGTCATGGAGCGCATGCGCAACCTCAAGCGCACCGTGGTGGAGTACTCCAACTCCGAAGGATTCGCCAGTTACCGCGAAGGCTTGGCCAAGTACTACAACAGCAAAGGCATTGGCATTGACGCTGGCGATGTGATGGTGACCACCGGCGGCTCTGAAGCGCTGGTGTTTGGCTTCATGTCCTGCTTCAATCCGGGCGATGAAATCATCATTCCCGAACCCTTCTACGCCAATTACAACGGCTTTGGGGTGATGGCAGGCGTGAAAGTGGTTCCGGTTACTGCGTCGATGGACGACGGATTTGCGCTTCCTCCCATCTCGGCATTTGAGGAGAAGATCACCGAGCGCACCCGCGGTATTCTGATCTGCAACCCGGGTAACCCCACCGGTTACCTCTACTCGCGCGAGGAGCTCGAGCAGCTGCGTGATTTGGTGGCCAGCCGCGACCTCTGGTTGTTTGCCGATGAGGTGTACCGCGAGTTTTGTTACGACGGCGCTGAGCCGTTTTCGGTGATGAACCTTTCGGGCATTGAGCAGAACGTGATCATGATCGATTCGGTGAGCAAGCGCTACAGCATGTGTGGTGCCCGCATTGGTGCCATGATGAGCCGCAACCAAGAGGTGATGGCCACCGCATTGAAATTTGGTCAGGCGCGCTTGTCGCCGCCCACCTTCGGTCAGATTGCTGGAGAGGCCGCCCTCGACACGCCGGATGCTTACTTCACCGAAGTGGTGGACGAGTACGTGGAGCGTCGCAACACCTTGGTACAGGGCCTCAACGCTCTGGAAGGGGTGACCTGCCCCAAGCCGTCGGGCGCGTTTTACTGCATTGCTGAATTGCCGGTGGACGACGCCGAGCACTTCTGCCAGTGGATGCTGGAATCGTTCGAGTACGAGGGTGCCACGGTGATGATGGCTCCTGCAGCAGGCTTCTACGCCACCGAAGGCCTCGGCCGCAACCAGGTGCGCATCGCATACGTGTTGGAGCTCGAAGCATTGCGTCACGCGGTGGATTGCATTGCTGCTGGACTGCGCGTGTACCAAGGCGCCCACCAACCTGCTTAATTCCTACCTGCGACGAAAATGTCGCGGTCTCCGTCTAAAAATGTGATACTCCCCCGAAACGAAGGGGTAGCTTTGCGCCGCGTGATCATTGATGCCATCATACCGGCCTACAACGAAGTGGGCAACGTGCCCTTTGTGCTAGCGGACTTGAAAAAGACTGCCGTGCGCAACGTGTTCTTGGTGGACAACAACTCCACCGACGGTACGGGCGATGCGGCCCGGGAGCAAGGTGCGGTGGTGGTCAAAGAACAACACCAGGGTTACGGTGCGGCTTGCCTGCGAGGCATTGCCGAACTGAACGCCCAACCCGAGCCTGCGGACGTAGTGGTGTTCCTGGACGCCGACTACTCCGACGACATCGAAAGCCTGCCCAGCCTGGTGGGACCCATTTTGGAAAATCGGGCGGACATGGTCATCGGGTCGCGGGCATTGGGCAAGCGGGAGAAAGGCGCAATGACCCCGCAACAGCGTTTCGGCAATTGGTTGGCCACGCGCATGATTTGGGTGATGTACCGGGAGCGGTTTACCGACCTGGGCCCGTTTCGTGCCATCCGACGTACTTCGCTGAACGCCTTGGGGATGGAAGACCAAACCTACGGGTGGACCGTGGAGATGCAGGTCAAAGCCATCCGCAAACAACTCCGGTGTACAGAGATAGCCGTGGACTACCACAAGCGTCGTACCGGCAAGAGTAAAGTAGCCGGTACATTCAAAGGGACTATCTTTGCAGGCTATAAAATCATTGCCACCATCTTAAAACACAGTTGATTGGCACTTGCGGTTCTCATCATCTACGGGGTGTTCCTCACCTTCATCTTCTTTTACAGCCTGGTGCAGTTGCACTTGGCGTGGACCTATGCCCGCAACCGGGATGAGGCCAACGCCGAAGTTGCGCCTGAGCTGGAAGACCACGAATGGCCGCACGTGACCGTGCAGTTGCCGGTGTTCAATGAGCTCTACGTGGTGGAGCGCCTAATCAACACTGTTGCAGAAATCGACTACCCCAAAGACAAGCTCGAAATCCAAGTGCTGGACGACAGTACCGACGAGAGCTTTGAGGTGGCCGCCACATGCATCGAGGGCTGGAAGGCCAAAGGCCTGGACATCGTCCACATCCAGCGCCCCGACCGCGTGGGCTACAAGGCAGGTGCCTTGGCGTATGGCCTGACCACTTGCAAAGGCGAATTCACCGCCATTTTTGATGCGGACTTTGTGCCGCGCAAAGACTTTTTACGCCGCACCATCCCGTTTATGGTCAAGGACAGCAATTTGGGCGTGGTGCAAACCCGCTGGGAGCACCTCAATGAAGATTACAGCATGCTCACCCGCCTGCAAGCCTTTGGCTTGGACGCGCACTTTACCGTGGAGCAATGCGGCCGCAACCAAAGCGGACACTTCATCAACTTCAACGGCACCGCCGGTGTGTGGCGCAACAAGTGCATTGAGGAGGCCGGCGGCTGGCAACACGACACCATCACCGAAGACCTCGACCTCAGCTACCGCGCACAGCTCAAGGGCTGGAAGTTCAAGTACCTGGTCAATGTGGGATCTCCTGCAGAATTGCCTGCCGAGATGAACGCGCTTAAAAATCAGCAGTTCCGCTGGACCAAAGGCGCCGCAGAGTGCACAGTAAAGAACCTGCCCAAGGTCCTGCGCATGCGCGACTTTGGTTTAGGCACCAAGGTCAACGCGGTGTTTCACCTGATGAACAGCTTCATCTTTATCTGCGTGCTTGCGGCAGCGCTGCTGAGTGTGCCCATCCTGCTGATCAAGGCCAGCACCCATGAATACGATTTGCTGTTCAACATGGCTTCGATTTTCCTGATCAGCTTCTTGATCTTGTCTTACTTCTACTACGTCAGTCGTCCGCGCGACACGCGGGGCCGATTCCTGAAGTTTCTGGCCAAGTTCCCGATGTTCTTGGCGGTGAGCATGGGCCTTTCGTTGCACAACTCGATTGCGGTATTTGAGGGCTACATCGGCCGCAAGACGCCTTTTGTACGTACGCCCAAGTTTGCCATCGAGCAGGCCAAAGGCACCTGGTCAGACAAAAAGTACCGTGCCCTCAAGGCCAACCCGCTCACCCTGATTGAAGGGCTGTTGGCCTTGTACTTCCTGGCCGGTATTTGCTTTGCGGTATACGCCCAAGAGTACGGCCTGTTGCCGTTTCACCTGATGCTGTCCATCGGCTTCGGATTTGTCTTCTACTACTCCATCAAGCACACCCGCGTTTGATCGCCGCAAGGCGGCCGTAGCGCTCGGGGTGAGTTACGCCGGCTATTTGGCCATGGCGTACTTGGTCCCGCGCGATCAGTTTTGGATGCTGATCGGGGTGGTTGCGCTGTTGTTCATTGGGTATGTGCCGTTGGTGCGGGTGGCCAAGGGCTTCAACCTGAAACAACTGTTGGCGGTGGCTGCGCTGTTTCGCGTGGCGTTCATCGTGAGTACCCCTGCGCTTTCGGACGATTTCTACAGGTTCTTTTGGGACGGGCGCATGTGGTGGCACGACGCACACCCACTCTCCGCCACTCCTGACGACCTGCACACCATCAAGGCCTCCGAGGTGTGGGACCCGCACCAAGATTTGTGGAACGGACTCAATTCTCGCGAGTACGCCACGGTGTATCCGCCCGCCAGCCAGTTCTTGTTTGCCTTGGCCGCCGGTGGAGGCATGAAGAGCGTGGTCACCGAACTGATGCTGCTGCGCCTGCTGCTGGTGGCGTTGGAGTTGTTGGCCGTCTACCTGCTCTACTTGATTCTGCCCTTGCTGGGGCGTCCGCCGACCGCTGCGGCATGGTACGCCTTCAACCCCTTGGTGATCATTGAGGTGGCGGGCAACCTGCACTTTGAAGGCGCCATGATGACTTGTGTGCTGTGGGCGATTTGGGGCTGGCTGGCCAGCCAACCCGGACGCAAGGCGATCACTTGGGTGTCGGCCATGGTGTTGGGGGTGGCCACCAAGTTATTGCCGCTGTTGTTGCTGCCACTGCTGCCTCGCACAGTGGGGTGGGGGAAGGCCATCGTGCTTGGGCTCGCTGTTTTGGCCGGATGCGCCGCTGTGTTTGTGCCCTTCCTGTACACCGGCGGCTCGGGTTTTGGCTCGAGTGTGGAGCTGTTCGTGTCCCAGTTTGAATTCAACGCCAGCATCTATTACCTGGCCCGGGAGTTGGGCACTTGGGTGCAGGGTTACAACCCTATTGGCACGTTGGGTCCGACCTTGAAGGTGGCCACCGGGGTGGTGATTGCCTTTTTGGCTTTGCGCCGCAAGCATACTCCAGAGTCCGCAGTGGAAACAGCCTTATGGATGTGGGCCACCTACCTGTTTTTGGCCACAACGGTGCATCCGTGGTATGTGGTTCCGCTGATAGCGCTCGGTACCTTGAGCGGTCGCGTGTGGCCGTGGGTGTGGTCGGGGTTACTCTTTTTCAGCTACAGTCATTACCACGGCGGTGGGTTTCAAGAGGCCTACGGATGGATTGCCGCAGAATACGTCCTGTTGGCCATCATCATTGCCCTGGAATACCGCGGGACGCTCCGTAAATGGGGAGCCGTGACGGGTTGATCCTGCTAAAGAAGGCAACCAATTTGGCTGCTATTGGATGCCAGAAAGGATGTACGGAAAGGCCGGATCGTTGGCCGCTAGATTCGGCTGCTCAAAGGCCCGGGTGATGAATTGGGGTTGGCGCAGCAGGCCACGTTCCATCATTTCTACGATGGTGGGGTAGTAGTCCAACGAGGTTTTGCCAATCAGCAGCGGACGCAAGTCATTGCCCGCTTTCCAGAAATGGTACAAGTCGCGGAAGCCGCGCAGGTACAGGAAGTCTTTCGTAAAGCCCCCACCGCGGAAGGCGCGGGTCACCAGAAAGAATGCCTCATTGACGTCCATGCCATGGTCGTTCACCAGCACGCGGAAGGTCTTGCGGAAGTCCGCCCCGGAGGTCACCATGTCCAGCGCAATCACGCGCAGTCCCAATTCACGCAGGCGCTTCATGGAAATGGTGCCCGAGAGGTACTCGCTCAGCACCGCCAGGCCTTCTTGGGTGCAGGTATTCACTGGCATGCCCAAGTTGAAAATCTTCAGCGGTTGCTGCACCGAATTCATGGTGGTCACCATGTGCACGCCAATCTCGTGGTTGATCAACAGTTGCAGTTGCTTAGGGCCAAAACGCGCACCGCGTTTGAGCAGCACTTTTTTCTTGCGGTTGAGCACCATGGCCGCCGCTACGGTTTTGGAGCTCAGTTCCACCTTGGCTTCCATGCCGTAGTCCTCAAAGGCCTGTTTGAACAGGGGCACTGCATCTTCCGCGGTGATGCTGGCCACTTTGTGGGTTTCAGATTCCAGTTCGGGCAGGTGCAGCAGATATTCCGCGTTGCGCACATCTTGCTTGTCCGGTTCGCCAAAGTAACGGAGCGAGCTGTACAGGAACTGGTTGGTCCCGAGCGAGGCAAGCAGGTCGATCTTGTCTACATAAGCCCCAATAGTGTCGGCGTACATCTGGGCGATGTTGACGTCGTTGATGTGTTCCACTTCCAGCTTGTACAGCTTGCGCTTGAGCTCAAACGGATTGATGTTGATTGGGCGGTAGCGGAACTCCGGGTTGGTGGTGCACTTGCTGGCGAAGAAGGCCTTTTTCTCCTGCTCCAAGTTGATCGGGTTGACATAGTTCAGCAGTTCAAAATGCTTGACCAGCTGAAACAGTTCCCGGTCGACTTTCAGGATGGACTTTTCCAAATCTTTGGGCAGCAGGCGCGAGACGTCCCGGTGCTTCCAGTTGGTCATCTCCTCGGCAAAGCGGTTGGCGTGGTTGAGCACGGCCGTTTTCATTTGCTCTTGCACTTCGGTGATGATGGCGGGGTAATCCTCGCCGGTGAGCTCGTCGCAGTAGATCTTGGAGATTTCGGTGGCCAGCACCAAGGTGTGGTCAAAGCGCTCGGTGATGAACTGCAGGTTGTACCCGCGGCCCCAAAAGGTGTCGTTGATCTTGGCTTGGATGTCGACGTCCGCCACTTCGATGGCGTCCAGCTCTTGGCGCCAGGCTTCGGCCAAATCGCCGTAACGGTCGTTGTCGATGCGCTCTGTGCCGATGTTGAACACAGGCACCGGGCGGTCCCAACGCTTGTAGTTGTACGAGTGCATGTCGTACACCACGCAGCCGCCAAACAGGCTCTCGATCTTGGCGATCAAGGCTTCGGTGACCTTGTAATAGGCGGTATGTTTGGCCAGCGAGCGCTGCTTCTCGGCTTTGGTCAGCGGGCGCTTCCACACGCGTTTGCCCCACGCGGTGTCGTACACGCAGTTGTCGGGGTCGCGGTTGAGGTCGTATTCAAAGCGGGAGTCTTGTCCGGCAAGCACAATGGGCATCGAGCTCATGAAGTCCGCCGTGTGCGGGTCTTCTTCGTACCAGCGCTCGTAGTCGCTGAGTACGGTTTTGAGCTTGAGTTCGTCGCGGAAGTTGCCGCCATCGTGGATGGCCGTGCACACGTAAGGCACGTATTCCCGGATCTTGATGCGGAACGAGCGGTCTCGCGCTTCGGCTTCAAAGGCAATGCCCTTGCCGATGCGCTGGATCATTTCTTCGATCGAGAGCTTAAGCATTCTCTACTGCCTTGCGGAATTCCAAACGGCGGTTGGTGGCGGCTTGACGGTACTTGACCACGTCTTCCACATAGTCAATCACCTTGGTCTGCAGGCGGGTTTTGTGCAGTTTGTTGATGTATGAGATGCCTCCCGGGCTCAGCACGTTCACCTCAATCAGCTTGCCGCCAATGAGGTCCAGGCCCACAAAGTAGAGGCCGTCTTGCACGAGCTTTTCGCCCACGGTTTTGCAGAGTTTGCGCTCGGCTTTGGTCAGGGTGTGCTTTTCCACATGGCCCCCGGCCGATACGTTGGAGCGCGCGTCCCCGGCGGCCGGCACACGGCGCATGGCACCAATGGGTTCGCCGTGGAGCATGAGCACACGCACGTCGCCTTTTTCAGCGCCTGGCACGTACTCCTGCACGATCACGTAGTTGCTCTCGCCCTGCTTGCCTTGGATGTAGAAATCCAGCAAGGAGGAGATGTTGTGGGTCGCCCCTTTCTCCAGGACAATCACCCCGCTTCCGCCGTAGCCGTTGAGCGGCTTCATGATCATGCGCTCGGCGTCGGATTCTTGGATGATCTCCTTGAGGTAATTCTTGTTTTTAGACACGTAGGTCTTGGGCACGATCTCGTTGTTGGGATCGTTGAAGGCCGCGGTGTACACCTTGTTGTTGGCCTCGCGCAAGCCCTCCACATTGTTGACGATAAACACGTCGTTCTTCACCGAATCCAGGAAGTTCAACACGATGTTGTCCAGCGGCGGATTGGCGCGCATGAAGATCACATCAAACCCCGCCAGCGGCAGCATCTGTTCTTTGAACTTGGCATTCTTGTGGAAGGTCGACATGGACTTGCTCACCTTTTCGTTGCGCTGCAACACGTTGCAAAACGCCATTGTATTGCTGTCGCGGATGGTCAGGTTGGCGTTGGTGGTCATGGCCACGCGGTGTCTTCGGAGTGCACATTCGTTGATCATGCAAAGGGTGGAGTCGCTAGACGGCTCTACCTGCTCCCAGGGGTACATGATGAAGAGGATGTTCATGCGGTTGGTCTTGGTGGGGGGGAATTTAGTCACTTCGGATGAAGTTGGAGTGCAAGTTGGAGTGCAAGTGGAAGTGCAAGCGGTTAGTGCGAGGGGGAGTTAAAAGTGAAGAGTGAAAAGTGGCTATTTGCAGGTGAACTTGCAGGAGGTCGATCGGGGGCGTTCCTCGGTCGTGTCGAGTGCACTCAACACGCGCACACATCTCTGCCAGTGCGCCGGTGAACCAAACGCACCCTTGCACTAACCGCTTGCACTCCCACTAAACCCTAGCCCCCTTGTGATTCTCACTTCCGGCGCACGCACTATCTTAGGGGCTTCAACCTCAACCGGATGACTTTCCCTCGCATGGCCGCCACCTGTGTGGCACTCTTATTCGCCGCGGTGCTTATCGCGCAAGACACCACCTGGGTGCAGACCTACACCTGGGAAGCCCAGAACAATCCTGAAACCGCGTACGACAGCCCCGGGCGTCGGTGGTTCAACTTTCCTGATGGGAGCCAGGATTACCAGAAAATCCTGATGTACTACAACCTCAAGTGCTTTGAGGA
Organism: Luminiphilus sp.; assembly: GCA_964221845.1. GTDB lineage: Bacteria > Bacteroidota > Bacteroidia > Flavobacteriales_D > Sanyastnellaceae > CAXPZW01. Next base: position 1,733 of record CAXPZW010000018.1, on the reverse strand, counting down.
CGGGACTGCTGGGGGGCTCGGCTTTCCTTGTGGGGAGTGGGATTACCTGAGCTATTCCTACTTGTTTGAGCACACGGGAATGCTGGATTCCAACTACGTGAACCACCCGCATTTCCTGTTCAACAACCAGAACTTTGAAGAGCTTCCGCTCCGCAACGAGGGCTACAGCGACTTCTTCCAGGAAGAGTGGACCCTGACCACCGTGGACGAAACCACGTCTGAAACCGTGGTGGAATTCGCCATGGATACCGAAAACACCACCTATCCGATGGGCGGCTTTTTGCCTCAGATGCGCACCCAAATGCTGTGGACCGCAGACGAGCTCACCGCTACAGGGATGACCGCTGGTGACATCGACGGATTGCGCTTGTATGTGACCTACGCCATTGAGGACTACCAAGAGGTGCGTATCCGTGTGGCACAAGTGGCCAGCACCGAGATCACCACCATGCAGGATGCGGATTGGACCGAGGCCTACGCCTACGACAACGACCCCGGCATGTGGTGGACCCACTATCACTTCAACAGCCCCATTGCGTGGGACGGCACTTCTTCGCTGCTGGTGGAGTGGAGCTACGAGAACGACGGCTTTGGGCTGGACAATACCGTGGGCGCCGGCGATGCCGGTTACAGCAACACCGTGGTGGCGGGCAACGCGCAAGACCGCTACCTGCGTTTCAATTGGTTTGACGCCATTCAGGTACCCGCCGGTGCGTTTGCAGAGGTGGACGATCAGGTGACCATCAGCATGTGGCTGCGCGGCGGCGATGAGCTGCCGGTGAACTCCACCACATTCGAAGGGGTGAACGCCAATAACCAGCGCGTACTCAATACCCACCTGCCGTGGGGCAACAGCAACATGTACTGGGACGCAGGTCAAGACGGCGGTTACGACCGCATCAACGCCGCGGCTGATGTGGATGCCATCAAGGGCAGCTGGAACCACTGGACCTTCACCAAAAACACCGGAACGGGTGTCATGAACATCTACCTCAACGGTGAGCTCTGGTTGACCGGTTCCGACAAGGACAACCCCATGGACGGCATCGTGAAGTTCTTCATTGGTGGCGACGCCGGTCAAGGCCGGTTCTGGTATGGCGACATGGATGAGTTTGCAGTCTTTGATGTCGAGCTGGATGCAGCGATCATTTCGGATTGGCTGTACAAAGACATCACCCCGGACCACCCAGCGTGGAGCAACTTGCAGGTGTACTACCCCTTCAACGCAGATAGCGGTGCGTTGGTCGACGATGCTTCTCCCAACAGCTTCCATGGTCTCATGGTGGGATCGCCCGAGCGCAAGGATTACGACGCGCACGAGCTCTTCCGCAACATCCAAGTGGAATCGGTGCGCCCCGACATCCAGTTTGTCAGCGGCGAGTATGTGACGAGCACCACCACCCAAATCGTGACCGACGAAGTGCCTGTTCCTCCGACCATTTTGGCCGAGTACGAAGTGGCCGGCTACGACGTGGCCTTGACTTCAGTAGGCGACCGCTGGGAAGAGGGCTACGGCGTGACCTACGATCCTACCGGTCTGGCCATCGACAGCGTGTTCTATCCCGCCGACGGCAACCAAATGAACGACAGCCTCTTCTGGTACCAAGCCCCGTTCGAGGTGGTGAATCGCATTGAGATTGGCCGCTACATCACCCCCTACGGCATCGGACTCGACTTGGACGAAGACGGATGGACCTGGGTGTTTGACGTCACCGACTACATGCCGCTGCTCA
>CAXPZW010000017.1:0-34343 GCA_964221845.1 Luminiphilus sp. | reverse complement strand
AAAAGGGTGGTGTCGCTGTACGGGTGCAGGTAGGCGCCTTGGAAGTCGATCACGTCGCAATCGTCTTGTGCCCAGAGCAGCGCTGGAGCGAGGGTGAGGAGAAGTGCAAACAGGGTTCGCATGGGTGCCTTTGTCTTAGGCCGTTTCTATCTCGGATACAACCAAGCGAAGGCTTTCCCCCTTTGAATCCTCAAGAATTCTGGACCATGGAGACCCATCCGTAGAACAAAGCAGCGCCAAAGACAAAGGCACACATGCACCACCCGGCAACGCGTAGCGCCCGTTGATCCCGGTCTTTGATGCCCACGGCAAGCTGAAGCAGGGCAGTGGTCAACAGGATGACCCCTACCAACGTTGCGACAAACAGCAACGGCAAAATGGCCAGGACACAGAAAGACTCCACTGTGAGGTTACTTCACAAATGCGCGCACCGCGTAAATGCTGTCCGACCCTTCAATGCGCAGGAAGTACTGCCCGGCCGACAAGCCAGATACATCTACAGTCGGGTGCTCCGGATCAAGGGCTCCGTGCAGTAGGCGCTTGCCTTGAAGGTCCACCACCGCGTAGTCCAAGTACTGCGGCAGGTTGCCCGAAAGGGGGAGGTTCACCTCATTTTGCACCGGGTTGGGGTACAAGGCGCCCACTTGCCAAGCAGCGTTGATCGCTGTCAGGTCTGAGACGTGGACGGTTCCGGTGCAGCCGTCCATTTTGACGGCGTATACCGTGGGACTTCCTGTGCTGCCATCGCTCCACAAATGGTAGCTGTTGCAGCCGTACTTGGTGGCAGTGTTGTAGTCGCCGTAGAAGTCAAAGTCTGTATCGGTGCTGAAGTCGGTGGTGCCAGTAGACACCGCTTGAGGCGCGTCCCAAGTGATACCGCTGTCTTGCGAATCCATCACGTAGTAATCGGTTTCCAAGGTTGCACTGTCTACCACGTACCAGCCGACGGTCACCCGGTTCCAGTGGGCGCCCAGCGCGGGCATGAAGTGCATGTCGGTTTCTTCGAACAGGTCCGCGGCAAAGGCGATGGGGTCGCTCCAGGTGGTGCCATTGTCGGTGCTGTAGGCGTAGTAGGCCTGTGCAAAGTCGTCTGAGAAGTCGGTCCAAGCGATGAGCACATGATTGCCGGTTACCGCCATACTGACCGCGGCGTTTTCACGCCCGTGTACCAGGTGGCTGGCGTCGCTTAAGTTTGGATGACCTACGCCCTCAGCGATGAATTGTGTCGTAAACGTTTGGCCGCCGTCGGTAGAAATGCCATGTACCACGCTGCCGGAGGTGCCGTTCTGGTCGTCAAAGCCAAAGCAGGAGAGGTGCACGTAGCCTTGCTCGTCCACTTTCACATTGCCGTATTGGAAGCCGTTGCCCGAGTATACGGTAACAGCATTTTCAAACTGATCGCCATCTGGAGTGAGGGTCATGACGATTTCTCCAGCTGCGGTGATGGACTCGCCAAAGTAGGCGCCTGACATGTATACGTTGCCTGAGTAGGGGCTATCAGTGTGGTCCGAAGCCATCCATTGACGGTCGATCAAATCAAAGCTCACCAGGTCGCCGGTGTGCACGACTTGCGAAGATTCGTCTTGCTGGAAGCTAGCGCCGAAGTCGTCTGAATAGGCGTAGTAAACCGTGAAGTTGGCGTCGATAAAGCTGCCGAGCAGGTAAATCCAGGTCAAGTGCAGGCGTCCATTTTTGTCGAACTCAAGCACGGGATCGCCGCCACCGAGGATTTGACCTCCAGTGATTTCTTGGGCCGCAGCCAGGCAGTCAAAGCTGCTCAAATTCCAAGTGAAGCCGCCGTCGTTGGACCAGTAGATGGGGAAATCCAAATCGGGTTCCATGAACGAGATGGCCAGGTGCGAAGGGTCGTTGGGATCGATGGCGATAAAGGGCTCAGCGCCGCCGTCCACTTCCACGTTGCGTGTGCCTTCCATTTCGGTGGTTGGCAAGCGTAAGGCTTCGAGCAATTGGTTGCGGTCCGCCACATTGCGCACTTTTTCCTCGAGGATATCGGCGCGCTGGTGATCTGTGAATTGAGCGGTGGCGGGCAGGAACGCGAGCACAAACAGGCCTGCGAACACACCCCAAGCAAGGGCAGTCTTCATGGTACTGGTTTTGGTGCCGTTAAGATCGGATAAAACCGACTGAGGTCACCGGTTAATTCCTGTAAAAATCACTGCCATCCTTGCCAGCGCAACTAGGTGAAAATGAAATAGGTTGACATCACGATAAGCACTACCGCGGCCCCCACCCAGCGAGCGGCCTTCCACGGTGCACCTGCGGCCTGACCCGCACCGGACGTCGATTCGGGCAGCTCGGCAGCGGGTTTGCCCCAACCAAAGGCGAGCATGATCAATACGTTGAGTACAAACAAAATGGCCATCACGTGCAAGAAGTGCGGGTAGGTGTGTTCGCCATAGGTTTCTGTGAAGTAGGGTTTGAGGATGAACTGGCTAACTCCGTAAAGCACCACTCCAGAGAGCAGGGCTACTTTGGCTCCGCGGGCGGGTACTTTTCGGGTGAGGTAGCCCACCACAATCAGGGTCAGGATGGGTATGTTGTAGAAGCCGTTGACCTCTTGCAGGTAATCGAAGAGGCCTTTGGAGGCGTAGTACAAGAACGGCGCAACCGTCATGGCCATCAGCGCAATCACCCATGCAAAGCGCTTGCCGGCTTTGACCGATTGGATTTCGTTTGCTTCGGGATTCACCCAGCCTTTGTAAAGGTCAAATCCCACCAAGGTGGCTACCGAGTTGAGCGCGGAATTGAACGAGCTCAGAATCGCACCGAAGAGCACGGCGGCAAAAAAGCCTACCGCCCATTTGGGAAGGACTTTGGCCACGAGCAACGGGTAGGCCTCGTCGCCGCCTTCCAGGTTGGGCCCAAAGAGGTACAGCGCAATGATGCCCGGGAGCACCACGATGAGCGGTCCTGCGATTTTGACCACCGCTGCAATCATTAATCCTTGCTGGCCTGCTTTCAAACTGCGGGCGGCCAGTGCGCGTTGGATGATGGCCTGGTTGGTGCCCCAATAGAAGAGTTGCACCAGCATCATGCCTGTAAACAAGGTGCTGAAGGGGATGGATGAGGTGGTGTCGCCTTTGGCCTTGAACGACTCGGGCAAGGCTCCGGTCAGGGTGGCCCAACCGCTGCTCAAGTCGCCCTCACCAATCATCAAGAGGCCCAAAATGGGAATGGCCAGTCCTCCAATCAACAGGCCAATGGCGTTGATGGCATCCGAAACGGCCACGGCCTTGAGGCCACCAAATATGGCGTAGATGCTACCGATGATGCCCAAGGCCCAAACCGTGACCCAAAGCGCACCGATTTTACTCATGCCAAGCAATGTGGGCACGTCAAACATGCCGTTGATGGCCAACGCACCACTGTATAAGACGATGGGCAACAGAATGATTGCGTAGCCGCTCACAAACAGGGCAGATACCCACATGCGCACCTGGCCGTCAAACCGTTTTTCCAGGAATTCGGGGATGGTGGTGAGTTGGCCGCCCAAATACCTGGGAAGTAGAAACAAAGCGGTCACCACCATGGCGACTGCAGCCAAGGTTTCCCACGCCATGACCAATATGCCTTCGCGGTAAGCCCCGCCGTTGAGCCCCACTATTTGCTCGGTGCTCAAATTGGTCAGCAGCAGCGAGCCCGCCACCACCCAAGGGCCCAACGAGCGCCCGCCGAGGTAAAAGCCGTCGGCCGTGGATTCGGGAGTGCGGCGCGAAGCCCACCAAGCGACGCCCCCCACCAGGGCGGTCACAAGCACAAAGACGATGAATTGCATGGCTAAAGGTTGGTTTCCTGCAATATAGTGTGCGTGCTACACTTGCGAATCCATCCGCCGCAGCGAACAATTCGGGCGCGAGTGTTCTTGGAAAGGCAGCGACCGCGTCGCTGTGGAAAACCGCGTGTTCTGTGATGGAAGCGTGAAGGGTTTTTCCGCAACTTTGAACTGTTGTTCAGAACAAGGGTGTCCTGCAATGCCCTGTGCCCTGTGGCGTGCTGTTCACAATCCAGAAACCAACCGCGATGAAGCAATTTTTCCTTTTGACCGCAGCCCTCGTTGTGATGGCTGCAACCTCGGTGGCGCAATCGTCCACCAAAATGGGTCCGTCTTCGATCATCGAAGGCAAGTATTTGGGCGAGGTCCCTTCTTTGGCTGAGCAAATGGTCAACGGCACTGCCAAGTATTACCAGCCCGGTCCCATGAAAGAAGTGAACCCCAAACGTTCGGACGCCAACTGCGTGGTGCCGGGCAAAGGTTCCACCGGTCCCGACCCGTTGTGGGTGGCTGGCATGCGTTACGACCACACCGCTCCGGTGCACGCTACACGCGATCCGTTGTTGATCTTCGATGTGGCTACGCCCAACGCGACACCTACCGATCCCACCGGTGCTGTAGGCCCTGATCACTACGTGGCGGCATTCAATTCTAGCTTCCGCATTTTTAACAAAGACGGCGAGGCCCTGACAGGATCCATGTCTTTGGGTACCATCTGGCCAGGCAACACCGCGGGTGACCCCATCGTCATGTACGACTGGGAGGCTGACCGCTGGTTCATCTCGCAATTCTTCTTCAACGGCTTCTTGGTGGCCATTTCGCAAGGTCCAGACCCCGTGAACGACGGTTGGTACACTTACGAGTACAGCACCAATTCATTCCCCGATTACCCCAAGTATGCCATTTGGTCAGACGGCTACTACGTGACGGCCAACAAGAACTCTGGTTCGGCAGGCACCTCGGATGTGGTGTACGCCATGGACCGCAACACCATGCTCACCGGTGGATCTGCACCCAGCATGATTGGTTACCCGCTTCCCGGCATTGCCACCAGCGGCTTCTTCTCGCCACTGGGCTTCAGCGTGAGTGGTGCGGACTTGCCTCCGGCGGGAGACATGCACATCACTTACCTGCAAGACGATGCATGGGGCGGCGTTTCAGACGACCACCTCAAGATCTGGACCATCCAAACCGATTGGGACACTCCGGCCAACTCAACCATTGAGCTGAGCCAAGAGGTGGAAACCGAGGACTTCGACAGCGTCTTTGACGGTGGCGGCTTCTCGAACATTCCACAACCTTCAGGTCCGGACATCGACGCCATCCAAGCGACCATCATGTACATGGCTTCTTACCGCCGTTTTGCCTCGCACAACTCGGTACTGATCAACTTTGCCGTAGACCTCGATGGCAGCGATGACCTCTCTGGCGTGCGCTGGATGGAACTCCGACAAGACGCCGACGGCGACGAGTGGACCATCTACCAAGAAGGCACCTACGCACAGCCCGACGGCCACAGCGCATTCTGTGCCTCGATGTGCATGGACAGTAGCGGTAACATTGGCATGGGGTACACCGTGTGTTCTTCTGAACAAGCGCCGTCCCTGCGCTACACCGGTCGTTACGCAAGTGATCCGCTCGGTGAAATGACCTTGGAAGAAGCGGTATTTGCCGACGGCGGTGGCACCAACCCTAGCCTCCGTTACGGCGATTACGCCCAGATGACCCTGGACCCAGACGACGAGAAAACGTTCTGGTATGTGGGCGAGCACTTCGGCACCAACGGCAACCGCACCAACACGGTAGGTACCTTCCAATTGGCACCTGTGCACGACGTAGATGTGGGTGTGGTAGACATTGTAGCGCCTGTTGATGGTGTGCTCTCTGACGCAGAGTTGGTGACCATTACCGTGCGCAACTACGGTTTGCTGGACGCCTCAAACATTCCGGTATTCTTCCAAGTAGACGGCGGCGACATGGTCACGGGTACCGTACCTGGCCCGATCGCCTCGCAAGAGAACGCTGAGTACACCTTCCCCACCACCGCCGACTTTGGGACCATGGACCAGACCTACAGCATCCTGGCAGGTACTGAGCTCGACGGTGACCAAGACGAAAACAATGACGACCACACCGAAGAAGTCACCCACCTGTTGGCCGACGATGTTGGCGTGGTGTCGATCGACGCCCCCATTTCTGCCGAAGGCATGGCGTTAGAAACACTTTCGGTGACCATCGAAAACTTCGGTGGCAACGCACAAAACGGGTTTGAAGTGCAATACACCATCGACGGTGGTGCGCCAGTGGTGGAGACCTTCACCGGCACCGTTGGTCCCCAAACCACGGCCACCTTCAACTTCGCTACCCAAGGCGACTTCACGGAGTTTGCAGACTTTGATGTGGCCGCTCAAACCAACCTCGACGGCGACCAGCTGCCCGAGAACGACGGCACCTCTACAGTGATCACCCACAACTTCTGCCAACCGGGCGGTGATTGTAGCTTTGGCGACGGCTTCCAGACCTTTGAACTGGAGGACATCGACAACGCTTCTGGCTGCGACGAAGGCGGCTACGGCGACTACACCAACCTCTCTACCGGCCTGTCACAAGGCGGCACCTACACACTGAGCATGACCACCGGTTACGGCGATCAATTCGTTACTGTGTGGATCGACTACAACGACAACAGCGTGTTTGAAGATGACGAAAAAATCATCGACGGCTTTGTGGTCGGTGAAGGCGAAGCTGGCGGCGAATTCGAAGCCACCATCCCATTCACCGTGCCTGCCGATGCGCCGCTCGGTGAGCACCTGATGCGCGCCAAGACGAACTGGCAAGGTGCCGTTGAAGGTGCGTGTGACGAAGTGGAGTACGGGGAAACCGAGGACTACATTGTGGACTTGCTTTCACTTGGTGTGACCGAGAACTTGCTCGGCGCTGCGGATTTGGTAGTAGCCACCTTGGAAAACAACCACTTCCAGGTGTCGTTCCAAACCACTGCCACTTCAGAGACCCTGACCTTCCAACTGTTTGACACCACGGGTCGCATCCTGATGCAAAACCGTGTGCCTAAGGCAGGCGATCGTTATTTGTTTGACTTTGATATGTCGTACGCTGCTGCTGGCGCGTACCTGATTCGCTTAGGCAACGACCAAGCCGGAAAGGTGATCCGCATTGCGGTGCGCTAGGCCAACGCAAACACCAACGCATTAATAAAGGGAGCCCGTCAAGGCTCCCTTTTTTTGATGTCTACAATCGCTACCGGCTGCGCTTCGCAGCGGGACGGTCGTCGTTGTGTTTCGTATTTCACCCACACCGGTTGGCCGTCTGATTTGAGGGCGTCGGGCACATAGAGCGGTTCGCACAATTGGCCGCGCTCGGTTTCAAAGAGCACAGGGCAAGTGGCCCCTTCTTCGATGCGTATGGTGGCGCGTTGGTAGCCGTCTTCGGCCATGACGCGCGGGTGGAGTCCGTCGCTGTAGTTGTGGGCCTCGGGCCGTGGCAAGCAAGCCAACAGCAGTCCGGCGGCCAACATCCCAAACAACACAAGTAGGATAGGGCGCATGGTTTTTTCGTTCGCGTTCACGATTGGAGTGCTTCAAATTGTGTTCCAAACTCGACGGCTGGAGAAACGGTTGGCTTGAACTTGTCGCCCATGTACCGCCGCACAACAGGGCGTATTACCCACGTCAGCGAGGACCTGACCGACATCCGCGTGCGCATCAAACTCAGCTGGCGCAACGCCAACTACAGAGGGGTCATGTTTGGCGGAAGCATGTTCTCAGCCATGGATCCCATGGCCATGGTGGCCCTGTTCAACTTTCTAGGAGATGATTTTGGGGTTTGGGACAAAACGGCGAGCATCCGCTTCAAACGTCCGGCCAACCAAGCGGTCTATGCCCGCATGTACTTTTCGGAGGACGACTTGGCCGTGATTCGGCGTGAAGTTGAGGCCAACGGGGAATATGTGCACCACATGGAGATTCCTTGGACCAGCAAAGACGAGCAGACCACTTTTTCGGTGGTGACCAAGGAGTTGTATGTGGCCACCAAGGCGCACCACAAAGCCAAACGCAAGCGTCAGAAAGGGGAGGCGTAAACTTTTTTCAGTTGGGTGCAGTTTTCCTCCCGCCGCCCGAACCTCCCGCCTGCCCAAAAGTTCCCCCATCCCATCCACACCAGCCGCGTAGAAACGGGTATACCCGGGTAAACACGCGTATACGCGCTTTTAGGGAGTGCTAATGACCGGCACGAGCGCTTCACTGCCCGGCATAAACCAGCAGCTGCTGGGATTGCTTTCCTGAGGCATCGGTCACACGCAGCACAAAGGTGCCCGAAGCACTGAGTTGAGCCAGGTCCAGGGTGTGCATCGGACCGGTTGCTGTGCCTGCCATCAGTACACGACCGTCCAGCCCGAGCAATTGCCACTGGCTTGCATCGGTTGCGGCAAATGAAAGTGTGCCTCGCGTAGGGTTGGGATACTCGTACAGGTTATTCTGAGGATGTGCGTGGTCCGCGGTGTGTGTGGTGCCGCCAATCCCAAAGATGGCCGACTCTTGGTCTTCAAACACGCCGCCTTCGGCAATGAGCGTTCCGTCTTCAGTGGAAATCCGCCAGAAGCCTTCACCTGGGTCTGCAAATGCGCAGCAAATGCCGTCGCCAAAATCGTCGTAGATGTTGAAGGTGTAGCAATCTCCCGGTGCAAGCTCGAGCATGGTGTCGATGGGGGGCGAGAAATCGGGATACCCCATGTAGTCGTCGCCGGCGGCCACCACTTCGCCCACCGAGTTGAGGAATTCCCAACTGGTTTCCTGCGGGAAGTTGTCAAAAGCGAGTTCAAAGTGCACTTGGGCGGTTTCGAACACCTCTCCTCCGTATTCCAATCCCACAGTGACCGTGTCGTTTTCTGGGATCTCGTCGGTTTGGCCGTTGGGGTTTTCGAGCGCGACCGTGATCTCAGGAGCAGACATTCCGGCCAAATCAACGCTGGGCAACGTCACAAAGTCAAAATCAAAGAGTTCCAGGTCGCCGGACCATGGGGTGTTGCTTTCCAAATTGCCGTCGAGGTACACCAGGATGTCCACTGAGGTGAGCGGCAATTGCCCCATGTTCATCAAGGTGATGTTTGGCGTGGTTTCTTCCGAACACACGGTGGTTCCGCTGTTGTAGCTGAAAATGCGCGCGTCCACGTCCACCTCGTTCAAGGGCGCGCAGAGTTCAATACCCACGGTCAAGGCCACCTCGATTTCATCCGGCGTGGGGGCGCCGTATTCTTGGTAGGAGCGGTCGGGGCACACCACTAGGTAAGTGGGGTAGTACTCGATGCCGTAGAGGTCCATCACGTCCTCGGTGTCGTTGATCTGCGGGTTGGTGGTATTGTATTCCACAGCGAAGGTGGCCACTTCCTCGTCGGTAGAATCGTCGTCGCCTTCCAAGCCGAGGATGACCACTTGTTCACTGCCATCAGGCCCGAAGGCTTCATACACGGCTTCCACTCCGGGGGCATTGACCTGGCAGGGTACGCACCAGACGGCGTGCTTCATGATTCGCAAGGGGTTAAGGTCAGGTTCAAGGTAGGACTTCTAACAAAAAAGCGCGTTCCCTCGGAGTGCGCTGCGTCCGAAAGCGAGGTGACCAAACGCCCTTGAGGACTAAGGCAAGATCACCACCCCTACAGTCAGCACCGTCGCCTGAGAAACCAACCTCGCGGTATAGCGACCGGGCGACAAGCCAGAGACATCGGCGGTCCATTGGAGCGACCCTTCGCATGTGCCTTCCCACGCCATGGCCGTGCGGCCAGAGGCATCGATGAGCTGCGCTTCGAAGTTCTCGTCACAGTGGGAAGAAGCAAAGTGGATCCACTGCGCAGCCGGGTTGGGCCAAGCTGTGAGTCGTGGCGTCAACAGGTCGTTTTCCACTTCTTCGGTGCTGCTGAACCGAAAGGCCTGGTCCGGCGTAAAGAGCTTCAACGCGTAGTGCGCAGTGTGGGTGAAGACGTTTCCATCCAAGTAAGTGCCGGAGGCTGCCGCTCCGGTGTTCAAGGTGTCGATGGGGAAGAGCGCGAAGGGATCTGCGCCGCGGTAAATGACAATTCGTTCGGTGTTCTCGGGAAGGTCAATCGTCCAATTGAGTTGATTGCCTTGGTTGTTTGGGCTGACGGTGAGCTCGGTAAAGTGCGGAACCGTCAATGGGCCGCAGTAGGGAAAGAGTTCAACCTCTGATGTAGCGGTCAATCCCGCACCATCGCTACCGGTGTAGCGCAGGCGGAACCAGTAGTCCACCCCGTCGCAGCCAATGGGAGCCACGTTGGTGGCGGTGGCCGCAAGCGGGCTTTCCTGGTCCACATGGTAGTGGGTGTTGTGGTGCAAGAGCACCTGCCAGTGGTGGTCCAAGGTGCCCTGTTCGTTGTCCGAAGTCCAAGCGCTGAGCGGCACAAAGCTGGTCTCGTCGGTGGGGTAGAATTCCCCCGGGCCAAAGGTGGCAATCTGAGCTGTTGGCGGCGTGTTGTTGAGTGAAACTGAACCGCTGGCCACCGCACTGTTTCCGTCGGTGTCGGTCACGGTGAGTTCCACTGGGATTTCGGTGGGCGGGATGCCTGCTGCACCTACGGTAATGTTGAGAGTAGGACCCGAGTAAGCCGTGCCGTCAATCAACCAGGCATAGCTCAAGTCCAATCCAATGGGGCTGCTGGAGTCAGTGGCATCCAGCGAAACGGCAAGCGGTGAGGTACCAAAGCTTGGAGTAGCGTCAAATACGGCGTCGGGCTTGACGTCTTCCCCAGCGTAGATCTTGTGGATCAACCCTGGGAATTCAAGCATGTAAAATGCATCCTCCGCCGGATTGTATTCTAAGTGGTAAATCGGCACTCCTGTCTGCACCAGAAAGTCTTCGACGATGAGTACGTCGCCCGTCGGCGAGAATTCTACGGCTTTGATCCAACCGTCGTAGTCCGCCAAGAAGTAGAGTTCGTGGAGCTCTTGCGGGAAGGTCGTGCCTTCGTAAAAGTCACCGCCAATCGCACCAAATCCCACCAAGTTGTCGTACCCAATGCCACTTTCGGGCGTGTCGATGTTCAAGGCCTCCAGCTCACCGTCTGCATTGAATACAGGGATGGCGCCATCCCCATTCGCACCCGACCACTTGTTGCGGTACTCCAACACTGGAGGAACATGCACCGAGGCCCAAGGCGTGGTCATTTCCACCAAAGGATCGCACGCATTCCAATGCGCTTGCTGCGGAACCGAAGGGTCGATCATCAAATCGCGGAAGCGGTGAAAGTCGGGGCATTCGCCGCCAGCCAAAGGATTGGGCGTGTATGGATTCTCGCTGAGCTGCTCGGTGAATTCCGGACGCGGTCCGATGCCCTCGCGCAGCGGCCAGCCGTAGTTGCCTCCACCTGCTGAAATCACATTGATCTCCTCACGTCGACCTGCGCCCACATCGCACAGCACCAGTTGGCCTGGCATACCGTCCTCTGCTTCGGTGGAACCTGTGCCAGGGCGCAGCGTAAAGCGGTAAGGGTTTCGAAAGCCGTAGGCGTACACCTTGGAAATAGCTGCGTTGGGCTGAGCGGGATCGTAGAACGGGTTGCTGGGGTAGCCTTCGCCGGTTTCAGGGTTGAAGCGGAGCACACTTCCGTTGTAGCTCTGCACTTGCTGCGCGCGGAAGGCGCCGACTTCTTGTTCTGGAGGGATGATGCCCTCATTGAGCGCATTTTCGGTGTCCTCGCCGTAGTAGGGCGGGCCGCCGCCACCGTAGTCCGCAGTGAAGGTGGAGCCATCGCCGCAGGTCAGCATCAAGCTACCATCGGCCCCAAACACCAGCGCACCCATGCCGTGTGAAAGGTGCAGGAGCGGAATGCCGTTGGTAGGATCTTCGCCCAACAGAACCAGGCGCGTGTCTGGATTTACAGTGAGCAGGTCGTTGGAAACATCGGCGGTGTACCGCGCCACGCGTCCAATGGTGGCGCCGCCTTCGTTCGCGTCCGGTACGAAGTCGGGGGTTCCAAAAGCGACCAAGTAATTGCGGTCCACTTTGTAGCACACGTAGAAATGGCCGTTGGTCAGGAAATCGGGGTCGAGCGCAAAGCCGAGCAAGCCGTGGTCGGCGTTGTCGCCCACTTCGAGGGTAAGGTCCAACCAGGGGGTGGAGTCGATGAGGTCGTCGACCATGCGGTGGACGGTTCCGGCTTTGGTCCAAACGTAGCCGGTGCCGTTGCCGTCAAAGGCGACTCCCGTGGGAAATCCGATGTCAGCAGGGACCAGTTCCTTCACGAATCCTTCTTGCGCGAAGGTGTAAAGTTCCTCTTGGGTTCGTCCCACGTTGCTCATGATCAGGAGCAACACCAGCCATCCAAATCGAATCATGCGGGGAAGGTACTGCATAGGAGGGGAAGGAGTGGGGGGGATGGGGGGTGGAAGTTTTGGAATGGTTGGGGTTTTATGGGGTGTGGGAAGGCGGGGGTGATCTTGTGTTCTGCGCGGTGATTGGGCGTTTGCTTTTATGGTCTGTGGGTTGTCGCACTCGCTGGCGCGTGGTGATGGGGCGTTTTGGGTGGGTGCTGGCCTTGGAGTTAGTAGTGGCTTTCGCTGGCGCGAGGTGGCAGGGGCGTTGTTTTTATGACCGGAGGGTTGTCGCACTCGCTGGCGCGTGGTGATGGGGTGTTTTGGGTGGGTGCTGGCCTTGGAGTTAGTAGTGGCTTTCGCTGGCGCGAGGTCGCGGAGGCGTTGGTTTATTTAGACGGGCCTATTGCTGAGGTTGATGGGGCAGTGGCTCTCGCTGGCGCGGGGCACTGGGGTTGATAGGGCACGAGGGATTGCGCTGCGCGCGATCGCAGGGGGGGGAGCTACACAAAGAGGTCTGAGACCCAAAAGCCGGGTCCCGCATCCGCGGGCCCTATGGCTTTTTTCTTGTCCAGCCCTCACTCAAATCCTGCGGAGTTTGGTTCGGTCTGGACAAGAAAAAAGCCATGCACTAACGTGCACGGCTTTTGGGTCTCAGACCTCTTTGTGGAGCCACGGGGATTCGAACCCCGGACCTCTTGACTGCCAGTCAAACGCTCTAGCCAACTGAGCTATGGCCCCGGAAAGTGGATGGCAAAAATAATGAAAGGTTGGATTTGGGCAAGGGCTTGTAGGACAGTTGTCTGAATTGTCTGACAAGGGCTTTGATTTTGTTTCCTACAGCCAGATCGAAACCGTGCGCATAGATTTGGAAACAGAAGGCCGGAGATAAGCGCCCGGTCTCAGTGCAAGTCCCTTTCTCTCTAGGGCAAAGCGCAAAGGTTTAATATAGCAGTTAAGAATTAATTTGGTTAAGGTTAGAAGCCCTCGAAACGTCGAGGGCTTCTTTCTTTTTGGGCCTTTGGGTGGGGGTTACTTGGACTCGCAGAGGGCTTTGAGGTTGGTGAGGCCTTCGGTGAAGTCTTTGTCCATGGCTTTTTCAAAATTCATCACGAGCATCAGGGCGTTGAAGGGGTAGGGCATTTTGGATTGGAAGCTCCAGGTGACGTCCACCGCGCCGTCTTCTCCGGTCATGGTTACCGCGCCTTTGGCGATGCCGGTGCGGGGTTTGATGAATTCGATGTCCATGTCCACGCGCTCGTGGGGGGTGAGGGCGGTGATTTCTTGGCGGCCTTGGCCCACGCCGCGGACTTTGCTTTGCCAGTGCATTTGGGAGCCGACTTGGCCGTCGGTGCCGGTGAATTGCTGTTCGATGTTGGGGTCTTTGGCGCTCCACGGGTTCCATTTGTCCAGTTCGCGAAGGTTGGAGATGCGGGGCCAGACCTGGTCACGGGGGGCGGCGATGCGCATGGTTTTGGCGGAGCCCATGTCGCGGGGGGCGAGCAGTCCGGCCAGGAGTACGAGGGCGATGATGCCGCCGCAGATGTAAGCAATCAGCATGGGGTTGATTTTGGGAGAGGGAAGATCACGCATTTCTCGGATTCCGGTGCGACTACAAGTGCGCAGGAAAATTCTGACAAACAGTGGATTGCGATTGACTACGCCGCCCTTGGTAGGGTATTCTATGTTTGAGGTGTACTACCAATGAACGCGGTTTAGCAGCTACAACGCGTTCGACCGGAGCACTCGCTCCACACATTTTGGTTAAGTATTTGGTTAAGGTTAGTGGGGCTTCGATGGTATCGGAGCCCCTCTTTTTTTGCCCTAGATTGGCGTGTAGCCTTGGTCGCGCATCCAGCCGATTTCGCCGCCGGCGATTTCCACTTTGATCCAGCCTGAATCCAGGAACTCCAGCAGTTCCACTTTGGTGCCCGCGTGAAGCACGAAGGCCACGCTGTTGCCGTCGGGCGCGGTGTATACATCGACTTTGGGGGCCATGAGGATGGCGGCAGTCTCCGCCTGAGAGGTGCCTTTGGCCCACAATCCAATGCCCAGCACCAACGCCAACAGGAGTGCGCCTATCACCGCAAGAGCCGTCCAGCTGCGCTTGCGTGAGGGCCGCAGGGTACGCAGAATGACACAGAGGCCAATCACGCCCGCCAATCCAATCGCAAGCCAGGAGTACAGGTTGAGTGCCGAGGGGGACTGCATGCGCTGCGCAAAGGTGTTCGGGACTTCTTCGGGGAGGTCGTCAAAAATTCGGGCGCGAGCGAGGGTCAAGTTCACCGCCACATCCGGGTCGCCGGGCTGCAGACGCCCGGCGCGTTCCCAGTGCAGGATGGCGTTCGGGTATTCGCCCAAGCGGAAGTAGGCATTGCCCAAGTTGTATTCCGAGGCAAAGTGGGGCCCTTGGGACAACGCATGCGTGTAGGCCACGCGTGCCGAATCGTACTGCTGGGCGTTGTAGTGGGCATTGCCGCGGGCAAACCACTCGGATTCGGATTGGCTCCAGGCGCCCACTGTGCAGGCACAGAGCAGCAAAGTCATCCAGGCTTTCATGTGCGTTCCAGGGTTTGAATGACGGTTGCGGTTTGTTCCAAGGCTTCACGTTGGGAGAGCGTGGCCACCGGGCTGAAGCGGGCCTCTTGGCAGCGGTCCACGAGGTCCAACACGGTTTGGGCTTCGTCTGGAGTTACGCGTGCAGAGAGCAGTCCGGCCAACATCTCGCGGTTGAACTCGCTCAAGGGGATGGACCATTTGTCGGCGAGGTATCCGAACAAACTGCGTGAGAGGGCGTCGTAAAACGTGTTCTTGTCCCCACCCACAGCAGCTTCGGCTTGCCTGAGGTATTTGCGTGCGACTTTCGCCGCGCGTTTTTGGCGGTTTTCGGCGGTGTCTTCCAAGGCTTCGCCGCGGCGCTTGTAGACCAGTACAAAGGCCGCAGCGGCAAACAACGGCAGGGCCGTCGCGCCCCAAAACGGCACCGATCCCAAAAACGGACCGCCGCCATTCCAGCCACCGGCGTCAGTCCGGATGTGGCGGATGTCTTGGTTGAGGGTTTCCACCTCGCTCTGGGTGATGGTGCTGTTGGAATAGGTAGGTCCGGTTGCATTTCCAGAGCCTGGGACCACCTCAAAACGCAGCGCCGAGGTGGTGGCTTTTTCGTACTGTTCGGTTTCGGGGTTGAACCACGAATGGGACAACCCGGGCACCTCAAACGAACCTGCCGAACGGGGAATCACCACATATTCAAACCGGCGGTTGCCCGATTCTGAGTAGCGGGTGATGTTGATGCGGTCCACTTGCTTGGGGTCGTACACCTCAAAGTCCGAAGGCCATTCAATGTCTGGCGCGGTCACCAGGTTCATGTTCCCTTTCCCTGAAATGGTGACGATCACGTCAATGGCTTCGTTGGCCTGGGCATTCTTTTTTGATGCGACCATCGAAACGTCGTAGTCCAGGTAGGTGCCCACAAATTCTTTGGGTTTGCCAGCGGGCAGGGGGCGCACCGTGATGATCTTGTCGCGGCTGGTGGCACTGATGGGCTCGTAGCGGCCGCGGATCCCTGCGCGTACCAACTTCTCAGCTTGAGCGGTAAACGCCCCAATGGTCAGGTCTCCAGCCCGTTGTGGAAAGAGCAGTTGGCGCTTGGCCTCGGCGGTTTCCAAGTTGCGTCCCCCTATGTTTTTGATCGTGAGCTGGTTGTCGGTCTCGAGTTCTTCGGTGTAGAAGCCGTCGGTGTCCTGCCAATCAAATTGGTAGCGGCGCGTGCGGTAGGCGGCAAACACCTGGTAGGAGGCCACCAACGGTTCGCCCACGTAGACCGTGGTTTTGTTGGTGGAGATTTGCGCAACAAAATCCCCCGCAGAATTGAGCTTTTCCGCATCGGCCGAGTTTTGAACGACTTCGATTTCTACGCGGTTGGAGGTCAGTGTTTTGCCCGGGATTTGGGCCTTGGCCGCTGGGAGCATAAAGGTGCCTGGGCGCAAAGGGCGCAACAAGTAAGTCTCCTTGTATACCGAGGTGATTTGGTTGCCAAACGTACTGTGCTCGTAGCCGATCGTCGGTCCCTTGACCACGCGGAAATGCTCAAACTCAGGCAGGCTGATTTCCCCTTCGGCATTCACCAGAGAGAGCTCGTAGGTGAGCACATCCGACAAAGCAATGGCCTTGCGGTTCACTGCTACTTTCAATTCTTGGGCATACAGGGCTGCGGTGGACAACAAGCACGCAGCGATCAACACGATTCGTTGCATGGTTACCAGTCTTTTTCGCTTTTGGAGGACTTGCCTTTGCGGCCTTGCTGGGCGCGTAATACGCGTTGTTTGGTGGCTTGGTCTTGGGCGTTCAGGGCCTTGAGCATGCGCTCGGCTTCTCCGCGCGAGTGAGGTTTGCCGTCTTCTTCTTGATCACCATTTGAGGTGTTCCCGCCCGAAGCGCCAGGATCCTTGGGCTGCCCGTCTTCGCCCGTGTTACGTTCGGGCTCGGAGTCATCTTGGGGCCGGTCGTTGCCCGGGTCCTCGTTGCCTTCACCTTGCTCGCCGCCGTCTTCAGGATCACGGTTGGGATCGCCATCGCTGTCTTTGCCGGTATCGCCGTTTTGCTCCTTGTTCTGCTCGGGGTTGTTGTTGCCGTCGGAGCCGTTTTGGTTTTCCTGTTGTTCTTGCTGGGACTGCTGCTCTTGCTGCTGGTTTTGTTGCTGCTGTTGTTGCTGCTCCATTTCCTTGAGCAGGGCCTCAGCGAGCTTTTCCATCGAGGGGTCGTTCGGATACGCCTTCAGCCCCGATTCCAGGGTTTGGATGGCTTCCTTCTTTTTGCCGTCGAGGAATTGCTTGGCGGCGTTGTCAAAATAGTCGCGCTGGGAGAGCACGTTTTGTGCGCTCAAACCGGTGGTTACCAGCAAGGCCAGCAAGGTCATGCGTGTTCTCATGTGTCGTACAGAATTTCCAGCACCAGGCCGAGTTTGTCCAACAGTCCGTCCAACCCATTGAGCTCGGGGTTCCGTTGTTTGGCGCCTTTGAGCAGGTTGAAGGCCTGCTCAAACTTGCCCTCCCGAATGTATTCAAAGGCCTGGGTTTTGAGGTCTTTGACCCGGGTGTCTTCCGGGGAGTCGTTCTCAGATTCGTCTTCGTCGGCGGGCGGTTCTGAGCCGGGGGGAGGAGGGATTTTGCCCCGGGCAAAGAGCAGGTTGTAGCGCGCATCCTCGTCTGAAGGATCCAGACGCAAGGTGGATTTGTAGTGGTTGATGGCGGTTTCTAGCGCGGCTTCCTTGCCGTCCAAGAGCGTCTGCTGCACAACCAATAGGGAGTCCTTCTCCAAAAACTTCGTCAAGCGCTCCTGTACCGAAAGTCCTTTGCTGGCCGAAGCCTCTTCCAACAGCACCGCCAGGTGTTCCAACTCCAAGTCTTGCAACACCCAGTCCATCAATGCGGTGTTGCCCAGGTTGTAATGCACCGCGGCTTTCATCGAGTCGGTTTGCGCAAGGGCCAGGGTGAACAACGCTTCTGCACTGTCCAGCTGGGTCAAGCGGTACTTGGTCAAGGCCGTGTTGTAGGTGTATGCAAAGTCGCCTGGGGCTTGGGCGCGCACCACCCCGTACAAACTGTCGGCCCTCAGGTACGCCTCTTCGTTGTAGGCCGCGTGTGCATCCGCAGCCACCCGCTTGAGCGATTGTGCCCCGGCTACCGTTGTCAGGCCGGTTGCGATCATTAGGAGGATCAGGCGGATCATTCGTCCAAGACATTGAGCGGCGCCGACCAGCGTTGGCGGCGTTCGCGGATGAAACTTTCCAGCAGCAACAAGGCCGCTCCGGGCAAGATGAACCACCAAAAACGGTGGCGGTATTCGCGGAAGGTGCGGGTTTCCAAGTCGGATTTTTCGGCTTCGCTGAGGCGTTGGAGCAGCCCCCCGAGTCCGGCGTCGGTGGCTCCGGCGCGCACCAAAACACCTCCAGACACGCCCACCAAATCTTCCAACATGCCCACATTCAGGGCGGTCACTACGGTGTTGCCTTGGTGGTCTTGTTTGAATCCGATTTGGCGCCCTGCGCGGTACTGCGGTATGGGAGCACCTTCGGTAGAGCCAATGCCTACTGCGTGCACATCCACGCCGGCTTCTTTGGCACGCAGCGCGGCTGCAGGTGCACCGCCTTCGTGGTCCTCGCCATCGGTGATCACCACAATGGCCCGGTCCACACCGGGATCGGGTGAGAAGCTCACCAAAGCCAAATCAATGGCCGCTCCAATGGCGGTACCCTGACGTGAGACCATGTCGGTACTGATGCCATCTACAAACAGCTTGGCCGCTTCGTAGTCGGTGGTCAAGGGCAATGTGGTGTACGCTTCGCCGGCAAACACCACCACGGCCACGCGGTCGCCGGTGAGGTTTTTGAGCACTTGTTGCATGGAGCGTTTGGCCAACTCCAAGCGGTTGGGCGTGTGGTCCTCGGCGAGCATGCTGTTGGACACGTCCAAACACAGCACCAGCTCCATGCCCGAGGTCTGGACTTCTTTTTCACCGTACCCGGCCTTGGGATCCACCAGGCCAATGACCAAGCAGCCCAACCCAAACCGGATCAAGGCAAAACGCACCACCATACGGCCGGTAGAAATGTGCGGCGCCACCGAACCGCGTGTGGCGTCGTCTGCGTAGCGCTTCAGGCGTTTGTTGCGCACCGCCAGGTTGGCCAACTGCAACGCGGTGATGGCTGGAACGGCAAGCAGCAACCAGGCCCACTCGGGGCGGTGGTACACCACGTTGGGAAAGTTAAAGCGCACCAGCAGGTAGGCGAACCCGAGCAGCAGCCAAAACAGCGCTTCCACCCCCACCAAGCTCCAAACGGCCCGGCCCATGCGGTATGTGCCACGCAGCGTGCTCATGCGGTCCAGCGGTATACGGATTGACGCAGTAAAATTTCTGCCAGCAACACCGCCAAGGCCAGCCAGAGGTACGGGGCGTACTTCTCAGACTTTTGGCTGTACCGCGTGGTGTTGAAGCGCGTGGTTTCCAGCGCGTTGATTTCTTGGTAGATCTCGGCGAGTTTGTTGCGGCTGCTCGCGCGGAAGTACTGTCCGCCGGTCATCTCGGCCATTTCGGTCAAGGTGGGCTCGTCGATCTTGGAATCGATGTACACGATTTCCTCGCGTTGGAGCATAGGGTTCCACTTGGCAATGGGCACCTTACCCGATCCGCCCACCCCAATGGTGTAGACCCGCACATCAAAGGTCTCGGCCAAACGCGCGGCATCCAGGGGTTTGATTTGGCCGGCGTTGTTTTCGCCGTCGGTCAGCAGGATGGCCACTTTGCTTTTGGCCGTGCTGTTCTGTAAGCGGTTTACGGCGGTGGCCAGGCCCATGCCAATGGCGGTGCCGCCTTCAATCATGCCTGCTTCCAACTCGCTCAACGCTGTGCGCACCACGCGGTGATCGGTGGTGAGCGGTACTTGGGTGTAGCTTTCGCCTTCGTACACCACTACGCCGATGCGGTCGTTGTTGCGACCGTTCACAAAGTCTTGGGCCACCTCCTTGGCCGACTCCAAGCGGTTCGGGCGAAAATCCCGTGCGAGCATGGAGGTGGACACGTCCATGGCCATGATGATGTCAATGCCTTCGGTGGTTTGATCCACCAAGTCTTTGCTGGATTGCGGTCGCGCCAGCACGAGCACCAACGCCGTCAGTGCCACCATACGCAGCGCAACCAGTCCGTGGCGACTCAGTGCCACTACGCTCTCGGGCAATCCTTGCCAAGCCGTGCGCGCACTGTTGTGCAACACACCCACTTGGGAGCTGTGCTTCCACAAGGTCCATGCGCCCAACGTAGGAATGGCGAGCAGTCCCCAAAACGCTTCGGGCACGGCCCATTCGTAACGGTCGTGCTCCCGCCAAAACAGAAACAGGCTGGCCAACAGGCCTGCCACTATCGCTGCTATGCACCACCAGGTTTCCCGTCTCATGCGCTTGGGAGTTGGGGCCGGGTGCGTTCCACAAAGCGGTGGACTGCTTCCCAGGCGGTTTGGTGATCGGTGGGTGAGGGCTTGTGTTTGGCAAACTTCACCAAGTCGGAGAGGCGCAGGGTGGGGGCGATCTCCTGCAACACATCTGCCGGCAATCCTCGGCCGCGAAGCGCATCCAGAATTTCATCCGAGGTGGCCTCTAGCGCGGCAATTTGGTAGCGTCCTTCCAGGTATTGCCGGAACACATCGCTGAGCGCGCTGTGGTAGCGTTTGATTTTTCCTTGTTGCCACAACTGCTGCTTTTGCAACGCTTCCAAGGCCTCGAAGGCTTGGATGTGGGGCATGGCCTCGCGCGGCGCTTCGGGCGTAGGTGTACTTTCAGGCAAGGGTTTGCTGCGCAGCAAGAACCAGAGCAGGGCTGCTGCACCCAGCAGGCCCCCCAACACAAAGTACCAATGGTCGATGAGCCAATCGGTGTTGGTGTAGACCAGCGGAAGTGGTGGTTTGACGTCTTGAAACGTTCCGCTGTGGTCCACCTCCGGCCCGGCGCTGTAAAGCAACAACGGTCCAGTTTGGAGCTGCCCTGAGGTGGTGGGCAGCGTAAACGGTGGCAGCGCTACAAATCCCGTGTCCCACACGGTCACCACCAGCACTTGTTCTTGGCAATGGAAGTAGGGAGCTTGTGCATCGGGCACATAAGTGCGCTGGGTATCGGCCAGCAACACTTCCACGCCAGGAATCAGTTCCTCAGGCCAACTGGGCCATTGGACGGTGAGTGAATCTGTGCTGATGTCATGGCACACGCGCAGCGAGAGGTACACCGGCTCGCCCAAGCGCAGGCTATCACGATCGGCGGAGACCGAGGCCTCTTTGCCCCAGGAAGTGACTCCTGCGAGCAGGCATGCTATGACCAGCAATCGGGCCTTCATCCGCGCTGTTTAAACAGGTTCATGAGGGGCCGCACGTAGTCCGCGCCGGTGGCCAGGTGTGCTACGTCCACTCCGCAGCGGGTCAAGCGTTCGCCCAGCTGCTTTTCCCAGTTTCGGCGGGCTTTAGCGTAGGCTTCGCGCACTTTTTTGCGCGAGGTGTCGATCCACTTGCGTTCCCCGGTTTCGGGGTCGGCGAATTGCACCAAGCCCAGGTCGGGCAGGTCGCGTTCGTGGCGGTCAAAAACGTGCAGAGCCACCAGGTCGTGGCGGCGGCGGGCCATGCTTAAGGCGTGGTCAAAGCCGTCGTCCATAAAGTCCGAAAGCACAAAGGTGATGGCGCGGCGCTTTTGCACGCGCATCAGGTATTCCAAGGCCATACCGATGTCGGTGCCGGTGCCTTCGGGCGTGAAGTCCAACAGCTCTCGGATGATGCGCAGGATGTGCGACTTGCCTTTTTTGGGAGGGATGAACTTTTCCACCCGATCGGTGAAGAGCAATACCCCAATCTTGTCGTTGTTCTGGATGGCTGAGAAGGCCAGCACGGCGGTCAACTCGGCAATGAGTTGGCGCTTCAATTGGCCCTGGGTCCCGAAATTTTCAGAGGCGCTGACGTCCACCAAAATCATAGCGGTCAGCTCGCGCTCTTCCTCAAACACCTTGACAAACGGACGGCCCATGCGCGCGGTCACGTTCCAGTCGATGGTGCGCACTTCGTCGCCGTGTTGGTACTCGCGGTTCTCGGCAAAGGCCATACCTCGGCCCTTGAAGGCCGCTTGGTATTCGCCCGAGAACACCTGGTTCGAGAGGCCACGGGTTTTGATCTCGATGGCCCTTACTTTTTTCAGCAAGTCAGCGGTTTCCATGGATCAATCAGGGTTTAAGGCACCTCTACGCGGTTGAGGATTTCGGTGATGATTTGCTCCTGGGTGATGTTTTCGGCCTCGGCCTCGTAGGTGATGCCGATGCGATGGCGCATCACATCCATGCACACTGCGCGCACGTCTTCAGGAATGACATATCCGCGGTGCTTCAAAAAGGCGTAGGCCTTGGCCGCCAGCGCCATGTTGATACTGGCACGCGGCGAACCGCCGAACTGGATGAGGTTTTTGAGATGACCCAAACCATATTCTTCTGGACTGCGGCTGGCAAACACGATGTCCACGATGTACTGCTCGATTTTCTCGTCCATGTACACCTCGCGAACCGTGTTACGCGCTCGCACGATCTGTTCAGGAGTGATCACGGGCTGGGGTTGCGGACGCGCTCCTGCGCTGATGTTGCTGCGGATGATGCGTTTTTCTTCGTCCTTGCTGGGGTAGCCGATCACAACCTTGAGCATGAAGCGGTCCACTTGGGCCTCGGGCAGAGGGTAGGTGCCCTCCTGCTCAACTGGGTTTTGCGTGGCCAACACCAGGAAGGGCTCTGGCAGAGGATAGGTGTCGGGGCCGATGGTCACTTGGCGTTCCTGCATGGCTTCCAGCAGCGCCGATTGCACCTTGGCGGGAGCGCGGTTGACCTCATCGGCCAAAATGAAGTTGGCGAACACCGGGCCTTTCTTCACGGCAAACTCCTCTTTCTTTTGATTGTAGATGAGGGTACCCAACAAGTCCGCAGGCAACAGGTCTGGGGTGAATTGGATGCGGTTGAAGCTGACGTTGGTGGCTTTGGCTAGGGTGTTGATGGCCAGTGTTTTGGCCAGACCCGGAACCCCTTCTAGCAGCACGTGCCCGTTGCTCAACAAACCAATCATCAGCTTTTGGGTCATGTCCCGTTGGCCGATGATGACTTTGTCCATTTCGTGTTGAAGCAGTTCCACAAACGCGCTCTCTTGCTTGATGCGTTCGCTCAGGGCTTGAATGTCGGTGGGCGGTTGGGGCACCGCTCCCCCCAGAGACTCTTCCATATTCAGTGGTTTGGTGACGTCCTCAGTTCGGGCAGAACCGAAAGCGCCGCAAAATAATCAGCACATCCCACTGTCCGCAAGCACGCGCCAGGGGTTCAAACAAAGTTCAGCAGGTCAGTTAGGAGTGCAGTTTTGTAGGGCGTTAAACGATGTTAAGGATTTGATAAGCAGAGACTTGTGATTGTTAAGTGGAAAAATGTGGCACCATCGTGGACAACTGAAGGCCAGGCCTTTGGGTGGCGTCGGCGGGTTCCTGCTACATTTCGGCAAATGGAGTTTAAGGACATCATCGGCTGCGTTGAGCAGTTCCACAATGCGTTTGGCATTCAAAACGCGTACGAGCCCCGCGCCGCAATCAGCACCGCTGACGTGCAATTGCGCCACCGATTGATGGCAGAAGAGAACGAAGAGTACCTCCAGGCAGCCCGCGACGGGGATTTGACCGAAATCGCAGATGCCCTCGGGGACCAACTTTACATCTTGTGCGGCACCATCCTCAAGCACGGCTTGCAGGACAAGATTGTCGAAGTTTTTCAGGAGATCCAGCGCTCCAACATGAGCAAGCTGGGCGCCGATGGCCAGCCCATCTTGCGCGAAGACGGCAAGATTTTGAAAAGCGATCAGTATTTCAAACCCGACATTGATGCCATCCTCCATCCCGCGGAGCAGGTAGCTTCATAACGTGTTCAGAGCCGTTGTGACCAGTATTTGTTCACTCTGGTCCGACGGTGGTTTTGGTTCCGATTTACTGTGAACAAGTGCGGACGACACGAAACTAGCCGGTCCCTTCTGTGTACCCGGCCGGCCAATGGGATGATGTAAATCGGATTTCGAAAACCGCTCGGTTCCTGCCGGGCGGTTTTTTTATTCGGCGTGCCGAGCATCTCCAAATTCTTCCCACCTTGAAGTCATGAACCTAACCCCCTTTTTTGAATCGGCCTATGAGTCGGCCATCGGACGACGCAAGCTGGGATTTTTGTTGCGCAAAGGCATCCCCTTCAACGGGCCTCACAAGTTCAAGGTGGACGACATCAAGCCTGGATTTGTGTCGTGTACCGCACCGTTCATTCGCAAGAACAAAAACCACTTGGGGGGCATTCACGCGTGCTGTTTGGCCACCGTCAGTGAGCTGTCTTGCGGCATTGCGCTGTTGTCGTGTTTGGACTCAAAAAAGTACCGACTCATCATGCAAAACATGGAGGTGAGTTACCACTACCAAGCCAAGACCGCGGTCCATACCCACTTCGAAATCCCGTTGGAAAAACTCGAGGCCGAAGTCATCGAACCCCTTAAGACCCAAGACGCCGTGTTGGTGAGCTTTGAAGTCAAATGCACCGACGACCACGGCAACCACATTTCCACCGCATGGATCAAATGGCAAGTCAAAGACTGGAACAAGGTGCGCACCAAGCCGTAGAAGACCGCTGAATGCGACTTTGAATTGGGTATCTTTGCCCGCCAGAAACGGACACCATGATTGACATTACCCTGCCGGACGGCTCTGTTCGTAAAGTAGCCGAGGGCACCACTGCCATGGACATTGCGCTGTCCATCAGCGAAGGACTCGCACGCAATGTACTTGCAGCAGAAGTGAACGGAGAAGTGCGCGACGCGCAGCGCCCGATCACCGAAAACGCCGAACTCAAGCTCCTCACCTGGAACGACGACGCCGGCAAAAGCACCATGTGGCACTCTTCGGCCCACTTGATGGCTGAAGCCTTTGAGGCCCTCTACCCGGGCATCAAGCTGGCCATTGGTCCCCCCATCGAAAACGGCTTCTACTACGACATCGACTTTGGCGAGCACGTCTTCTCAGACAAGGACTTTCCCAAAGTCGAGCAGAAGATGGCCGAACTCGCCAAGCAAAAGAACCCCTTCGTCCGCAAGGAAGTCTCCAAGGCCGATGCCGTGAAGTACTTCGAAGAAAAGGGCGACGAATACAAGCTGGAGCTGATCTCTGATTTGGAGGACGGCACCATCACCTTTTACACCCAAGGCGGCTTTACCGATTTGTGCCGCGGACCGCACATCCCGCACACCGGTGCCATCAAGGCCATCAAGCTGCTGAACGTAGCGGGCGCCTACTGGAAGGGCGACGAAAACCGCGCGCAACTGACCCGTATATACGGCGTCACCTTCCCCAAGAAGCAGCAACTTAAGGAGCACTTGGCGCTGCTAGAGGAAGCCAAAAAACGCGACCACCGCAAGCTGGGCAAAGAGCTCGGACTGTTCTCGTTCTCCCAGAGCGTAGGGCAGGGCTTGCCACTCTGGCTGCCCAAAGGTGCTGACCTGCGCGGCCGCCTCGAGGATTTCCTCAAGCGCGCGCAACGCAAGGCCGGTTACCAGCAAGTGGTCACCCCGCACATCGGCAACAAAAAACTCTACGAAACCTCAGGCCACTGGGACAAGTACGGCGAAGACAGCTTCCGCCCCATCCAAACTCCGCAAGAAGGAGAGGTGTACTTACTCAAGCCCATGAACTGCCCGCACCACTGCGAGATCTTCAATGCCGAGCCCCGCTCGTACAAAGACCTTCCGTTGCGTTTGGCAGAGTTTGGCACGGTGTACCGCTACGAGCAAAGTGGCGAGCTGCACGGCTTGACCCGCGTACGCGGCTTTACCCAGGACGACGCCCACATCTTCTGCATGCAAGAGCAGATCAAGGAAGAAATCGGCAAAGTGATCGACCTGGTGCTGTACATCTTCAAAACCCTCGATTTCCAGGATTTCATCGCACAAGTTTCGTTGCGTGATCCCGAGAAGCCCGAGAAGTACATCGGTTCAGAAGCCAACTGGGAGTCGGCCGAAAAGGCGATTGCCGAGGTGGCCACCGAAAAAGGACTGAACACGGTTGTGGAGTATGGCGAGGCGGCCTTCTACGGTCCCAAGTTGGACTTCATGGTACGCGATGCCATCGGCCGTAAATGGCAGTTGGGTACCGTACAGCTGGACTACAACCTGCCCGAGCGCTTTGAGCTCGAGTACACCGGTTCGGACAACCAAAAGCACCGTCCGGTGATGATTCACCGCGCGCCGTTTGGATCCATGGAGCGATTTGTGGCCATTCTGATCGAGCACTGTGCGGGTAAGTTCCCACTCTGGCTCACCCCGGAACAAGTGCGCATTTTGCCGATTTCGGACCGATTCAACGACTACGCGAACGAGGTTTTAGAAGTCCTGGAAAAATCCGATATTCGCGCCTCCGTTGACGCGCGAGGCGAAAAAATTGGCAAAAAGATCCGTGAAGCAGAGCTGGAGCGGGTTCCATACATGCTGATTGTAGGAGAGAAGGAAGCCGAAAGCGGCCAAGTAGCCCCACGAAAGCAGGGCGAAGGAGACATGGGAGCCATGTCAGTAGCCGATTTCTGCAACCACGTGCAGGCCGAAATTGAAGCCTTGCTCGCGTAAACGGAGCATAATTTCAGAATACTCACCAACCTCAGGAAACCATAGGAAGGAAACCTAGAAGAGGCAAAAGACGTGGCGGACGTATCGTCAAGCCAGAAGATCCGCATCGGATCAACCGTCGTATCAATGCCGACCCGGTACGTGTTGTCGGAGACAACGTAGAAGTGGGCGTTTACTCGCTCGTTCAAGCTCAGCGCATGGCTGAAGAACAAGAATTGGACCTCGTGGAGATCTCTCCAAAAGCGGACCCTCCGGTGTGTCGTATCATCGATTACCGCAAGTTCTTGTACGATCAGAAGAAGCGTCAAAAGGAACTCAAGGCCAACCAAAGCAAGGTGACCATCAAGGAGATCCGATTTGGGCCCAACACCGACGACCACGATTTTGAATTTAAACTCAAGCACGCACGCAAATTCCTCGAGGAAGGCTCCAAGGTGAAGGCGTATGTGTTTTTCCGCGGACGCACCATTGTGTTCAAGGAACGCGGCGAAATTCTGCTGTTGAAGTTCGCCCAGGAGTTGGAAGATGTCGGATTGGTAGAGCAATTGCCCAAACTCGAGGGCAAGCGCATGACCATGATGATCAACCCGAAGAAGAAGTAATTCGACCTCGGGCGCAGCGAAGGAATCACCCCGTTAGAACGGGAAATAAATAGTGCAGCAATGCCAAAAATGAAAACTAAATCCAGCGCGAAGAAGCGATTTAAGCTGACCGGCACTGGTAAGATCAAGCGCAAGCACGCCTTCAAGAGTCACATCTTGACCAAGATGGAGACCAAGCAGAAGCGCAATCTGACCAAGTCCGGTTTGGTGCACAAAGCTGACGAGCCAAACATCCGCAAGCAATTGCTGAAGTAAGGGTTGAAGGAACAACCTGGTTAATGTAGAACCCGGCCACCAGTTTCAAGCCCACGCAAGTGGCACTGTTGGTCAAAAAACAAAGAGAAATGCCAAGAAGTAAGAACGCGGTAGCATCGCGGGCCCGACGTAAAAAAGTCATGAAGCAGGCCCGAGGATATTTCGGAGCCCGCAAGAACGTATGGACCGTTGCAAAGAACGCCGTTGAAAAAGGCATGGTGTACTCGTACATCGGTCGTAAACAACGCAAGCGCAACTTCCGTCGCCTGTGGATCGCACGTATCAACGCAGGTGCTCGCCAGCACGGCATGTCCTACTCACAATTCATGGGTGGACTGAACAAAGCCGGCATCGAGCTCAACCGCAAAGTCCTGGCCGACCTCGCCATGAACCACCCAGATGCCTTCAAGGCAGTGGTGGACCAGGTGAAGTAATCCGGACTCATACCATATTAAAAAGGGGAATCCATGCGGTTCCCCTTTTTTGTCTTTTGAATGCGCGTTACTTTCGGAACACTTGTTGTACCGCTAGCACAAACCAAATTGAAGATGCGATCATTGTTGATGGCCCTGGCGCTGCTGATGCTTGCGCCGCTCTCCCAAGCCCAATCCGACACCACTGCAGTTCCCCAAAGCCTGGAGGATTTCATGGACCAAAAGACCAACGTCAAAAAACTGCGTTGGTCGCGGGATGTATGGTGGTTCAACACCGATAAGGCCATTGACTTCCACCGCGAGAAGCACGCCTTCATGCGTCTGATCCACGTGGTGGACCCGACCGTACCCGGCAGCATCCAATACGCACGAGAGCTCGAGGCAGAGCTTGCCCGGTTCAGCCCAGTACAGATCATTCACGTACTCTGCGCGCCTAGGGGCACAGCCCCGGATACCGCATGGGTGAACGACCAATTGGTACGCTACGAGCTGCGCATGCCTGTGGCCGTGTTTGCCAGCGAAGAACCCCGGGAGATTTTGGAGGCCGCGCAAATGCCGCACGCCGTGCTCACCTTCAGCGGTGGCCGCGTGTACCGCCGGTTCTCTGGCCACTCCGGCATGGATGAAGCAGTGCCCACCATCCGCGACTTGACCAGCAAAGCGGTCATTCCACTGCGCACCGCGGGTTCGGTGATCAGTAAAGAGGTGTTGATCGACCGCCTGCCCAAGAAATTGATTGCCTCGCCCACCGACCTGGTGTATGCCGGCAACGAAGGCCGCTTCTACGTCTCCGACCAACAGCGCGACCGCATCCTGCTGGTGGACCTCGACGGAGAAATCAACGCACGCATCGGCCAAAACGTCCGCGGCTTCCAAGACGGGTACATCAACAACGCCCGCTTCAACGGACCATCGGGACTGGCGCTGGACAAGGAATCGAACATCCTTTACGTGGCGGATACCTACAACCACGCCATCCGAGCGGTCAACCTGCGCACCCGACAAGTGACCACCGTTCTGGGTACAGGTGAGGCTGGGTTGATTGCGCCGCAAGAGGTGTTTGGGACCACCGGTGCCATCAATGGACCTACCGGACTGCTGGTGTCCAAGGGCAAGCTCTACATCGCCATGACCGGATTCCACCAAGTGTGGGAAATGGACTTGTTGACCCAAAAGGCAGCCCCCATTGCCGGCATTGGTCACCCGGCCCAAAACGACCATGCAGATCCGCGACAAGCGGGCATGCACGGACCTTCGGACTTGTCGTTGGACGGAGAAGGCGGCTTGCTGATTCTTGAAGCAGGTTCGCGCAACGTACGCCGCTATGTGCCCGAGGAGGGCCTTAGCACCCTATTCATCAACGACAGCAGTGAAGTCAAGCTGGTGCAGCCCACGGCATTGACCGTTACTGCCGGTCGGGTGTTTGTATCGGACAGCCATCGACGCCAGGTGCTCACCTTGACCAAGGGAGAAGCAGAGGTGTACTGCGGCACCGGTGAACGCGGTTACGAGGACGGCAAGAAAGGTAACCTCGGCTTGCCCGAAGGCCTCTGGGCGCTTGACGGAGAACTGTACATCGCCGATGCGTTTTACGGACTGCTGCGCACCACGCCCACCAAGAAGCCCAAGTTGAACACCTTCGACTACAGCGGCTTTGACGGTTTGATGGGCTATGAGCAAGGCATCACCTCAGGCCAGCGTAAAGACTACGACGAGCTGCGCATGGCTGAGGGCACCAACACCATTTACTTCCGCGTAGAAATTCCAGAAGGCTACCGCATCCGCACCGAAGGACGCAACGAGATTTCACTCGCTGACGGACGCGAAACCACACGTAAGCAACGCGACGATGGTTGGTTTGGTGGTGAGGCGAATTTTGAGGTGGACAACATCCCGGGCAGCAACTACTTGCAGTTTGAGTTGTACGCCACCTTCTCGCCGGAAGACAACGACAACATCGTGTACTACCGCGCCATGGCGGTATTCATCCCCTTCCATGAAGAGCACGTGGACCAAAGCACCCACACGGTGCTCATGCCCCTGTTTGAAAACATGGTGTTGGGCTTACTCCCCTAACACACGGGCCAAGGCCAATGCGGCCGGGTCGTAGGTGGGTTCAATGGTGAGGGCCTGGCGGTAGTCGCGCTCGGCGCCGACCAAGTCATCCATGCTTTCCATGCACAACCCGCGGTTGTAGTAGGCTTGGTGGTACAGCCCGTAGCGCTCGATAGCCTGTCCAAAGTAGGTCGCCGCCGTGTCGTAGTGCTGGAAGTATTCCAAGTGAATGAATCCGCGGTTGTAATGCGGACGGGCGTCCATGGGGTCTTGCTCCTCAAGTTGGGCGTATACCTCCATGGCCTCGTAGAGTTTAGCTTGGTCATCCCCGGCTTGGTCTTGCATGAGTTTGGCCAGGTTGTACAGGGCATCGGTAGAAGCGGGGTTGTACTTGATCGCAGAGCGATAGTAGCCCTCTGAGAGTTCGGGGCGCTCCTCGGCCCAAAGCAACCCCAGTTGGATGTAAGCGTCGGCGTAGGTGGGGTCGATCTCCACCACCGTGGCGTAGCTTGAGCGCGCCAGTGTGGTGTCTCCCAATTCCTTATAGTAACGTCCCTTAAGCCAGTAGCCCTTGGTGGCAAATTCATCTGCACGCAGGGCGCGGTTGATCAGTTCAATGGCCTCAGGGTACTTGTTGAGCAGCAGCTCGATTTCGGCTTGGCCGAGCAGGCAGGTGACATCTTCGGGGTCATTTTGCACGCAGCGAGCATAGTTGTCGTAGGCCTCGTTGAATTTGGCTTGGTCCAGGTTGTACAGGCCTTTGAGTGCAAGGGCTTCAGCGTCCATGGTGTCCAAGCGCAGTACGCGGTCCAGGTCGGCCATGGCTTGGGGCCACTTGGCTGTGGAGCGGAATAGCGCCGCGCGTTCCAAGTACAGTTCCCGGTCGTTGGGGTCGGCTTTGATGGCATCAGCCAGCGACTGCAGGCGACCCGCCAGGGAGGTGGTGTCGGCCAACATGCCTTCAGCGGAGGTGGTGTCTGCAGGGGTGTCACACGCCCAGCACAAGGGCAACAACAACAGGAGGTACAGGTACTTCATGGGTCAAAAATGAAAAAAGTCCCCCAAGCGGAGGACTTTCTTCCCAGGCAAAAGCCCAGATTATTTTGCGAGTTCAGCCTTGATCAGCCCTTCGAGCTCTTCCATGAGCTCAGGGTTGTCCAGCAGGAGGGATTTCACCGCGTCGCGGCCTTGGCCCAATTTGGTTTCGCCGTAGCTGAACCACGAACCGCTCTTTTTGATGATGCCGTGGTCCACACCCAAGTCGATGATCTCACCGGTTTTGGATACGCCTTGGCCGTACATGATGTCAAACTCTGCGCGGCGGAAGGGAGGTGCCACTTTGTTCTTCACCACTTTCACCTTGGTGCGATTGCCCATCACTTGGTCGCCGTTTTTGATCTGGCCCGCGCGGCGGATGTCCAGACGTACTGACGAGTAGAACTTAAGCGCGTTACCACCGGTGGTGGTTTCAGGGTTTCCGAACATCACACCAATCTTCTCGCGGAGCTGGTTGATGAAGATGCAGCAGCAACCGGTTTTGCTGATGGTACCGGTGAGCTTACGCAGCGCCTTGCTCATCAAGCGTGCTTGCAGACCTACCTGTGAGTCGCCCATTTCCCCTTCGATTTCTGCGCGGGGGGTGAGTGCGGCTACCGAATCCACCACCACCAGATCCAGGGCTCCGGAGCGGATGAGGTTGTCGGCGATCTCCAGGGCTTGCTCGCCGTGGTCGGGTTGTGAGATCAGCAGGTTCTCGGTGTCTACTCCGAGGGACTCTGCGTAGAACTTGTCAAAGGCGTGCTCAGCATCGATGATGGCGCAAATGCCGCCTTTCTTTTGGGCCTCAGCAATGGCGTGGATGGCCAAGGTGGTTTTACCCGAGGATTCCGGACCGTAGATTTCCACGACGCGTCCGCGTGGGAAACCGCCAATGCCCAAGGCCAGGTCGAGGGTGAGTGATCCGGAGGGAATGACCTCCACTTGTTCGACTGCTTCATCGCCCAATTTCATGACGGTGCCCTTGCCGTAAGTCTTGTCCAGACGGTCGAGGGTGAGCTGCAGTGCCTTCAGTTTTTCGGTGTTGATATCTGCCATTGCACGTGGTTTTCGACGAAGGTAGGCGATCGGGTTCGCAACCTATTTACGTTGTGGAAAAATGCCGTATCCGTTGAAAAAAGCGGCATTCCGTTGAAGCTCTAGGCTTCTAGTAAACATGCGGGAAAAGAACTCAGACGTACTGTGTCTGGATTTGTGTCTGAAGATACTTCATTGCCACTCTTAGTGCAAGGAAATGAGCCGAAGATGAGCCCATGTCCAAGAGTATTTTGAGAACCATGTGGTAGGCATGAAATCACCTCATTGAATGAGCCTACCCGGACAGCTAACAAAACCCCAAACCCTGAGCCCAAACCAAATCGAAAATGCGCAAGAGGGGTTTCAGAAATCGGTTTTCTTGTCGGTGTTAGGTGCATGGAGTAGGGGAGAATCCCATAATCATAGAGACATCACCTAAATCTACAGCTTACCTATTCCTCCTGTGACCGGACAGGGGATGTCATAGGGTTGGTCCTGTGAATGTCGTGCTGTGGGAGTATCCCGAAGCTGTTGTTGTCTAACCAGTCTCAACAGTAGAAGACCAATCATGACTACTGTGCTGAGCGATGTGCTGAGGGCTTTATATCTTGGCGACAAATGGCCGGAGTATGTAGAGTCATAAAGCCAAAGAAGCCGTTTAAACGCAGACCACACTGACCAGACTGTATGCAATCCAAACTCACCCAATCCACAATAAACAATCAGGTCTGGAAGGCCTGTGACACCTTCCGGGGAACCTTAGACCCGGCTCAATACAAGGACTACATCCTGACCATCCTCTTTGTCAAATACATCTCAGACGTCAACAAGGAGAAGCGAGAAGACTACCTAGAGCAGTACAACGGTGACCAGGCGAGGATTGACCGAGCTATGAAGCATGAGCGCTTTGTGCTGCCAGAAGGCAGTGACTTTGGTTACCTCTATGAGCAGCGCAATGCTGCTAACATCGGAGAGGTCATCGATATGGCTTTGGAGAAGATTGAAGAGTCAAACCATGCGAAGTTGGATGGGGTATTCAGGAATATCTCCTTCAACTCTGAAGCCAATCTCGGGCAGACAGCAGACCGAAATCGTCGTCTAAAGAATCTGCTCAACGACATCCATGCACTCGACCTCCGCCCGAAGAACCTGGAAGGCAACGATGTGATTGGAGATGCCTACGAGTACCTCATCTCCAACTTCGCCTCGGATGCCGGGAAGAAGGCTGGAGAGTTCTATACGCCCTCTGGTGTATCAACGCTCCTCGCAAAGCTGGTCGAGCCCAAAGAAGGCGACCGCATCTGCGACCCTACTTGTGGCTCAGGCTCGCTCTTGTTGAAGGCTGCAAAGGAGGTAGGAAGCCCGAATGTTCAGCTCTATGGGCAAGAGATTAACGGCAGCACCTACGCACTCGCACGCATGAATATGTTCCTGCACGAGATGGACAGCGCACGCATCGAGTGGGGAGATACCATCAACAACCCCAAGCTCACCGAGGGTGATGCCCTGAGGAAGTTTGATGTTGTAGTTGCCAACCCTCCCTTCTCCCTGGACAAGTGGGGAGCAGAGAAGGCAGACTCTGACCGCTACAACAGATTCCATCGAGGTGTGCCACCCAAGAGTAAAGGAGACTACGCCTTCATCACCCATATGCTTGAGACGCTCAATGAGCATGGGCGAGCTGGGGTGGTGCTCCCACACGGGGTGCTGTTCCGGGGCTCAAGCGAAGGCAAGATTCGGAAGCAGCTTATCCAGGAGAATCTGCTCAAGGCAGTTATCGGCTTGCCTGCTAACCTCTTCTTCGGTACAGGCATCCCGGCATGTATCCTTGTCTTTGACAAGAACAAAGGCGATAATACAGACATCCTCTTCATTGACGCCAGCCGTGAATATGAAAGCGGGAAAAATCAGAACCTATTGCGAGGTGGAGAGGGTGGTGATATTCAGAAGATTTACAACACATACCGCAATTGGGACGAAATTGAGAAGTACAGCCATATTGCCTCATTTGATGAGGTGAAGGACAACGACTTCAACCTGAATATTCCTAGGTATGTAGATACGTTCCAGGAGGAGGAGCCTATTGATATGGAGTCCACTAAGTTGGAAATCAATGAACTCAAATCACGAATTGCACTTTTAGAGCAGAGAATAGCGGACTCACTCTCAGAAATAGGTTTTTAGAATGGAGACGATAGCTACAACTAAAAACGTACTGAAGGGCATTGTGTATCCCACGGATTGGGACATTAGACTACTTGAAGAAGTCAGTAAAAGAGGAAGTGGACATACGCCTAACAAAAAGGAATCCAATTACTACAATGGTGGAATAAAATGGGTTTCGTTGGCAGACTCCGCTTCACTTGACCAAGGTTCACTTTTTGATACTAAAAGCGAAATTTCCGAATTGGGAATTCAGAATTCGTCCGCTGTTCTTCATCCTGAAGGGACCGTTATTCTCTCAAGAGATGCGGGAGTAGGTAAAAGCG
Source organism: Luminiphilus sp. (assembly GCA_964221845.1). Taxonomy (GTDB): domain Bacteria; phylum Bacteroidota; class Bacteroidia; order Flavobacteriales_D; family Sanyastnellaceae; genus CAXPZW01. The sequence goes on along the minus strand of CAXPZW010000017.1, from coordinate 109 downwards.
CAGTGCTTGGAGTTCCTATGGCAGTGAGCCAACACTTCATAACCTGGTTGACAAACACGGTCAAATTGGATAACTGGTATTTGTATTACTTCCTTCAATCCCAGAACAG
>CAXPZW010000016.1:0-26496 GCA_964221845.1 Luminiphilus sp. | reverse complement strand
TACGACGCCCGTTGGGAATTCTTCCCGCGTTTGGGCGAGGTGATCTCGGCTTCTGCCTTCTACAAGCAGTTCCAAGGACACATCGAGGTGGTGTCGTTTGAGGCCGCTCCCGACAACGTGCAGCCGATCAACGCCGGTTCAAGCTCGATCTTGGGCGCCGAGCTTGAGATCCGCAAGCAACTGGACTTTGTGAGCGACACGGTGCAAACCTGGAACCTCGGCGGTAACGTCACCTTCATCCGTTCACGCGTGAACACCGATGAGGTGATCCTCCCGAGCCAAACCGAAACCGAGTTCGAGATCCGTCAAGCCAACGCCCGCAGCGGCGAGACCGTTACCAACACCCGTGTGATGGCCGGCCAAGCGCCTTACCTGGTGAACGGTTACCTGAACTACCGCAACACCAACAACGGCATCGAGGCCAACGTGAGCTACAACGTCCAAGGCAAGAGCCTGGCGATTGTGGGTATGGGCCGTGTACCGGACGTGTTCCAGCAGCCGTTCCACAGCCTGAACCTGAAGGCCAGCAAGTCGTTTGGTGAGGACAACAACCAACGCGTGGCCCTCCGCATCCAAAACATCTTGGACGCGCAAGACCAGCAACTCTACGAGTCGTTTGGCGCCACCAGCCAGATCTACTCGATCTTCACTCCGGGACGCACCTTCACCGCCAGCTACAGCATTACCCTGTAATCGGTGAAGCACTCCCTTTTGGAATTGAAAAGCCTGAACGACCTTCGCGGTATGTTCAGGCTTTTTCTTTTGCTCTCGCTCGCGCTGGCCGGATGCGCACTCAATTCCGGGTCCTTTGCACCCACCGGATCAGGCATTCCTGCGCCCGTAGGAGAGACCTTGCAGCTCAGCTATTACGGCGACTACGCGTTCCCGGCGCGCAAGAGCGCACTCTACCCGGTATGGGATGCCGAAGTCTTCAAACGCCTGGGGTTGTCCAAGCCGGACTATGCCGCCAGCACCACCTTGGAACCGTATATGGCCACCGCCGCAGCATCGTGCAGCTGCGCCGACACCACTTGCATGCGCGCCCTGCTCACAGGGGCCGGCGCGCGCAAGATCTATCTGGAAGTCCCCTCTGACCCGCGCATCCATTCCTACGCGCGGTACGTGATGGACTCCGAGCAATACCCCATCGCCACCCATTTTGCCGAGTTCTTGGTCCGCCCTGAAGGGGAGGCCACCGCCACCCGCGTAGTATGGTGGAGCAACGAAGCGGGCGAAAACATGCGCCGTGAGTGTTGGAAGGTGATGGAGACCCTTTCCCCAACCGGCGAGTGATCTGGCACCATCCTTGGTTTTTCTGCCAGGAGTGTCGAGTGCGCGGGTGGCAATAGCCCCAAACAGCCCCCCGTTAACAACTCAACCCCTGCAAGGCCCGGTACCGCACCGCGCCACCCGAACTTTACTCCTTCTGGAGTGGACCAATGATGCGTATGAAAACCGGATGGAAACCCCGCCTGGTGCTCGGCATAGCGCTGCTGTTTAGCGTGCTTGCCGGAGCCCAGCAAACCGAAACGTACACCAACCGCAACCGCCTGTTCAACGAGGCGGTCGACCTTTTCGAAAAGGAAAAGTATGCGGCTTCGAAATTCAAATTCGAGGAGTTCATCGCTGTGATGAACGACCCCAACGAAGAGCTGCGCGTCACCAGCCAGTTCTACAGCGGGATTTGCTCGTTGTACCTCTACCACAAAGACGCCGAGTACAACCTCGAGCACTTTGTAGAGCAGTACCCCGAGTCGCCTTGGGTGCTCAAGATCTATTACGAGCTGGCCACCTACAACTACCGCCGCAAGAACTACAAAAAGGCTCTGGAATGGTTTGAGTACGTGAATCCCCGTGACTTGGCTACCGAAGACCAGCTGTCGTTCTACTTCCGCCGCGGACACACCTACTTCATGCGCGACATGTACCCCGAGGCGCGTCCCGATTTGGCCCAAGTCAAGGACACCGACTCCGAGTACGCCACTCCGGCCACCTACTACTACTCGCACATAGCCTACGAAGCGGGCGATTTGCAAACCGCGCTCAACGGTTTCCTCAAGCTCAAGGACGATCCGAGTTTTGGTCCGCTGACCCCGTACTACATCACCCAGATCTACTACCGCCAAGGCCAGTACGATGAGGTGCTCAAGTTCGCGCCCGCCTTTTTGGACAGCGCCGACACCAAAGAAGTCAAGCGGGTAGAGGAAATCTCGCGTTTGGTGGGCGACAGCTACTACCGCGAAAACCAGTTTGAGCAAGCCCTACCGTACCTGGAGTACTACCACGAAGAAACCCGCAAGCAAGACCGCTCACCCGAGGACTTTTACCAGTTGGGCTTTACCCATTACAACCTGGCCGATTACATGGCCGCGCTCGACGCGTTCAGCAACTGTTCGGATGCCGAAGGGGAGCTGGGCCAAAGCGCCACGTACTACATGGGGGATTGCTATCTGAAGCTGGACCAAAAGGAATACGCCCGCGCCGCCTTCCGTGAAGCCGCAGAACAAGACCACAACCTCCAGCTCAAGGAGGATGCGCTGTTCAACTACGCCAAGCTCGCGTTTGAACTGTCGTACAACCCGTTCCACGAGGCCATCACCGCCTTTGAAGAATACCTGGAGGAATACCCCAACTCGCCCCGCCGCGAGGAGGCCTATGAGTTCCTGCTCAACGTGTACATGAAGAGCCGCAACTACGAGGCGGCCCTGCGCTCCCTTGACAAGATTGAGAACAAGGACCTGCGCACCCAAGAGGCGTACCAAGTGGTGGCCTTCAACCGCGCGGTGGAGCTGTTCCAGCAAAAGAACTACACCGAAGCAGGTGCCTACTTTGACAAGGTATCCACCTACCCGGTGAACCAAGGACTGCTCGCCGAGGCCAAGTTCTGGAAGGCCGAGCTCGCCTACAAGGCCGGCGACTACGAGCGGGCGTACGACCTGTACACCCAGTTCATCACCCAACCGGGCTCGGTGAACAGTGGGTTCTTCAACGAGGCCAACTACGCAGCGGGCTACGCGCTGTTCCGCCAGAAGAAGTACCGTGCGGCCACCACGGCCTTCCGCAAGTACGTGGACCAGTTCAGCGGCGACGATTACGTCAAGAAGAACGACGCATACCTGCGTTTGGGCGATTGCTACTACGTGGTCAAGGACTACGATCCGGCCATCAGCTACTACGAGAAGGCCGCCGCCATGAACCAGGGCGACCGCGACTACGCCTTGTTCCAAAAGGCCGTCTGCCTGGGCCTGAACGGCCAACCCGACAAGAAGATCGATGAGTTGAACGACCTGCTGACCAACCAAGCGGGATCCAAGTACACCCCGGACGCCAAGTTCGAGCTGGCCGAGACCTACCGCCTGCAGGACCAACTCACCACCGCCAAGGGCTACTACGAGGACATCCTCAACAACCACCAAACCTCGCCCTACCGCAAAGTGAGCTTGCGCAACCTGATTCTGGTGGCCATCCGCACCGGGCGCAAGAACGACGCGGTGGCCTACTGGGAAACCATCCTGGCCGACTACCCGAACGACCCCATCCGCACCGACGCATACCGCGTGGTGGAGGACATCCTGATTGAAATGGAGGTAGACATCCCCGAAGACCTCGCCTCGGGCGATGAGTTGGAGGAGAAGGTCTTCGAAGCCGCCCGCGACTACGCGCTGAGTGGCGACTGCAACACGGCCATCGAAAAGCTCACGCGTTACCTGGAGAAGTACCAGCCCGCCCTGCACGGGGTAGAGGCCAACTACTACTTGGGCAACTGCTACTTTGAGTTGGGCAACAAAAACGCAGCACTCAACGCGTTCAACTTTGTGATCAGCCAACCCATCAGTGAGTTTACCGAAGAGTGTTTGATCACCGCGGCCACCATCAACTACAACAACGAAAACTGGGACCAAGCCCGCAATCACTACCTGGAGCTGGAAACCATCGCCCGCTCGGCCACCAACGTGTTGGAGGCAGAGATTGGCCTGATGCGCTGCTACTTCAAACTCGGCCAGCCGGACAACGCGCGCACATACGCCGATAAGGTCTTGGCCAACCCCGGCACGCCCGAAGACATCCGCAAAACCGCCTTCCTCTGGCGCGGCAAGGTCCGCTACGATGAAGGCAACTGGGACGACGCCTACTACGACTTTGTAGAAGTGGACAAACTCGCCGGACTCGAAGGCGCCGAGGCCAAGTACTACATGGCCCAGATCGCGTTCCAAAAGGGCGCGTACAAGGCCTGCGAAAAAGAAGTGTTCAGCCTCATTGAAAAGTACAGCTCGTTCAACGAGTGGAAGTTCAAGGGCTTCTTGCTCTTGGCCGACACCTACGTAGCGCTGGACGACCTCTTCCAAGCCAAGGCCACGCTCAACACCATCTTGGAAAACGTGAGCGAACCCTGGGTGATCGACGGCTGCCAACAGCGCCTCGCCGAGATTGAGCAGTTGGAGAACCCGCCCAGCGAGGAGGAAGAAGAAGAAGTCATCGATTTGAACAACGACCAATGATCCCAGCCATGAAACACACGAAAGAAGCATTCCTCGCCCTCGTGCTGCTGGTGACCAGCGGTACTGCGTTTGCCCAACCCGACGGGGACGACAACCTCAACATGGACGTCATCGTGGACGGCATTCGCGAAAACGAAATCAACCAGGCCAACAAGCTCTCGTTCTGGCCTGAGTTCCGCGAAAACGTGGTGGAGCTCCCGCCCATCACCTACAACCTGATCCCCAACAAACTCGGGGTCAACATCGAGCCCAAGCTCATCAAGCCCGCCAAGGTGAAGATCGATGAGTCGCTCAAGAAGCTGTACCGCGGGTACCTGCGCGCCGGTTTTGGCGTGTACACCACTCCGCTGGTAGAGGGCTACTACATGGACGGCCGCTCGCGCAATGGCACCTACAGCGTGGGCTTCCGTCACCTGTCCAGCGGCGGCGGCAACGTGGCCTGGGCCGATTCGGTGCCCGATGCGTTCAGCAACAACGAACTGCGCCTGTGGGGCAAGCGTTTCATGGGCAAGCACGCTTTGGAAGCCGGCTTTGACTGGAACCGCAATGTGGTGCATTACTACGGGGTGCGCACCGAGCAATTTCCCGACGTGGACCTCACCGATGCGGTGCACCAACAGAAGTTCAACAACATCGACGGGTACCTACGTTTGACCAGCTATTTCCGCGATTCCACCAAGACCAATTACAGCGGTCAGGTGATGTTCTACAACTACCGCGACGCGTTTGCGGGCAACGAGAACAACGTGGATGTACATGCGCACGGCCGCAAGTTTGTGGGCTCAGAGTTGTACAGCGGAGACTTCTACCTCAACTACAACCAGTACCAACTCACCGATCCCTTGGACCCCACCGAAAAGCTGGTGACCAACGACAACGTGATTTTGGGCATTGTACCGCAGGTGAGCACCATCCACGAGCGCTGGCGTGTGAACGTGGGTGCGGGCATTTTCTTGGACGCCAAAGGCGAACAGCCGTTCCACTTCTACCCGCGCGCTGAGGCCAAGTACAACCTGATCTCCAACCTGTTCATCCCGTACGTAGGGGTGACCGGTAACCTGGAGCGAACCACCTTTAAGACCATCACCACCCAAAACCCGTGGGTGATCACCAACCCCGAGCTCAAAAGCGTGAACAACAAACTCGAGCTGTACGGCGGTGTGCGCGGTACCATCAGCTCCAATGCCAGCTTTAACGCCCGCATTGCGCGCAACCGTTTTGAGGACTGGATTTACTTTGCCAACGACGCTACCCAGAGCGACGGCAATCAATTCCGTCCGATTTACGATGACATGACACGCCTGCAAATCATGGGTGAGGTGGCCATCAATACCAACGGTGCGCTGGACCTGACCCTGCGCGGCGACTACTTCATCTATGGTAACATTGGCCAGCAGCTGCACCCGTGGGACCAGCCCACCACACGCGTCACTCTGTTGACCAGCTACAACATCGAAGACAAGCTGATTGCCACCGCCGAAGTTTACACCGTGGGCAAGCGCAAGGCCAAGTCCTTTGCCGAAGTGCCCGATGCCCAACTGGAGAACGACGGTACTTACACCGTAGACCTCAAGGGCTACGCAGACGTGAATTTGAACGTGGAGTACCGCTACACCAAGCGGGTCAGCGCGTTTGTGCGACTCAACAACATGGTTGGGGGACGTTACCAGCAACGCGTGAATTACCGCGTGCAGACCTTCAACGCCATGATGGGCGCCACCTACTCGTTCTAAGCGGGTTTGCGGGCGACCACCCGGTAGTTCTTGCACATGCCTTTGCCGGTGAACTTCACTGCGCGGTCCATGTGAGAGAAGATAAAGGCGTTGGCCGCGAACACGGCCTTCATGCCCAGCCCCCAGATCCAACGCACCACACTCTTGATACCTGTGCCGTAGTCCGACCTCCGTTTGGGGAGGTAGGCTGCGGCACACTTGCATTGGTACGACAGGGTGCCGAAGTAGCCTTCCAGCCACTGGATGTCGGTCATCTCAAACCCGGCTTTTTCGAGCAGGTGTTTGAAGCCAAATTGGGTGTAGCGGTAAAAGTCCCAAGGCTGCTCGTGCTCTTCATAGAACAGCGGCGCGCTGAGCCAAATCGATGCCCCCGGTTTCATCACCCGAAACAACTCGGCCAACACATCGGAGGGGTCGGGCACGTGCTCCAGGGTTTGGGAGAAGAACACGAAATCAAAGCGCGCGTCTTCCACGGGGATCTCGCGCAGGTCGCAGACGTAGGTGATTTGCCCGTATTCCCGCTCGATTTGGCAGATGTCTGCAGACTCGTAGCGGGCGTGGGCAAAGTGGTGCTTGTAGGGGCATTTGCCGGCCCCGGCGTCCAGCATCAAGGCGTTTTCAGGGCAGGCTGCGCCGGCATCGGCAGCAAACCGGTCCAAATAGTGGCGGCTCGAGTTGGGAAATGTCATTGTTTGACCAAGTGCAGGCGGGCGTGCTGCTCGCGTTTGAAATCGGTGCGTCCTTTGAGGAAGTCGTCCACGGCGTGATCGGCGCCGCTCCAGAAGCCCACGTCGTCCATGATGAAGCGGCCTCCTCTTGGCATGTGGGGCGCAATGCGCTCCAAGCACACCATCACCGAGTCGTACCAGTCGCAATCGATGTGGGCCAGGGCTACGGGGCCATTGGGGTGCAGGGTGTCTTCAAACAGGCCTTTGATCAGTTGGACGTTGTGCTGATCTGCGGGTACTCCGTGGCGGGTGAAGGCTTGATTTACCTTGGCGTACAAGTCTTTTTCGTAGCCGTAGTAGGTGTCGCCCGCAATGCCCTTGGATTCGCCCTCTACAATGGTTTGGTAGCGGTCGTGGACGTCCTTGTCGTCGTTGTCTCCGGGAGGAGGGATCATTCCAAACACGTCGTATACCTGCAGCGCGCGCGAGGGGCTTTTGGCCTTGGCCATGAGCACCGCGCTGCCGCCCAAGGCACAGCCGGCCTCCAAGATGCTGCCCGCGATGCCCTCTGATTCCAAGCGTTCCACAGCGGATCGGATGTCAGCCATGGCGGGGTAATCCAAGTAGGTGAGCTTTTCGCGGCGGATGGCGGCGATGTCCTTGTCTTTGCCAAACAAGGGGCCTTGATCGCGGAGGTATTTGCGTGTTTTGGCGAGCATGGTGCAGGTCGAGTCACAAACATACCCCTTTGGCCGGATTACTATCTTGCCGGACGTGATTCGCTACAACCCCAAAAACTGGTTCGGGCTGATTTTTCATGCCTACAGCCAACAGGTCTTTCGCCGCTTGATTCCCGCGATGCTCGGCATTGCGCTGTTGACCGCGGCGGTGTGTTACATTGAATTGATCTGGCTGGAAGAGCCGCTGGAGATCTCCAACGCGGTGCACTCGCTCTTGGGCTTTGTGCTCTCGCTGTTTTTGGTCTTTCGCACCAATACCGCCTACGACCGTTGGTGGGAGGGCCGAAAGCAATGGGGCGGTTTGGTGAACGTCACCCGCACCCTGGCCATCCGCATGGAGGCCAACATTTCCGATCCTGAGGAGCGCCGTTGGTGGGTGCAGTCCATCTCATCGTTCTCCAAGGCTTTGCGCGACCATTTGCGCGGTGGTGTGGGAGCGGATTTGCGCGAGGATTGGGCAGCCTGGGCTGGCCCGGACATCCGCACCGTTCAGCACGTGCCGAACTACATCGCCAGTTTGATGTCGCACCGGTTGAAGACCCTGCGTAAAGCAGGCACCCTCACTGATCAGGAGCATTGGCTGTTGGAGGCTAACCTTGAGCGCAAGGTGGACATCCTCGGTGCGTGTGAACGTATTCTTAAAACGCCGATACCATACAGCTACAGCATGTTCATGAAGAAATTCATCTTCATTTATGTGATTACGCTGCCGCTCGGGTTTGTGTACACCTTTGATTGGTGGACCATTCCCGTGGTGATGATTGTGTTCTACGTTCTGGTGAGCATTGAGTTGATCGCCGAAGAAATCGAGGATCCCTTTGGCACCGACGACAACGACTTGCCGCTGAACGACCTGTGCACCACCATGCACAACAACGCGGAGGAGATTTTCCGCTAGGCGTATTCGGCCAGTTCGAGCCAGCGTTCGCTTTTGGTGTCGAGCTCTTCTACCAACGCGCCGAGTTGGGCGCTGACCGCTTGCAGTTTTTCGTGGTCTGAGGCCACTTCGGCCAATTTGGCTTCGAGCACGGCCTTTTTGGCCTCGAGTACGGGGATTTCCTTTTCCAGCTGTTCAAACTCGTACTTCTCGTTGAAGCTGAGCTTGGTTTTGGGGCCTTCGGGCTTTTCGCGCTTGGCTTTGGGCTCGGCCTTGGCCTTGGGCGTAGCGGCGGCTTTTTGGGCCTTTTGGTGCTCGCGCCACTCGGTGTAATTACCAAGGATGTCGTTGACCTCGCCGTTGCCGTGCAGCACCAGCATGTGGTCCACGAGCTTGTCCATGAAGTAGCGGTCGTGGCTCACCACCACCAGCACTCCGGTGAATTGCAACAAGTACTCCTCCAAGGTGGCCAGGGCAAAGATGTCCAGGTCGTTGGTGGGCTCGTCCAGGATCAGAAAGTTGGGGTTATCCATCAGGACCGTCAGCAGGTGCAGGCGTTTTTGCTCTCCACCACTGAGTTTCTCCACCACTTCATAATGGCGCTTGCGGGGGAAGAGGAACCGCTCCAGCATTTGCTCGGCAGTGATCTTTTTGCCGCTCTTCAGCGGAATGATGTCCGCAATCTCTCGTACGACTTCAATCACACGCTGTCCGGGCTTGAACTTCAACCCTGACTGGGTGTAGTAACCAAACTTGACGGTATCGCCCACCACCACTTTGCCACCATCGGGCTCCAAGCGTTGGGTGATCAGGTTCAGGAACGTGGTTTTGCCCGTGCCGTTCTTGCCCGCGATGCCCATGCGCTCGCCTTTTTTGAAGACGTACTGGAAGCCGTCGAGCATTTTCACTTCACCCAGCTGCTTGCGCACTTTGTGGAGCTCCACAATCTTGCCCCCGAGGCGCTCAATGTTGATCTCCAACCGGAGTGAATCTTCCTCCAGCACTTTCTTGGCGGCCTTCTTGATCTCGCCAAACTGGCCTTGGCGGTATTTGCTTTTACCGGTACGCGCTTTGGGGGTAGAGCGCATCCACACCAATTCGCGCTTCATCAGGCTGCGGGCGCGGTCGCGTTGGGCCATTTCGTTGGCCTCGCGCTCGGCTTTCTTTTCCAGGAAGTAGGAGAAGTTGCCTTTGTAGCGGTACAGCTGCTGGTCGTCCATCTCCAAGATCTCGTCGCAGATGACCTCCAAGAAGTACCGGTCGTGGGTGATCATCAACAGGCTCATGCCTGCGCGGGCGAGGTAATCCTCCAGCCACTCAATCATGTCCAAGTCCAAGTGGTTGGTGGGCTCGTCCAGCAGCAGCAGGTCGGGCTCTTCCAACAGGACTTTGGCCAAGGCGATACGGCGTTTTTGCCCACCAGACAAAGTGTCTACAATGCGCGACAGGTCGTGGATGTTGAGCTTGCCCAGTATGGACTTGGCTTTGGCTTCGTGGTCCCACGCTTGGAGCTGGTCCATGCGGTCCATGGCCTTTTGCAGGCGTTCGCCGTCATCGGCCAACAGGGCTTCTTCGTACTCACGGATGGCAGTGGGAACAGGCCCGTCGCCGGTGAAGAGGTTGTCGAGGATGTTCCAGCTTTCCTCCAGCCCGTGCTCTTGGGCCAAGAAGGACACGCGAATTCCTTTGTTGAATGCCACGCTTCCGGTGTCGGGCGATTCATCCCCCATGATCACGCGGAACAGGGTGGATTTGCCGGTCCCGTTTTTGGCCACCAGCGCCACCTTTTGGCCTTTGAGGATGCCGAAGGTCACGTTTTCGAACAGGAGCCGTTCGCCGTAGCGCTTGGAGACGTTTTCAACCGAGAGGTAATTCATCGGGGGCAAATATCGGGAACGGAGGGAGTGGGATAGTGGAAGTGCAAGGGTTTAGTGCAAGGGAGGATGAGGGGGAGTTAAAAGTGAAAAGTGAGGCGGAGGTATATCAAAGTTCGAGCGCGCGTGATAGGCCCCACCCAAGGGGAATTTTTGGATCCCACTACGAAGGTTTGGATTGTTAGCCGTGTTAGCCGGGAGGGAAGCGGGTAGAAGCGTTTACAAACGGGTAAACTCGGCTCACTCCTCCACCAAAAACAACAACCCATTCGCATCCAGCTCCTGGATGTACTGCACCATCTCTCCTTCGGCATCGTCGTGCGCAAGCACCACCTTGTCATCATCGCGGTAGTACAATAGTCGAAAGTCGTCTTGACTCATAATCAGGAGCCCGGCATGCGTGTTGTGCGGCGCTTTGACCCACCCGTCCTCGTGGTCCGACAGCCACGTCATGAGCCGATCGTGCAAGGAATCCCCCGGCAAAAAGTCCGCCTCGTACAATTCCCCACTTGGGTGCTGCTGGTCAAGCAAATGAAACGGCAACCCCACATCGTAGTGCTCCCCAGGATCAAATCCCGAAGAACAACCTCCCATCAACAAACACCCCAAACCAAAAAACACCACTTCTCCATACCCCCCTAAAGTACCACAACCCCAACCGACCATCCACCAGCCCACCTGCAAATAGCCACTCTTCACTTTTCACTTTTAGCTCCCCTTGCACTTCCACTCAAAAAAACACGCTCTCATTTCCGACCTTCGCACAAACGCGCATACAGTGTTCCACGCCGCTACGTTTGCCCAACTCACCAAAGACGACCTCTACGACTGCCTCGCCCTACGCGTGGAAGTGTTTGTGATCGAACAAGACTGCCCCTACCAAGACGTAGACGGGAAAGACCGCCAAGGTTGGCATGTTTGGAGCCGGGGAGAGGACGGTGTGGTGTCCAGCTACGCCCGCATCCTCGAAGCTGGCGTCAGCTACCCCGAGGTGTCCATCGGTCGCGTGGTGGTGCATCAAGACCATCGCGGCAAGGAGCTCGGACGAGAACTGATGGTGTTCTGCTTGGACTTTATCCGCCAGGAACTGGGACCACAACCGGTACGCATCTCAGCCCAGGATTACCTGCTCAAGTTCTACGAATCCCTCGGCTTTGTTTACACCGGCAAGAGTTACTTGGAAGACGGCATCCCCCATTCGGAGATGTTGCTTGACCTGCAGTAATCGTACATTGCCTCCATGAGCTTCATCCGAAACGAACTTGATGCCCTCAGCAAAGGGCGCGAAGACTTTGTCAATGAACTCAAAACCTGGCCGTCCGACAAGCTGACCCAGCAACCTGCAGAGGGCGGCTGGTGTGCCCTAGAGGTGATCGACCACATCATCAGCAGCGAACGCGGTACTCTGGGCTACTTGGTCAAAAAGACCAGCAGTGGTTGGGACGAAATTCCCGATCGCACGTCCGAAACCGATGCGGCGGCTGGCCAACTGCATGCCGCGCTGGAAAGCGACGGCAAGTGGGGTGTTCCCGTGAAGTTTCCACCACCGGCGCCGGACATGACCTTGGACAAACTCGCCCACACCTGGATGCACTCGCACAACGACATTGCACATTGGATCGGAGCTACGCCCGATGGCATTGAGGACAAGCTGGTGTTCAAGCACCCAATTGCGGGGCGCATCACACTGGATCAAACCTTGGGCTTTCTCCAACGCCACATCACCCACCACCGGTTTCAATTGGAGCGCATCAAGGCGGCCATCAGCTGAGCACCTTCCGGAATTGTTCGAGTAGACCTGCGGCCAATGCGCCGCGTTCGAAGTTTTGCATGACGTAGGCCCGACTGCGCTGGCCGCAGGCTTTGGCGCGTTCAGGATGGGCGGCCGCATCGCGAATGGCAGCGGCCATGGCGGCTGGGTTCTCAGGTTCGAAGGCCCAACCGGCGTCAGCAGTGTCGATGAAGAGTTCCTTGGCTTCGCCTTCCACGCCCAGAAGCAGAGGCTTCTCCATGGCGCAGTTCTCAAAGATCTTGGAGGGAATGGCGCCCAGAAACAAATCCAACTTGCGCAAGGGCACCAGCGCCATATCGGCTTTGGCAATCACCCCGGGCATCTCGGCCTTGGGGAATCCACCTAAGAATTCCACGTTGGTCAACTGCATCGCTGTAGCCTTGGTTTGCAAGCGCTCCAGTTCTGGACCATTGCCCGCCAGTTGCAGGGTGATATGAGGGGCATCTCGCAGCAAGTCAGCAGCTTCCAAGACCGTGTCGAGGCCTTGCGCGATGCCGATGATTCCCGCATACAAGCAAACAAAACGGCCGTCTTCGGGGCGCGATTCGTACTTGGTGGGATCAAACAGCGTGAGGTCGCAGGTGTTGGGCAACCAATGCACGGGCTTGTCAGGATGGCGCGAAGAGATGCTTTCTACAATCCCTTGCGTTTGACCGGTAATCAGCGCACTGGCCCGGTACAACCAACGCTCCAATCCGTAGGCGCGCTTCAGCAAGAACTTGTTGTTCATCACCCCGAGCTTCTCCACGCTCTCGGGCCAGAGGTCCGAGACGTTGAACACAAACTTGGCGCCTTTGAGTCGCGCCAGCCATGCGCCGGTGATGCCCAAGAACATGGGGGGGCTCTCGCACACCAGAATGTCGCTGCGACGCAGGTAAAACAGGCCAAACAGCAAAGAAGTGAAGGTGAACGAGAAGTAATTCAACAGCCGCTTGACCACCGAATTTTTGTCCTTGCTCACGTAAATCCATGAGCGCAGCACCCGCATGCCGTCCATCTCCTCTTGCCGAAACCACACCCCGCGATACGCCGGATCGATTTCGTTGTTGGGGTAGTTGGGCATGGCGGTCAACACCTGGATCTCACACCCGTCTTGCTGCAGCCGTTTGGCCAGCTCAAAGAGCCGGTTTTGCGGGGCGCCGGTCTCGGGTGGGAAGTACTGGGTGAGGATGATGATGCGCAAGGGGGCGAGATTTTCACAGCAAATGTAGGCCAATGGCTTTGCGGGGTTGGACGGGGATTCGGACTTTTATCCCATGCCAGCCAACAACCTGCTTCAGGCTTTGGGTCACCAGCTTCGCACGTGGTGGCAAGACAAGCGCCTCACGGCGTTGGCCGCCGCACTTGTGGCGTTCATCCTCCCGCTGAATCAAAAGGCAGCGGTGTGGGCCTTGGGCGTGTTGGGGCTGTTGACGCTCATCCACTTTCGCGAGCGACGTCCCAAAAACATGGCTTCGTTTGCGGTCATGGTGGTGCTCTACGGGCTCTATGCAGCCGGAGTGCTCTACACGGACCATCCGCTCGCCGGCCACCACCCAAACACGTTGGAGCAGAAGCTCTCGCTGATCATTTTCCCGGTGTTGGCCTTGTTGATTCGACCCATGACCGCCTCAGAGCGCCGGGCAATCGTAGCGGTGTTTGCGACTGGAGTGACGGTCTTTGCCGTGGTGGCTTTTGCCGCTGCTGGCCTGCGATTCCTGGAGTCGGGCGAGACCGGGGAATTCGTCTACACCCGTTTGGTACTTATCTACCATCCCACTTACATGGCCATTTATGCCTGCTTGGCGCTGGCCTTTGTGTTGGAGACCATGTGGTTCCGCCAGCGCGGGCACTGGAGCTGGTTGCTGTGGGCCGCTGGGCTGGTAAGTTTCGTGGTGTTCATCTCCAGCAAAGCAGGCCTGTTGAGTACAGGAATCTTGGTGGTGCTACTGCTCTTTACCCATTCCATCCGTTCGCGCTCGTTTGGGCGGGCGTGGATGCATGCCGCGCTGCTGGTGGGCATCTTGTTTGCCCTGCCGCGTTTTGTGCCAGGCGCAGAATCTCGTTTGGCCGAGTTTACCGATGCCATCGAACGTCAAGTGGACGAGCAGGAGCGCAACAAGAGCATGGCGCGCACCAGTACCCAGGTGCGCTTTTTGGCATGGCAGTGTTCCTTGGAGTTGATGATCGAGCACCCCTTTGGCGTGGGCAGCGACGACGCCACACCAGCACTCATGGAAAAGTACAAGGAGCGCGAAGAGGACTTTGCTTACCGCAAAAAGCTCAACGCACACAACCAGTACTTGGAAACCGGCGTCGAGCTGGGCTGGGCTGGATTGGCGGTGCTGCTGTTGATGTTGGCCTTGGGCCTACGCCAAGCGCTCCTGCACCGGGATATACTCTTCCAGTCCCTGTTGTTCCTGGCCGGATTCAACATGTTGTTTGAATCCTTCTTGGAACTCCAGAGCGGAATCGTCTTCCTCCTGTTCTTCTGGATGGTCTTTGCGAACCGCGAAAAAGCAGACGTTACGCCTCCGCCTTCACCGGCTGGTGGGCATGCGCTGCTTTGACAAACGCCTCAAACAGCGGGTGCGGCGAGGCCACAGTACTGCTGTATTCGGGGTGGAATTGACAAGCCACAAACCAAGGGTGGTCTTCCAGCTCTACAATTTCAACCAGTCCGCTATCGGGGTTGATGCCTACAGGTTTCATGCCCGCCTCACGGAACTGATCCAAGTAGTCGTTGTTGAACTCAAAGCGGTGACGGTGACGCTCCTCAATGAGGTCTTCGCCATACGCTTCGTAAGCCTTGGTGCCGGGCTCCACTTGACACGGGTAAGCGCCCAAACGCATGGTGCCGCCCATGTTGGTGATGCTCTTCTGCTCGGCCATGAGCGAGATCACGGGGTCCTTGGTGTACTCCTTGATTTCGGTAGAGTGGGCTTCAGTCAGGCCCAGCACGTTGCGCGCGAATTCAATCACCGCGCATTGCATGCCCAGGCAAATGCCAAAGAAGGGGATCTGACGCTCGCGGGCGAATTTGACCGCTTCCAACTTGCCGTCCACGCCACGTGAACCAAAGCCGGGGGCTACCAAAATGCCTTGCACATCGCCCAGCTGCTCTTCTACGTTTCTGGCGTACAGTTCTTCGGAGTGAACCCACTTGAGGTTCACGTCCATGCCGTTCCACGCGCCGGCATGTTCAAAGGCTTCCACGATGGACTTGTAAGAGTCTTTCAGCTCCACATACTTGCCCACCAGTGCGATGTTGAGCGGGGTACGCTCGGATTTGTATCGCTTGAGGAATTCTTTCCAGCGGTCCAGGTCGCGCGGGGTTTCGGTGTCCATGCCCAAGCGCTCGAGTACAACCACGTCCAGGCCTTCTTCCATCATCATCAACGGCACGTCGTAGATGGTGTCGGCATCGATGCTTTGGATCACCGCGTTGGGCGCTACGTTGCAGAAACGCGCCACCTTGGTACGTACGCTCGGGGTGAGCTCGTGTTCGGTGCGGCAGACCAGAATGTCGGGCTGTACTCCAAACTCCATCATTTGTTTGACCGAGTGCTGGGTAGGCTTGGTTTTCAGCTCGCCCGCCGCATTGAGGTAGGGGATGAGGGTAAGGTGCACCACGAGTACGTTGTCCGGACGCTCCCATTTCATTTGGCGGATGGCCTCCACGTAAGGCAGGGACTCGATGTCACCCACAGTACCGCCGATCTCGGTGATCACAAAGTCGTATTGAGACTTGCTGCCGAGGATCTTCACACAACGCTTGATTTCATCGGTGATGTGCGGGACGATTTGGACGGTCTTGCCCAAGTAATCGCCGCGTCGCTCTTTTTCGATGACGCTTTGGTAAATGCGGCCGGTGGTGATGTTGTTGGCCTGGGAGGTACGCACGTTCAAAAAACGTTCGTAGTGGCCCAGGTCGAGGTCGGTTTCAGCGCCGTCTTCGGTCACGTAGCATTCCCCGTGTTCATAAGGATTGAGGGTGCCCGGGTCGACATTGATGTAGGGATCCAGTTTTTGGATGGTCACTCGGTAGCCACGGCTCTGCAAGAGCTTGGCGAGTGAAGCGGAGACGATTCCTTTGCCCAACGACGAAGTAACCCCGCCGGTGACAAAGATGTACTTGGATGCGTTCGGCATGCAGGAAACTTTGACACGTATACGGGAAGCAAAGGTAGTACATCGGTTTCGCCCAGCACTACCATTGTTGACAATCCGTTAAAAAGCCGTCACATGCCCCGGGTCAAACTCTCCACCACCTTGAATTTGCTCAGGAATTCCCGGGCAATGATGCGCAAGAACGTGTAGCCCGGAATGGCGATGATCATGCCGGTAACTCCCGCCAGGGTGCCCGCCATGGAAATCACAATGAAGATCTCCAAAGGGTGCGCGCTCACGCTGTTGCCCAGGATGACTGGCTGGATGAAGAAGTTGTCTGCCGCTTGAGCGATGCCATACACCAAAGCTACGAGTCCCACCAAGGTGCCGATGTGCATGTCTGCGTCGCCGCCGTAGTGGGAGGTGAGTGCCAAGAGCAAACCAATGCACGTAGACACAATGGGCCCTACGTAAGGAACCAAGTTGAGCAGCCCGGCCAGCAAGCCAATGATCAAGGCGTTTTCGAGTCCCACCAGGTGCAGGCCAATGCTGACGATGGCGGTGATGATGGACACCTGCGCCAACACACCCAAAAAGTAGCGCGTCAACAGGCGGTTGGAATCTTGCAGGATGTGCTTGACCTGCTCCATGTATTTGTCGGGCGTCAGGGTAAAGATGATGCGCTCGATGAGGTACCCGTCCTTCAAGAAAAAGAACGTCATAAACAGGATGGAAAACAGCGCCACCAGCAGCGAGCCCAAAGTGCCCACGATGTTGTCAAACACCTGCGACAAACGGCCTGGATTCAAGGCTTCCTGAACGCGGGTGATGATCTCCTGGCGGTTGGTGCGGCCCTCTTCGCTGAGGGTAGAGGAGGCGAGCCAATCTTCGCTGATGCCGAGGGTTTCTTCGATGTTTTGCTCGGCCTTGCGCACATCGATGCTGCCCAGCAGGTCAATCTGGTCTTGCACCAAAGGCGCAAACAGGGCAATGATGACGTAGATCACCAGGCCAAAAGAAAGCAAGGTGGCCAATGAAGCTAGCCAAGCGGGCACTTGCCAGGACTTGATGTGAATGCGGCGGAACAGGGCCACCAACGGCGAACCGATGTAGCTCAACACCACCGAAATCACCACGTAGGTGAGGATGGACCGAAAGGTGTACACGGCCCAGCCAAGGACCAGCAAACCAATTAAGACGAGAAGTCCGCGAAGGACAGGATTCATGGGGCGGGATGTTTCTTCGGGTAGTCGTTGTAAATCACACTACCAGTTCCCAAAGATACGGCGGCCCATTCATCCACGTGCAGTTCGATGCCCACCACGTGTGAAGTCACCATTTCCAAGTGCTCTCCGCTGATCATGGAAGCCGCGTCCGAAATGCCCGGGTTGTGGCCAATGATGACCAAGTCATGCTCGGCATCGTTGCCAATCACCGTCTCCAGCAGCACGCGACCGGTGGCCAAGTACAAGTGCTGGATGTGGTGGATTGCTGTAGTAGGAGCTTCCAACGTGCCTGTGACAATTTTTCCAGTTTGGATGGTGCGCTTGGCGGTGCTGATCAAAAAACGCGGATTCACCAATCCATACTCTTTGAGGCGTTGGGCCATCAACGGAGCGTCGCGTTCGCCGCGTTCGTTTAAAGGACGATCGCGGTCACCGAGGCCGCGGGATTCCCACGAGGATTTGGCATGGCGGATGAAGAAAAGGCGTTTCATAGCAAGTGTCATGTAAGTGGTGGGAAGGTCGTTCTTCTTGGGGGAGAAGCTTCCCGTATTTGCACAAAATTTGTTGTTTTGCCGCTGTTTAAGCGTGTCTAAAAATCAACTTTGATGGAACCTGTCTCAGCTGCTATTGCTCAAAAAGCGCTCACCGCTTCGGAAGAAGACTACCTCAAGTGCCTGTATGTGCTGGAGCAGTCCCAAAACGGTCCGGTACACACCAACGATGTGGCTGCGTACATGCATACCAAGGCTTCTTCGGCCACCGACATGGTACAGCGCTTGAGCAAAAAAGGCTACGTCCATTACCGGGCATATCACGGAGCAACGTTGAGTGAGCAAGGCACAGAGGCGGCTGTACAAGTCGTGCGTCGTCACCGGCTGTGGGAGACCTTCTTGCACCGCAAACTCCGCTTCCGTTGGGACGAGGTACATGCCTTGGCCGATCAGCTCGAGCACATTGCCTCCCCGGTGCTCACCGATCGTTTGGACGCCTTCCTTGACTATCCTAAGTACGACCCGCACGGAGAGCCCATTCCTTCAGCCACCGGCGCGGTGAATGATCCTCGCAATCCGGTCCCACTCAGCACGTTGCAAGTGGGCAACATCGGCCGCATTGTGGCCGTCTCGGATCACTCGCAGGACTTCCTGAAGTACTTGGAAACCACCAACCTGATCCTCGGCTCACGCATCGAGGTCAACCGCTTGCAAGCCTTTGACGGTTCCATGCACGTGCAACTCGCCGTACGCGAGGTGGTGCTCAGCGAAAAAGTCACCGAGCGCCTACTCATTGAGGTCCTCCACTAGTTAGCGCAAAATGCTCACGTGGCCGGTCAGGCTGCGTGGTGCGGCAATGCCTCATCGTGCATATGGCTTTTGTCCCGCGGGCTCTATACTTGGGATTGTGCCCAACGTGGCAAGTCAATGCCTCCGAGATCGCCGCTGGTCATCACCAGCACATTCTTGCCGGAAAAGTCCAACGCTTCCAGCGCGGCCACCATCTTGGAAGGATGCTCAAACACTTGCAAATCTTCGCGGGCAAAGGCCTGCTCGATGTCGCTTTTGGAAATGGGGGGAAGCTTTTTGTGCGCCACTGCATCCGGATTCCAGCACACCCAGGCCAGGTCCGCAGCGTCCATGGCTCCGCGGTATTCGCGCAAGAAGTCGGCGTTCAGGCTGGAGAACGTGTGCAGCTCAAAGGCGGCGACCAAGGTGCGTTCAGGGTACTGCTGCTTGACCGCCTCGGTGGTGGCTTTCACTTTGGAGGGCGAGTGCGCAAAGTCTCGGAAAATCATGGTTTCGGGTGTGCTGACCATGCGCTCCAGACGGCGTGATGCACCCGGGAAGCTGGCAATGGCTGCGTAAAAGTCGGCTTCGGCCACGCCAATTTCACGGCAAGCCAAGCGGGCAGCGTTGAGGTTTTGCAGGTTGTGGTTGCCAAACACTTCAATGCGCTGGTCGCCGCCAGCGGTGTGCAGGTAGGTGTACCCGCTGTCGATGTGGTGGGGGTGAATGCCGTAAGCTTCGCCTTCCACCGCATTGCGTTGCAGCACAGCCGTGGCTTCGGGGTCTTCGGCGGCCACAAACAGGCGGCCGCCGGGCTCCACAGTCTGGGCAAAGAGGTCAAACTGCTCCACGTAGTTCTCCCAGGTAGGGAAGACGTTCACGTGGTCCCAGGCAATGCCGGTGATGACCGCTACGTGTGGGCGGTACAAATGGAACTTGGGCCTGCGGTCCAGGGGAGAGGCCAGGTATTCGTCGCCTTCCAGCACAGCTACTGGCGCATCCGAGAGTTTGACCATACAATCAAACCCGTCCAGTTGGGCGCCCACCATGTAGTCGGCGTCGATGCCCACCTTGGCCAGCACGTGCAGGATCATGGCGGTGGTGCTGGTTTTGCCATGGCTGCCTCCGATCACCACTCGCTTTTGGTGTTGGGTGGCGTTGAAAAGGTACTCCGGGTACGAGTAGGTGGGAAGTTCCAGCGCTTGGGCTCGGGCCAATTCCGGATTGTCGGCGCGGGCGTGCATGCCTACGATCACCGCATCGAGTCCTGCGTGGATGCGCTCGGGATGCCAACCCATTTCGGGCGGGAGCAAGCTTTCGCGTTCCAAGCGTGAGCGCGAGGGATCGTAAATGGCGTCGTCGGATCCGGTAACAGTGTCTCCCTTTCGGGACAGGGCGATGGCCAGGTTGTGCATGGCCGCGCCGCCTATGGCGATGAAGTGCACGTGCATGACTCAAAAGTGCTGTTTTTACCTCCGTTTGGTGCGCGCAGCGTGCAACACTTACCCACGTTCGCGGTTTGATAGGTAGGGAATCGTGATGCATTTGTGCGGATCGCCCCCCGGAAACTTGCGATAATTGCACTATGAAGTGTCCCTTGCTGTTCGGTGCGCTTGTGGTGGCCCACATGGCTGTGGCCCAATCCCCTGCGCCTTCTGATTCCTCTATCACGCCTTTTGGCCTGCACTTGGCTGGTGGGCTCATGCTGAGCGAGGACCCCTTGAGTGAAACCGCCGACGAACTCATCGGCACCGAAACCCGCGGCATGACTTCGGTTTACGTGGGGTTTTTACTGGATACTCCATTGGGCGAGCAGGCCAGTTTTCAAATCGGCGGGCAGTACGCGCGTCGCGGTGCCCATTTTGACGATCAAAACGGTACGCTCATCAACCACTTCATCGATGGGCATGTTGGGGTGCTTTTTGGTTCCGAGCAAGGACGCATTGGGCCGGTGGCCTCCTACACCCACGCCATGGGCTCTTCATACACCTACGTGAACGGCCTGGGCGAACAGGTCCGCGAGGAACCCGAATTCAACCTCTCGCCTTTGGCGATTGGTCTGCGCGGAGAGGTACGCATGCAAGAAGGCACCTACCTGACTGCTGGACTCAACATGCGCTTGGACGGCTCGGGGTACGACCACGCCAGCGTTGGACTGCGCATTGACTTGAACCGCAAGTCGGTCAACCGCCGCAAGGAACTGCGCACCTTTGAGAAGTACGAGGCCGCCCGCCACATCCAGAACATCAAAGACGGCGCTCTGCTGGTGCGATTGAACACCTTGGACAACTCCATCAACGCCCTGCGCGGCAAAGGCATGGACGAAACCGCCGCAGAGCTCGAGGACGCCATCCGCGTGCAAAACATTGCGGTGATGAACGCGTTTGAGCGCGAGTTCAGCTTTTGCCCGGTGTATTTCTACTACAGCTACGACGCGGGCAAGGTGAAAAACGGCGTTTACCAAGGCACGTTGTTCAATGCCAAAGGCGATTCCACCTTGTTGCACAACCTGGCAGACATGAACTGCTACATCGCCGAGTTCGGAAACCTGGAGAACGACACCTCGTCGCAATTCATCGACTACACCCTGGTGCACACCGATGACTTCAGCGTGCAACGCGAGGCCCGATACGCCCGCGGTTCTACCTTCAACTTCTCGGCCCTGAAAATCAAAGGCCCCGACTTTTACCAATTGCGCTCGCCGTTCCCGTATTACGTAAAAACTTACGGGACCTTTATCTTCAACCGCAGCCCGTTTGACATTGTGAGCAAGCTGAACGACAACTTCTACAACTTCTACACCCTGCAGCAAAACTGGCCGCCAAATCCGGGACCACCGTTGAGATGATTTAACGCCTCAGGCTCGGCTACCGCGGGCGCCCTTTTGGTATTTTGCCGCAAATCCCGACCATGTTCAACGATTTGCTGCGCGCCATTGGCGATTGTTTCAAAGCCCTGGGTTTCGTGTTCGAACACCGCATGGCGCACTTCTTTCTGTATCCCATTGCCATCACCATCCTGCTTTCTGTTGGGCTCATTGCCGTCGTTGATTGGCTGGTGGAAGGCATCGATCAATACGTCTCGAACAATTGGAGTTTCCGTGCTGAAGTGGCTGCAGACGAAAGGTGGTTCGAGACGGCTTGGCGCTACGTACAGGACTTCTCGGACTACGCACTGGCAGGCATCATCGATGTGGGGGTGACCCTTGGCCTGTTTTACCTCTTTCACAAACTCAACAAGTACATCGTACTGGTGCTCATGTCTCCGGTGATGTCGCTGGTGAGCGAACGCACGGACGAAAAACTCACCGGCCGGGAATTTCCGTTTGATTGGGCCCAACTCTTCAAGGACATCTGGCGCGGGGTCCTGATCGCCATGCGCAACTTTGCCATTGAAATGGGCATCATCATCGCGGTGTGGGCCGTAAACCTGGCCATCACGGCTATGGTGCCGCCGCTGGCCATCATTACCCTGCCGGCAGGTGCGGTATTCACTTGGTTGGTGGGCGCGTACTTCTTTGGCTTTGCCACCATGGACTACACCAACGAGCGTCGCCGTTTGAACGTCAAAGAAAGTGTGGCGTTTATCCGGGCCAACAAGGGCATTGCCTTGGGCAACGGCATGGTGTTTGCCTTTTTGATGTGGATTCCGTTGATCGGAGCTTATATCGGTCCTGTGTTTGCCACCATCATGTGTACGGTGGGTGCTACGTTGACCATCCACGACAAGGTCAACCTCAATCGCGACGATTTCTACCTCCAACCTACCGAGTAAATCAAAGAGCCAACAACAGGCCCACATGCGCCGGCCACTGTCGCTGCCGCTTTGAGTCCAAGGACCTCGGTACAGCTGAAATCGCCGACATCTCCAGCATCTTTAGCAAAGCCGTTCAAACCGGCGTGGATGTGATCAAAACAGAAAACCTTTACACGCTCGACGGCGTGCGCGCTACTCCCTCGGCCAAGCTAGTAGGGGGGCGAACTACGGATATTGAAACGCTTTCCCGTATGAGAGGGCGTTTTTTTGTCCTCAACCGGGGGGAGTGAAAAGTGAAGCGTGAAAAGTGCGGGGGAGGTGAGCAGGGGAAGCAGGAAGCGAGGTCAGTGCACGATTAGCTTTTCCATCACTGAAACCGAGGCGTTCAGTTGGATTTCAACCAAGTAAGCACCCGGGCTGAGGTCGGAGATGGAAATCGCCTGATCTTCGGGGGTGACCTCTTTGACCAGCTGGCCGGCTCCGTTGTAGAAGCGCACGCGGCTGAGGCGTTGGTCGTTGCCGTTGAACACAAACACCTGGCCGCTGGCCGGGTTGGGGAACAAGGCGAGGTTGTCTCGGACAATACTGGTGTCGCGCGGACGTTTGTCCACGTCGTCGCCGTCGATGGCTTGGAGGTCTTGGCCCACCGGATTGAGGAAGTCGTCCAATTCATCCCATGCCAAGCTGATGGGGGTGAAACGGTCGTATACAAAATCTTGGCAGTCCCCGTCTCCTTCGGTGAAGATGCCGATGACTTGTCCGTTGGAGTTGAACAAGGGCGCGCCCAACGCTCCTGCGGAGGTGGCACCATCCAAGTAGCGGTCCACACGGATGGCGGGAGTACCTTCAATGCTGGTGAGGGCCCATTGGTCGAGTTCGGCCACTTTGAGTCCGTCTGGACCGGGGTGGAAGAGCACCGCACCTTCGGTGTCGCCCGATACATCGCGGTTCCAGCCGCTGTAGTAGAGGTTCCATTCGTGGCTGGGCGATTCATGGAGGCTCAAGAGCACCAGGCCAGCGGCTTCGTTGTGGACCACAATGTCAGCACCGGTAATGACCTGGGTGAACGAGCGTTCTTCTTCTTCGCCGCAGGTTTCGCTGTAGCGGTTGAATTCAAACAGCAGTGTGCTGGCGCGTCCTTCCAACACCGCGTCGCTGGTGAGCACGTAAGGCTGCTCCAAGTTGCCTGAGTTGTTGATCAGCACCCCGTTGGCGCTTTTGCTGCCCTCAGCGGTGGTGATGCGCACCACCGATTTGGCTGCACTGCGGTATTGGCCCCAAGCGCATTTGGCATCCAGCAGGCAGTTGGACTGCAGGCTGTCGGCCATGGCGGGTTGTTCCAGGTTGCGGTAGTTGTGAATCACACGGGCCACGGTAAACTGGCCTTCGCCACGTTCTGCGTAGGGCTCGAAGTATTCAAGCACCAGGCGCTCTCCGTGCATCGGAGGGAGCTGGAGCAACGCTGTGGAGCGGTTGTCGTCGTGAGTGATGGGGCCAAACACCTCGGTTTTGTCTTCGCTGTAGATGTAGACTGCGCCTCGGGGAGGGATGTATACATTTTCCAGAATGGCACCGATGCCTTGCGCTCCTTTGGAGTGCAGGCCCATGAGCCAAATGCGGTCTCCGTTGTCCAGGACAGACCAACGGCCATCTTGGTTGGGGTTGAAGGAGGTGACTTGGCTGAACCCGAAGCGGTACGCACGGTGTTTGCCGAGGTTCAAAAAGAAGTCCTCGGCGATCAAATCCGCGTCATCGGTATCGGGGAGGGGTTCGTAGTAGACTTGGGCTTGGGCGCCGGTAAGCGACTCCCAAGAAGGCGGCGTGGAGCTGCTGCGTTGCGCCAGGGCGGGCAAGCAGAGGAGCAGGATCCATATGGTAGCAGCAGTGCGAATAGCCGTCAGTCTTTCGAATGTTGAAATAACGCTTTTCCAACCCAAAGGGTTGCACGGAAATGTCACGCTTGTACTCCTAAGTACGCGCCTGAGGGAGAGAACCTTGGCGAAAAGCGTCATTTTTTTTCCAACCATCGGGGCAAACCTGCAAGGCATTGGCCGTCAAGCGCAGGCTACAAAACGGTGAAGGAAACGTTGGGACGGGCGGTGTGGGTGGTGGAATTTTGGGGCTCTACAACTGGAAGGAGGTGGTGGGGAGGGGCTGGAGGGGCCCCGGATGCCCGCAGTGGGTTTCGCGCATTTCAAATCCCTTTGTATCCCCTGCAAAACCACGCCTCAAAAAAAATCCACCATTCGGCGTAACTTCACCCAAACCCAGTCGTCTTGGGACTGAACCGATGACCGCACACGATTTTCAAAACACCGTTCTCCCCTTGAAGCGCAAGCTTTTTGTGGTGGCCTTCCGTCTGGTAGGCCAGGCACAGGATGCCGAGGATATTGTGCAGGACATCATGATTCGTATTTGGGAACAACAACAGCCCTTGGACACCTACAACAACATCGAAGCCTACCTCATGACCCTGGTGCGCAACCGTTCACTGGACCGGTTGAAGTACAACAAACTGCGCCGCGGCGGGGAGGCCCAAACCGATGTGGTGAGCTCCGAGCCCACGCCCGATCGCACCCTGGAACGCGCAGAGTCGCACCAGCACGTGCAGCGCATGGTACGCAGCTTACCGGACAACCAACGCGAAATCCTCATTCTGCGGGATTTTGTGGGGTACAGCTACCAGGACATCGCCGAAATCACCGGCATGGACCTCAACCGCGTCAAGGTGGGCATCCACCGCGCACGCAAAGCACTCAAAGGACTGTTGAGCAAAGACAACCATTATGGAGTACACACCGCATGACATCGACGCGGCCGTACGCCGCTTCTGGGACGGAGACACCACCCTTGAGGAGGAGACCGCCCTGCGCAATTACTTCCGCTTCCGTGAAGTGCCAGAACAATACGCCGATTTGGCCGCCTACTTTGAGATGGCGGGCGACGACGTAGCTGCACCCGGACCGGAATTTGACGAGCGCGTGTTGGCCCTCACCGTCAACAAACCCCGACCTGCCCGTGGAGGTTTGGCGGTCCTGCGCCCCCTGTTCAGAGTGGCTTCGGTTGCCGCTGTGATCGCCGGCGTTTGGTTTGGCGTTTCCTTCTTCGGACCTGCGCCTTCGGACCTCGACGGCCCCGTGAGCCAAGCCACCTCCCTCCAACAAGCCGACCCTGAAGTACGCGAGGCCTTTAATCTGCTCAAAGAAAAACTGAGTTTCATGTCCCGCAAAATGGACGAAACCGCCGCCCACACGGGCAAACTTGATAAGATCAACACGGCCGTCACTGGACGGCGCAACAATACTGTATCGCAATGAAAACTATCCTGACTGCACTCGCTTTGGCCCTGAACTTCAGTGTGTTCGCCCAAAATGCGGTGGACACCCATTACAAGGCTTACGCTGACGATGACCGGCTTTCGCACGTGAGCATTTCGGCCAAGATGTTCGAACTGTTCACCCACATCGAAGGCGACACGCCCGAGGAAAAGGAAATCCTGGAAGCCATCTCCAAGCTGAAAGGCATGAAGATGATCGCTGGCCCTGTGGACAACCCCCAATCGGAGTACAAAAAGGCGCTGGCCATTCCGCCCGCCAAGTACGAAGAGCTGATGGTGGTCAAGCAAGAGGGCGAAGAATTCACCTTCAAAGTCAAGGAAGAGAACGGCATCATCTCAGAGCTGCTGATGGTGGGCTGGACCCAAGGCCAAGAAGGCGACCAGGGCGAGTTCTACATCATGAGCCTCTTTGGAGAAATCGACCTCAAGCAGATCCGTCGCCTGGCGAAGGTGATTGAGATCGACGGCATGGAGCACTTGGATAAAATCGACTCTGAATGATCGCCCGCATCCTGTTGGTACTCTCTGGAGCGGCCTTGCTTGCGGCCTGCGGCGGACCGGTGCAATCCCCGCTCATGCAGGATTTGAACGACGAGAACAACTTTCTTGACACCCACGTGATCAG